>JAAYOB010000007.1 GCA_012520575.1 Candidatus Stramentimicrobium fermentans
AATTGCCGCAGTAAGAGTTGTTTTACCGTGGTCGACATGACCAATAGTCCCAATATTGACATGCGGTTTGGAACGGACAAACTTTTCTTTAGCCATTTTGTTTTTCCTCCTTAAAGGGTTTGCTAATTCTAATTATATCCTTAAATTACACAACTATAAGTATTTTACCTTATAAACAGAAAACGGACTTTAAGCATATACTTAAGCTAATTTTGGAGCCCACGACCGGAGTTGAACCGGTGACCTCATCCTTACCAAGGATGCGCTCTGCCAACTGAGCTACGCGGGCTTTGAGGTGGGGAGGGAAGGATTCGAACCTTCGAAGGCGTTCAGCCAACGGATCTACAGTCCGCTCCATTTAACCACTTTGGTACCTCCCCAGTACAAGACACTGTCTCCTGGAGCCGATGATCCGATTCGAACGGATGACTTGCTGATTACAAATCAGCTGCTCTACCAACTGAGCTACACCGGCAACATAAAACATTATAATTATTTTTCTAGTTTAAGTCAATCGAGTTTTCTAAGTAAATCTAATTTTTTCTTAATTCTCTGCATACCATTATCTACACTTTTAGTACTTTTATCAATTTCCAGTGCGATCTCCTGGTATGTCTTCCCTTCTAAATATGTTTTTAGTATCTTTCTTTCTAAATTGGAAAGTATATCATTTAATCTTTTTTTTAATTCCTGTAAACTTTCTCTATTGAGAAATATATTCATAGGATCAGTTAAGTTTAAATCATCAACAATATCCAGAAGTGTTCTATCGCTATTTTCAATACTATCTATCTGCTGATTTAAAGAAAGGTAGTAATTAAGAGGGATGTGCTTTTTTCGGGAAGCCGCCTTTATAGCTGTAATTATCTGCCTGTTTATGCAAATTTCCGCAAAAGCCCTAAAAGAGGCTGATTTACTATTATCATAACTTCTCACTGCTTTATATAGTCCAATCATCCCCTCTTGTATGACATCATCAGTATCAGCTCCGATCAAAAAATAAGCCCTTGCTTTTATTTTTACAACTCTTTTATACTTATTAATAAGATAATACTCGGCTATCTCATTTCCATTGTTTACTAAACTGATTAGTTCTCTATCATTATAATTTTGGTAAGCTGTTATTGCTTTTTCTTTCAAATCCACCTATCTGAAAACTCCTGATTAATTAGCAGTATAAGGGCATTAACAAGATATTTATCTACGGATATATGACATGACTTATCAGTGTTTCTTCCAACGTGCGCCTTCTGCAGTATCCTCAATTATTACACCTAGACTGTTCAATTTATCTCTGATTTGATCTGCAACCTGCCAATCTTTGTTCTTCCTGGCTCTCTCTCTTTTTTCAATTAATTGTTCAATATCTTCCTTAGAAATTTGTTCTTGTTCGTCTAGTTCTGACAAATATTTTAATCCTAGTATGGTTGTTCCAAAATCTTTATAAAACTGCAGAACCTTTTTTACTACTTCTTTATTCTTGTCGGGCACTTCATTTAAATAAATGTTTGCCTCTCTAGCCAGCAGGTATAGTGTACTTAAAGCTTTAGGGGTGTTGAAATCATCATCCATTGCGGCATTAAATTCTTCTACCATCTCATCTACAGTATCACTAAGTTTTTTGCTTTTTCGGTCTGTTGCGCTATTACCCAGATTTTTTTTAAGTATAAAGTTAAAATTATACACAGTGTTATTTAATGTTTCCATACTATTTTTAGATTGCTCCATCTGTTCCAGGGAATAATTTAACGGACTTCTATAGTGTGCCGACAGTAAAAAGTGCCTCATCACCGAGCCATCGTATTTCTGGGACAATTCTCTTATGGTTAAAATATTTCCTAATGATTTGGACATTTTCCTATTATCTATCTTCAGATAGCCATTGTGCATCCAATATTTAGCGAATATTTTTCCGCTGGCAGCTTCGCTTTGAGCTATTTCATTTTCATGGTGTGGAAAGATTAAGTCTTCGCCCCCAGCGTGTATATCAAAACTTTCGCCAAGAAATTTAGCTGACATTGCGGAACACTCAACATGCCAGCCAGGACGTCCTGCCCCCCAAGGACTATCCCATTTAGGCTCCCCTTCTTTTGCTTTTTTCCAGAGCACAAAATCATAGGGATTTTTTTTTCGTTCATCCAATTCAATCCTAGCCCCGATTTTTATCTCATCCAGATTTTGCTTAGAAAGCTTCCCATATTCTTTAAAATTACTGATGTCATAAAAAACGTCCCCTTCCACAACATAGGTAAAGCCTTTCTCCTCTAATCTCTGAATGAGTCCTATGATATCAGCTATATGTTCAGTTGCTCTGGGATAAAAATCGGCCCTTCCGATATTTAAATAATCAGCATCTTGGAAGTATTCTTTTATAAATCTATCTGCAACTTCTGAATACGTGCATCCCATTTCTTTTGCTTTATTAATAACCTTATCATCTATATCGGTAAAATTAGATACATACGTTACATCATAGTTTTTATATTTTAAATAGCGTCTGAGTACTTCAAAAACTAAAAAGGGTCTGGCATTGCCAATGTGAAAATAATTATAAACTGTCGGCCCACAAACATACATACCAACCTGTTTCCCACGAAGAGGGATAAATTCTTCTTTCTTTCCGGATAAAGTATTGTATAACTGTAAACTCAATATGGATACCTCGCCTTTCTTTAAGTTTATTTTAATTATTATTTAGTACTATAATTGGTAGAAGCTTTCTTCTTGCCATAGCTTTTTTCCAGATTCTTTTTAGTTAGCCTTCCTTTAATCCGGCCAAATATCATTCTTCCGGCTGGGGTTTGAAGAATACTGGTTACAGTAACTTTAACCTTTTCTCCTATACTGTTAATACCATCTTCTATCACAATCATAGTGCCATCATCTAAATAGGCTAATCCCTGTCCCAACTCTTTCCCTTCTTTAACTATCTGTGTAACCAGTTCCTCTCCTGGTAAAATTATCGATTTTAAGGAATTTGCCAAATCGTTGATATTTAATACTTTGACATTTTCTAACTGTGCTAATTTGTTCAGGTTATAATCATTTGTTAAAACTTTGGCATCTAACTCTTTTGCTAGTTTGATCAACTTGGCATCAACTGTTTTTAGCTCTGGATAATCACGATTGATAATTTTAATCTTATTACTCTGTATTTTATTAATCTTATTCAAAATATCTAAACCACGCCGGCCTCTATTTCTCTTTAAAGGCTCAGAAGAATCGGCTATAGCCTGTAATTCGCTTAATATAAAGCGGGGAATAACTAATTTTCCTTCTAGAAAATCAGTCTGACAAATATCGGCAATTCGACCGTCAATAATAACACTGGTATCCAGCAGTTTTAATTGATAATGGGCACTCTTATCTCTTTTCTTCAATTTTTCAATATTCTTTTTATAAAAATTAACTGTTTCATTCCTTTTTTGTAAACCGATATTGATTCCCAATAAACCTAAAGTAATGTTAAGTATAATGGGTAAGTAATTACCTATATAGGGAATAAAAGATAAGGAATAGGCTAATAGATTAGCTATTATTAATCCAACAATAAGTCCTATAACACCGGAAAGTATTTTTTGGGCAGGGATTTTTAAGAAATAGGTTATAATTTTTTTCCCAGCATGGCTTAATTTTTCATAACTAATAATAAATAATATAAATCCGAACAAACCGCCGATAATCAACGAAATAATGGGAATTAGCCATTTATTTTGTATAAATATTTCTAAATTATTAAGAACATTAAAGCCAGGAATGAGCGTATAACCAAATATTCCACCTGCCAGCACAAAGCATAAGCATATCATCTTTTTGGCTAAACCTGACAAATCAACTACCTCCTCTATTCAGTTTTAGCTAACTTAAAAAGCAACAGATTATTTTTCTACCCCCTCCTCTCTAACTTAAAAGATTATTACTTTTGTTTAACGATGGATAAATAATATGTTAATTAAAGTATACCATTAGCCTAAAATGGTGTAAAGCCACACATTTTCGGATTTTCTGGTTATTATCTATTTCTTAAGAAAATAAATTATATCTCCAATATTTTGAATCGGGTCTATTTTGAAATCATTAAAATCAGCTGTAATTTGCTTGGCATTTTCCAGTGGAATAATACCCCTTTTATAACCAATATAATGAGCTTCTTTAAGTCTCCTCTCACATAATCCTACAGCCCGTACTTCTCCAGTAAGACCCAACTCTCCAAAAACAACAGTATCTAAAGGAATAACCAGGCTCTTCATACTGCTAACCATAGCTATAGCAATTCCCAGATCAATGGCTGGTTCATTTATTTTAATTCCGCCCGCAGTATTAATATAAATATCCTTATTCTGCAATTGCAGCTGCAGCTTATTCTCTAATATGGCAATTATTAAAGAAACTCTATTGCAATCTACCCCGGTTGCAACCCGTCGGGGATAGTTTAAAAAAGAGGAACTGGTTAAGGCCTCAATCTCTACCGCTAAGGGGCGGCTGCCTTCAAAAGTAACAGTAGTAGCCGTTCCGGGAATAGGGTGAGCTCGAGAAGATAACAGCATCTTGGAAGGGTTGGTCACCTCTTTTAAGCCAGCATGTTCCATTTGAAAAATACCTAACTCATTAGTAGCTCCAAATCTATTTTTTATCCCTCTGAGCAACCGATAGGTTTGAAATCTTTCACCTTCTAAATATAATACCGTATCTACCATGTGCTCCAGTATTTTTGGCCCGGCAATTTCCCCACCTTTGGTAACATGTCCGATAATGATTAAAGCAATATTTTCTCTCTTAGCCATCTCCATCAATTGAGAAGTACAATTTCTTACCTGACTCACACTTCCGGGAACAGACGGAATACTGGTATCATGGATAATCTGTATAGAATCAATAATGGCAATTTGAGGGGCTATTTGTACTATCTGGGCAATAATCTTTTCCAGATTATTCTCTGAGAGCAAATAGACTTTATTGGAGTTGACCGCTAATCTGTTAGCTCTGAGGAAAATCTGGTTTAATGATTCTTCCGCAGTAACATATAACACTTTTCCGATTTCCTGTCCCAACTGCTGAGCTATCTGTAATGCTAAGGTTGATTTTCCAATACCAGGCTCACCACCAATAAGAATAAGCGAACCTGGTACGACTCCTCCTCCTAAAACACGGTCAAATTCCGTAATACCGGTTTGGTAGCGTTGCCCGTCTGGTTTAAATTTTAATCTAGTGAGAGGTTGAGCCAAGTCTCCCTTTTCAATCCTTACAGGTATTTTATCCTTTTGGGAGATATCCAGGGGTAAAAGAGAATTCCA
This sequence comes from Candidatus Stramentimicrobium fermentans, assembly GCA_012520575.1. Taxonomy (GTDB): domain Bacteria; phylum Atribacterota; class Phoenicimicrobiia; order Phoenicimicrobiales; family Stramentimicrobiaceae; genus Stramentimicrobium; species Stramentimicrobium fermentans. Next base: position 5,295 of record JAAYOB010000007.1, read on the forward strand.
GACTCCACAATTAGGACAGCGACCTAACCATTGGGAGGTTTCAAAATTACATTTTTCACAAAGATAGTATTTTTTATTATTTTTCATGGTTTAAAAAAGTGCTTAATCTTTTAAACTGCTACTCATTCCTTTTTACTTTTTACTGGTTACGGTCTTTTGAAAACAAATCTTTCCTTTCTTAGCACCTATGACAACCTCGCTCCCTTCTTTAAATTCACCAGAAAGTATCTTTTCCGATATGGGATTCTCCACCAATCTTTCAATGGTTCTTCTTAATGGCCTCGCTCCAAAATTGGGGTCAAAACCTTCTTCTACCAATACATCTTTAGCGCTTTTGCTCACACGGAAGGTTATTTTTTGTTCTGCTAATAATTCTCTGACTTCATTGAGCAGTAAATCGGCAATCTGTCTGATTTCGTCCTTAGTAAGACTCTTAAACACTATTACTTCATCAATTCTATTTAGGAATTCTGGCCTGAAGGTTTTATTCAATTCTCCCATAACATTGTCTTTTATATCTTTGTAGGCCATTTGCTCTGGCTCCTGGGAACTTCTAAAGCCCAAGGAGGTACCTTTCTTAATTAAGGTGGCTCCAACATTAGAGGTCATAATAATAACAGTGTTTTTAAAATCAATTACCCTTCCTTGAGCGTCAGTCAGCCTGCCATCCTCAAATATCTGCAACAAGATATTAAAAACATCAGGATGTGCTTTTTCAATTTCATCCAACAATACCACAGAATAAGGACGTCTTCTTACTTTTTCAGTTAATTGTCCACCCTCTTCATATCCCACATATCCCGGGGGCGCGCCAACTAATCGGGAAACAGCAAACTTTTCCATATACTCGGACATATCTAAACTGATCATGGCATTCTCATCGCCAAATAAAAATTCAGCCAAACTTCGAGCTAATTCAGTCTTGCCTACTCCAGTAGGACCTAAAAAGATAAACGATCCAATTGGCCTTTTGGGATCTTTCATACCGGCTCTAGCCCTTCGCACAGCCCTAGCTATAGCCTTAATAGCTTCATCCTGTCCTACAATTCGTTTATGTATTTCGTCTTCCATCCGAATAAGTTTTTGCGCTTCTTCCTCTTTTAGAGAATAGACCGGGACACCGCTCCAGCTGGAAACCACATCAGCAACATCTTCTATAGTAACTTCTATTTTGTTTTTAGTTTTTCCAGTTTCCCATTCTGCTTTAATTTCACTATATTTCTCTTCAAATTTTCTTTCTTTATCCCTCAATTTAGCTGCTTTTTCAAATTCTTGCATCCTAACCGCAGCTTCTTTTTCTTTTCTTACCTGGGACAGCTGTGCTTCTACTTCCTTAACATCCGGTGGAAATACCGTATTTTTCAATTTGACTCTCGATGATGCCTCATCGATTACATCGATAGCCTTATCCGGCAAAAACCGACCGGAAACATATCGGGCAGCTAATTTTACCCCAGCAACCAAGGCTTCATCAGTGATAATTAGCTTATGATGGGCTTCATATCTATCTCTCAGCCCTCTTAGGATTTGAATAGCCTCTTCAATGCTGGGTTCGGGAACCAAAATAGGCTGAAAACGTCTTTCCAGTGCCTTATCTTTTTCAATGTATTTTCTGTATTCATCAGTGGTAGTAGCTCCAATAGCCTGAATCTCCCCTCTGGCTAAGGCAGGCTTTAGTATATTAGAAGCGTCAATGGCCCCTTCAGCCGCCCCTGCCCCTACCAAGGTGTGCAGCTCATCAATAAAAAGAATTATGTCATTGGAATTCTGTACTTCTTTCACTATTCTTTTTAGACGTTTCTCAAATTCGCCCCTATACTTAGTGCCCGCCACTATTAAAGCCAGGTCAAGAGAGATTATCCTCTTGTTTTTTAATATTTCCGGAACATCATTATTGGCTATTTTTTGAGCTAATCCTTCTACGATAGCAGTCTTTCCAACACCGGCTTCACCGATTAAGCAAGGATTATTTTTCTTTCTGCGGCTTAATATCTGTATCACTCTCTGAATCTCGTTATTTCGGCCTACCACAGGATCTAACTTTTCCTCTCTAGCTAGCTCGGTTAAATCTCTTCCAAACTCATCCAGAGCAGGAACCTTGGTCTCCTTCCTGACACCACCGCTTGTAGTTTCTGTGTAGTTACTCTCCATGAACATCTTCATAATCTGAGCATATATATTTTCCAGATCAATGCCTGACTCCTCTAAAATTCTAGTCGCCACCCCACTGCCTTCTTTAATTAGACCAAGCAGGATATGTTCGGTATCAATATAATTTTGTCCTAATCTACTAGCTTCCTGGGAGGACAGCTCCAATACTTTCTTAGCCCTCGGGGTAAAGGTGATTTCGCTAACCTCCTGATACTTTCCTCTCCCCACTATTTTTTCAATATCTTCAATTACCCTATCTGCTTCTATTCCTAAATCTCGCAGGACTCTCCCCGCAACTCCTTCGCTTTCTTTAACCAAACCTATTAAAATATGCTCAGTTCCAATATAATTGTGATTGAGGTTGACCGCCTCTTCTTGCGCCATCATAATCACTTTTCTAACTTTTTCTGTATATCTCTTGAACATTTTAAACCTTTCTCCGATTTTTTAAAATATAGGTAAGTTCTAATTATCTGTAAATTTAAGTTCCCCTATGAGGGGAGCAGTTCTTGTATTAACTCAGCTCTAAATAAATCTCGCTTGTCTTTATTCATTTTTTGATTTTTTAATAGCTGTAGGTACCCTGGTTGAATAATTAACATCAGACGATTAATTGTATCATATCCAATTTTGGTTAACATACCCAGTTCTATACCAAACCTAACCTTAGACAAAAGCTCGGTCGCCTCTTTAGTGGAAATAATTTTAGCATTGGACAGTATTCCGTAGGCACGTTTAATCTGGTCTTCAATTTTAGTCTTATGGTACAATATTAATTCTTCTCTTGATTTTTCTTCTTCTATAATTAATTTCTTAGTCTCTATCTCAAATTTATCTAATATCTCCTCTTCGGTTAAGCCCAGAGTAATCTGGTTGGAAACTTGAAAAAAATTTCCTTGAATATTGGTACCTTCTCCATAAAACCCTCTCACAGCATAGCCTTTCTTGACAATTCCTGACATTATTTCACCTAATTTATTACTAATTAATAATGCTGGCAAATGTAGCATGACTGAAGCCCTTAGACCAGTCCCCACATTGGTGGGACAACTAGTTAAAAAGCCCTCCTTTTCATCAAAAGCATATTCAATTTCTCTCACTATCTTTCGGTCATACCCCCTAATAATTTTCCAAGCTTTTTTCAATTGCAATCCAGACAATAAACATTGTATCCTGATGTGGTCTTCTTCGTTGACAAGGACACTAACCAGCTCATCCGGTCTATAAATAAAAGCACGATAGGGATGGGTTAGTCGAGCTAATGCTATACTAATTAAACGTTTTTCAATTAAAAATTGAATATCCCTACTATTTAAATCACTTAATTTTATAGACTGAAAACTAGAAAAGTGTTTATTATTTTTTATTAAGCCCTCGCTTCGTATTAAAACCTGCCTTAATTGCTCATCATTAGCTTTAAAGGGAAAAGGGATACCCGATAAGTTCCTGGCTAAACGAATCCTGGTACAGACTACAATATGATTGAGAGGGCCATCTCCTTTAGCCCATTGGGCAGTACTATCTCTTAACCTACGGATGAGTGTAGTCTTCTTATCACTTACTATCGACATTATTCACTCTCTTTTTTTCTTCAATAATCTTATCTCTTAACAAGGCTGCCCTTTCATACTCCTCTTTTATAATTGCCTGTTGTAACTCATCCTCTATCTCTTTTATCTTCTTGAGCCTGCTATAACGCTCCTGATAGGCAGAAGGTACAATTCCAACATGGCGCGAATGGCCATGTAATTTAGTCAAAATTGGAGTCAATTCCTTCCTAAAGCATTCATAGCATTGACTGCAGCCCAATTTCCCAATTTTAATGAATTCTTGATAAGTGTGTCCGCAATTAGGGCAAGACTGGTTAGATGATAAGCTATCGATGCTATTTCCATCACTGTATTTGAAAGATGTATTCAATAATCCGTCCAATACATCTTTAATGCTACATTTATTAAAGGAGAGATAGGAAATTGGGTTTCCTAAAACAGAGTTGGCACACTCGCTGCATATACTTAACTCTGTCTTATCATCTCCCACTATTTTGACGATCCTTACCGTTGCTCTATATTTTTTACATAATTGGCAAAGCATGATATACCTTAATTTAACAAAATATTTTTTAGCAAACGTACCAAATTAACCATAGGGGCAACTTATTTGATAAATTTAATGATAAGTTCGATGATTTCATCTAAATTATTCTGATATAGAGAAGTATCCTCAGTAAAATTGAAAAAAGCATTTACTTTTTCTTCCAAAATTAGTTGATTAATCTTTTTTAGAGCTGAATGGACTGCCGCTACCTGCATTAAAATATCGGAACAAGAACGATTATTAAGGAGCATGTTTTGGATTCCCCGTATTTGCCCTTCTATCTTTTTTAAGCGATGTAAAATCTTTACTTTATTTAGCTCATCTATATCCATTTATCTTCCTTATATTATATTAACCTAATATACCCCCCTAGGGTATTATTATAACTCCAATTTCTATTCTGTCAATAGGCATAAAGCCCCTGGAGTAGCCAAATACATTAGAAACATTTTAGCTAAGGACTGTTATCAAGCTATGAAGGTCAGAGCTTGAACAGTCTGAATTGACTATAAAAGGTTTGATTATTTGAACTTCAATTAAAAGAGCGTGTATCATAACATTAAAGGATGCTATCAGAATTAGGGAAAGAGGATTTTGCTTTTTCTTATTTTTAGATAAGACAGCCCCAGAAAATAATATACTTCTTGTGTTTTTAACCTAAACTTAAGGGGGTATTTTGAAGAAAGGGGTCCTCTAGACAATTATTTTCTTAATACTTCAATCCCAGGAAGTTCCCTTCCCGCGACATATTCCAAAGAGGCTCCACCTCCTGTGGAAATATGTGAAAATTTTGAAGCAAGGCCAAGTTTGTTAACAGCGGATATTGAGTCTCCACCTCCAATTACAGAATAAACTTTTCCATGTATGCTGGCAATCTTTTTAGCAATCTCATTGGTTCCACGGGCAAATTTAGCCATCTCAAAAACACCTAAAGGACCATTCCAAAAAACAGTTTTGGCACTATCAATAATCTTCTTAAATTCGTCGATGGTCTTTTCTCCGATATCCATTCCTAACACGTGCTCCCCTATCTCTGCGATAGGTACAATACGGCTCTCGGAATTAATGCTAAAGTCACCTGATACGTGTACATCTGTGGGAATAATAATCTTTTTGCTACTTCCCTGAATCTTAGCCATTAACCTTTTCACAAAGTCAATCTGATTATATTCCCAAATAGATTTCCCAATCTCAAATCCCTGAGCAGCAATAAAAGTGTAAGCCATCCCCCCACCTATTAATAATTTATCACTAATTTCTGTTAATCTTTCCAATATTTCTATCTTCCCGGAAATTTTAGCACCACCAATTATAGAAATAAAGGGTCGTTCCGGGTCTACTATCAGTCTATCCAATGCCTTGATTTCTTTAGCCATTAGAAAGCCAGCAAAAGAAGGCAGGTAAGTTGTAACTCCCACAGTAGAAGCGTGTGCCCTATGAGCAGCACCGAAAGCGTCATTAACATAGATATCTGCCAGTGAAGCTAATTGTTGGGCAAAAATGGGATTATTACTCTCTTCCTCTTTATGAAAACGTAAATTTTCCAGTAAGACAATATCCCCGGAAATCAATTTGTCAACTGCCATCTTAACATCATCGCCAATGCAGTCATTTAATTTAACTACCCTCCTCTGCATAATACTTTCTAAACTCCGGGCTACGGGGTCCAGTCTCATGCTTTCAACAACATTACCGTTGGGCCTTCCCAAGTGGCTTATTAGAATTATGATACAGTCACAAGCTAGTAAATACTCTACGGTATCTGATGCTGCCCTAATTCTAGTATCATCCTTAACCTGTAAACTCTCGCTTAGGGGAACATTAAAATCTACCCTAACTAACACCCGTTTCTTTTTCAGCATATCTTTCGGTATATTTTTTAGTATTGCTAAAGAAGGACTCTTCATAATACATCAAACTCCTCATGAACTGGTAAGTCTAAATTTGAACATAGGCAAAGATGATTGGTACTTTTAATTTTTAAGGAATAATTGAGACGGCAATGATATTTTTTTTAATAGTCATTAATACGATAATAATCAGTAAGGATGGCAATAGGTTCGCTATCTTGGTCTTCTTGATATCTAATATACCCAAAGATAATCCTATAATGAGTATTCCTCCCACGGCAGTCATTTCATTGATGATATCAGGTGTTATCCAATCTCTTAACAAAAAAGCTGCTTGAGTGATTAATCCTTGATATAAAAAAACCGGAACGGCTGATAACAAGACACCTATTCCCAAAGAGGCAGCAAAAACTATAGAAGAAACCAGGTCTAAGACAGATTTGGCTATTAAAATATTGGGATTGCCAGTTAAACCTTCTTCAATTGCCCCCATAATAGCCATGGAGCCTACACAAAACAGCAGACTGGTGGTAACAAATCCTTCTGTAAATTTTTCTTTTCCTTCTTGATGTCTAAAGAATAATTTAATTTTCTCTCCTGTTTTTTCTAATCTAGCTTCAATGTCCATTAGTTCACCGATAATACTACCGGCAACCACCGCTAAAATAATTAATAATATTTCCTTGGCTTGAATGGCCATTTGTATACCTAATGCCAAAGAAATAAGTCCGATACCCTGAAAAAGAATCATACTGATCTTTTTGGGAAAATGGCCTTTCAGGGTTAAACCTACCATGCAGCCAATAATAATAGCTATAGTGTTAACAATGGTACCTAGCATGCTAACTCACCAATATTCCGCTATCATATTATTTCATCATCCTGTACCAGCATTTTCTTGTTTGTTTTCCCCCCGGCATGGCTTGTCTTGATTATAGTCGACTCATGCCCTCCCATTAACTGATCAAGACCTAAGGCAATTATAATCACCGGCCAATATTTCCAAATTAAGTCGGGCAGCTGCAAGAGTTCTAGATTTTTTAATAAAAATAGGGCTCCCATTGCCAGCAGTATAAGTCCAAAAAAGATGGACTTTTTTTGCAATATTTCCATCAACCCCCAAAGCAAAATAAATATAGGCCAAAAAAGCCAAATCCTTCCCCATATTGAGATACCTAGCAAATTTTCCAGGAGAAAAATAATGCCGATTACCAGAATTATCAATCCAAACAACCACTGTCCTGGACTTTTTCCCATCTTATTCATTACCATATACCTCCAAAATAAATAAAGCTCATAATGCCAACAGTGAGAAAATCGATTTATTATCTTATCTGTTAATATAGCTGCTCCTATATATTCACCTGTTTTGCATCTTGCCAAAGTTGTTCTAAGTGATAAAAACTGCGCTTTTCTTCAGAAAAGAGATGAATTATTATATCTCCGCAATCCAGTAGAGCCCAACCAGTGTATTCGCTACCCTCGCAACGTAGATTTCGGTTAATCTTGTTCTCTATTATGGCATCCTTAATTACAGCGATAAGAGATTTTAAATGAATAGAAGATTGGGAAGTAGTAATTATAAAATAATCTGCAATGATAGAAATTTTTTTGATATCGAGGATAATTGTATCTTTAGCCTTCTTTTCTTGCAAAGTTTTGGCAAAATATAGGGCAATTCCCTCGCTATTATCAATCAAATACAATTCTCCTATAAAAATTTTATTTAATTTAGATAAAATATAATAATATAACAATAGGTTTCGAGAAATAAAAAGCTATCATTAAGGTAATTTAGCGCATTTAATCTACTAATATATTATCACAAAGGTAAAACAAGTTCTATGAGACCGGTTTAAATATTATGAACTATTTGTTTTAGCTCTTAGGTAGATAGCTTCTACATTATATACACTTATTGTTTTCTCGAAATTCACAAATATAACCTTTGTTACTCTGAAAAGCCGGGCGAAATATTTAAACCATTTTCAGCATTATCTGCAATCCATTACCAGGCAGGGTATTCATTTAGAACAGTTTTGAAGCCAAAGATTTACATATTCCTAACATTGCTAATTGGGTTAAAAAGCATAACATCAAACATATTAATTCCTCAGACCAATGTACACCACTACTGCAGGCCCACTTGTTTATTATAAAAATAATACTTGTTCGGCAGCAAAATTACAGAGTTAGTATGCTATATTTTTTCCGACTATTATAGTCATATCGATTCCATTATGCGGTTGCTCCTTGCGAACTATTTCCACATCTCCAATGGCTTGAGTGATATATTCTTCCAATTTGACATTTTTAGCATAAACAATAAGAACAGTTTTCTGATAGTCAAAGTTATCTGCATTGTCAACATTAGCGACGTCAAAGCCTAACTTTTTCAATTGTTGGGCCACCTGATTTGCCATACCCGGAATTTGGCTTCCATTTAAAACTTCAACTTTAAGTCCCCTATATTTATTATTTAATAAATTCTGAATACGGCTTTTTACTTCTTGGACATCAGGTACCAAGTAACTTATGCCGTCTATGTATTGGGGTTCACCATGAATTGTTTCCACCCATATTTTGCTCCTATCAACATTCTTCATTATTCTAGCTAATGTAACAATATCATTGGGGTGCATATTTGTATTGATATAATCTGTTAAATTATTAATGAGAGTCGGTATTTTAGCAAAGCTTTCCATATTCAGCACTTTATCAATAACGGCATTTATTAGTTTTTGCTGTCTTTGAATCCTCCCTAAATCACCAAGGGCATCAGAGCGGAACCTGACATATTCCAGAGCTTTTTCTCCATCAAGAATTTGTTGGCCTCGGTTCAGGTTAATTCTTAAAGAGCCTGCTCTATCAGTATAGTGCATCTCCTTTTCTACAAAAATATTCACCCCATCCAAAGCATCAATAATATATCTGAAACTTTCGAAATCAATCACTCCATAATAATGAATGGATAGGCCAGTAAATTCTTCTACCGTTTTCTCTAATAAATCTATTCCACGATAGGCAAAGGCATGGTTTATCTTGTCAAGACCCTTATTAGGAATCAATACTCTCATATCTCTTGGTATAGAAAATAGTACGGCATCCTTAGTTTTAGGGTCTAAGCTTAAAATCAAAATGGTGTCAGCTCGTCCATTAGCCTCCACGCTGTCAGTACCAACTGCCAAGATGTTAAGTCTATCATAACCCAAAATGCCAGATTGAAATGGAAATACATTTAAAAAATACATAAGAGTTAAACAAATGGTCAAGAAAAGACCAAAAAAGAAGATTTGAATAAACCTATTTCTTTTAGTTCTCGAGCGGATATGCCTTTCTGCCCTACTCATCAAATTAGTATCCTTTTTCAATTATAATTTTATTTCTAGCTCCTATAGTATCGGGATGAACAACTAATCTTTTAGAAATTAAGTATTCTAATTCCTGATCAAGCAATTCTAACATAGCTAAATCTATATCTTTATACACCAATGGCCACAACTTTTTTATTTTCGTTAAATTTCTATCCGGCTCAATCTTATCGGCTATATATACTATTTTCCCTATCAAACCAAGTTTAACAGAGGCTGTGCTATGATACTTTACGGCATCCACAATCTCTTGGTCCTCAATCTGAAAAACTTCTTTAGCCATCTCTGCGCCCACGTAAGCATGCCAAATTTTGGGAATATGTCTTTCTACCTCATTAAGTCTTATATTATACTTTTTTATCAAGCTCTTCATATGACTATCTGAATAATCTTTAGCACAATCATGAATTAATCCTGAGATCTTAACACTTTTAATGGGCAAATTATAATATTCAGCAATTTGTTCTGCTACCGAACTGACTCGGCAAGCATGTTCATACCTATTCTTTTCCATAATGTCTTTTAGCTTATCTTTAATCTCTTCTAAATCCATTCTAATGATACAATGCTCTAAACTATTTTTTATTAACTTCTTGTTCCTTATTTAAACATACAATTTATTCTTATAGATATAATCTCTTACTTCCTCCAAAACGATATATTTGATATTTAAGTTATTCTTTACTCTATATCTGATATCAGTGGAAGAAATGGCTAATGCCGGGATTTCCATAATTTTCAAAACCTTTTTAAAATTATCATTTAATTTATCTAAATCATATCCCGGTCTGGTAGCCGCTACGAATTGGCACAGTTTTATTAACTCATCTTTTTTATACCAGGTATCTATCTCTAAAAAGGCATCTGCACCTGTAATAAAAAAAATATTGGTTTGCCAACCATATATTTTACGGAATTCCCTAACAGTATCTATAGTATAAGAGGGGCCTGGCCGATTTATTTCTATTTTAGAAACTTCAAAATAGGGGTTATCTTCAGTGGCTAAATAAGTCATCTTCAATCTGTGTTTAATATCAGTTATCTGATCATTCCTCTTGTGAATTGGTTGTAGGCTGGGCACAAATATCACTTTATGTAAATTAAATTTTATTCTAGCCTCCTCAGCTGTAAAAAGATGGCCTATATGAATTGGATCGAATACCCCACCCATTATTCCTAACCGTAAATCTTTCTCAAACTGTCCGTTCTTATCTTTTTCTGATTGGCTGCTATTCATTATTGTTCACTATCTTTTTCTTATTTATTATTAATCCATGGTAGCTCATACCTGTCTCAATGTTATTCAAAAAGTTCTTCTCCTACTACCTCTTTGTTAACAATTCTAAATGTTTTTTGTTCTTTTTCGTATTTCCACAACTCAATTAATTCTTTAGAGTCTTCTTTAATAATTTCAATGGTATCAGGATACCCTAAATTAGTATATCCAGCGTTATTTAAAACCTGTTCAAAGGGCGCTGCTTTTACTTCTCGTAATTGTTCTATCAAGTCATCTTTTCTTTCATTCAGCCCCAGAGATTGAAAAATTCTTATCAACTCTTGATAGGAATACCAATACTCAGATGGTCTTTGGAAGGCAGATGGGTTGTTTTTTTCTTCAGTTGCTATAACTTTCTCAAAACTGCTTATCGCTAAAGAAGTATACTGCCAGCTGACCTTTTTCGATAGGGCTTCATAGACCTCTGCCAGCCAATAATAAGCGGCTATATTATTACTATTTAAATCTGCCGCTTTTTTCAAATAGGGAATAGCCGACAACAAAGAATAGTTATCAACGCTTTTTTCATCTAAAAAAATATCTTTTTGAATTTCAATTAGATTCAAACCTGCCAATAAAAAGTCACCAGACCTATCACTAGTTACTTTAGAAGTATTTCGAAAGCTATCGTTTAAATACTGGAAGGCGTAAGAATTTCTGGGGTTTATTCTTAATACGTTTATCCATTGAGTCACTGCTCGGTCATACTGTCCAGTCTGCCGAAAAGTTTTGCCTAACCAATAATGTGCATTCTCAAAATTAGGATTTAGCTCAATCGCCTTTTTATAATTTTCTTCAGCCTTGTTGTAATCACCCTGCGAAAAAAATTGATAGCCATCTTGATAGTAGGACTGAGCATCCTGGGCATTAAGTTGGCTAAAATAGCTAAAAAACAGAATAATTAAGATAACCGCAATTTTTAGAAATTTTTTCTCGATTTTTAAATTGCTAGTCTTCTTGTCGCTATGCATTTTTGTACCTCCTTGATAGACAACTTTTGGAACTGATTATTGATAATCAATCTATCTGTTTAATTCATTTACCCTGATCCGGTTGAGCAGACTTTTGACTTTCTTCATATTTTTCCACATAATTCATACGCAAATTAGCCAGTAAGTTTTCTATCTGCTTCTTATCTTCAGATTCTAGCTCATCTTTAATCTGGTTTAATAAGAATTCTACACTATCAATGGATATCTTGGCTCTTTTAAAATCTTGCTTAACCTCTCCTGTATCAGGATCAGATATTAAGCCCAGGTCCTCCCAAGCCTTGCTGTTTAATATACCTATAAACCAAACCAATAGCGTGGCCAATGGTAGCTGGTGTGGATATATTTTTTGTTCATTACTTTGCTCTTTCTCCGGAGATTCTTTTTCTTTGTTATCCATGTAATGCCTTCCTTTCTCTAAATTATTCTGTGTACATATACTCAGGATGACACTTTAACATAATAATTTTAATTGAGTAATCATTATTGTTATATTAATGTGTCTAAATCACTATTCAAGTAAAGCAACGCAAAAAGCAACAATTCCCTCTCCTTTTCCTATGTAACCCATTCCTTCATTGGTAGTTGCTTTGATATTGATATTATTTTCATCGATTCTTAAAACACTAGCTATATTCCTTTTCATATCAGGATAATAGGGTATTAGTTTAGGATTTTCAAGTACAACTGTTATATCAATATTGTTAATTTTATATTGCTTTCTTTCTATTAGCTTAACGATATGGTCCAATAAAGTCAGACTGGAAATACCTTTCCATTCCAACTCGTTGTCCGGAAAAAACATCCCGATATCCCCTTGGCCGGAAGCTCCAAGTAATGAATCAATAACAGCATGTATAACCACATCGGCATCTGAATGCCCCTCTAATCCTTTCTCATAATCTATTTTTACACCACCTAGGATTAGCGTTTTCCCCTTTTTTAGTGGATGGGCATCATAACCAAAGCCAATTCTCATATTTTTCCTCTTTACTAACTAAAATATTCTATATCTAAGCAACTTTAGTTATAGAATCGATCAAAAACAATTTTATGTGCCTGTGTGGTGCAGGTACGGTATACAAAAGGATATTCTTCTCTGATATTTTCATAAACTTTATCTCGGTATCCTTGTTTTTCAAATAGACCATAGACCGTCGGGCCGCTGCCTGATAAAGCAACAGCCGAAGCACCTGAGTTTTTTAATCTATTTTTTATATTTTTGATAATGGGATATTCTTTAGAGAGGATGGCATCAAAGCTATTATAAACAACCTGCTGAATTTCAGATGGCTTAATTGCTTCCTTCTTATTTAAAAAATGCGAAACACTGGGTGCCTGCTCTTTATTACTATCAGATAATTGGTCAAAAAGCTGATAAGCGTATTCGCTCTTAATTTTAATTCCCGGATTAATCAGTATTAGCGGAACTGGAGGGTAAACCGATGACAAGGGGACAATCAATTCTCCCCTGCCCTGAGCCAGTACAGTGCCTCTCGTTATAAAAAATGGTACATCCATTCCAAATTCAGCCGCCATATTTATAAGTTGGACTTTGCTTAATTTTAGATTAAATATTTTGTTGATACCTACCATAATTGCCGCTATGTTTGAAGAGCCTCCCCCTAAACCTGAGGCAATGGGTATATTTTTATTTAAAATTACTCTGATTCCTTTGCCAGTATTGGCTACTAACATAGCAACTGCTTGGTACATAACACTTTTTTTTCCAGTTGGGACTTCTGGGTTATTACACTCTATATAGATATCAGGTTTTTTGATTGGCTCCAGGGATATCTCGTCATAGAGGTCTACTGTTTGTAGTATAGTCTCAATATTATGATAACCATTGTTTAATTTTTGACCAATACTCAAATATAAATTTATTTTGGCATAACTCTTTAATTTTAAAGTATCTGACGTATTATTTTCCAAAATTATACCTGTTTAACAGAATTTCAGTTAACAGTAGATCGGTCTGGGAGGTGACTTTGATATTTTCTTCTGAACCACGCAGAATGCCAACTTTCCCTCCATAACACTCTAAGATAGTAGAATCATCAGTAGCCTTTATCTTATCCCGCTTTGCTCTTTTATAGTATTCTTTTATTTTTCTCAGTCTAAAGACTTGTGGAGTCTGCACCATCCAGAATTTACTACGGTCAACCGTACTTTCTACCAACATTTCTTCCAATATTACCCTCTTAATAGTATTCACAGCCGGGATAGCTAAAATTACTCCGTCATAATTATTAACCATCTCTATTGGCTTATCAATCATCCATTTCTGAATTAGAGGACGCGCCCCATCGTGAATACAAACCACTCCGTCTTCCTCTTTGATAGCCATTAGTCCGCAATAGACCGATTCTTGTCTGGTTGGGCCACCGATAATCACGTTTTTTATTTTTCTATAATCATTCTTCTTTAGTATTTCTTGCTCAATTTTCCCAAGATCTTGCGCTCTAACCACCAGTACAATTTCATCAATCTTATTGGATTCCTCAAATTTTGCTAAGGTATAGGAAAGGAGCGGTTTACCAGATATCGGTATCAACATCTTACTGTGGGAGTGGCGCAACCTCTCTCCGCTGCCTGCCGCTGCGATTATTGCAAAATTCTTCATTAATATTTTTACTCCGTTTCTGGTTTATCCCTACTTTTTATATTTAAAAATATTTCATGATAGCCCTCTACCACAAAATCGGTATCTAGGGTAGCCCTTAAATCTTTTTGGTTATGCCTTGTTTCATCTCTATCTATTTGTCCTAATTTTTCACTTTCATTGAATAGAATTAATTCAACAATTATTTGATTATTTTTTTCCTTCTCTTCCAGGTATGCTTTAATTCCGGCCCAACCATCCAATAGATAATCTTGCTCCCCTTGGGTAATAGTTTTCTCGGTTATTTGTTCTTTTGATAATCCTCCCTTAACAATCAGTACCGCATCCCCAACAGAGGCACTATCGGGTATCCTTATGCTTACCTGTTTTTGCTCTTCGGATAATCTATAAGGAGCGATTATGATTTGGGGTTCAATATTTTCTCCCAAGTAATATTCTTTAGTGTTTAGCTTTACTTCCTTAATAAGCGCACTCTGGTTCTGCTCTTTGATAGTAACATCGATTGAAATTTCATTTAAATCGATCTCTTCGTAAAAATTATAATATAACAAATCCAATAAAGTACTCAAGTCATTGCTCACTTCGACAGCTATGTCATTTTCATTAAAATAAATATTATCATAGTTTAAAATCTCTTCATTATTTTTACATCTAAAGCCAAACTTGGTAATTGCGGTTCCCTGACCAATTCTGTCAAGAACATTATCTATAGATTGTATTAATAAAGCCGGTGCTATGCCCTGAACCATTTCTTTTTGGGGAACCACCTTAGCTCCGCTTTGCTCTTTTATATTTCTATCTAAATCATGTACCATTATTTTGCAGGGAACAATGTTAGGAAATTTATTAATTTTTGCTAAAACACCTGCACTCCTATCTTGAATCACTTCCCCTAATAAGAGATAGGGTGAGCCAATTTTAAAAGGCATTACGATGTTGGGAAAGCTATGATAAATATAAACAGCGCTAAAAAGATATGATACGGCTCCCTGATGCAAGAAGGGATGACCAAATGCTAGCACATAATTATCCTGACAGTAAGTGGCGGTTCCTATTCCCATAACACTAACATCTCCCAAAGATAATTGTACCCCAATAGCCGAACCAGGCTCAATCTTTTGTATACCGTTACTTATATCTAATTCTTTCTCCATATCTTGATATTCTGCCAAATTTTGCACTGAGGTGACGGCTACTCCATATTCATTAAAACTATTTTTAATATAAGCGCTAGCCCGCCTACTAAAACAAGATATTATGAGAGGTGATTTTATGTTATAGAAATCAATGCTGGGCTTATTACCAAAAACATGGCTATTATTCAGCTTGTAGGAGGAAGTCAAGTTTTGTAGCCCTTTTTTTAAGTTATCGTCGACAGAACAGGTGATAACCTTGCTCTCTATTAGAGAATTGTAATCTATACTCTGTTTTTCCTGGTCGATATACTCAAAAAGGGTTAATATGATATGGATAGGAGTTACCAGGCATAGATTATGCTGACTCATCTCCCAGGAATGAGAAATAGCGCCAGCTAACTTTCCTTCAAAGTAGACCGGGCTCCCACTCATACCGGCAGATATACCACCATTATTATCTATTCTATCGCCACTTAATTTTACTAATATATAGGGATAGGTTATTCCTGACCCATGAATAATATCGATGACCTCAACTTCAAACTCCTCTATCCTTATCCCGGAAAACACGGTCTTCCCTATCCCTTTCATACCAGGATGTATATCAGTGATCATGATTAGATCTTTCTGATTGTGGGCCAGGACATTACTTGGGATAATACTGAAGATAATAATGGACAGTAGTAATTTATAAAAAAATGTTATAGTGGTACTTCTAACTAATTGATTCATCTTTTCTAATTTAGAATATTACATTTTTGTAAAATTTATGTGACTTCAGCCTTAATTACAACTTTAACGAAAACCACTGCTGATTAGGCCCTGTTTTAGGACATGGATTTGATCTAATACCCTGCCCGCCCCTAAAGCAACACAGGAAATGGGATTTTCTGCAACATAGGCAGGTATTTTATTTACTTTGGTCAATAATATATCTAAATTACCCAACAGAGATCCACCGCCGGTAAGAACCATTCCTTTATCAGCAATATCAGCAGATAATTCTGGCGGGGTTCTCTCTAAAACCATTCTGATGGCATCCAATATTGCTTCTAAACTTTTAGAGACGGCTTCTAACAACTCTGCTGAACCAACTTCTATAGTTTTTGGTAATCCGGTAATCAGATCTCTCCCTCTGACTTCGGCAAATCTTTCCTTTTCCGGCTCCATTGCCGTACCAATTTCTACTTTTAAATTTTCAGCAGTTTTTTGTCCAATCATCAGGTTGTATTTGTTTTTAATATACTTTATTATATCTTCATCAAAATTATTGCCAGCTATCCTTAAAGACTCACTCTCTACAATTCCGCCTAAGGAAATTACCGCAATATCTGTTGTTCCTCCACCTATATCAACCACCATATTACCATAGGGCTCACTGATATCTAAGCCAGCACCAATTGCGGCAGCGATAGATTCTTCTACCAAATAGGCTTTTTTGGCACCAGATTGAATTGCTGCCTCTAAGGCAGCCCTTTTTTCTACTTCAGTACCTCCTGCTGGAACACATATCACTACCTGTGGCCGAAATAATCTTGAATTAGAAAAAACTTTTTTTATAAAATAGGTTAGCATTTTTTCAGTCACATCATAATCAGCTATTACCCCGGCTTTTAAGGGTTCCAAAGCAATAATATTACCCGGTGTTTTACCTAACATTTCCTTAGCCTCTTTGCCCACCGCAAACACCTTTCCAGTATCCCGATATATTGATACCACAGAAGGCTCTTGCAATACGATTCCTTTGCCTTTTTGATAAATCAATACACTGACTGTCCCTAAATCAATTCCTAGACTCTTATCTATTCCCAGCATATATTTATTTCCTCCTCACAATCTCCTTTGCCATTCTGATTCAGATTAATAACCAAATAAACCATTAATGTATACTGTTACCCTTGTTATATACTGACAATTAGGTTAATTATTTATGGCTCTATACCCTTCTGATATGGGCTCCTAACTCTCTTAACTTCTCCTCTATCTTAACATAACCTCTGTCAATATGATATACCCTGCTTATCTCCGTGGTTCCCTCTGCTATCAAGCCCGCCAATACTAAGGCCGCTCCACCCCTCAAATCAGAAGCCATAACAGGAGCTGCACTCAGTTTTTTTACACCCTTAATAATACTATTCCTTCCTTCAATTTTAATATCAGCCCCCATCCTTCTAAGATCACCGGCGTGAGCAAAGCGATTTTCAAAAACATTTTCGGTAATAATACTGGTCCCATTTGCAATGGACATTAAGGACATAAATTGGGCTTGCAGGTCAGTAGGAAATCCAGGGAAGGGCATTGTTTTAATATCAACAGACTTTATGATGTCTGAATTAGAAATAATTACTGTATCATCTTCTTTGTTGTCAACATTTATGCCTGCTTCTTCTAATTTTACAATGCAGGATTTTAAGTAGTAGGGATTAATGTGTTTGATTTCTACTACCCCTCCGGTAATGGCAGCTGCAATCATATAGGTACCTGCTTCGATCCTATCCGGTATAATACGATAATGTACCCCCTTCAGTTCTTTTACACCCTTTATGGTTATAATATCGGTACCTAAGCCGCTTATTTGGGCACCCATTTTATTTAAAAATGTACCTAATTCAATTACTTCAGGGTCCTTGGCGGCATTTTCAATCATGGTAGTTCCCTCTGCTAAAGTGGCAGCCATCATGATATTCTCAGTGGCACCCAGGCTTGGAAAATCAAAGTATATATCATTGCCAACCAAATTTTTAACCTCTGCCTTAATATATCCCTTTTCGGTAACAATATTGGCCCCCAGAGATTGAAAGCCCTTCAAGTGAAAATCAACCGGTCTAGCACCGATAGCACATCCTCCGGGAAGGGATATTTTGGCTTTTTTTAAACGGGCAATCAACGGCCCCATTACTAAAAATGATGCCCTCATGGTCTTAACTAATTCATAGGGTGCTTCATAATTATTGAAATCATCGGGATCTATGTACAGAGTATTACTATCCTTCCATTCCACCTGTATTCCCAGAGTTTTAATAACTTCAATCATACTATAGACATCTGTTAGTTGTGGTACATTTTCTAAAACGCATACCTCGCTGGTTAGAAGACATGCCGCCATTATAGAAAGGGCAGAATTTTTTGCACCATCAATAATCACTGTTCCTTGTAATGGTTTACCGCCAGTTATAAAAAATCTTTCCGGGTTTTGCAATTCTTTCACCAATCCTTTTCTTTTTTACTTAGTCAAAAAAGATTTTAATGTTTTTTCATAAGGGGGTTCCAATATCCCATTTTCAGTAATAATTGCTGTTATATTATAGTTAGGGGTGATATCAAATGCCGGATTATGGACAGCAATATGGCAAGGTGCAATCCTTTTATCCATAATTGTGGTTACTTCCTCCGGGCTCCTTTCTTCAATGGGGATATCCTCTCCCTTTTTAAGGTTGAAATCGATAGTAGAGGTAGGGGCAGCTACATAGAAGGGAATATTGTGTACTTTTGCTAATACTGAAAGACTGTAAGTACCAATCTTATTTACCGTATCACCATTGGTCACTATTCGGTCAGCCCCCACAACTATTTTAGTAATCTTTTTCTGGTACATTAAAAATCCTGCCACCGAATCGCAGATCAGTGTAAAGGGGATCTTATCGTATTTTAACTCCCAGGCTGTTAATCTGGCCCCCTGTAAAACTGGCCGTGTTTCGTCTACAAATACTTTAATATTCCTCTTTTTTTGAAATACAGAGCGAATAACACCTATGGCAGTACCATAGAAAACAGTGGCTAGTGACCCGGCATTGCAATGTGTTAAAATAATGTCCCCATCTTCAAAAAGCCTTACTCCATTTTCTCCAATCGACAGATTAGTTTTTATATCCTGTTCAGCCAGAGAATTTGCTTTTGATAATATTCTTTCTTTTAATTCATCTACGGAACTCTTGGAACTGGTAATTACCTTCCAAATTTCATCTAAAGCCCAAAATAGATTTACAGCTGTTGGCCTGGAATGGGCTAATTCATCTTTTACTACTGCTAATTTACTGCAAAACTCAGCTTTGCTTTTAACTTTAATATTATTAGCAGCTAGGGCCATTCCGTAAGCCGCCGCAACACCGATAGCAGGAGCACCTCTGATAGCCATGCTTTTTATAGCATCTATTACCTCATAATGCGAAATACAGGTCAACATTTCTAATCTTTCCGGCAATTTCCTTTGATCTACCATAACCACTTTATTATCTTCCCATTTGATAGTCCTTTTTACCGCATTCATTGTAATTTCCATCCCCATTTTCATTTCAATTAGGTAAGATTTTCTCTTATTAAGTTAAGAGGCTAAGAATGCCCAAATCAGTCAGTGTAACAATAATCCCCGCTATTATAACACCGGCAGTCATCATGAAAATAGCATAACTAAATCGTATCCCGAACAGGAAGGCTGCTGCCGAACCTGCCCAAACCCCCGTACCGGGAAGGGGTATAGCAACAAAGAATAATAAGAATAAGGCACCATATTTTTCATATCTCTGTTGATATCTACTCGTTCTTTTAAATAGCCAGGAAAAAAATTGATCAAAGAAAGTCCATCTTCTGAGAAAATCTGAAAATGGCTTTAGATACACTAATATTAACAAAGCAGGAACGATATTTCCCAATACGGCAAAAATAAAGGTGGGCAGTATCGGCAAATCAAAATGATTCAAACCAATCGGAATCGCTCCTCTTATCTCCATTATAGGAAGTGCTGCTAAAAACGCCACTTTAATCAGATTAAAGATCAATGTTTTTAATTACCTTCTTTACCAGATGTGTCATTATCGGCTCCGAACGTGTTGCCGCATCTAATATTTCTTGGAAATGCACCTTTTCTACTACTCCTTCGATTGCCAAATCGGTTATACAAGATATCCCCAATACTCGCATCCCCATATGGTTTGCCACAATTACCTCAGGTACAGTGGACATACCTACTGCATCTGCCCCCATTTTTATAAGCATTCTATACTCAGCCGGTGTCTCCAACATGGGCCCGGTCAGACCGGCATAAACTCCCTTATGTAATTTTATACCATCTTCCAGGGCAATAGTTTCTGCTAAGGAAATTAGTTTTTGATTATAGGCTTGAGACATATCGGGGAAACGGGGTCCCAATTTCTCTTCATTTGGACCAATCAAAGGGTTTACCCCCATTAAGTTAATGTGGTCAGAGATCAGCATGAGGTCCCCTCTTTGAAAATTGCGATTCATTCCCCCGGCAGCATTTGAAATGATGATTGTCTTAGCTCCCAACCTTTTCATTACCCTTACGGGAAAGGCAATTTCTGCCATATTATAACCTTCATAAAAATGAAATCTTCCTTGCATAGCAATGACTGGCTTGCCCTCTAATTTTCCCATAACCAGATTGCCGCTATGCCCATGTACAGTGGATATAGGAAAATGCCTAATCTTCTCATAAGGTATTACCACACGGTTTTCAATTTCATCGGCAAGTGCCCCTAATCCGGTTCCAAGAATAATAGCAATATCGGGTATTATATCAGAGTATTCTCTTATAGTTTTATTGCTTTCTGTAATCTTTTCTAGAATATTACTCATGTGTAATTCTCTCCTATTAAATTTTCTCATAGAAATATTATTAAGCGTTATGTCCTGGGAAAGGCTTTAAAATATTCTTCTTTAATCCATTTTCTGCTAACGTGGGTATAGATTTGTGTAGTAGAAATATCTGAATGTCCTAACATCTCTTGCACTGTTCTTAAATCCGCCCCATTTTCAATTAAATGAGTAGCCAGGGTGTGCCTTAAAGTATGTGGTGTAACATTCTTCTTAATGCCTGATTCTCGTGCATATTTCTTTACCAAATAAAAGACACCCTGTCGTGTAATAGACCGACCACGGTTATTTAAAAATAGCCGGTCTGTCTCTTTTCCTCTTGTTAACTTTGGTCTAACTAATTTAAGATAATCAAGTAAAACCTTTTGTGCCCGGGCCGAAAAGGGAATCCACCTTTCTTTATTCCCTTTGCCAATGCATTTCAGCAATTTATGGTCCAGATTAAGGTCACTTCTTTTTAGATCTATTAATTCTGAAACTCTTATTCCGGTAGCATACAAGAGTTCAATTATGGCCTGGTCCCTTTTACCGGCTAGTCCCTTAAAATTTTTCTCCGCTAACAATTTATCTAATTCCCTTAAATTCAAGGCTTCCGGAAGTTTCTTAGTTACTCTGGGAAATTCAATGTATCTGACCAAATCATTTTGAACATATTTCTCGGTAAGCAAAAAACGGTAAAACATTTTTAAAGCAACTAAATTACGGAAAATAGAGTTTGCTGCTAATTTAATTTGATTTAAATAATGATAATATTGGCCAATGATTTCTCGGTCAACTTCCTGAAAGGTTAGCTGTTTTTGTTCAACAACGAATTCATAGTATTTTAATAAGTCATAGCGATAGGAAACAACGGTATTAAGGGATAGGCCCCTTTCCAGGGTCAGGTGCTCTAAGAAAAATTCTATTAATTCTTTTTGTTGTTCATTATCTTTGGTATCGATTGTAGCTTTCCATACCTAACAAATAATTTATTCTAATGGGATTTAAATCAATGGATAATTTCGGTATCCGGATGCACTATCTGTATCCAGACATTTCCAGGCTGTATTGCTAATCTATTACCATCTTTGTTATAAAAGAAGGTTTTCGATCTCTGCGTTTCTTTAAGCCAGGTTATTTCTTCCGACCTACCATTGTAAATAATTAACCCCGTCCCTTTACCAATTAAATCAACCGCCAATCTCCCTTCACTATCCAATATCTTTTTATTGCTGTGTTGAATAATAATATTTTTGGCCTGTAATTGCTGACCTGTTTCTAAATCAGTGTGGGGTTTCCCATTTATGAAACGGACATATAGCTGTGTTCCAGAAACATATTCATAACTAACCGAATAGTTAGTATTATATTTAATAGCTATTTTCTGAATATCTTTACCAATTAATTCTTCTCTAGCATCAATTTCAAATTGATAATCACCTTTATTGACCATTTCAATATAACCTAATCTCTTGGCCTCTTGTCTCAATTTTTCGGTTGAAGAGTAAAGGTTATGGGGCGGCTTGCGTTCGGACACTCTCCAAAAGGGCTGAAAATGAATTAATTCATTGATATCATCTATTCTCTCTTCTTTTATAAAAATAGCAGCATCTGGGCTTTCCCCGGCATGTACATAAACGGCATTGTGCTCCAGAGCTTTAGTAATAAAATAAGGTCTGGCACTACGAATAGGTCCAACTTTATTGGTATCCTGGGTAGCAAAAATAGCTAAGAAGCGTGTTATTCCTCCTTCTGCTAACACTTCATAGACAATATTGGCATTTCCTAGACCACTTTGTGGACGAGAAACGCTAGCATTATCAATCATTATGGCCAGAGGCCTTTGATCAAAAGGAGACTCTTTCTCTGTTGTTTTAGGTAATGTGCTTAATTCTCCTGGAGTTACAATGGTCCCATAGGTTGACTCAATACGGTCTTGTCCTTCTAAACCTAACCTTGCCTGTATTTCAAATTCACCTTTTTCTAAGACCTCTCCCTCGATTTCTCTACGACTGGCAATACTGGGGGTGAGGTCTCGATCAGCTATTTGTACATTAGGCACTATAGATATCTCCTCTTTAATTTGAGCCACCTCTTCCCTAGCCGGGATTTCAATTTCGGGCATTTTAACCTCAACTCTAGGATTACTTTCCACAACCATTTCATTTTTTTCCACTAATGGCTTGGTTTCAATTTCTTGTATTTTAGCCGGTTCCGGTAGAGTAGGCTCCACCCTGGGTCTGACGCTGACTTCAGCAATTGGCTCTTCCCTTGTTATCTCAGGCTTTACTGTAGTGGGGCTTTTGATAGAGGGCAGTTCTACCATGGTAACCTCAATAATATCTTCAATTTCCGGTATATTTATAAACTCAAAAGAGAGCAGATTGTTAAAAGCCAGAATAAACATGATATTAAGAAATATTGAGATTAGGAATGAACGCCCCAAAAAACTTTTGGGCTGCTTTCTTCTTCTTTTTGCTCTATATCCTGCCATTATTTTTATTAAACACCTTATGAATTATAATATCTCTTTGATTCATTTTTCCCTAGGCTTAGTTGCTATGGCAATCCTCTCTGCCCCGCCCTTCTTAATCAGGTCCATAACTCTTACTACTTTACCATGGGAAATATTCTGATCTGCTTCTAAAACAACCAAGGAATTATGGTTGCTCTTTATCTCTTCCTGTACCTTTTCCGATAAAGAGTTCGGGTCTATCAAGCGGTTATTGATATAAATTACGTTGTTTTCAGTAATAGTTACTATGGTGTTCTTCTGTTCCTTGACCGCCGCAAAATCGCCGCTTGGCAAATCAACTTTGACTCCGCTTTCTACATTGATAAAGGTAGTAGTTAGCATGAAAAAGATGAGTAATTGAAACACGACATCAATTAAAGGAGTTAAATCAAATTTCAGAGCCTTGGTATTGGGACGATAAAATCTCATCTATTTCTATATCCTCCTCTTTAATTTCTCTCTTTACCGATAATAGATCCAAAATTTCTGTACTGGAGGCCTCCATCTCCCTTATCTGTCTTTCTACTCTATTACTAAGATAATTGTAAGCAACTATGGTGGGAATCGCCACAGAAAGACCAAATGCTGTAGTTAATAAGGCTTCAGAAATAGCCCCAGCCAGAGCTTCGGGGTTACCAACACCGACAATGGAAATAACCTGAAATCCCTTTATCATGCCAAATACAGTACCTAGCAATCCCAAAAGAGGGGCAATATTACCGATGGTTGCCAGTATTGGTAAATTTTTTTCTAAAACAATTATTTCTTGATTGGCGGTATCTTCGATTGCTTCTTTTATCTCATCGCGGGTACCGCCATACTTTAATAAAGCAGCTAAAATAATCTGAGATATAGGAGAATAATTTTTGCGACAGGCAGTAATCGCATAATTAATATTCCCTTTTCTGATTAAATCACAGATTCGATTACTGAATTTTCGAGTGGAAGTCTTGATGCTCCTTAAAAAAAACATCCGCTCAAAGAATATGGCAATCGCCAATAGGGAGCAGAAAAATATGGGATACATTAAAACTCCGCCCTTATAAAATAATTCAAACATTAATTAGATGCCTCCTCCAAATCAATAAGATTTCTTATTTTTATTTTTCATACTAAACCTGGCGAATGTCGAAGGGATTCCAGGCTATTTTTATGATCTCCCTATCAGATTATTCCTTTATTTATTCTAATCTTCTCCTGGCATTATCAGCATAAATTGTTTCCGGGCATCTTTGAAGGAGCATTTCATATTTTTCCTTAGCCTGTAACTGATGCCCTGATTCTTCCTGACAAATTGCTGTTATGTATAAAACATCACATATATAGGTGCCAGTAGGATAATATTCAAGGTATTTCTCCCCAGCCTGTACGGCTTTTTCGCATTCTTCTTTTTTATAGTAACTCAAACAAAGGCCATAGAGAGAATTGGGCTTGTACTTGCTATTTGGAAAACGATCCAATAATTTTTCAAAATTTATGATGCTATCGAACCATTTTTCTTCTTCCAAGCCTATTTGAGCCATAATGTAGAAGCCTTCTTCATTAAACTGGCTTAGTGGATAAGCCTTCGTAAAATCTTGTAACTCTATCCTTGCTTCACCATATTCTTTTGCTAAAAAATGGGTCTTTGCTAATAGGTAGGTACCTTCCTCCGCAAATTGACTATCAGGATATTTCTGGACCAACTTGTCAAATGATTCTACTGCTTTTGAGTAATCAGGGAGGTTTAAATAGCTCCAACCGACACTATATAGCACATGCGCCGCTAAAGAATGTGTATCATAGTGTTTCAAAAATTCCTGATAATATTCTATTGCACTACTGAATTTTTCCTGTTTATAGTAAGTTTCAGCCAACATATATAAAGCCCTTATAGAGATTTCATCACCAGTTAAATAATCAATCTGATGAAAATACTCTTCTGCCTGAGAATAATCAGTTAAACGGAAAAAACATAGCCCTTGCCAATAATATATTTCTTTCCTCATCTTATCGCTGGTAATCATACTTTCGATTCTTTTAAAAAGTTCAACGGCTTCCCGAAATTCGCCTCTTTCATATTTATCTTTAGCCAGGGCAAAATAGCCCTCTCTAGCCAGAGCATCATCTGAATGCTGCTCCGTCAATTCCTGATAAAGAGAAAGTAGCCTTTCTTCATCATTCATCTTGTTAGCTGCCTCAATTTTTAACTCCAGTGCTTCTTTACTATTAACATCTTCTAAGGCAATCAAAACATTTTGATATCGGCCTGCTTGATAATAACTTCGGGCAAGTTCTAATGTTGCTATGTCAATAATTTCTCCCCCCGGAAACTGATTGATTACCCGCTCGAAATATGGAATCGCTTTTTGTTCTTCTCCTTTTCTGGCATAAGCCAACCCTAAATCGAACCATATTCTCTCCAGCAGACTTTCCTCAATATTCTTCTCCGCCAGAGAACTGTCAATTTCGATAACTCTATCATAGTCTTTTTGTTCTAACAATGCTCTAGCTAGAAGATATTGTGCTTCGAGTTGTATTGGGCTTTCCTTCTTAGTTAATTCCTCTAAAATTACTCTTGCCTCTCGGTAATTGCCCTCTTTGAATAATATAAAGCTAAGATAGTATCTGGTTTCATTAATCAATTCAAAATCAGTCTCGTTATTCAAGATATCGGCGAAATATGCTTTTGCCTGATCATAGAGACCTTCCTGAAAATAAGATTGTCCTAAGATAAAATCAATTTCGCATTTATCAAATACCAAAGGTTCAAACGATAGTAAATTTTCATAGAGGTTGATAGCTTGGGTATACTTTTTTTGCATGAAATAGACCCTACCTAATTTATAGAGAGTTTCCGGGTAAAGGCTGCTTTTTGGAAAATTCTTACTCAATAATTCCAAGGAAATTTCAGCCTGATTATAGTCTCCTAACATATAAGCACACCAGCCGCTGCCCAGCAAGGCATTTTCATAATATATGCTATCTTTATAATTATCAATTAGATATATATAATGCTGGTTTGCTTCGCCATAATGTCCTAATTTATAAGCCGCCTCAGCCATCAAAAATCTCGCCTCAAAAAAATCAGGATTGATAGCCAGGATTTCTCTCAGTTTTTCTAAAGCCCTTTCATAATCTTCTAAAGAATAATAATTATAAGCTAATTGGTAATATTCCCGCTCCCAATCGATATCGTAAGCCTGGATACCGCCAATTTTCTCTCTTTCTTCCAGATATTCTTCCATCTGATTTAAATGATAATAGGTACGCATTAAATAAATTCTCGTTTTCTCAAAATTAGAATTCTTCCGGGCAGATTCTTTAAACTTAAGTAACGCTTCTTCATATTCTCCGGCGATATAATATTGGTAACCTTCATTAAAAGCCCAGACTGTCTCCCTGCCAAATTCTTTTTCTTCCTGAGCTTTATCCAGGTATATTCTGGCATTATTATCAAAAGGGTCTAAGCGGACAGCATTTTCTAAGTAAATAATTGAGTTGTTTAAGTCTCCAATATGATAATAACTTAATCCTAAAAAGTGGTGGGCTCCTTTAAAATCTTTGCTGAGATCAATTGCGAGCTTAAAAAATTCAATAGCTTCCGACCATTTCTTATTGCTATAGGCATTATATCCGGTAACATATAACTCGTAGGCCTCTTTACCATATAGTTCGGCTTGTTGATACTGGCTGAAAACCCACTCGATATCCTTGCCTGGATCCGCCTTCTTTATTTCTTCGCCTTGTTCCAGGGCTTTTGCTGTTTGACCTGATTCATAATAAAGCCTCATCAAAAATATCCTTGCCTTTATATTGTTCGGCTGATAAAAAATTGCCTCGGTAAGATTGTTAATAGCAGAGGCTGTATCCCCTTTTTCATTATATGAATAGGCTATACGATAAAAAGCCTCCGATAATTTTTGATAACTTATCTTAATATTAGTATTATTCTGTACTATTTCAGTAAACCTCTCCAGACTAGCTATTTCTCGAGCAGTCCATTTAGTTCTTTCATATATTTGTGCCAATAGATAATATGCTTCAGCGAAATGAGGATCCTCTGATACTGCCTTTTCTCCATAATCAATGGCTTTGGCCCAGAGCGGTTTACTGGGGAAATCCACCCCCTGATATTCAGTAATTGCCTGATTCTTTAATTCTAAGGCTTGATAGTAGTTACTTAGAGCTTTCCAAGAAGAAGAAATATTATTTTTTAAGTTAATGGCTAAATTTTCGTCAATGTCAAAATTGGCTTCTTGTAGTATAGATTGAGCTATACGTTCTTTTAAATAGAAAATATCTTCAGGTATTAAAGTTATCTCTTGGAATTCAGATAATTTATTGAATTGTGATTGGTACATAATCAGGTTAAACTTGAGGATATCCCTCTGTTCTAATGAAAAATAACCGGTGAAAATCAGGTCTACCTGTAACAAATCATCTAAGGAATGAAACAAGGAGAGATCTTTCTTCATTGCCAATCCTTGGGCCAAATCGTGGCCTGGCAATTTTTCTATTTCTCCCAGAGGAATATAATTAATTCTTTCTGATTGAGAGAAGGCCTGGCTCAACATATCAGGGAGACCTCTCTCTAACCAATTCCATTCATCCCTTCCCGTTAGATTCTCAAAATAATAGACTGCAAAACTGTGAGTTTCGATAGCAGGAGAAGAGAGGGTAAATATATTGCAAAATAAAGAGATGAAGAATACTAAATAGAAAAAATAGCATAATAATGATTTATTTAATATATTATTGACAAAAGCTTTTTTTTTATTATTATTTGAATTTGATAAATTCACCCTTGTTTTTACCTACCAAATCTTGGTCCTGAAATACATAGCTTATACTAAGCTATCATACGAATTGATAACTAATGGCTTTTCGCTAATTAATTAGGCTTTAGTTGTTGAGTCTTCGGTTATCTTTTTATAATAATAAAGAACAAATAATTTTATAGGATTGAAATCAAAAAATATGGTTAATGACACCAGTTTATTTTACATAATATCATACAATAACTAAGGGAAAAAGTAAAACTCTTTTTCGCCAATTCTCACGATATCCCCCTCTTGGGCACCCTTCTTTTTAAGCGCTTTTTCTACTCCCCATCCTTTTAATTTTTCCTGAAAATATGCCAATGCTTGAGGATTATTTAAATCGTATTGATATGCTAATTTATTCATTTCCCTACCCTCTATCACGAATTGGTTGTCCACTTTTTTTATGGTAAAAGTGTGACGGAAATCGTAATGTACCATTTTTTCTTGAGCAAGCGGTAACAGTGAATCCTCTTTATTTCCTATTAGTTTGATGGTCTCGAATATTCGAGAAATCAATCCTGATATCCCCTCACCGGTAAGGGCTGAAATGAAAAATACGCTTTTGCCCTCCTTAGAAAAAGATTTCCTTATTTCTTCTACCTTTTCCTGTACCTCTGGTAAATCGTATTTGCTTATGACAATTATTTCTTCTTTGCTTGATAAGGAAGATGAAAACTGCACCAGCTCATTTCTTATGATATGGTAATCTTTTATTATCTTCTTCGCCGAACTTCTGGAACCATCTATAAGGTGAACAATGGCTTTGGTTCTTTCGATATGTTTCAAAAATTTAATTCCCAACCCAGCACCTTGAGCGGCTCCCTCTATAAGCCCAGGAATATCAGCAAGCACAAATTTATGTTCGCGGTCAACTGTTACTATCCCTAAATGGGGGTTAACTGTAGTAAATGGATAATCAGCAATCTTCGGCTTAGCTCTGGAAACTCTTGCCAAAAAGGTTGATTTACCTGCATTAGGGAAGCCTACCAAGGCAACATCTGCAATCAATTTTAAATCTAATTTAATAGTTCTCTGTTCCCCTTTTTCACCCTTCTGGGCAAATTTAGGCGATTGAAAAGTCGAACTTTTAAAGCGATAATTACCCCTTCCTCCCAATCCGCCGCAAGCTACGCAAACCTTTTCTCTATCCCGAGACAAATCTGCCATAATATGACGGGCTCTATTGTCTTCTACTACAGTGCCTACCGGGACATATAAGTATAAATCAGAGCCATTCTTACCGTTTTTTTTACCGCTGCTGCCGTTTTCTCCATTTTGCGCTTTACGATGAGGGTTACGGTAATACTCATTTAAGGTCTTCAGCTGTAAGTCTGCTTTGATATAGACACTTCCACCTCTCCCCCCATCACCACCATCAGGTCCACCTTTGGGAATAAACCGTTCCCTCCTAAAACTAACGCAGCCATCTCCGCCCTTACCTGCCTTGACATGAATGATTATTTCATCAATAAACATAAATTTACCTTTTAGACTATTTTCTATATTCCACTCAAAATACTCTTGAGTATACCGAACCAACAATCACCCGTAAATTATAAATTAGTTCTAAATTATTTGGCAATTAATCTTTACCGGTTATCACTTACTGATTATTTTCATAGCCGTCTTTAAATTCAAGAGGTTAAAACTTATACTATTTGTAATTATATGCTCTGTTAATTTTTGCTCATAGGTTAATAAAAAAGGAGGTGGATGAACTAGCTATCATCTACCTCCTCGTAGATTATTGCCTTATAAACCTACCTTGATATTATTTAAATAACAAAACCATAAAATACTTAGCTTTTACAAATATCCCGAGTTAAGAAAAAACTTCAAGACTTTTTCTCGGCTAAGCTTCTACAGTATCAGTAATAATAGAAACTTGTTTCCTTTTTTTAACTGTGGTACCAAAGCTAACATAGCCGTCAACTAGAGCGAATAAGGTATCATCCTTACCCCGACCCACATTTTTGCCAGGTAATATTCTGGTTCCTCTTTGTCTGACAATTATATTTCCACCAAGTACATATTGTCCGTCATATCTTTTTATTCCCAATCGTTTAGAAGCACTATCGCGACCGTTTTTTGCTGAGCCCTGCCCTTTTTTACGAGCCATTGAATCTCACCTCACTTATCCCATTCTTGTAAAATCTTATTTTATGGTTGTTTTATTAAACATTTATTTTTTCAATTTTAACTTCGGTGAATAATTGCCGATGTCCTGTTTTCTTTTCATACCTTTTTTTTGGTTTATATTTCAAAACTATAATCTTCTTACCCTTGCCCTGTTTCAATACTTTTCCCTCTACAAAACTATTCTCAAGCAAAGGCTGACCAAAGCTATATTTGCCATCTTTTTCTAACATTAACACCTGCTCAAATTTCACACTTTCTCCTTCCTGGGGTTCCAATTTTTCTACTCTTATAACATCACCTTCTTTGACTAAATACTGTTTTCCCCCAGTGGCAATTATGGCATACATATTCCGTTAATTCCTCCTACTTAAATAAATCGCCTGAAAGGGCAGCTGAGCTTTGGGGCCTTTTCAGTGCGTTCTTGGCTAATAAAATCTATCATATAAGGACTACCCTGTCAAATTATTTTTGCAAAACAATTTAAATAACCATAGACCTCAATAATCTCAGATTATTATTATTTATACTATTCTATTACAGCACTTTTAAAATCTTTTTCAGGTCTTTCTTCTTCCCTACAGCAATGACTTTAATCTTTTCAATATGAAGATCTGTTAATGCTTTAAGATAGATACTTTTATTATAATCTCGCTCTAGTTGTTTTATTAATAGCAGCTTTCCCCCTGATAATTCTTCCTCGACTTTTGGATGAACACCTAATAAAATTGCTTCAGCTTTAGAATTTTTACCTAAATCTTCCAACTTATGCAATACCATATTGCTAATTGTTTCGGGAGAAAGGATACGGCCACTACCTGAGCAATAGGGACACGCCGTCCGTAATAATGAGTCTAAATCCCTCTTGGAACGCTTTCTTGTCATTTCTACCAACCCTAATTCAGTGGTCTGCACAATATTTGATTTTGTTCTATCTTTTTTCAACTCCTCTGCTAATTTATTTATCACTTTTTCCTGATCTTCCTTGTTGTCCATATCAATAAAGTCGATAATTATAATTCCGCCAATATCTCTTAATCTTAATTGCCTGGCAATCTCTTCTGCTGCCTGTAAATTTGTTTTTAAAATGGTATTACGCATTTTTTTCCCGCCAACATATTTCCCGGTATTCACATCAACAACAGTCAATGCTTCTGCTTCATCAAAAACAAGGTAGCCTCCACATTTTAACCAAATCTTTTTTTCTAGCGCTTTGCTGATTTCTTTTTCAATATTGTAAGCCTCAAATACCGGCTTTTCACCATCATAATAAGAAACTTTAGGTTTTAATTCTACCAGAAAAAGTGTATCAAGATAATTAATAATTTTTTCATATTCTTGTTCAGAATTAACTACGAACTCATCAATCTCCTCAGTAAATAAATCTCTGATAACACGGTAGGTTAGACTCAGATCTTCATGCAGCAATAGGGGAGTTTTTGCCCTGCGGCTTCTCTTTTGGATTTTATCCCATAAGCGAATTAGAAAATCCATATCAGGTAATAAATCCTCTTCTTCTTTACCGATAGCCGCTGTTCTGATAATGTAACCATGGTCGTCACGTTTCATTTGTTGGACTATTTTTTTAAGCCTCTCCCTTTCTTCTTCATGCTCAATTCTTCTGGAAATAGCAATAGTATCATTGTTGGGCATCAAAACAAGATAACGCCCGGGTAAGCTGATATTGGTAGTAACCTTTGCCCCTTTTGGCATAATTGCTTCTTTGGCTACCTGAACATCTATTTCCTGCCCCACCTTAATTAATTTGTTTATATCGGTATCCTTACTAGCCTTTCGGCCAAAAGATTGCAGGACATCATCTAAATGCAAAAAGGCATTCCTATCTGTGCCAATATCTACAAAAGCTGCTTCTATTCCAGGTAATACATTCATCACCTTAGCTCTATAAATATTGCCAATAATCTTTCGGTCTTCCAGCCTCTCAATATAAATCTCTACTAATTTATTATTCTCTAAGATAGCAATTCGCTCTTCACTTAAACCACTATCAATTATTACCTGTTTAGCTCTATACTCCATAATACTGGAGCCACCTTCCTTTAAAAACTATTTTTAATCTAAGACACTGACCTGTAATTTATTTTTAAGTCATTACAAAGTATTAAGAATAAACTTTTCTCTAATAACTTTCTCTATAGTAACAGAATCTCCATTACTTTCCATTATTTTGTTCATTATGAGATAGGGATTTATAGATCTGCCCTGCAGCAGGTTTATTATAAGGCGTACAATCAGCCTATCATCTCTTCGGGACAAAATATTTATTTTATGGAGAAAAGGCCGCAAATTTAATTCTGCCATCCTCTTTTTCGTATCTGTTGTTATTATAATCTCTTTTTCCCTTAATAACCTCATGATGGCTGCCTCCAACCTGCTCTGACAATTTTTTATGCTATTCACTCCGATAGGGATTTCAAAGGCGAAATAGACTAGATAAGAGGCGCATTTTAGTAATTTATTTAAAGAAATTTTCTGTTGTAATAACCCCTCTGCCCTTACTATTCTTAAGCCTGACGGGGCGGCTTTGTTAATTCTATCTACCAATAACTCTTCAGCCAAGGGTTCTGCCAAAGAGATTTCCATTATTTCTTGCCACCCTGCTATACCCAAGGGCAAAGCCGGACCAAAAGAAACTTTTAGCCTGGGATTGAATCCTTCTGTCAATTCAACCGGTATTTTTGCCCGTAATATAGTCCTTCGGAATATAGAGTTTAAATCCAGATGAGAGACAAATATTAAAGGTCCGTTCTTTCTATATATTAGGCGATAAAGATAAGGCATAAAAAAATTCACATTTCTTTCTTATTCAAGCTATTTAGCTTGGGTTTCTTATTGTCCTGGAACCCTATTTCTGAGCATATATTTTCTAACCCGCAACCGTTGCACTTTTCCTGCCGACAATCATCGGTACTAATTTCCTGCTGTGCCTTTCCCCACTCTAGCCATAAATATTTTTTTTCTACTCCGCAATCGATTAAATCCCAGGGCATAGTCTCATCTACCTTCTTTTCTCTATGAGCATAAAAAGCCATGCTCAATCCATTCTCTTGAAAAGCCTCTTGCCAGAAATCAAAATTAAAATACTCCTGCCAAGAATCAAATTTACATCCCTTGAGGTATGCTGCTTCGATTACGTTGCCTAACCTGCGGTCACCACTAGAAAAGACAGCTTCCAACAAAAGTAATCTGGTATCCGGAAACCGAAATGAGATATTGTTACTCCTTATCATTTTAGTTATGTAATTAAATTTCTTTAGTAACTGGTCTTCCTTTTCCTGCGCCATCCATTGGAATGGTGTATGGGGCTTGGGTACTAGTCCATTGATGCTAATATTTAAGGAAAATTTTTTTCCTACTTTTTCTCTACCCATAATTTCTACTCTTTTAATCATTTTTATTATTCCTTCAATATCGTCCCAGGTTTCAGAAGGAAAACCTATCATGAAATAGAGCTTAATCCTTCTCCAGCCCATTTCCAAAGCATTTTGCACAGTCTTGTATAAATCACTTTCACTAACATTTTTATTAATGATTCTGTTCATCCTTTCTGACCCCACTTCCGGGGCAAAAGTTAAACCGGTCTTTCTTACCCGTTGTGTTTGCCTTGCTAAATCTAAGGAAAAACTATCGATCCTTAAGGATGGTAAGGAAATACCGATTCCCTTTTTTCCATAGTGGTCTATTAATGCTTTGGTTAGCTCGCCAATATGACTATAATCGCTGGAGCTTAAAGAAGAGAGGGAAATCTCTTCATATCCGGTCTGATTAATGCTTCTTTCTGCTAATTCTAATAGATGCTCAACTGAACGTTCACGCACAGGCCTATAGATAATACCGGCCTGGCAAAATCGACAACCACGAGTGCAGCCCCGGAATATTTCTAAGGTAATTCTATTATGTATAACATCTATATTAGGCACAATAGGAGCTATGGGAAATGGAGCTTTATCTAAATTTTTCACTATCCTTTTTTTTATTCTTAAAGGTGCCTGCTTTACCCTATTTTCAAATGATTTTATGGTACCATCTGGCTGGTAATAAACCTTATAAAAGCTGGGAACATAAATACCATCATTGATATCCAGCATTTTTTCTAAGAGTTCTCTTTTATTATTCTTTGCTCCTTTTTTGGACCATTCTTTATGGATATCGATAATTTCATTGATGATCTCTTCCCCATCGCCAATCACAAATAAATCAATAAAATCTGCCAGAGGTTCGGGATTAAAGGCAGCAGGTCCCCCGGCAATTATTAAAGGATGTGTTGAATCTCGGTTAGAAGCACGCAAAGGTATTTTCCCTAAATTGAGAATGTTTAAAACATTTGTATAGCTCAATTCGTACTGTAAACTAAAACCAACGATATCAAATTTAGACAGAGGTCTAAAGCTCTCTAAAGAAAACAGGGCGATTCCCTCTTTAACTAAATAACTTTCAAAATCCGCCGCCGGTG
Organism: Candidatus Stramentimicrobium fermentans; assembly: GCA_012520575.1. Taxonomy (GTDB): domain Bacteria; phylum Atribacterota; class Phoenicimicrobiia; order Phoenicimicrobiales; family Stramentimicrobiaceae; genus Stramentimicrobium; species Stramentimicrobium fermentans. The sequence continues at coordinate 40,310 of JAAYOB010000007.1, forward strand.
CATAGACTCTTTCGGCCCAGGAATCATCTCTTTTATTTACGATATCATAGAGAATTTTTAAACCCAGGTGGCTCATTCCTATTTCGTATAAATCGGGAAAGACCAAAGCTACTTTAATCAAATGGCTTTTATTCTTCTTTACTATCTCATTATATTCTTCTCCTGTATATCGGCCTGGTTTCTCTATTTTCCCCAGCAACCTATACAACTCAGTCTTGTTAAACATTTTATCTAGTTTTTCTCTTTTTATTTGTAATCACCTTGCTTGAATTTATTGAATTAGTTAAAGATGGATCTCAAATGAATGTTGAGCAATAAACCTATTCCGATGAAATTAGAAATCATAAATGTCCCACCATAACTAATAAAAGGCAAAGGCAAACCAGTCGCCGGCATCAAGCCCATAGACATACCAATATTAATAAGTATTTGTACAAACAGAAAAGAAGTAATGCCAGTAGCCAGGAAAGTCCCTAATAAGTCGGGAGCTTCTTGGGCAATTTTTATTCCTTTCCATAATAAAAGGGCAAAGAAAGATAATAACAATAAAGCCCCTACAAAGCCTAACTCCTCCCCTATAACAGCAAAAACAAAATCGGTATGCTGGGATGGTAAAAACTTCAATTGGCTTTGTATGCCGCCGAATAATCCTTTTCCAAAAAGACCTCCGGAGCCGATTGCTACTTTTGATTGAATGACATTGTAGCCGGCACCCAAGGGGTCCATCTCAGGGTTTAAGAAAAGTATCAACCTGCTTCTCTGATAATCTCTTAATAAAGACCAGAGTATTGGAAACAAGGATAATGTCAAGACAAATCCAATTGAGATATATTTCCACGGAATTCCTGCGATAAAGACCATTAGTAAGGTTATGGCAAAAAAAACTAGGGCAGTTCCTAAATCAGGTTGTTTATAACTTAAAAACATCAATATCCCGGTAAATAAAAATGGTAATGAAAAATATAAAAGGTCAGGCAATTTATTTTTTTGTTTATTTAAAAGGTCAGATAGGAATATTATTAAAGTAATTTTAGCAAATTCTGCGGGTTGAAATTCCTGCCCAGCCAATTGAATCCACCTTCTTGCTCCGCCAATCTCTTTTCCATAATATATGACATAGACCAACATTATCAAAGACAAAACATAACCTGGAATAGATAGTTTGGTTATTTCATGATAATCAATTATCGTTATTAACAAACAGACCAATAAGCCGGCTAAAATGGAAATAACTTGTTTTTTTACAAATTGTATGGTCCCATTAGCTACATTTTCCTGGTGTGTACTACTATAAATCACCAACAATCCCAAAACGCAAAGACCTAAAACTAAAAATAGCAGGGCATAATCAATGTGCTTTATTAAGCGAATATACCTATTAAAAAATGATTTACCTATTATAGACCTGCTTGTATTTAAATCGTTTAACATAAAAATTCCTTTATGGTACATGGTATAAGGTTAAAAACATTAACCTTTTGCCAGTTGACCATATTTTAGTTGAAGATATTTCCGTATAATATTACTAGCTACCGGTGCTGCAGCAACGCTACCATCTCCTCCATGCTCAATAAATACAGTTACGCAGATTTCGGGCTTGTCGACTGGGGCAAAGCCAACAAACCAGGCGTGATTTTCCCCCTGCGGATTTTGAGCAGTCCCAGTTTTACCGGCAATTTCAATTTCTGAAATATTGGCGGAGCGACCAGTCCCGCTCTCCACTACCCTTTTCATTCCTTCCTTGATAATTTTAAAGGTATTTTGACTTACATCTGTTTTATGCGTTATTTCTGGTATAGATTGCTTTATTAATTCACCTGATTTAGCAACTATCTTTTCCACATAATGTGGCTTACAATAGAAACCTTCATTGGCAATTAAACAGAGTAAATTATGAACCTGTAAGGGGGTAACCAGTAAAAACCCTTGCCCGATAGACATATTAACAGAGTCACCTGGATACCAGGACTGGTTAAAATTTTTTCTTTTCCAATCTTGCGAAGGCACCAATCCCACCTGCTCCCCTGGTAAATCAATTCCGGTTTTCTCACCAAAGCCTAAAAGTGTGGCATAATAACTCAATTTATCAATACCTAATTTACGGCCCATGGTATAAAAAAATACATTGCAGGAGTTAGCAATAGCATTAATTATGGCTAAATTGCCATGACCGTCTTCTTTCCAACATTTAAATGTTATGTTCCCCTCTTTATAATAACCCGGGCAAGAAATGGTGCTATTAGTATTAATTATCCCTTCCTCCAATGCAGCAATAGCAGTTACTAACTTAAAGACTGAACCTGGTGGGTAAACACTCTGTATATTACGATTACACAAAACGTTATCTTCATTTTCAGCTATAGTCTGCCATTGGCTCAAACTAATCTGCTGAGTAAACATATTTGGGTCATAATCTGGATAACTAACCATTGCCATAATTTTGCCGGTACTGGGTTCACTGACAATAATTGCACCCTTTTTCTCTGCCATCTGGCTCTCAATAAATTGCTGCAGCTGACTGTTTAAGGTCAAATAAATATCATTACCTGCAATCGGTTTTTGATACTTAATGGTGGCTATTTCTCGTCCTAAGGCATCTATTTCAACTTCTTTTTTCCCCTTTTCACCTCTCAAGTAGGAATCGTAAAAGCGTTCTATTCCTGATTTTCCGACCATATCACCGCCAGTCAAATAATTGAACGAGGTATTCCTTAAATCTTCTTCGCTTACCTCATTAACATATCCCAGTAGATGGGCGGCAAAATTGCGGTAAAGATATTTTCTTTCCGGGTGAATTGTTAACAGAGCCCCTTTAAATTTGTATTTCTGTTCTTCAATAGCAACAATCGTATCTTTTTTCAAGTCTCTCTTTATAGTAAGGGCTTGGAAGGGGCTTTGCCTATGATTCTTAAGTTTGCTGAGAATGGTAGGAGAATCAAGGGCAATAACCGGGCTAAGTTTATCTGATAAAGTTTGATAATTACTTATTTCTGCTGGGATTATTGAAAAATTTACTGACGGTCTGTTAGTTACCAGAATATGACCTTGTTGATCATAAATCTCTCCTCTCGGTGCTTCTTCTACCAACAACCGAATACAATTGCTGACAGCCCTTTGTTCAAATTCTTTTCCTTTAATTATCTGTAAAACCCAGAGATTCATGATAATAATAACAAAACAAATAGTAATCAATATAAAAAAATCATTTAATCTTTTTTTAGTAATTTCTTTACTTGTTTTCTTACTTTTTTGGTTAAACATGAACCGTTAATTCTACCTTTGTATATAAACCGAGAGTTTCCTAATACTGATAAAAATAAAGGGTGCTAAAATACTATTAATGAGAGCATGGTTTACTGAATATTTTCTAAAAATTTCTATAAAATCATAATTGGCATGAAATATGCCTAACAGATAATAAACAAAAGTGTTATTTAAAATGGTAAGTACGAATGTTGCTATAGTTACTATCCATACCAAATGCTGCTGGAATATTTTTTCTCGAATTATCCCCGATATGTAACCTATTACCGTCTTTACTAAAGCATTGGTACCCAATAGATTAACTGAAAAAACGTCTTTCAGCAATCCACCTATGAAGCCTATAATGATTCCATCTTTAGAACCATACAAAAAAGATAAACAGATAATGGTAATCATTACTAAATCAGGCTTTACAGCATCAACATTTACCATATTTACCAACAATAGCTCTATCAACTGGGCAAAAACTATTATTCCTATCTTCATCCATGTCTTCATTTACGCACCCTTCTTGGAAAATTAATCAGCATTCTGTTTTCTGCTTTTGTACAGATATTGAAAGGCTTTTCATATAAATAGTTTGGAAAAGTCTATACTATGGTTCAATAGATATCTGCTGGGTAGTTAATAATCTTAATATAACCTGGATATGGAAGGACTAAAAAACCTAAGCATTAATTATCATTTAGATGGATCTTATTTTCTTTTGGGCTACTTTACTCATCAAGTATATTCAGATGTTTTTATTAAATTTAAGGTTGATTTCATATTTATATATAAAAACTTTCTGTTAATACCCACATTTAATATTCGGTACAGAACAATAATTCGATTTTACCCAAAAAAACCAGCCAGATAAAAGAAGGCAGCTTAGCCATTCTTTTTATTCTTTTTGGCTCTTTGATTATACGGAAAATCCATTCCATACCATGATTTTGCATCCATAGGGGGGCTCGTGATATTTTGCCGGAAATAACATCAAAGCTTCCTCCAATGCCTATACAGACCGGAACCCCTAATCTATCTTTATATTTGGATATCCAGATCTCCTGTTTAGGCACGCCCATTCCTACCAATAAAAAATCGGGCTTCTTCTCTATTATATCATTAATAACATAGTTAACCTTATCCTCGTTATTATCAAAATAACCATGGTGGTATCCAGCTATATTAAGACCAGGATATTCCAGCTCTAAATTACGAGCGGCCTTTTTTACAATCTCTTCTTCTGCTCCTAATAAATATAAACTATATCTCTTCTGAACTGCTAGTTGGCATATCTGGTTAATCATATCAATCCCGGTAATACGCTCAGGCAGCGGCTCAACCAAAAAAGCGGCTGCCCATAATATTCCCGCACCATCGGGAGTTACCAAGTCCGCTTTTTGGGTTATCTCTAAATATTGTTTGTCTTTTCTAGCCCTCAGAATTGCCAAGGTATCCGGAGTAATTATCAAATGTGCTCTTTTTTCTTTAACAAAACGCTCAATTTGGGCTAAGGCTTGTTGGCTGTCGATTTGATCGATGGGAACCCCAAATAATACTAATTTCCCTTTATGCCGGTCATTGTTAATGATAGCAGACCCATTTGAAATTCTTTGCCTCAGCCAGTAATAAGCAAGGCATCCTACTCCAATCATGGTAGTAAATAATAATAAATCTTCTTTAACCGACACTATTACGGCAATTATACTTAAATAAAGGCAGGTAAATACTATTATTCTATTGGCACCCTTACGAGAAAATCCCTGTTCAATCAACTGCTGCCTTAGTTTACTCTCATTTACCTTTTCAAAATAATCATTACTTAAATAATTGGCCAGTAAAGAATAAGATGTATCCACTATGGGAAATCCCAAAATCAATAGTGGAGTCAAAAGGGTCAGAGCAGCGGCACTTTTTAATACCCCCACAATGGCAATTACCGCTAGCATAAATCCAAAAAACATATAATAAGCAGAAAAATAATTATTCTTTTCTATTTTATTTCTTTTCTTTAAAATTATGATGCTTAGTGAAAAAATAGCCAGAAATACAGATAGCACTTCGGCAATCAGGAGACCCTGCCGCTGGAAAACGGAAACAAGGAAGAAAGTAAGAGCAGCTATAAAAACGGTAATAGGAGTCGTATCACCAAACTCATCAGTTTGTCCAATAGAATTAGTGATGGTGAGTAGCCAGATGGTGGTTACAGGTATAGAAAGATAGTTAAGATACCAATATCCGCCAGAATAGTTTCTCAAAAACTCTATTTTTATTCCGGTTGCTATAACTAAAAGGGCAATTACAGCTTGACAGAATAACTTTAACCAGGGAGCAATCTTTTTCTGCTGGTTATATCTGCCCAAAAATACCATTAACAGACCAGCAAATAAGATGCCTGATATTTTAATAAGAGAACCCATCCACTCAGTCAAAAATTCCTCCATTAAGATTTAAAAAAGAAATAGAAAGATAATATCTCCCGGAAAATTACAAAAAACTAATTAAAAAACTTAATCCAATTATAATATAATTTAAGTTAAAAAGGTAGTCTTTGCTTATTAATTTTAGTAACAATTGAATATCTATCCCCGTTTAAACTATTCCCCTCTTCTTAAGCCACTGTGCGGTTTCCGCCAATCCATCTGTCAGACCATACTGCGCTTTCCATTTCAGGACTTGTTCTGCTAAGTGACCATCAAGAACATTTTTTCTTAAATCTCCAGTTCGGGGAGGTCCAAAATTTGCCTTTTGCGCAAAACCCATTGCCTTCTGCAAGTGGGAATACAACTGGTTTACTGATATTCCTCTGCCTGTTCCTATATTGAAAACGTGAAATGCTTTATCTGTTTTTCTTATCTTTTTTAATTCAGCTAATTCTACCATATTTTTTATACTGAGTAAACAAGCCCTAGCAACATCTTTCACATAGACATAATCTCTGATACATTCGCCATCTCCATAGATAGTGGGAATCTCACCCTTCAACATTTTAGCCATGAAAATAGCAATAACTCCTGCTTCGCCCAAAAGGTCCTGTCTTGGTCCATACACATTACCATAGCGCAGGGAGATATAATTTAGTCGGTGAGTTTGATAAAAAAAATCTAGATAAAGCTCGGAAGCCATTTTAGAAATTCCATAAGGAGAAGTTGGAGAAAGAGGGGCATTTTCAGTTATTGGGAAAGATTTTTGTTCTCCGTAGATATTAGCGCTTGAGGCAAAAACAAAACCATCTATTCCGCACTTTAGCGATACCTCCAATAGATTTAACATCCCCATAATATTCTCCTGTGCATCTAATTGGGGATGGGCAATCGAATAAGAAACACTGGTTTGTGCAGCTTGATGGCAGACATAATCAGGCCTTTCGTAATTAAAAACTTCGGCTAAATCAGGGTCACCAATATTCATTTTATAAAAATGAGCTTGGGGATTAATATCTTCCTTTTTCCCTGAAGATAGGTCGTCAATAATCACAACTTTATAACCCTGAACAATTAATAAATCAACTATGTGTGAGCCGATAAATCCTACACCACCAGTAACTAAGACTTTTTCCTTTTTACCTTTATCCATGGTTACTTTCCCCTTTATCTATCTGAATATTTGTACTTTAAAAAATCAATTAATTTTTTAGCAAAAAATAGGCTAGACTTAGGGCTAATGAGCTGCAAATGCAATTTAAGGCTAATAAGATTAGCACCACATTACGATGAGATATACCTCTATCTAGTAGCCGATGGTGCAGATGGCTCCGATCTGCTTGAAAAATTGGAGTATGACTTTTATATCTCCTCCATATCGCAAAAAGAGTATCTGTTATAGGTAATGCCAAGGTCAAAACAGGAATCAGCAATAATATCGGCTTCTTTGAATAAACTACCAATAATATGGCACTTCCAGAGATCAGAAACCCGGAAAAGGTACTGCCGGAATCTCCCAAAAATATCTGCGCAGGATAGAAATTATAGCGGAAAAAGGCTATCATACTCCCTAAAAGTGCTGCATTTAACAGATTATAAGGCAAATAAATCTCATCAACTAAAAATCCAATTATTAAAAAAGTAACCAATGAAATTATAGATATTCCCGCTGCCAAGCCATCCAGCCCATCAATAAGATTAATGGAATTAGTAATGCCTACCATCCATAATATCAGTACCGGGTATAATAAAAAGCCAAAAATGGTGAATTGGGACAATTTTTGTATAATAAATTGATTGATAGTATCCTGGTGATAGATAATAAATAGTAATGCCGGCGCCAACTGAATGATAAACTTGTTAAGTGGTTTTAAATCAACAATATCATCAACAATACCCAAAAGTAAGATAATAATACTGCCAGCTAAAAAGGCTTTTATTTGCTCTTGAAATGGTACAAAAAATAAGGCACTAAGCAGAAAACCAAAAAATATTACTATTCCTCCTAGATTAGGAATAGCGTTATCATGTACTTTACGATAGCCGGGTTTATCTACAAAATCTTGTTTCTTCGCCAATCGAGCAATAAAAGGAGTAATAATATAGGAAATAAAAAAAGCAGTAAACGCTGTCAGGGCAAAAACCAAGATAATCTATTTCTCCTTTTTATTTTTTATCTAAATATTACAACAATACAACAATTTGTGAGGTTTATAATCTGAGATTATACCATCAAATTAATTCAGATTCTTGTCTAAATGGTAAATTTATCTCTTAAAAAATAGCCTTTCTGCATTGTCATGATAAATCATCCTTAGGGTTTCTGCATCGAGATTTAAACCATGGTAAACCCGGTTGGGATCTATATTTTTACGAGCTTCCTTGGTCATCATATTATATATGCTGACTGGTAGAATGTACTCTTTTTTCTCTAATAAATCCATATAAGCTAAATGTACATCACCTATATAGGCCCTGTTTTTGGCTTGATAGGTGGTCACCACCAGATCTGTTCCATAAATAATTCTTTCCCTATAGGTTAATATAAAATCTTGAAAACTGCTATAGTTATTCGAAATTCTACCAAACCCAGCAACTAGAAAATCCGGGTGCCCAAAACTAATATCCAGATATAGCTGCGGATACTCCTTCATAAAACGGTCTAAACGTGTCAGGTTATTGGTGGAAAGCATAAAATGAGGTGCCACAATGATTAACTCTGGGAATTCTTGTAAGATATGTTCAAATTCTGTTGAAAAGCGCCCACTATTAATATGGTATAGTATAGGAATATTTTCTTGTTCGCAATAAGCATATATTTCCATCATTCCTGGGTCAACTAGCGATGTCTTAAAAAATGAATCATAAAAAGTACCATGCCCATTGTATAATTTGACACCATCAGCTCCATTCTCTATAGATTTTTTTAGCCCTTCTAGTTTGTTAGCATCTCTGGGATCCAAAGTCACCAGGGCTGCAAACTCATCGGGGTAATTCCGACTAAGCTCAACAATAAAATCATTATTTTCCTCATAACCAGTAAAACCATATTGCGGTTTCATAAAAAAGGTAAAATAAGGGGTGCCTAGCAATACCATCTTTTTTATCTGACAATCTTTCATCGCTTGTCTTAATAACGGCAAGCAATCCATATTCTGCACATGCTCATGTCCATTAATAATATTAAAAATATCCCTCTTATCCTTGATTTCCTCTGCTATACTTTCCACTTGTTTTGAGGGGAGATGATCAATCCATAGCGGCATTAGACCTCTCTGCCTCAAAGCTATGAATAGCAAAACAATAATGATAATGGTACTGACCGTATAAAAAACTATATCAAACCATTTCTTTTTCCGTGAAGTTTTTCTCTTTTTTGTCCTTTCCGCTCTTACCATCTCTACGCTCTAACCCTCCTGCTCTTCCTAATATATATCCGTCTTACCTGAATAATAGTATAATAATCAAAATATTACTACTTTATTGTATATAAATTTTATAAATAAGCTATAATTATAGTATTCCAGATTTAGGGAAAATATGTTTAAACATAAAGAATTTTTTGGAAAGAGAATTTTTTTGTTCCTTATTTTTTCCATCTTTCTATCTCTATTCTATTTTTCTGTGCCAAACTTTCTTTTTGATAATCCTTCACAGCTAGTTGTTTATAGTAAAAACTATGATCCAACACTCAACTGGAATGTTATAGAGGGCAAACATTACTCCATAATCTTCCCGACGGAGATACCAGATAAGGAAGGTTCTCCCTATAAACAGATTGCCCTTCATATCGCTGAAATAGCCGAAGAAATCTATTCTCAAATAACTCTACAGTTTGGAACGCCTTATAATCCAGATAAGAAATTTGCTATTATTTTAGAAGATTTCCATGATTCGACATATGGATTTGCCTCAACAGTTCCCCATTATCTTATTCGTATTAATTTGACTGCACCCGGTCCGGAAATTTTCGACACCAAATTTGAAAGCTGGCTAAGAATTTTAATCGCTCATGAATATACGCACTTAGCACATTTTGATATGACCGATAAAATGACCACTTTCCTACGCTTTTTTTTAGGTCAAACTATCACCCCAAACGCCTTGCAGCCCCTTTGGTCTATTGAAGGATTAGCTATTTACAATGAGAGCAGATTAAACGCAGGTAGAGGCCGACTAAAAGATAGCAGATATGAGATGTATCTTAGAACCGATTTTTTGGAAAACAGATTAAAAAATCTTGAACAATTAGAAGGTGGACACCTGATCTCTTGGCCGGCAGGAAATGCTCCTTATATCTATGGACAATCACTAGTTCACTTTATCGCCGAAGTATATGGTGAAGAAAAACTGATAGCCATAAGCAAGCAGTTTTCTTCTTTTCCTCTGCTAGGAATGGACTGGGCGTTAAAAAAAGTTTTAGGTATTGACCAAAATAAACTATATCAAAGATGGAAGTGTGAGAAAGAACAATATTTCGAACAACAGGTTAGACGTATTGTCAATTCTGATAAAATAACCGAATCGCAACAAATTACCGACCACTGTTATTGGGTTGAATGTCCTTCCTGGCTAATTGATAACGATATTAAAGATTCCTCTCTTACTTATAGAGTCTTTAAGCCACATCTTTACTCCACCATACGTAAATATAACCGGAATTCCGGTAAAGAAAGCTTGTTGATAAAAAGAACAGGCGGACATGGCACCTCTTACTCCTTTTCACCTGATTTTCAATATCTTCTTTACGCTAAACAAATTCAATATAGTCACTACTATACCTATAATGATCTATTCTTATTTCACTTAAATACTGGTAAGCAATACCAGCTTACTGAGAGAATGAGAATTAAAGACCCCGCCTGGCACCCTGTGCCGGCTGTTGATAAGATTGTCGCGGTAATCAATCAAGCCGGCTCTAATAACCTGGTCTTATTCTCTATTCAAAATATTATGCCGCAAAATGAACCAGAACAAATGGATCTTATCAATACTGCCGACCTTACTTATTTAACTAATTTTAAAGACGGCTCTCAGATTTACCAACCGGTCTGGTCACCCCAAGGTGACCGAATTGCCTTTTCGTTATGGCGCAAAGGCTATCAAGATATATATGTTATTACCCTTGATGAAGATCATCTCAAAATACAATCTATAATACCTATCACTTATGACCGTTATACTGATATTAGTCCCAATTGGTCAGTTGACGGTCAATATTTATTTTTTTCGTCAGATCGTAATAAGATATTCAATTTATATGCCTATTCCTTACCTGATAACCAGTTCTACCGCTTAACCAATGTCGCTACCGGTGCCTTTGAGCCGGCTGTTTCACCTAGCGGAAAAGAGATGGCTTTTGTGCAATACCACGCCTCAGGTTATGAATTACATGTAGCCAAAATGGACGATTTACTCTGGGAATTAATAGAAGAAACCGACATGGAGGAAACGGCTGATGTCCCCCATCTGCAAGACAATGTCATCTATTTTTTACCTTTAGAATCACTCGAAGATAACGAGGTTAATCAATCCTTAGCACTGCCCCATGGTATTCCAAAGAATACTCATTATACTTTAAAGAGCTATTCTCCTTGGGATAGCATTATGCCCAATTATTTGTTTCCCTATGCGGATATCGCAGGAGGTAACCTCTATCTGGGAGCCTCAACCCTGGCTCGGGATTATCTAGGATTTTACTCTATCCCGCTTACACTTGCCTACAATCTTTCTAATAATTCTTTATTTTATAATCTCCAATGTCTCTATACCGCATGTGAACCATCATTTTCCCTTACCTGGCAAGGTGAAACTTCTTACTACACCAGACTCCAGCTATCCTTAGAATTCAGCGATAGCGGATATACCGGTAAAGGCGATTCCGATAGGTTATATTCTAGAAACATAACAATGGGGACTTTGAGTGAATGTTTATTTACTGTTCAAGGGGAACAGGATGAATTATCAGAAAAAACACCCGTTGTAACTAATTCCTTGTTCTTAAGATACACTTACAGTGATACTGAAAAATACCAATGGTCTATTGGTCCAGAAATTGGTAATTTATTTTCTGTCAACTACCAATATGCTGTACCCTATACTGACCATGAAGCTGCTTTTCATAGAATTATCTTTGATAGCAGAAAATATCTACCGCTACCGGTATCCAATCAGGTTCTAGCTTTAAGATTGGTAGCAGGATACTCCTCTAGTGAAATTGATAAAAATGCTATATTCAGCCTTGGAGGAAACTCATCTGCCCAAAATCTTAGCTCTTTCAATAGCAAAGACTTTGCTTTGAGAGGGTATCCTTCCTCTTCTTTTGCCGGAAATCACCTCTTGCTTTGTTCGTTAGAGTATCGTTTTCCTCTAAAAAGAGTAGAACAAAAAATAGGCTACAAAGGTGCATCTCTGTTTTTAGAACAAGTTTTTGGAGCTTTATTTATAGAAGCAGGACATGCGTGGAATAAAAACTCCTTTCCGCGTTTGAAAGATTTTAACGCTTCCCTGGGTGCGGAAGTGGGGTTTATACTTAAAACCAGATATACAGAACCACTTACTTTGGCTTTCGGTATTGGAAAGGCCATCACCCAAACCCTCCCTACCCGCTTTTATGGAAGAATAGGCCTCTCTTTTTGATTAAATATTCCCCCACCTACCTTTACAGCTCTTTAATTTTCCTCAACTAGCACCTACAATATTCTTAACCCAATAGGTTGTTCCCCTTTAGATTAAACGTACTTTGCTATCATCAGCAAGGATAAACTCATACACCAAGGGAATATTTACCGAACGATAAATATGGACATTTTTGCCAATCAAGCAGTTCTGCATGCGGTACCTTACCTGCTTAATATTGGTATTAGCCATAACAACACTGTATTCAATCTCACTATTTTCTATTTCAACCTTATCAGATAATGAAGTAAAAGGCCCGATAAAAGAATTGACAATTCTGGCTCTTTCGCCAATAATCACCGGCCCCATTATCGTTGAGTTGATTATCTCCACTCCCTGTGCCAGTTTCACTCTGCCAAATATCTTTGATTTATGATCAATCTTAGCATCTCCTAAATCACGCTCAATGTCTTCTAATACCAATCGATTAGCTTCCAGAATATCCTCCGGTTTTCCGGTATCCTTCCACCAGCCTTCAATTATTTCAGCATCCACTTCATATTGATTCTCTAACAGCCATTGAATGGCATCTGTTATTTCTAATTCTCCCCTTGCCGAAGGTTTGATAGCATCTATGGCAGTATGAATGGTAGAATCAAAAAAATAAACACCAATTAAAGCAAGGTCAGTCATTGGTTTTAAAGGCTTTTCCTCTAATTTGACTATTCTATTTTCTTTAAGTTCAGCTACACCAAATTGTTCCGGATTTTCCACTCTGGTTAATAATACCAAGGCCTTGGGCTTATCTTTTTCAAACCTTTGCCGATAGGGATAAATGCTATTCTTTAATAAATTATCACCTAAGAACATTAAAAAACATTCCTCTTGTAAAAAATCACGGGCAACTTTTACGGCATGGGCCAGGCCAAGTGGTTTTGATTGTAGAATATAGCTTACCTTAACACCCCATCTCTCTCCATCCCCTATAGCTTTTTTTATATCTTCGCCGTTGTCTTCACCAATTATCAAGCCAATCTCCGTGATACCACATTCCACAATCTTTTCAACGCCAAATTCCAAAGCAGGCTTATTAGCCAGAGGAATTAAATGCTTGGCGCTAGTGTGGGTTAATGGCCTTAAGCGAGTACCCTTGCCGGCACAAAGAATTATCGCTTTCATTGTCCATCTCCTTTTATTCTAAAATATTGCTTACTCACCTATAAATACTATTAAGATTATTTACCGGGGTTAATTCCCTTTTCTTCCATATAAGCCTTTTCTCTCATCGAGTTCACATACTCTTTTCTCTGAAAAGAGTATGTGAAATTAGTATGAATATCGTAAGTACCTTCGATTAAGGCTGTTACATCCTCAACAAAAACCAGTTCTTCATCAGTGGGAATTACCAGTACTTTTACCGGTGAATCGGAATGGGAGATATTAAATTCTTTATTGCGAGTTCTGGTTAATCTATTCTTTTCGGAATCGTACTCAATCCCCAATATTTCCAAACCATATAATACCTTCGTCCGTATCGTGTCACCCATTTCCCCTACTCCAGCTGTAAAAATAAGAGCGTCTAATCTCCCTAGAACTGCAGCGTAGGCACCGATGTATTTTTTCAACCGGCAAAACTTCCATCTCTACAGCTAAGCTGGCTCTTTTTTCCCTTTCTTCAGCCGCTTTTTAATCACATTTCTTCTATCAATGTACTTTCCTGTGATACCTAATAGCCCACTCTTTTTATTCAATATGCTGTCAATCTCTTGAGGAGAATAATCTTCCTTTTGCATCATATAGAAGTCGAGAGCAGCAGCATGGTCTCCGGCCCTGGTGCCTATAATTGCTCCCCCTAAGGTGGTAAAACCCATACTGGTATCATAGGATAGTCCATTCTTTACAGCATTTATACTTACTCCATTCCCTATATGACAACTAATCAGGTTACACCGGAAGGATCTTTGTTTAAAATTACTGCTACTCTTTTCGCTTAATTATTATCTTTTACTGTCAAACTCTTTAGGAAATTCTTCTAAATACTGATATTGATAAAGAATATATCGCACAATTCTTTGAGCAGCAAGCCCATCGCCATAGGGAGATTTTTTTGCAACCATTGTTTGATAATAAACCGGATTTTTTAATAACTTATCCACTTCTTTGTTAATAGCCTCCTGATCTGTACCTACCAATCGGGCAGCCCCTATACTGACAACTTCCGGCCTTTCTGTTTCTTCCCTCAAAATTAAGACCGGCTTACCCAATGCCGGCGCCTCTTCCTGTATCCCGCCAGAATCGGTCAAAATAATAGTAGAGAAAGCCATTAAGTTGGCCATCTCCTTATAATTCAACGGCTCCAATAAAATAATATTGCTCTGGCTACTTAAATGTTTATGTACAACTCTCCTGATAATAGGATTTTTATGGAGAGGGAAAAAAATAACGATGTTTTTATATCTTTGGGAAATACTTAATAAAGCTTGACAGACATTTTCCAGAGGTTTCCCCCAATTCTCACGTCTATGCATAGTCACTAACACAACCTTTTCATGGCTATCCCTGAATTGGTTAATTCTATTATCGGTAAATTGAAAATTACTTTCTAACATGAGCAAAAAAGCATCAATCACGGTATTGCCGGAAACAAAGATATTCTCTCTCTCAATACCTTCTTTTTCCAGTAGTTTTGCCGCTAAAGGAGTGGGAGGGAAATGATAATCAGCTAAAACAGTAGTTAATCTACGATTAATCTCTTCCGGAAAAGGATAGTATTTTTTAAAGGTTCGCAATCCTGCCTCAATATGTCCAACCCTAATTTTTTGATAAAAGGCTGCTAATGCCCCTGAAAAAGTAGTAGTAGTATCCCCTTGTACCAATACTAAATCAGGTAAGATCTTCTCAAAAACCTCTTCTAATTTAATTAAGGAAGAGGAATTTATATGGGATAAAGATTGCCCCTGTTCCATAATAGCGAGGTCAATATCCGGTTCAATCTGAAACAGGTTTATCATCTGGTCGAGCATTTCTCGGTGTTGAGCAGTTAAAATTACAAAAGGGGTTAGCCAATGGGGGTATTCTTTTGCCTCCCGAATAACGGGAAACATCTTTATCGCTTCCGGTCTGGTTCCAAAAACAAAGGCAATCTTGATTTTCTTATCTTTTTTATTCTCCATAGTAAATTTCTTTTATTGCAACCTCTTTCTGATACTATTCTGGCTAACTCATAGTTATAATCATGGTAAAAATATATTAATACAATAAATTTAGTTTATTACACAGCCTGTTGTTTATAATGAACAATACCATATGCATTATAAGCTACTAAATTATTTGGTTCCAAATAGACGGTCTCCGGCATCACCTAAACCTGGTACTATATAGGCATGTTCATTTAGTCTTTCATCAACAGTTGTCGTATAAATCTTGACATCTTTATAATGTTCCCGGACAACCCTTATGCCCTCCGGAGCAGCTACTAAACACATGAACTTTATATCGGTTCTGGTAAACTTTCTAATATAATCTACAGTTGCTACCGCAGTGCCTCCGGTGGCTAGCATTGGGTCCACAATAATTACATCCCTTTTAGCGATATCCTCAGGTAATTTGACATAATAACATACCGGTTTGAGTGTTTTTGGATCCCTGTATATACCTATGTGTCCTACCTTTGCTGAGGGGATTAAACGCAATATACCGCCTACCATGCCTAATCCTGCTCTCAATACAGCAACAATTGCCATTTTTTTATTAGCTATGGCTTTACCGGTAGTTTTCACAATAGGTGTTTCAATTTTAATATCTTTTAAAGGGATATCCCTGGTTACTTCGTAGGCCATCATTGTAGACAATTCATCTACAATTTCCCGAAAATTCTTTAAATCTGTCTTTTTATTTCTAATCATAGTCAATTTATGTTGAATCAAAGGATGGTCTAAAATCATTACCTCTTTCAAAATTGTTCCTCCCTATCTGGTTCATCTCTTTGCCGGCTATTCTTTTATCATTACCTTATTTACTCTTCTAACAGGGTTCATAGATATCTACGACCTTTTGCAATCTAATAATATGACGACTTTCCTGACTAAACTTGGCCATTAACCAAACTCTGACTATTTCCCTAGCTAAACCCTTGCCAATTACTCTTCCTCCCATAGTTAAAACATTGGCATCGTTGTGCTCTTTAGCCATCTGGGCAGAGAATGTATCATGACACAAAGAAGCTCTGATACCCTTAATTTTATTGGCAGCAATCGACATCCCTATACCGGTACCACAGATAAGGATACCACATTGATACTCACCATCAATTACTGCCTTTCCTACTCTCAAGGCATAATCAGGGTAATGTGTCGGCTTGGTGTCATAGGCTCCGAAATCCTTATATATCCAGCCTATTTCTTGTAAATAATTGATTACTTCATTCTTTAATTCAAAACCGCCATGATCACTACCGATGGCAATTTTTTTTGTCTTATTCATTATTGCCCACCTTTTTTAAATAAAATAGCAATTTTTTAATATCTTTTTTTAATTTCTTATAGGTATCTTCGTAAAAAAGCAGTCCTCTGCCATAGGGATCTTCTATCTCTTTAACTTTAAGGTCCTCCATTTGTTGGCAAAAAGTCCTGAAAAGGTACATTCTATGTTTTGCCCAGGGAAAATGTTCCCTTAAATAATCCAATTGCTGTTGGGTCATGGTTAAAATAACAATTGCGCCTTTTAATAGTTGATTATTAACCGCTTTGGGTTGATGGGTAGTGATATCTATCCCCTGTTTTGCTAAACAAAAAACAGCCTCTCTGCTGGGCGAAGTGTTGTTAGAAGCAGCAATACCGGCAGAATCAGCCTGATAGTTTAATTCAGGGAATAAGTCTTCTTTAAACTTCTGGAACAAGGCCTGTGCCATTACACTGCGACAGGTATTGCCGGTACAGACAAAAAGAACCGTCTTATTTTTCAAATTTTTCCTCACCGATAAGTCTTTAACAGTTTTTAAAGGCTATAATGCCCCTATCCTGCTGATAGTAATCTTTGAAGGTAATAATGTTTTCTTGAAAATCAGTATTGTCGGTTAAAATCCGGAGAATATCATTTTTTTGCTGATGGCCAATCTCCAAAGCTAAAAATCCATTGGGCTTTAAGAATGCCGGAGATTCCAAGGTAATTTTTTCGTAATAATCAATCCCCTTTTCTCCTCCCAACAATGCTTTAGCTGGTTCGAAAAGGCGAATTTCATCAGGTAATTTACCCCACTCAGCTGTACTTATATACGGCGGATTTGAGATAATACCATCAAAACGGATTATCTGCTTTAGCTTTTGCAAAGGTTCAAATAATCTCCCTTGAAAAAAATTAATATGGTGTTGGCAATTATATTTTTGGGCATTCTGACGGGCTAATTCTATAGCAGTTTCAGAAATATCGACTGCAAAAAAATTAACAGGTATACCTCTTTCTTGAAAATAAGAACAAATGGTTATTGGGATTACTCCGGAGCCAACTCCTAAATCCAGGAAAAGAAGCCCATCCTTCTTCTGCATCATTTCTATTATTGCTATCACTCTCTCTACTAATATCTCCGTTTCTGCTCGTGGAATAAAAACCCCTTCTGAGATAGAAAACTCCAATCCCATAAAGTTTTGAAAACCGGTAATATATTGGATTGGCATACCATCTATTCGTTTTCTAATCCACTTATGGTATTGTATTGTCCGGGATAGGGATACCGGTAAGCTCATATTTAAAAACAAATCACTTTTTTCTTTATTTAATAAATAGCTCAGTAGCAAAATAGACTCGAGCTCAGAATTGCTATTGCCATTCTTCCTTAATAGTGTTTTGCCAATGGTAAGCAGTTCACCAATATTAAATATATTATTTTTGTCCTTATTTTTAAGAATTACAGACGCATCCATTAAAACTATTCCTTGAATTGTTCAACAATTTCAAACAAGTTGCCATCAAGTACTTCTTCTAAATTGTGGAAGCTAGTATTTATACGGTGGTCAGTAATCCGATTTTGGGGGTAATTGTAGGTTCTGATACGCTCACTCCGATCACCCGTCCCCACTTGATTTCTTCTTTCCTGTCCAATCTTCTCATTTTTTTCCTGCTGTAAAAGGTCTAATAGACGGGCTCTCAATATTTTTAAAGCTTTGTCTTTATTCTTATGTTGAGATTTCTCATCCTGGCAGGTCACCACCATTCCGGTAGGAAGATGAGTAATCCTTACTGCAGAATCAGTAGTATTAACGCTCTGCCCTCCGGGACCGGTAGAACGATAGCGATCAATCTTTAAATCACTGGGATTAATCTCCATATCAACTTCTTCCGCCTCTGGTAAAATAGCTACCGTTACGGTAGAAGTATGAATTCTACCTCCCGATTCGGTAACAGGGATTCTTTGAACCCTATGCACTCCACTTTCCTGCTTTAAGAAACCAAAAACATCTTTTCCTGAAATACCAAAAATAATCTCTTTAAAACCACCAATTTCAGTAGGGTTGGAATCCATAACTTCTACTTTCCAGTGATTCCTCTCAGCAAAACGGGAATACATTCGGAATAAATCACTCACAAAGAGAGCTGCTTCATCACCTCCTGCCCCAGCCCTTATTTCCACAATTATATTTTTCTTGTTTCTGGGGTCTTCCGGATTCAGCAATTCTTCCAGGTAATCTTTTAGCTTATCCTCTTTTTGCCGGAGTGATTCTATCTCTTCATCAATCATTTCCAGTAGTTCCAAATCTTTCTCGTTTTTTCTTAACTCTTCATTTTCTAATCTCTCTTTTTCAATGCTCTTATACTCCAGATATAATTGCGCTGTTTTGGCAATTTCACTATGCCTTTTAGCTAATTTTTGAAATTGTTCATGGTTGGTAATTATTTTGGGTTGAGATAATTTCTGGTTTAAGTCCTGGTATTCCAGGACGATATCTTCCAATATTTTAAACATGCTTATACACTGCTTTCCAAAATCATTTTAAAATTTCCCAAATATTTCAGAAAAAAAATATGCCGTGTTGGTTTAATTAAAACTTGCCCCTGCTTTGCTCCAGGGTTTGCCACAGGTCATTTCCCCTTCCGGACAAGGCCCAATCAGACAGGCCGGACCAGAATCTTGAAAAATATTCGGGGCAACTTCCTTTACCAGTTTAAGCATAGAAATTGCCAGCTCCCTTATTTCCCATTGGGCCCTATTGCAACATCTCATTCTGAAAAAATGTATTAATTCGCGGGCATTGGCCGTAAAAATAATACTGGTAGTCATCGCTTGAGGCAAAATATACCGTGCATCCTCAGCAGTAATGCCTTGTAATAGCATCTCCTGATAAAAAGATAAGCTTTCTGTAAAAAGCTCCATAAACTTTACTGCTGCGTCCTTATTATTCTGAATACTTTTTGGAATAATAAAGTTCTCTTTTTCTCCGGCTTTTACATATCTCTGACTCTTTTGGGAGTAAGAGGCTATGCGATGTCTTACCAGTTGATGTGAAGTTACTCGGGAAATATCCTCAATACCAAAAGTAAAGGAAACATGTTCTAAGACCGAATAATGACCTAGTTTAATTATTTTTTTAATCATTTTGTCCGGTCTTTGTTCAGTAACTGTTTCTTTAATCCGAGCAATGGTTTTCGCAGAATAACAGAGTCGAGCTGCCTGGGCCACCATCACTTCCGGGTTTGGAGTATAATTCAACAACTGTACCTTCATGGTAATCTTATTCTCCTAACTTTCCATTATTATTTAGTTTATTGAGAACCTCATGATGCTGTCGGCAACGTGCTTCATAGCTCTCTTTGGCACCAATAAGGATTAGCGGGTCTTTATAGTCAGCCGGCTTGCCATTGACCAACCTTTGTGTCCGGGTAGCCGGTTTCCCGCAAACCATACAAATTGCATGGAGCTTATCCACATATTCTGCAATAGCCAGTAATTCAGGCATGGCACCAAATGGCTCACCTCTAAAGTTGAGATCAAGCCCTGCTACTATCACTCTTTTGCCTCGATTGGCTAAAATCTGGCATACATCAACAATTTTTTCATCAAAAAATTGTGTTTCGTCAACAGCCACTACTTCCGTATCGGGTTGAGTCTTATTTAAAATCTCTTGAGCATTTTTAGTACAGATAGCTTCCACCTTATTACCATTATGAGAGTAGATATATTCAGCCTGGTAACGATAATCTAATAGCGGCTTAAAAATCTGCACCCGTTTTCGGGCAATTTGAACACGACGCACCCTTCTTATCAGCTCTTCGCTCTTACCACTGAACATGCTCCCACAGATTACCTCAATGCTGCCTCCATAATAGGTTTCTTGCATCTGTATTCCTCCATATCTTATAAATCTCTCATCTTTTCATAGCGTAAATCTATAATAAAAAACAGAGCCTTTGCCCTGTTCTTTTATATCTTTTCCATAATAACGGCACCTTAAAAATACTATTAATCAATACGGTATTAAAAACTGCTATTTATTCATCTTTCTCTTGCTAACTTTTCGTACTTTTTTCTGATTCCTCTTCTAAGTTGTATCTTTTCATAAACTTCTCCACTCTGCCGGCAGAGTCAAATATCTTCTGTTCACCGGTAAAAAAGGGATGGCAGGTAGAGCAGACTTCCACTTTGATTAACTCCTTAGTGGATTGTGTTTCAAAAGTATTCCCACAGGCACAGATTACGGTAGCTTTTCCGTATTTAGGATGAATTCCTTTTTTCATGATTATTTCACCTTTGATTTAAATATTAATAATAAACTTGAGATTTTTTTACGATAAATTTTACTCTAACTCTTGTTTTTATGAATAATAGAGTTTCTACAATCAAAATAACGATGAAATTATAGCACAAGTGATTTTCGACGTCAAAGATAGTTCTGTTTTTTAAAATAAAATTTACTTAACTATATAAGAATAGTATTATTCTTTTACGTTATCTAAAGTAGTCAGATAATCATGATTGTTTTTGGTCTTTTTTAGCCTATTTAACAGCAAGCTAATGGCATCAATAGAACTCTGATTGGATAGAGCGCGTCTCATTAGCCATACTTTGCTTAACTCATCTGGGTCTAATAATAATTCCTCTTTTCTAGTTCCAGAACGCTTAATATCTATTGCCGGGAATATACGGCTATCGGATATTTCACGGTCTAAGCGTAATTCCATATTACCGGTACCTTTAAACTCTTCAAAGATTACATCATCCATTCGACTTCCCGTTTCCACCAGAGCGGTTGCTAAAATGGTCAGGCTGCCGCCTTCTTCAATATTCCTGGCTGCCCCAAAAAATCTTTTAGGATAATAGAGAGCCGTTGAATCTAGCCCCCCTGATAAGGTTTTACCACTGGTTGGAATATTCAGGTTATAGGCCCTGGCTAATCTGGTTATACTATCCAGTAAAATTACTATATCATGCTTTAATTCTACCAGTCTTTTAGCCCGTTCCAATACTACTTCGGCAACTTTAATATGATTGCTGATAGGCTGATCAAAAGTTGAGCTAATAACCTCAGCCTTTTCCACAGAACGTTTCATATTGGTGACCTCTTCAGGCCTCTCATCAATTAACAGAATCATAAGAATAGTCTCAGGATGATTGGCAATAATTCCATTTGCTATCTTTTCCAAAAGAGTAGTTTTTCCAGCTTTAGGGGGAGATACTATCAATCCTCTCTGTCCTTTTCCTATCGGTGAAAACAGGTCAATCACTCTGGTAGATAATTCATAAGGCTTTGTTTCTAACGTGAATCTTTCCAAGGGGAATAGTGGGGTCAAATTTTCAAAATCAATACGCTCTTTAGACAATTCAGGGTCTTCATAATTAACAGCTTCCACTTTAAGCAAGGCAAAATATCTTTCACCTTCTTTTGGATAACGGACCTGTCCGGATACTAAATCTCCATTACTCAAGTTAAATCTCTTAATTTGTGATGGTGAAATGTAAACATCATTAGGACCGGGCAAGTAGCCCCCTGTTCTTAAAAAACCAAATCCTTCCTTCATGATGTCCAGAATACCTTCTGAAAACATGTAACCCTGTTTTTCAGTCTGTGCCCTTAAAATATTGAAAATCAAGTCAGTCTTTTTCATCCGTGCACAATTATTGATATCATATTCATGGGCAATTTTACATAATTCACTTATTTTCATTTCTTTTAATTCATTTAATTCCAAAATAATACCCCCTCAAGGTCTATTATCTTTAATATTTAAAATAGGAATTTGATTTATTTTCAAAAATAAATATTCTTAATTTTAATAATCGTTTTAAATAAATCGAATACATATTTTCATTATGAGAAGTGGTGGAGAAAATTCCTGAAGAATAACCCTGTAGTCATAACTACTAAATTATATCACTTCCTTTTTAAAACACAAGGGATAATAAAACATTTTTAAATGATTATTCCTTACTCAAGATGGGGTGGTGGGCTCTTTTTGATTCATGACCTTACTTATCAACTCATAATCGCTAAGCTTGTCCAGGTCAATCATTACTTCAGGGTCTTCAATTATAATGCCTTTCACCGGATAGCCAACTATCTCGGCTGCCTTTTTTTCAATTTCATTAATGGTTAATGATTTCATAAGGTATTTTACTAGAAATCTAGCACCTAAAATACTAATATATTTTTTAACATCTTTGCGATTCTGGTAAAGTTCATCTAATAGTTGTCTGTTCCTATCAAATACAGGTTTACCTACTATTACCATATTGCCGCCGCAATAAATTCCCTCTTTCAAATTAACATATGAACGGATGGTTTCAGGATATTTCTTCAAAATATTTTCTTTTAAGATAATTGGGTAATAAAAAAAGGCATTATGGGGTTCACATTTTTTAATAAAACGATCAACAATCTCTCCGGTAATTAAAGGAATGTCAGAGGTAAGTATTAAAACTTTACTATCATGGGGGAAGTAATCAAGGCCAATCTGTACATTTCTCACCATAGATTCTGTAGAGTTAAGGATTTTTCTTACTTTTTCCCCTAAAAATGGTGCTAAATCATATTCCGGCCCGACTACTACTATATCCCTCACCAATGCTGCTGTCTGTAAGGCATTAACTATATACTCTATCATAGGAATCTCATTAATCTGCAATAAAGCTTTGTTGGTAAACCTATTGTTCTCTTCAACTTTTCCAGTATCTTTTTTTCCGGCTAGAATTATAGCGTTTATTTGTTGTTTACTCCTTGCCATTAGTAAAAAGCTGATAATTTATCAAGACTAGCACTTTCTCATAACTGCTTCCAGGAAACTTACAAACATCGGGTGAGGTCTATTTGGTCTGGATTTGAATTCTGGATGGTATTGCATTCCTATAAACCAAGGGTGGTTGTTTATTTCAAAAACTTCGATAATATTGTCTTCCAAATTAACTCCGCTAAATATTATACCAGCCTGTTCAAACTTTGGCAAAAATTGATTATCGAATACGTAGCGGTGTCGATGCCTTTCTTGTACCTGGTCCTGCTGATATATTTTATAAGCAAGAGTCCCTTTTGTCAAATGACAGGAATGACTTCCTAAACGAATCATTTCTCTTTTCCCGTTAATATTCTTTAATATTTCTAATTGCTGAAATATGGGATGAGGCGTATTTGGTTCAAACTCCACACTATTAGCTTCAGACAGTTTCAAGACATTTCTGGCATACTCAATCAAGGCACATTGCATACCTAAACAAATACCCATGAAAGGTATCTTGTTCTCACGTGCATATTCAATTGCTCCAACCTTTCCTTCTACACCTTTTGCGCCAAATCCACCGGGGATTAATATCCCTTGAATGCCTTTTAGCACTTTCTTTAAATCACCTTTACTTAACAATTCAGCATCAATTTTCTTGATTTCAATCTGACAGTTATGGTAAATACCTGCATGAATCAGGGCTTCATTGACACTCAGATAGGCATCCTTTTGGCGAACATATTTAGCAATTATAGCTACAACCGCTTTTTGTTCAGGATGATAGAGGCGATGTACCATTTCTCGCCATTCTTTAAGATCAGGCTTTTGCACAGGTAACCGCAGCATTTTAATTATAAAATTCCCCAAGCCCTGTTCCTCAAGTATGATAGGCATTTCATAAATAGAAACTGCATCCTCGGCTTCTATAATACCCTCTTTGGGAATATCGCAGAAAAGAGCAATCTTTTCCTTTACAGAATCAGTCAATCTGGATTGGGAGCGACATATCAATAAGTCTGGCTGAATACCTATACCACGCAATTCTTTAACGCTATGTTGGGTTGGTTTTGATTTAATCTCTCTGGCTGTCTTTAAATAGGGGAAAAAAGAAACATGGATATACAGTACATTTTCTTTGCCAATATCATTCCTGAATTGCCTAATGGCTTCCAAAAAAGGCAGTCCTTCAATATCACCTATAGTGCCTCCAATTTCTACAATAATAACATCCAAAGGGGGCTGTTCTGGCTTATTCAATCTTTTGATACTGGCCTTTATTTCATCGGTAATATGAGGGATAATCTGCACTGTTTTTCCTAAAAAATCTCCATTTCTTTCTTTGGAGATAACGGTATTGTATATTTTCCCGGTGGTAACACTATTGTCTTTAGTAAGGTTTATATCGATAAATCTTTCATAATGACCTAAATCCAAATCCGTTTCAGCTCCATCTTCCGTAACAAAGGCCTCTCCATGCTGGAAGGGGCTCATGGTACCGGCATCTACATTAAGGTAGGGGTCATGCTTCTGAATTGAAACTCTCAATCCCCTGCTCTTCAAGATTTGCCCAATGGATGCTGCGGTAATCCCCTTTCCTATAGACGAAACGACTCCTCCGGTTATAAAGATATATTTGGTCATGCCAATCCTTTCTCTAAGATTTTTATAGCTTATGTTGCCCACCCTCAATACTGACTTATTTGGAGAATCTTTTTAATAAATTTTAGATACCCTTGATTATATAATAGTGACAGTATTTGCTGTTCTTATAATACAGAGATATTATAATATATAATCAATACTATTAAATATTTTAAAAGTTAAAAAACATTTTTATTATTTTTTATAATCAATGATTAGATTATATAATCCAATACATAGATGGCAGTTTCCTCAGGAAGAGATGACTGGTCAATTTCAAAGGAATTGTTTTCGACAATCTTAATATTCTG
The DNA here is from genome assembly GCA_012520575.1 of Candidatus Stramentimicrobium fermentans. Taxonomy (GTDB): domain Bacteria; phylum Atribacterota; class Phoenicimicrobiia; order Phoenicimicrobiales; family Stramentimicrobiaceae; genus Stramentimicrobium; species Stramentimicrobium fermentans. Next base: position 65,754 of record JAAYOB010000007.1, read on the forward strand.
TTTTTTATTTAAAAACACGGAAAGCGGATCTAAAGACCACTTAATAGCATCGGTCTTATAATGCATGGGAAGTACTATTTTTGGTTTAATCTGTGCTATTACCTGATCTGCTTGTTGATAGCTAATAGTATAATATCCCCCAACGGGAACAAACAAAACATCCACTTGTCCAATTTCAGTCAGCTGAACATCTTCTAATAAATGACCCAAATCACCCAGATGGCATAATACCATTTCATCTGCCCTAATAACAAAGATAGTGTTAATCCCTCTATGTTTTCCATAAGCACCATCATGATAGGAAGGTATTCCTTTAAAGAACATCTTATGGGTATCTCGATGAACAGCTCCCTTTAGCACTGTCGGCTTTCCCTTAATCCCCATAGTATTATTGTGATCATAATGCTCATGGCTGATAGTAATGATGTTAATCTTTTCTTTAGTCATAGTATAGCCCAATGTAGTATCAAAAGGGTCGGTAAGGATATTGATACCTCTCTGATTAGTAATTAAAAAACAAGAATGTCCCAACCACTTGATTTTCATTATTCTATCTTTATTTCTCCCATGTTACAGATTAATTTTTCGGGTTCCCAATAATATATTGCAAAATATTGCTAACCTTCTCCCGAGCAAGATGGTCAGGGTAGGCTAATATTATACTACCTGATTCTGATAATTCTAGCAATTTGAGCGGTTCCTTGCTTAAAACGGTAACCGCTTTTTTCACCTGAGCAGATTCGATATTAGTTTTGTTATGAGTTTTCCCAATATTGTTCAGTTTTTTAGTTAACAAATTTATATCTATAAAGGTATTCTCAGTTCTAACTGCCTGCAAAATACTAATAATCATTTTTAGCAATTGCCAACTTTGCCATTGATTCCTTCTAATTCTCTGTAGCATAACCAGATTATTATTGGCAGTATGTAAAGGGCTAAAAGCGAGCCTTAAATCAACTAAAGAAAAAGGTACTTCCCCATGCTCCTTAATGATATACTCTAAGATAGCAAGTTCATACAATTGCACTCCTTCTTCACTGGCCCTTTCGATTAATCCCGGCAAAATAAATTCTTCTGAAAACAGAATAACCGAATCAGCATTTTGGTCCTTTTTCACTTTTTTTAGCGTTGACCAGTCGATAGAATACACGATATTGTTATCATAATTATTCAGTAAACCGGTAATGATTAAAGAATAAGATTTAGAAGCCAATTCGGCTCTAGCCAGAAAGGCTCCTGAGGTATATTTCTCAACAAATTCGGTATTGTACCCCAAAAAGTTGAAACATTTTTGCAGTGAGATATGGTAGTCTTCTATATTTTCCTCTGTACCAAGATTAACAAAGAGCCTTTCTGATTCATCCAACCATTCTAATAATCCCCATTGTTCTTTATTTGTTTTAGCAAACCGATTATCTTCATCTAAGATACCCCGCAGGTACTTCTCTAACAAGTTACCGGGACCGGGTTCCTGTTGGGTAATTTCTGAGTATATCTGAGAAAAGCTAAGCGGCTTATCTTCAATCCGTAATATTTTATAAATTTTATCACCTATATCTTTTTCGGTATCATGTTCAATCTCTTTTTGGGCAATTATAAAATATATCTTTTTGCTCTGGTCTATCAAACCCAGTAAAATTGTATCATTGACCTCTAGTGCCTTCTTTTGAAACCATTCTTTTAAGCCAATAATTGTCTTTTTCCGGTAGTCTACTACAACATTGATCTCCTCTCCTTCACTGTCAATAAAAGTAGCTTCCCTAAGTTGCTCTCCCTGCTGTCCGGCAAAATAAGGTTTTAAATAGTTGGTCAAAAAAATGGTACCGTTATGCAGACAATAAGAAGTTAGGGAATAAGGTAGATTAGCCTCCCGGTATTTCCATTTTAGCAATCCCCAAATTCCTCGTTGATATCTGACAAACCTCTGGTCTGCACCCATCAAAGCATTCACCCCATGGTGTGGTTTTTCTGCCTTTATATCGCTGATTTTCATTACTTCTTCAGTAATCTTTCGATAATGCATGGGGCGCCGGTTTTCTTCAAGGATATCATAGGCTAAATCAGCGATTGATTTCCTGGACATTTTTCACCTCCATCCTCCCTCCCCCAGACATAGCCATCTGGTAAACCTAAATAATAAATCAGATACAATTATTTTTATGTTTTTAGCAGTTTATTCTCTGCAAAGAGGATGCTATTGGGATATCTTGTTTTTAAAACTGTTCTCTTGATATGATTTCATTAGCTGCACATATTCTTCTGCATGTTCCCTTAAAAAAGATACTTCTTCCGGGGAAATTGTTCTGACCACCTTACCTGGTATACCCATAACCATAGAATTAGCCGGAATTACAGTTTTTGGAGTTATAACAGCACCGGCAGCGACAATAGAATTTTTCCCAATAATAACCTCATCTAATACGTTGGCACCGGAACCAATCAATACAAAATCATCGATTATGCACCCATGCAAGATCGCTCCATGTCCAATTGTAACATAGTTTCCAACCTTGGAAGGTAAAGTTTTTGTAACATGAATCACGACCCCATCTTGTACACTGGTATAATCACCGACAGAAATATAGTTAATATCACCACGTAATACGGCAGAAAACCAGATACTGCTATACTTGCCTATATATACCTCCCCAATCAATGCAGCATTCTCTGCTACAAAAGAAGTTTTATCTATAGCTGGGGTCTTATTCCTGTATCTTAAAATCATGTCTTGCCTCCAGTATATCTTTGATTTTTTGAGCACTCTTTTTACCAATTCCGGGTAGTTTTTTAAGCTCCTCTAGTGAGGCATTTCTGATATGCTCAATACTTTTAAATTTTGTTAACAATAATGTCTTTCTTTTTTCACCTATACCGGGAATAAAATCAATCAGTGAATTTCTAATTGTTTTACTGCGCAGTTTTTTATGGTAGCTAAGGGCAAAACGATGCGCCTCATCCCTAATTCTCTGTATCAAAAAAAAGGCATCAGAATTTCCGGGCAACAATATGGGGTCCTTAACCCCATGTTGGAAAAGTAATTCCTCTCTCTCTGCCAGCGAAACCAGGCTTATCAGCAAATTCAACTCCTGTAATACCCTTGCCGCAATATTTAGTTGGCCCTTCCCCCCATCTACCAGTATTAAATCTGGTAACTTTTCCTTATTCAGTTGGTAATTACCAAAACGCCGCCTTAGCACCTCTTCCATCATAGCACAATCATTGATGCCCTGTTCATATCTGATTTTAAAGTGTTTATATCTCTTCTTATCAGGCATACCATACTGAAAAGAAACCATGGAACCTACGGCAAGCCTGCCCTGTATGTTAGAAATGTCATAAGCTTCAATGGTACGAGGTAATACTGGTAATTTTAAATATTCTCTTAGTTCTTGAAGTCCCTTTTGTAAAGATTCTTTAGCGGTATTTATCTTATTATAACTATCTATTCTCTTTATATAAGACCTGCTGGCCTTTTCCTGACTGAGCACTTTTTCGATCATGCTGATAGTATCTCTAATTTTTGCTGCTTTCTCATAAAGCATCAACTGTGCTGCGATTTTCATCTCCTGCTTCATATTCTTTAATAGAACTCTATGCCTACCGGATAAGAGCAGTGTACACTCTTTGACTTTTAAAAGATATTCATCCTGTTCTATTCTTCCGGCACAAGGAGCTGAACATAATTCTATCTGATAATCCAGGCAGGGTTTCCCCGAATTAAATTTCTGTTGGCTGCAATTTCTTATTTTAAAAATATTTCTTAGTTTCTGCACAACCTTCCGAGTAGCTTCTACATCGGTAAAAGGCCCATAATAAAGGGCTTTCTTTTTCGTAATTTTACTACTCTTCCGGATGAGGCAAATAGCAGGAAAGGGATTGTCTCTAGTAATCTGAATAAAAGGGTAACTCTTATCATCTTTTAATTGGGTATTGAAGTATGGTTTAACTTTTTTTATTAATCTGCTCTCTAAAAGCAGGGCCTCTACCTCGGAGGCAGTTACAATATACTCTATATCAATAATTTGTTTTATCATTTGCTTAACTTTCGGTGAATGGGGGTAGTTCTTAATGAAGTAAGAGCTGACCCGATTCTTAAGGGAATTTGCCTTTCCGATATAGACAATCTCGCCATTCTCATTTTTAAAGAGGTAAACCCCGCTATTTTCAGGTAAGTTCTTTATTCTATCTGTTAGATTCATATCCGGACTCCGGGAAGACCATATTTATTTTCCAATCCATTCTAATTCTCATCCAATATCCTCTTTAAAAATTGACCGGTAAAGGAGATCGGAACGTTAATAATTTCTTCCGGTGTACCGCTAAAAATAACCTCTCCCCCTTCTTCGCCGCCTCCCGGCCCCAAATCAATTATGTGGTCAGCAGATTTAATTACCTCTAAATTATGCTCTATAACCAATACGGTATTACCCTGTTCCACCAATCTGTTTAAGACATCCAGAAGTTTCCTGACATCATCAAAATGCAGTCCGGTGGTAGGCTCATCTAAAAGGTATAGCGTTTTACCGGTACCTTTTTTACTCAATTCTTTAGCCAATTTTACCCTTTGCGCCTCCCCTCCTGAAAAGGTGGTGGCTGATTGTCCTAATTTTATGTAACCCAAACCTACATCGATAAGAGTCTGTAAACCCTTTTCAATTTGCGGAATATTTTCAAAAAAATGACTGCACTCTTCTACTGTCATATTCAGTACCTGGGCAATATTCTTATCTTTGTATCTTATTTCCAATGTTTCCTGATTAAATCTTTGCCCCTTACAAACTTCGCAAGGAATGTATATATCGGGGAGAAAAAACATCTCAATTTTCACTATACCAGCACCCTGGCAGGCCTCACATCTTCCTCCCTTTATATTGAAACTAAACCGGGCCGGTTTATATCCTCTCATCCTGGCTGCACTGGTCTTTGTAAATAGCTCTCTAATAGGGGTAAAGACCCCGGTATAGGTGGCAGCATTGGATCGTGATGTCCGTCCTATTGGTGATTGGTCAATAATGATTACCTTATCGATATTTTCAGTTCCCTCCAATCGCTCATAATCCCCCGGCCTAACCCTACTGTGATAAAGCTTTTTTAAGAGCGCTTTATACAATATTTCCTCTATTAAGGTACTTTTACCGGAACCGGAAACCCCGGTAACACAATTGAATTTTCCCAAAGGTATACTGATATCAACATTTTTTAGATTATACTGCCGGGCTCCAATTATCCTTATATTTTTTCCATTACCTGGCCTCCTCTTTAGCGGAACCATTATTTGACTTTTTCCACTTAAATATTGACCGGTTATGGAATTTGGACAAGCAATTATATCTTTTTGGTCTCCCGCCGCCACTACATTACCGCCATGTATGCCTGCTCCCGGACCTAAATCAACGATATAATCTGCTGCCCTAATAGTTTCTTCATCATGCTCAATTACTATAACTGTATTCCCCTGGTCTCTCAATTGGAATAGGGCTTTTAGTAATTTGTTATTGTCTCGCTGATGCAGTCCGATGGAGGGCTCATCTAAAATATAGAGAACTCCAGTTAGGTTAGAACCAATTTGCGTAGCTAATCTTATTCTCTGACTCTCACCACCGGCTAAGGTGGAAGAAGCACGGGAAAGGGTTATATAATCTAATCCTACACCTATTAAAAAATTTAATCTGCCCAAAATTTCCTTCCTGGCCTGCTCAGAAATCTCAGCATCTCTTTCCTTTAAAACCAACTTTTCGAAAAAATTAATGAGTTGTTTCACAGTCATATCAGAAAGGTCGGCAATAGAATACCCTCCTATTGTAATCATTAAGCTTTCCGGTCGTAGTCTTTTCCCTTTGCAGACCGAGCAATCATTCATGGTCATGAACTTTTGAATCTCGGCACGTATGTACTCAGATTTAGTCTCACGATATCGTCTCTTTAAATTATTAATAACTCCCTCAAATTCATTCTGATGAATCCAAGAATTGTCCCCCTCTATGTTATTATACTCAAAAGATATTTTAGTACGACCGGAACCATAAAGCAGGACTCTCTGCTGTTCTTCAGTCAATTTATTAAAAGGTGTGGTCAATTTAAATCCATAATGTTTGGCTACACCAAGTAAAATATGGTAGAGATATCTCCCCTTAATAAATCCCCAGGGTACCAAAGCCCCATTAGTTATTGATTTGCTTTTATCAGGTACTACCAGGTCCGGGTCAAATTCCATTTTGTAACCTAGCCCTCCGCAATTAGGACAGGCGCCGTAAGGACTGTTAAAAGAGAATATGCGGGGTGTAATTTCAGGCAAGCTGACCCCACAATGTGGGCAAGAAAATTTCTCGCTAAAAATATGCTCTTTATCCTCTTCCTCAAGTACAATTACCAATCCCTCACTTAAACTTAGTGCAGTTTCAATAGAGCCATTCAACCGACTTCTATTCTCCGCTTTTATCACTAAGCGGTCAACTACCACATCAATTTGATGCATCTGATAACGAGCCAGGCTGATTTCATCATCCACCTCTACCATCTTTCCATTTACCCGTAATCTAATAAACCCTTTCTTTCTAATATCATCAATAACCTGTTTATGCTCACCTTTTTTTGACCTGATAATTGGTGATAATATTTTTATACTTGTATCAAGGGGCAGCTTCATTACCTGATCTACAATCTGGTCAATGCTCTGCCTTACTATTTTTCTGCCACAGCTGGGGCAATGGGGTACGCCAATTCTGGCATAGAGGAGACGCAGATAATCATAAATCTCGGTAACAGTGCCCACCGTAGAACGAGGGTTCTTGCCCGCCTTTCTCTGGTCAATAGAGATAGACGGTGATAATCCTTCCATATAATCTACATCCGGCTTATCAATCTTCTCTAAAAATTGGCGGGCATAAGAAGACAAGGATTCCAAATAACGCCTCTGGCTCTCTGCATAAATAGTATCAAAAGCCAAAGATGATTTCCCTGAACCGCTTAAACCGGTAATCACAATAAGCTTATTGCGCGGTAGGCTGAGTGAAATATTTTTTAAGTTATGTTCACGGGCACCCTTTATAATAATCTTATTTTGTCCCATTTTAAGTTTAACTCCATCATATACACTACCAGATCCTTATACTGGCGGTGCTCTTAAAGTTCAATCTCTCTTTCCTGTAACTTCCTTTGGCAAGTGAATATATACCTGTATGACCTGGTCATTGCTCCTAACTGTAGCAACAAGGTAATATTTTAGACTAAATACCTTTATCATTTTAGTATACTTTTCGCAAGAAACTAACTCCTTCCATACTATTTTTCCAGCATTGAATTTAAAGTATTTGCTACATTACACAATTCATAATTAGACAAAATCTATCCGGAAGATATGGTATTGAGTTTAGTATATAGTTTAAATAGATCCTCTAAGTCTCATACTTATCATTATATATCAAAGCACAAAAGTGGATAAGTAAGATACGGTTACCTATTTTTCCCCTTGCAGACGGGAATTTCCGTTGGGCTGAATCCAAATTATTATTGCTTATAGAGGTATAGTAATTATTTGAAAATAATTTTTTCTCGTTTCAGCCTTTTTATTTCATCTCTCAACAAAGCGGCTCTTTCAAAGTCCAGCTCTTTGGCTGCCTGATTCATCTCATTCTTCAAGGATTTTATTAAAGCACTTAGGCTGCTGTGAGGTAAATACTTTCTTTGACCTTCGCTTGCCTTATAGTTACTATCCCGCTCTTCGTCTCCTTCAAAATCTTCAAAGTAAACCATATCATCCAGTGGTTTTTGTATGGTCTGTGGAACAATATTATGTTTACGATTATACCCTAACTGAATCTTTCTCCTACGGCTTGTTTCCCTTATTGCCCTTTTTACCGAACCGGTTATCTCATCACAATACAGAATTACAGTACCGTTAACATTTCGGGCTGCTCTTCCCATGGTCTGTATCAGAGAAGTTTCCGAACGCAAAAACCCCTCTTTGTCAGCATCTAAGATAGCAACTAATGAGACTTCCGGCAAATCTAAACCCTCCCTTAACAGATTAACACCCACCAATACATCAAATCTGCCTTCCCGTAAATCTTTTAATATTTTAATTCTCTCAATAGTACCAATCTCGGAATGGAGGTATCTAACCTTTATATCAATTTCCTGTAGATATTCAGCGGTATTTTCAGCCATTCTTTTAGTAAGGGTGGTCACTAATACTCTTTCTTTCTGAGTAACCCTTTTTTTGATTTCAGCAATTAAATCATCTATCTGAAATTGGGCTGGTCTCACTATTACCTCCGGATCTACCAGTCCGGTCGGCCTTATTATCTGCTCCACAACCTGCTCGCTTTGCTTCAACTCATACTTTGCCGGTGTTGCTGAAACAAATAGCACTTTTTCCAAATACTTTTCAAATTCATGAAATACTAAGGGTCTATTATCATAAGCCGAGGGAAGTCTAAATCCATATTGTACTAAACTATCTTTTCTAGATTTATCCCCGGCATACATTCCCCTCAATTGAGGAATAGTTACATGTGATTCATCTATCAATATCAGAAATGGTTTGGGGAAATAATTGAGTAAGGTGGCTGGCGGCTCACCTGCTTTTCTGCCACTCAAATGCCGAGAATAGTTTTCAACACCGGTACAATATCCGAACTGTGTTAACATTTCTAAGTCATATTTCGTTCTTTGCTCCAACCTTTCGGCTTCCAGCAGTTTGCCATTCTTTTGAAAATAAAACAATCTCTCTGTTAACTCTTTTTTAATAGTTCTGATTCCCTGCTCCATTCTTTCTGGTGGAGTTATAAAGTGCTTAGCCGGGTATATAGCTATCTTTTCTTTTCTTTCCATCCGGTGTCCGGTCAGAGGGTCAATCTCGTGAATTGCCTCTATAGTATTACCAAAAAACTCAAGACGAAAGGAACTCTCGAGATATGCCGGAAATACATCTAAAACATCTCCTCTTATTCTAAATATACCTCTTTCAAATTCAATATCATTCCGCTCATATTGGATATTAATTAATCTTCTGGACACCTCTTCTATCTCTATTTGTTGATCTTCCTTTAGCAACAAAACTTGCTCAGAAAAATCACTGGGTGAGCCTAGCCCATAAATACAGGAAACACTTGCTACTATCACCACATCCTTTCTTTCCAGTAAAGCTGTAGTGGCAAACAATCGCAACCGGTCTATCTCATCATTGATAGAGGCATCCTTCTCGATATAAGTATCGGTACGAGGTATATAGGCTTCCGGCTGATAATAGTCATAATAACTGACAAAATAACCGACCGCATTGTGAGGGAAAAATCGCCTGAATTCGGTACAGAGCTGTGCTGCCAGCGTTTTATTGTGAGAGATAACCAAGGTCGGTAATTGTAAATACTGGATAACATTGGCCATAGTAAATGTTTTACCAGAACCGGTTACCCCCAAAAGAGTCTGTACATCTTTACCTTCTTTAAATCCATCACATATTTTTTTGATTGCTTCCGGTTGGTCCCCCTGGGGGGAATATTTAGAACTCAGTTGAAAGTTTTTATTCATAGATTATCTTTCTTAATTTCCAGCAAGGTTCTAATTTAAGATTGTAGAGTTTTTTATTTTAACATTACCTAATAATGAATTTATCGCCCTAAATTATACCATATAGCGCAATTACTGAATCAAATCTTAATAATTCTAGAGGGAAGGCGTGGGACGGACAGGATGGATCTTTTTATTGTTTAAAAATGTAAAATCAATTTCATAAAATTATTTACTTTCTATTCAGGTATTGCTTTAGCTCTTTCCAGATCCGTCTTACTTGTTTTCCAGTCTGCTCTCGAGAAAAAGAATTATTAATAACATAATCGGCTAAAGAAAGCTTCTTTTCCATAGGTATCTGTGACTCTATTCTTCTTAATGCATCTTCCTTGCTGAGGTTATCTCTAAGCAGCAACCTCTTTAACTGCTCCTCTTTACCTATATAGACCACAATTATCTTATCCATCATTTCTTCTAATTGGGCCTCAAAGAGCAAGGGTGCATCAATAATGCAAATCAAATCCCGGCCATAATTCTTTTTCAATTCCTCAATCTTCTGTTTTATAACAGCCGTAATTTTGGGATGGGTTATTTTGTTTAATATTGCTAATTTTTCTCTATCAGAAAATACAATTTTGCCTAATTCTTTACGATTAATATGTAGATTGCTTTCTAATATTCCTTCGCCAAAATAGTCAACAATTTCTTGCCAGGCACTTTCTCCCGGACAAATAATAGTATGGGCAATCTGGTCGGCATCAATCACCTGTGCCCCTAATTGTCGGAAAATTTCGGCCACAGTTGTCTTTCCCGAAACAATTCCGCCTGTTAAGCCTACGATCAACATTTTTAAAAATACAAGCCTTTCTTTCTTCTTTTAAAACAAAATCTGATTTGTTTTATAGTTCGCCCCATTTATATCCACTAGCAAAATTTACCTTTAATGGTATATCTAAATGTATGCAATTCTCCATAATCTCTTTAATAATGGCTTGCCTCCTTGCTAGCTCAGATTCGATAATTTCGAAGATTAGCTCATCATGAATCTGTAAAATTAAGCCGCTATCCTGATTCAGTTCTTCCATTTTAGAGTCTATACCAATCATGGCTATTTTTATTAAATCTGCCGCGGTCCCCTGTATGGGAGCATTGATAGCGATGCGTTCAAAAAATTCTCTGATTGACTTATTAGGACTATCAATTCCTTCTAAATACCTGATCCGATTAAACACGGTCTTCACATATTTCTTTTTTCGGGCAATCGTAATCTGTTCATCTACATATTCTTTAACCCTGTGATATCTTTGAAAATAAGCAGTAATATAGGTTTCGGCATCTTCCCTGCTTATTCCCAAGTTAGCCGATAGGCCAAAACTACTCATTCCATAAATAATACCGAAGTTAATAGTTTTAGCAATTCTCCTCATTTCTTCACTAACCAGACTGAGATCGACATTAAATAATTGGGCTGCTGTGTAGGCATGAACATCTTGCCCTTGTAAAAATGCCTCCTTCAGATTTTCGTCTCCAGATAAATGTGCAAGAATTCTAAGCTCAATTTGAGAATAATCGGCAGATAAAAAAACATTTCCTGCCTCACAAATGAAAGCATCCCTGATGGCACGTCCCAATTCAGTTCTGACCGGTATATTCTGTAAATTAGGATTATTGCTGCTCAGCCTGCCTGTTGAAGTACCTGTTTGATTAAAACAGGTGTGAACTCTTCCGGTTTGAGGACTAATCAATTGTGGTAATTTGTCAATGTAGGTATTTTTTAATTTTTCTAATTCTCGGTAATCCAATATCTTGGCGACTACCTCATGTTTTTCCGATAATTCTGAGAGAACACGGGCATCTGTGGAATAACCGGTTTTAGTCTTTTTAATAGGAGGTAGTTTCAATTTTTCAAATAAAATTCGGCTTAACTGCTTTGGTGAATTCAGATTGAACTCTTCTCCCGCGAAATTAAATATTTCTATCCTAATTTGGGCAATTTTATGAGAAAATTGTTGGGACATCTTCTTTAAAAAAACATTGTCCAGCTTAATTCCTCTCTTTTCCATCTGATAAAGGACTTTAATAAGTGGAAGTTCGACTTCAAGGTATAATTCAAGTAGATTTTTTGCTGAGAGTTGCTGCCATAATGCCTGTTTTAAAGATGGTAAAGATTTAACCTTAGCACAAAGTTCTTCTTCCCAACCGGCAATATTTTTATCCTGTTTACCTTCTCTTTCCTGATAGTTGCTATCAGGTAGATATTCTCTTAGCAGACTTGCTAAGGGGTAATCCTGCCGGGAGGGATTCAATAAATAAGAGGCTATCATGGTATCAAAACAAGGAAGGTAGAAAAAATTTAAATCTTTAAAGAGATATTTGCCTGAACTCTTTAGGTCAAAACCAATCTTTTCAATTTTTTCATCTTGAAAAAGTTCTTTTAACTTTTTTGATAATATTTCCTCAGAAAGGCCGTTGTTGTCTAATAGACTACCACAAGTATTGTATCTCACCAAAAACACTTCGTCTGAAAGGGCAAAGGTAATTCCCTGCATTGTTTTATTGGTAGGCGATTGGTTTATTTGCGCCAACCAAGAAAAAGTTCCTACAGATTTAATCTTTTTATACAAATCCAATAGTTGTCCCTCTGTAGTAATTTCCCGAAATTCAATGCTCTTCTTTTTAATCTCTTGATTACTCTTTTTCAAAGGAGGGAGCTTTTCTAATAGTTTTTTAAATTCGTATTTTTGATATAATTCCCTTAATTGCTCCTGGTCCGGGCCCAAATAAGCTATCTCATTCAATCTTAAATCAAGGTCAACATCTTTGTTAATCACAGCCAATTCTTTACTCAAGCGAGCCTGATTTTCGTGCTGCTCAATCCTCTTTTTAATAGATTTATTCTCTATTTTTGATAAATTATTAATTATTTCCTCCAAGCTGCCATACTGTTGTATTAGCTTTTGGGCTGTTTTTACTCCGATGCCGGGAACACCGGGTATATTATCAGAGGAGTCACCTTTTAAGCCTATATAATCAGGAATCAATACCGGCGGAAATCCTAACATTTCCTCAATATTTGCTAAACCACGCTGTTCAACTTGGGTAAACCCTTTCTGCATTAAAAAAATCTCAGTATCTGTATCTGCCAGCTGCAATAAATCACGGTCACCGGTAACAATTACTGGTTTATATTCACTATCTTTTATCTTATGGACAATAGTACCGATAATGTCATCAGCTTCATATCCTTCAATTGCAAAAGATAGTATATTAAAATTTTTTACAATCTCTTTAATAATGGGAACCTGTTCAATTAATTCTGTCGGCATCTTTTCTCTCTGAGCTTTATATTGCTGGTAAAGTTGGTGCCGGAAGGTGGGTTTTGGTGTATCAAAGGCAATAATGAGGCCATCCGGTTTTTGTTCTTCTAATAATTTTAGCAACAGCAGAGTGAAGCCATAGGCAGCATTGATAAGCCGACCTTGGGAGGTTGTTAATTTAGGTAAGGCAAAAAAAGCTCGATAGATTAAACCCTGCCCATCTATTAAAAATAGTCTTTTAGTTTTTTCCATTATTCATAACACTCTTTTATTAAATAAATTTTTACGATTGATTCAGAACTTGGGGGAACAATCCGGCAAATAACTGGTGAGCAACTTGACATTAGTATCGGTCTAATCTATAATTTTTAAGAATCTTTCTTTATGCCGGAGTGGCGAAATTGGTAGACGCACTGGACTCAAAATCCAGCGAGCCTCACAGCTCATGTCGGTTCGACTCCGACCTTCGGCACCATCATTAAGTCCCTCAATATTTTCCACTTTGATACCATATTTCAGCTGAGGGTAAAAATTCCTGAATTTCCCGAATCAACTTATCATTATAGGCAATGCTTATTTGTTCACTAACCTGCTGTCGATATGTTTTTAGTCCAACTTTAAAATACAAAATTATACCGTTTTTTCCGGGATATTTTTGAAATATCTCTTTTAAATCTATTAGTTTTTCCGGACTCAGTTCGGTAATATCCACCTTAATATTAAGATTTCTATTGTTATTACTCTTTTTCTTTTCCTTTGTATCAGCGTTTTTCCGATTATCGTAGTCATGAATAGAGTAAATCGCTTCTGCCAGTAGTTTTATGTTGACCTCCATGGCATCCAAACGACCCTCAACAATGACAATACTCTCATTAGTAAGAACTTCTTTGCATTCTTCAAATATTTTAGGGAAAACAACAACCTCCACAGTTCCGAATAAATCTTCTAAGGAGAAGTAAGCCATTGCATTCCCATTTTTAGTAGTCTTCTTTTTGATATTGGTAACTACACCACCCAGGATTACATGGCTCTTGTCGGAAAAGTCTTCCAGATGAGCGGAATCGGTATTGGTAATCTCAGCTAACCTATCATGATAATCATCTAAGGGATGGTGCGTAAGATAAAAACCGAGGGTTTCTTTCTCCATAGTGAGCAGTTCTTGCCTGGTAAATTCTTGTACTGTGGACATATCGGGAAAACCCTGAAAATTGTCGAGCAACCTTTCATTTTTTATCACAAAGAGACTAGCCTGTCCATTCCTCTTTTCTCTTTGTTGGTCCTGAGCTATTTGTATGGATTTATCTAATACTGCCAGTAATTGAGCCCTAGAGGTTTTAAGTGAATCAAAAGCGCCACACTTTATTAAACTCTCTATCACCCTCCTGTTCATAGACCTTAAATCTACTCTCTGACAAAAATCGAGTAAAGAAGAGAATGATCCGCCTTCCTCTCTCTCTTTAATGATATTTTCTACTGCTACTCTCCCTACGTTTTTAACGGCAGCCAATCCAAATCGTATAGTCTTATCATCTACTACTGTAAAATCAATCAAACTTTCATTGATATCGGGCGGCAGTATCTTCAATCCCATATTCTGGCATTCTTTAATATATTTCACAACCTTATCAGTATTTTGCATAATACTGGTAAGCAGAGCAGCCATAAATTCCACCGGATAATGCGCCTTCAGATAGGCGGTCTGATAAGATAGGAAAGCATAAGAAACACTGTGGGATTTATTAAATCCATACCCTGCAAAATAAGCGATAAGGTCATAGATCTCCTCTGCAGTCTTTTTGTCAATTCCATTTTTTACAGAACCCTCAATAAACTGTTTTTGCTGCTTTTTCATTACCTCTTTTATCTTCTTACCCATAGCTTTTCTTAGGATATCTGCCTGCCCTAAGGAATAACCTGCCAACTGACTGGCAATCTGCATAACCTGCTCCTGGTAGACTATTACCCCATAAGTATCTCTGAGTATGGGCTCCAGTTTGGGATGCAAATATTTAATCTCTACTTTACCTTTTTTCCTATTGATAAAATCATCAATCATTCCGCTGCCCAATGGTCCCGGCCTAAACAGTGCTAAGAGGGCGGTAATGTCTTCAATGCTTTCTGCTTCCATTCTTTTTACCAGATCTACCATTCCGGAACTTTCTAATTGGAAAATACCACAACATTCTCCCTTAGCCAATAGTTCATAGACTTTCGGGTCATCTAAGGGAACTTTGTCTATATCAATCGTCTCTCCTTTGGTTTTACTAATAATATTTAAGGTATTGTAGATTACAGAAAGTGTTCTCAATCCTAAAAAGTCCATCTTTAATAATCCCAAGGGCTCTAAATCTTCCGCTATATATTGTGTTGATATTTCCCCTTCACTGGTTAACTGGAGGGGAACAAAATCGGTCAACGGTTCTCGGGAAAGAACAACTCCTGCAGCATGAGTGGAGGCATGACGGGATAAGCCTTCTAATTTAGATGAGATTTCAATCATCTTCCTGACAGTAGGCTCATTTTCCATCCTATTCTTCAAATCCGGCTCCATCTGTAAAGCCTTCTCTATAGTCATATTGGGCTCGAAGGGAATCATTTTAGCAATCTTATCTACCTGACTATAAGGGACCCCCAGGGCTCTACCCACATCTCTAATTACTGCCCTAGCCGCCATGGTTCCAAAGGTAATTATCTGGGAAACTTTATCACGTCCATACTTTTTACTAACATATTCAATTACTTCTCCTCTTCCTTCAATGCTAAAATCAATATCAAAATCCGGCATACTGATTCGTTCCGGGTTTAGAAACCTTTCAAAGAGTAGATTATAATCTAAGGGATTAATGTTGGTAATGTTGAGGCAATAAGCTATTAAGCTACCGGCAGCCGAACCTCTTCCGGGCCCAACCATAATATTATGTTTTTTGGCAAAATCAACAAAATCCCAAACGATCAAGAAATAGGTAGCAAAACCCATCTTTTCGATTACTGCTAACTCGTAATCCAAACGTTCCTTCACTTCAGCGTCCACATGTTTAAATTTATTTAAAGCCCCCTCATAGCACAATTGTTTTAAATAATCTTGGTCTGTAAGGTTGTTCGGTACATTGAAGTCAGGAAGATGAGCATTGCGAAATTCAATTTCCAGATTGCATTCATCGGCAATCTTGAGTGTATTTTCCAGTGCCTCAGGAACGTCCGCAAAATGTTGCAGCATCTCTTCCTGGGTATTAAAATAGAATTCATTGGTACTAAACTTCATCCTATCCGGGTCATCTAGATTGGTGGCAGTCTGAATACATAATAGGATATCATGTGCTTCAGAATCTTCTTTATTAATATAGTGCACATCATTGGTAGCAACTAAAGGAATCCCGAGAGTTTTACTCAGTTCGATTAATTCCTGATTAACCTTAAGCTGTTCAGGCATGGTATTGTTTTGCAGCTCTAAATAAAAATTACCCTCACCGAATATTTCTTGATAATTCAGTGCCAATTTCTGAGCTTCTGTAAAACTGTTCTGTAATATGAGACGTGGAATCTCCCCTTGCAGGCAGGCGGATAGTCCTATGAGTCCTTCACTATACTCTTTAAGTATCTCCTTATCAATCCTAGGCTTGTAGTAGAAGCCTTCCAAAAATGATTTAGTAACCAATTGAATGAGATTTTGATAACCGATCTTATTTTTCACCAGAAGAATTAGATGGCTGGGCGTTTCTTTCTTACCATAGGATTTATCCTTCCTGCTGTTAGGAGCAAGATAAACTTCACAACCAATTATAGGTTTGATACCCTGGGCTACCGCTTCTTTGTAAAACTGGATAACTCCATACATAACCCCATGATCAGTCAAAGCTAGAGCAGGCATATTGTTTTCTTTAGCTTTATTGATTAATTCTTTGATACGGCAAGCCCCGTCGAGCAGGCTATACTCGGAATGAACGTGGAGATGAACAAATCCTTGTTTTTTTGACATAATTATTTCTCTCTTCCCAAAAATTACCGGGTTTATTAAAAGAATTACTTAAAAAATATTTTAGCAAAATCAAGCCACTCTTTATTTACTATTTTAATCTCTTTGGTTGCCTCTTCTAAGGGTACCGAGATAATCTTATCACCATTCATAGCTGCCATCTTACCAAAATCTTCTTTTGCTATTAATTCCATGGCTTTAACCCCGGTACGTAAACCTAACATCCGATCAAATACGGTAGGGATACCGCCTCTTTGAATGTGACCGATAACCGCATGGCGAGTTTCCAGACTGGTTTTCTCACAGATTAAGTCTGCTAAGACTTGCCCAATCTCTCTCTTTCTCAAAATCATATGCCCAAACTGGTCTAATTCTTCTTTTTCGATACCGATACTCGGTAATTTAATCCCCTCCGATACTACTACCAGGGCATATTTTTTTCGGGCATACACTCGCTGGAGCTGTTTGCACATCTCCTCGATATCCGGTTCTTCTTCCGGCAGTAATATCCAATCGGCTCCGGAGGCCAATCCGGTATAGAGAGCAACCCAGCCTGCATATCGACCCATTACCTCCAGTATCATAACCCGATGGTGAGATTTTCCGGTATCCTCTAAACTCTTCATTGCTTCTACTGCTCTCGTAACTGCACTATCAAAACCAAAGGTGAAATCAGTGGAGGATAGATCGTTATCCATGGTTTTAGGTGCTCCTACTATCTTCACCTTACATTCCTTATATAGTCTAGAGGCAACTCCTAAGGTATCTTCTCCACCCATAGCTAAAAGAGCATCAAGACCATAGTTTTTTATGGTACTTATTACTCTTTCTACTCCATTTTCCATTTTAAACGGGTTGGTACGAGATGTCCCTAAAATTGTACCGGACTTATCTACTAATTCCTCCACATCCTGCAAGTCAATTTTAACTATATTTCCATCGATCAAGCCTCTCCAGCCATCTTTAATACCAAAAACTTCATAATCGAAATCATGGGCTCGATAGACAGCACCACGAATAGCCGGATTGAGCCCGCAGCAATCTCCTCCGCCTGTTAAAATACCAACTCTTTTCGACATCTTATTCTCTCCCTTATTCTTTACTTTTTTCTACCTAATCTAAACTCTGTTCTGGGAACCTAATACTCTGATACGGTCTCGAATAACCTCTTTAGCAGCCTCTTTAGCCACACCCAAAACCTTTCTGGGGTCTATCTCTTGGGGATTTTTGGTTAAGTATTCTTTTGCTGCCCTGGTAAAGGCCATCCGTATCATAGTATCTATATTTACCTTGCATATTCCGGCTGTTATTCCTTTTCTAACTTCTTCATCGCTTGCTCCCGATGCTCCATGCAATACCAGAGGAAGACCGGTCAAATTTCTTATTTTTTCAATCCGGGGTATGTCTAATTGAGCTATTGGTTCTTGGCAACCATGTATAGTACCTACAGCTGCGGCCAGTGAATCAATACCGGTTAATTTGACAAATTTTTCCGCTTCGATAGGATCAGCAAAAAATTCTTTTATCTTCTCCCGAGCTACCCCGGGTTCATCACTGGAATCCATCTTACCAATCTGGCCTATCTCTGCCTCTACCGGAATACCAACAGCATGTGCCATCTCCACAACTTTTTTGGTTAACATGACATTTTCATCAAAAGGTAAGGCTGAACCATCGAACATCAAAGAGGTAAATCCGGCCCTCAGACACCTAATGTTTTGTTCGTAATCAGTTCCGTGGTCTAAATGCAAAACTACCGGTATAAAGGTCCTCTCTGCTAACACTTTCACCATAGCTACAATCATATCCAAACCGGCATACTTAATGGCACCTTGAGAAGCTTGAACTATTACCGGTGCTCTTTCTTCTTCTGCAGTCTCGATAATAGCCTGTACTATCTCCATGTTATTGGCATTAAAGGCACCAATTGCATATCGGTTTTTTAATGCATCCTGCAATATTTCTTTACTGTTTACTAATGGCATTCTACTCTCCTTTCTAATGCTAAGTTTAAATTCAGTTTAACTTTTTTGGAAACTATTTAAAGGCGGTCTTGACCATAAGCAACTAATCCCAGGAACTAACAAGAAAAATTAATTTGCCGTCATTTTATTATATATTTCTGAAGAATTTATTGCAATTAACTTTACTATTAACTTTTTTGAGAGCCTCTTTTTCAGAGACAATACAAATTACTTTGCATAATTCCGGTTGGGGGAACCTGTTTTCGGAAAAGAGTTGTAGACCAACCTTACCTTTTACTATAGCATATCTTGATACTATTTAAGAAAAAAATTATTACTATCTTCTTATTATTTGATAAGTTCAATTTTAAAGACTCTAACATCTTTAGCGAAAGAGGGTTCCCGTAGAGTCAAAGAGCTATGGAAAAGAGAAATATGAAATATAGGTGGAAGATAAAACTATTGATAGTAATTATAGGATTCCTATCAAACTATTACCCCAACAGAAACGAGATTTTAGTATGCTATATTAATAACCTTCCTCCAGGTTTATTTTATTTTCTGGTTCTTCCCCCTCGAAGATCCGTTTAATATTTTTATACACCTCTAATACATTTTCTTCTACTGCTTTGTCGGTATAGCCAGCACTATGCGGTGACATTACAACATTAGATAATTCCTGAAAGGCAAATTTACTGGGTAACCTTTGCGGGAAATCTCGGTTGGGGTACTGGTACCAGGTATCTATCCCCGCTCCTGCCAGGGTTCCGTTTTTTAGATATCTATAGAGAGCCTCCTCATTAATAACCTTTCCCCTACCTACATTGACCAGATATTTCCCTTTCATTAATTTTAACATAGAACCACCAATTACATCTTCGGTCTTGGCTGTCAGGGGCAAGGTAACAACGATGAAATCAGATTGTGATATAACATATTCTAATTGTTCCATCGTTCCTAAGAAGGTTAAATTATATTTCTTTTGCAGGTCTTCCTCTTTTTTAAGAGTACGTTTTACCGCATAAACCTTCATACCAAAAGAGATGGCTCTTTGAGAGATCTCCAAACCGATGGCACCTAAACCTATGATTCCTAAGCTTCTACCGGCGAGTTGAATGGTAGGCTCTTGAGTAGTATACCCATGCCACTCACCCTTTCTCAATTCTCTGTCACTGTATATTAAATTTTTAGCCAATGCCAGTAATAGGCAGAAGGCTAATTCTGCAACTGCAGAACTATTGCCATGAGTATTGCAAACATTTATCTGGGGAAACCTTTTAAAAACATTCATGTTCTGTTGGTCGACTCCGGTAAAAGGTATTTGAAATAATTTTAAACTTTTAGCCATATCGAGCTCGGATTCACTCAACTCTCCTCCTATAATTACCTCAGCCGAGGCCAATTGGTCACTCGTTAGCTTGCTATCTCGTTCCGGAAAAATGAACTCAAGGGGTAATTGCTCTTCTTGATTATATCTATTTAATAATTCTACCCATTGTTTTTGACTGACCATCTTGCTAAATATTATTATCTTCATTTTTCTATAATCCCTTTCGGTTATTTGACTTTCTTCGCCTTTGAGGTATTCTCGAACTGCTACTAAATGCTTACACTCTAAATTCCATTTTCGGCAGTTATGCTCGAAATCATAACAATCACATTCAGGAACTGATAGATTGACATGATACACTTTGCTATTCTTTTTATTCTTAACCAGAAAGTGCTCTCCTGCATCCTCTACTCTTAAGTCTTTAGAGGCAAGCGCCCTCTTATTCTGCTCTTCCTTTACCAGTAGCTTCCTTGCTAATTGATCTGCCAGCTGATTGTTTTCCCTTCTGTTCCAAATAAAAAAGATTGGCGCCTTTATTTTTTTAACCAATTCCTGTGTTTTTTCATAAAGTGGAATTATTTTCTTGTTTTTTACCTTAAACTGCCCATTCAATTGCTTCACTACTAATTGACTATCACAATAAAACTCAATAGAATCAGCCGACAAATCTTTTATTTCTTCTAAGCCTCTAATAACGGCACAATACTCGGCAATATTGTTGGTTCCTACTCCAATCAGTTCATTGATTTTTTTCCATAATTCACCATCACGATAGATAACAATCCCGATAGCCATATTACCAGGATTGGGAATACAGGACCCATCTACACGTATTAACAGTTTCGCCATAGATACCTCACCTTTAATAATTATAAATAATTGCTAACCTTTCCTTTACAAGTGTTTTTAACTCTGCCACCTCATTGATATAATAAACTTTTCCTTCTTTTTGGAATGGCTTCAGCCAGCCACCAACCTCGAACCTGAATAAGATAACTTCTTTCCCATATTTCAAAGCGAGGGCAATCTCTGAAATGGTCCCGGCACTTCCCGGCAGAGCTATAATCAGATCTGAACTCAATATATTAATTACATTTCTAGCCATACCCATCCCGGTTGCAATAGGTATATCAATGTATTGGGAAGCCCAATCGGGGTTATCTACCGGTAAAATTCCCACTGTAATTCCACCGTTATCTTTGGCGCCTTTTGCTGATGCCTTCATCACTCCTGCATCCCGTCCACCATTTAACAATACCCAACCTTCCTGGGCAATCATGGCCCCTATTTGATAGGCAAACTGTTCATCCTGGGGATGCACAAATTGTGTTCCCCCCATTACCCCTATGACTATTCTTTTAATAGGAATCCCCCCCCCCCTTCTTTTAAGAACATTCTACTTATTTACACCCTATTATATGCTTCTGTATAATACTTTCGCAAGCTTGCCTTTTTTAAATCTAAAAATAGGCTAGAAGAAAGCACAATACCGGTGTTTTAGCAAATATAATCAAACTCTTCCCAATTGGGTCATTTTAACCATTCAAGTGTTAGCGTTCTTTTAATTTTCCTCTCTAATAATTTTTAGCTTAAAACTAACTTTGGAATAGGAAAAAATATTTGACTATAAGTGTTAGAAATCAACTTAGCCCTGTTATTTGACATTTTGAAATAATTCGTTAAAATGTGGTATGGGAATTTGTTGAATAAAAATCACAAGCTGATTTGGATATTCTTGAAAAATAACTGTTATTCTAAAAATTATAGCCTAAAGAGGTAGACTACATGAACATGGATGAAAGAATAAAACATGCTTTTGAGTATTCCAAGATATTGAAATGGCCTAAACAATTACTCTCCTCCTTTGGTTCTTCCGAAGTTAACTACCATGTTTTAACTGAACCTGTTTATCAAGAATTTACCAAAGGAGAGGTAGAAACAGTTGTAAGAGAAGGAAAGGTAAGCTGGTATAGGCCTCAATTGATAACACCAGAATATATTTTACGTATCGAAGGTTTTAGTGAAGAGGCCAGAAAAACACTTCTTTCCATAGCCCAGGAGATGCCTGATTTAGCGAATATCCTTTATCGTTTCCATTTTAAAAGAGAAGTAGACTCTATGAGCTTTGTTTCGGGAAGTATCGAAGCGGTCGCTGACAAGATATCACGAGATATTGACAAAAGGGGCGATAATCTTTCGGCAATTATCAGGGGAGAGGGTGATTTGTGGGATATTTCACTCTCAAAATTTATTCTTGATATGATGACCAGGAGCGCAATGCAATCTCAATTTCCGGAATTAAGGAAAAGGGGGCTAATCAACTACAACAGCTCAGGGTATCAGACCATAATACGTGATAGACAAGGTATTCCCCTAGTAGCCAAGAAGGAGATTGAAATTATGTTTGATATGGTAAAACACGGCGATATGGAGCCTAAAGAACTAAAGATTGAATTAGACCGTTGGGGATTATTCCAAATATACCAAGACCGTTTTTTTAATCTTTTTAGAAGGAGGTAGTATATATTGGTATTTATTAAATCCGCTCGCGAAATAGCCTTAGAAAAAGTTTCCCAAAAAAAACTCAGCAGCAAGGAAATTGATGAGATAAAACAACAAGCTAAGATAGATACTGTCTTAGCAAAATATTACAAAGACCAGATTGAACCTGACCAATTATGGTCTCACTTAAAAGAAATTCCTGAAAAATATCTCAGTCTGGCGCAGAATAATTTTCTTAAAACCTTGACTTTTTATAGTAATCCTTATGATACGGAGAAAAGGAAAAAAGGACTACTGGCTATAGAAAAGGTAAAAAAAATTGACCAATCCTCTGATGTAGAATTCTATTTCAATCAATTAGTTGAGGTCCAAAATGGTTTCCAAAATGAGATTGACCAGTCAATGGAAAAGGTAAAAAAAGATTTAGAAAACAATCCTGAAAAGAGATTGCGGACTTTTCAACAGGGAAATCAGATTATTATAAAAGAACTGAGCGTTGAAGAAATTGTGGAACAGGATAAAGGACTAAAAGAAGCATTAAAGCAAATAGAAAAAGAATATATTGATAAATATAATATCTTAAAAGAGAGACTGGCTGATTTTCTGAACAAAGCAGTCCAATAGAAGGAAAGCTTTTGATTTAAGGATTATCATAATTAGCACAAATATCCAAAGGATGGGTTTCCAAAGATTTAAAGGAGGCTCATCCTTTTATTTATATTATTTCTTCATTCATCGAGTGCAGTACCCTTTACTAGTTTAGAAGCTTTATCTTCAAAATAATTGAGAAGATACATTAAGAAAGAAGAAAGGATTGCCAACAAAAATACTATGGGCCAAATATTTTCCACTCCATAATATTTTATAAATAATCCCGCCAGATAGGGTCCAAGAATAAAGCCAGACCCAATCAAAATATGGATAATAGCGCTAAACCTTCCTCTATGAGAGATGGGGGTATGGTTAATTATATAGACATCCGAATAGGTAGTAGCAATAATCTCACCCAAAGTCCACAAGATGGTAGTAAGTGAAAATAGAAGTAGATTATGGCTAAAATAAATTGCACCAAATCCAAAAGCATACAATATTCCGGCTAAGGATACATTAAGAATCGGCTTAATATTTCTGGTCATTCGAATAATCACTACCGTACAAAAAATAACCACCAGACCGCTAATAGTCATAATAGTGCCGAAGTACTGTGGCCCGGCCTCTCCAAATATCTTTATCATTTGAATGGGAAGAGTAAAATCACTGTTCACATAAATGAAAGAATAGAGTGTATATATTAAGGTAAAAACAATCAGATGGGGCCTAGTTAGCAATACTCTCCAAATGCTCCCCTCCTCTGGTCTTTCCGAACTGCTGTCAGAAACAAGAGAATCTTTGATATTGTCCTGTATAGGAATAGTCTCTTCAATTAAGAAAAAAATCAACAGTACGGCAATAATGGTAGAGAGAGTATCGCCCACAAAGATTAGATTCAGATAATTATTATATAATAAACCGGCAACCAATGGACCAACAGCAAATCCAATGTTCAGACCCAAATACAACAAAGAAAAGGCTGCTTTTCTATTGTCAGGATTAGTTAAGTCGGCAGCCATCGCCTTTAGAGCGGGGTAATTAGCTCCATTGAAAACCGCTGATAAGACTAAGAGCCAGGGTATTATTTCTTTTTTCTGAACTATTAAGCAGGAAAGAATAAATAGTGCTGATATGGTGCTGAAAATGACAAATATTCTTTTTCGACCAAAAATATCGACTAATTTTCCCCCCAACAGTAAACCGGGTATCTTAGCACCAGTAGCCAACATTACATAAAAACCGGCTTGCTGTTCACTATACAGCAGGGTTTTGGTGAAAAAAATAGTCAGAAAAGGAAATACAAAGCTACCCATTGAACTGACTATCTGGGCAAAAAATAGAATAAATATGCTTTTAGGTAATTCGGTGTAATCTTCGAAAAAATTTTTTATTTTCATCTAAATAGACACCAGTCCAGTATTATTGTATTCATTTTAATCTATACTGCCTTGCTGGTACTCAAATGTCTTTATCTGTGTTTCTTCCCTTTTTAACATGTTCTGATGTAATCTTAATCCACCAAGCATAATTATTTTATATTTCTCCACGAGCCTTAAAAAAGATAATAGCCAGACTTTCGATCATCCTGGTTATCTCATTCCTGACAATCTGCTTAATACCTTTTATGTCACTATATCCCAACGCCTCTTGGTGCCACAATTCATAGTTTTTGTAACTACCTGCCCGACATTCTACATAGTAAGCGATAGGAAAATCATCACCTACAGTCCATACTCTGAACCAGATACTGCCCACTTTTTTGGCTTGTTCTTCTTCCTGATAGAGGTATGTTTCTTCAACCGGTATCTCCTGAAAAGCAATATGGGCAAAATTATTTTTATATTTCAGACGAGCAAAACTGGTAAGCTCCTCACTATTCAAACCGATTAAAAAAGCCTGTTCTCCCTGTACTTTTACCGCAATGTAACCAAAGTTTTCAATTTCTTTAAAATCCTGATATAAAAAATCTTCCAGTGATTCCTGAGAATGTATGCTATTGCTAATAGTTAAAAGAATTGAAAAGATTAATAGCAGTGTTAAATTTCTTTTATTCATTTTATGCTCACCTATACTACTTATAGACTTGTCTCATTCTATCTTTTGATGGTTTAGCATAATTTGCTCGGCTAAAGAATCTAATTTCTGAAAATCTTCAGCCCTGGGGTAACCTTTAATAATTATAGATGGTAAGAACTCTGCCTTTAGATTTCCCAACATTTCCAAGATATCCTGTTCCATCTTTCCCCCCCAACCGTATGAGCCGATAATTCCGGCAAAACGGACTTTAGGTCTTAAAAAATTACAGAGATAGGCAGCAAAAGCAACTTGAGGGTGAGGACCGGTTATTACTGTAGGTGAGCCCAGTATAATAGTAGCTACATCTACTAAAGCCATAGCCAGAACGCCGATATCGGTATAGGTTAAATGGTAGGGGGTTACTTTTATCTTTCTTTTTATTAATTGCCCCACAAGGTATTCTACCATTGCAGCTGTACTGCCATGCATAGAGATGTAAGGAATAATAACCTCTTTCTTTACTAAATCGGAGACCCATTCACTATAATAGTTTAAAATGGTAGCGGGATTTTTATGAAGAGGTCCATGGCTGGGAGCTATAATGTCAATAGAAAATTCCTGCAGCATCTGCAGGTGTTTCTGTATATTTTTTCGGAAAGGCATCATTATTTCCGCATAGTAACGTTTCGCCGCTAAATAGCTATTAGTGCTTTCAGAGGCCCACAAACTACTACTGGCTAGATGTGAACCAAAAAGATCACAGGTAAATAGTATCTTTTTTTTAGGGAGGTGGGTTAGAAACGTTTCAGGCCAATGAACCCAGGGGGCAAATAAGAATTGCATCTCCTGCCCACCAAAAATAAAAATCTCTCTATCTTTAATTTCATGAAAATCTTCTTCTTTTAAATGTAATTCGTCAATTAAGATATCAATACATTTACGATTGGTAATAACTTTACAGCCAGGAAATCTTTTTAGTACTTCCCTTATACAGCCAGAGTGGTCCTGTTCAGCATGTTGAGCAACTATATAGCTAATTCTCTTTACCTGCAACTCCTCAATATTTTGAAAGAATTCGGTAATTTTTGAGGGGTCTACTGTATCGATTAATAAGGCATCATCCTGACTCTTAATTAAATAAGAATTATAACTGGTTCCCTCAGGTAGCGGGATAAGTTCATCAAAAAGCCTTCTGCTCCAATCAATAGTACCCACAAAATAGATATCCTTAGAAATTTCCCGGAAAGCCATGACTATTCCTCCTTTTCAAATTCATCTTTACCTACCCCACATACGGGACAAACCCAATCCTCAGGCAGATCGGCAAAAGATGTTCCTAGCTCAATGCCCGAGTCAGGGTCGCCGATTTCGGGGTCGTAAACATACCCGCACACTGTACAGACATATCTATCCATTATTACACCTCCTTTCTCAATTCTCTGTTTTTTTTGAAAAGAAAAACATTTTTTAATACGGTTTGTTAATTCTTTCCTTAAGAAGCTCCAGTACTAAATCCGGCTGAGCCCTACCCTTAGTGTGTTTCATAACCTGCCCCACTAAGAAATGTATTGCTTTTTCTTTACCGGAACAGAAGTCCTGCACAGTCTGAGCATTATCTTTGATAACCCTATCAATTATACCATTAATTTCATTCTTATTACTTATCTGAGTAGTTCCACTCTCTTTAATTAGCTTTGCCGCACTCTTACCGGTCTTAAACATCTGTTCAAAGATATCTTTGGCAATTTTACCACTGATAGTTTTATTATCTATCAGTTTTAATAATTCCACAAGTTTAGAGGCAGAAATAGGGCATGTTTCAATATTGGCATTCTCTTCACCTAAACATCTTAACAGTTCACCAAGAATCCAATTTGCTAAATGCTTGTAATTATGATAGTCTTGGGCAGCTCTTTCAAAATAATCACCTAGAGATCTGACTTCAATCAGTCTACGGGCATCGTAATCAGAAAGTTGATAATCGGTAATAAATCTTTCTTTCCGCTCCTCCGGTAATTCCGGTAGAGTACTGTTAATCTCTTCAATCCATTCCTGTTTAATAGTCAGAGGCAATAAATCCGGTTCCGGAAAATATCGGTAATCAAGAGCCTCTTCTTTGCTGCGCATAATTATAGTTCTGCCATTCGCTTCATCCCAGCGCCTGGTCTCCGATAATACTGACTCTCCATTCTTAATGAGCTTCTTCTGCCGGACTATCTCAAATTCCAATGCCCTTCTAATAGCCCTAAACGAATTCATATTTTTAAGTTCAGTCTTGGTGCCCAATGCACTCTTTTCGGATTTCCTAATAGAGATATTGGCATCACAGCGCATTGAACCTTTTTCTAAATTACCGTCACAGACCCCGAGATATTGGACTATGGCTCTCAATTTCTGCAGAAAATCTATAGCTTCTTCCGGTGATTGTATATCCGGTTCTGTTACAATTTCCAATAATGGAATACCCGAGCGGTTGTAATCAACCAACGAGTGCACTATTTCACCATCTCTTTCTAAATGGATTAGCTTGCCTGCATCCTCTTCCATATGCACCCTGTTGATTCTAATTCTTCTTCTTTCTGCACTACTTCCAGAATCTACCATCAAAAAACCATTCACGGCAATGGGTTTATCATATTGAGATATCTGATACGCTTTTGGTAAATCGGGATAGAAATAATTTTTGCGGTGAAATAGATTAGTCCTGTTTATTTCACAGTTTAAAGCCAGAGCAGTCTTTAAAGCAAATTCTACCACTTTTTTGTTTAGTACCGGTAGACTTCCCGGTAGCCCTAAACATACCGGACAGGTATGAGTATTGGGTTCCTGCTCAAAATAATCGGTACTGCAATTACAAAATATTTTAGCCTGTGTCAATAGTTGGATATGTATCTCTAGGCCTATTACAATGTCATCTGGCATACAGAACTCCTGATTCTTTGATTCTTTATTATTTTAAAAACTACTGGGATTAGAAAAAGTATTTAATTAAGATATTTTATTCATTAATTTGGAATTGGATTAAATGATAAATTTGGCCGGATTTTATTAACTTCTTCTAAGGCAACCTCTAAATTATAAGCTGCTCTCAATATCTTTTCCTCTTCAAATACACGTCCTATAATCTGCAGTCCTATTGGTAAATTATCATTTTTACTAAAACCACAATTAAGGGATAAGCTGGGTAACCCCGCCAGATTGCCAGGCACTGTATAGGCATCTGCTAATAATGTATCTTTTTTCCCAGCCCCTATCTTAAAGGGAAGTATGGGAGAGGTAGGACCAACCAATAGGTCGAATTTTTTAAAAGCATGGTCAAAATCCTCCTTGATGAGGGCTCTTACCTTTTGTGCCTTTAAATAATAGTCCTCATAATTTCCCTCGCTCAAGATATAGGTACCCATAATGATTCTTTGAAGTACCTCAGTACCAAATCCCTTGCCTCTGGTCTTTAAGTACATATCTTCCAGGTCATCATTGTTATCTATTCTTAAGCCATACTGCACCCCATCAAATCTAGCCAGACTGGAACTTGCTTCAGCAAAGGCAATTAAACGATAGGTAGGTACGGCATATTCTAAATGGTGCAAAGAAGTCTCCTCAACTTTCCCCCCCAAATTTGAAATCTTTTCAATGGCACCTTTTACCCTTTCTCTTACTCGGCAATCTACCTCTGAACTAAAAAATTCACATGGAATGCCGAACTTTAAATCATTGATACCCTCCCGACAGGACAATAAGAAATTGGGAACAGTAACCTCAGAGGATGTGGAATCATGGGAATCATAACCACAAATTATATTCATCAATTGAGCTCCGTCTTTAATGCTCTTACTTAGAATCCCAACATGGTCTAAGGAGGAGGCATAGGAAATTACTCCATAACGAGATATTCGGCCATAGGTTGGTTTAATGCCGCAAATACCGCAAAAAGAAGCCGGTAATCTAACTGAACCACCTGTATCGGTTCCCAAGGCAATTAAGGTCTCGTCTGCTGCCACAGCAGCTCCTGAACCACCGCTGGAACCGCCAGGTACACGGGTAATATCCCAAGGATTGAAAGTAGCATGAAAAGCAGAATTTTCAGTAGAAGCCCCCATAGCAAATTCATCAAGATTGGTTTTGCCAATGATAATTCCGCCAGCCTCTTTTATCTTTTTAACTATGGTAGCGTCATAGGGTGGAATAAATCCTTTTAAAATCCGAGAAGCACAGGTAGTCTCTATGCCTTGTGTACACACATTGTCCTTTATAGCTATAGGCAACCCTGCCAGAGGCGGTATTCTCTGACCCTCTTTTATTCTCCGGTCCATTTCTCTGGCCTCTGATAAAGCCCCTTCTTTATTCAGATATAAATAGGCCTTTACTGTCGGTTCAACCTTATCAATCTGGGAAAAAATGTCTTTCACTACCTGCTCTACACTAATCTTCCTCTCTTTTACCATCTCTAAATAATCAACAACTTTTAATTCATTTAGTGGCAAGCCTGCATCCCCCCTGCTCTAGTAAAAATCAAATTATTTATTTCTAATTCTTTAAAGTATTCTCGGAACTTGAATATAGCCGCTTTCTCTGTATTTGGTCATAGCTAGAACTGTACTCTGGGAAAGAGAGGGTTTTACAATATCCTCATTAAAGCGTTCCCCGTGATTAGTATTATTAGTATCTACCCCTATCTTACCTACTTCTAATTCTCTAAACTTAGAATAGCTGGAAAGGAAATTATTTATTTCTCTATAGAATATCTCTTTTTGTCCCTCATCTAACCCTAGTTTCGCTAATTTTGATACCGTTTCTAATTCTCTTTTAGAAATTATTTCTTTAACCATAAAAAGTCCTCACTCCTATCCTGAATCAGAGCTGTAACATTTTTTTAAAATCTTCTTCTTCAATGATTTTTATATTTAAGTCTTTTGCCTTTTGGTATTTTGAACCGGGTTCTTTACCTAATAGTAAAAAATCGGTTTTTTTAGTAACGCTGCCTGTTACACGGCCACCCAATCTTTCAATTAAATCTCTAGCTTCTTCTCTGGTAAAGTGCTCTAGGGCTCCGGTTAAAACAAATTGAGTACCCTCTAAATATTTTTTTTGTGCAACCGGCTTCTCCTGCGAAAAATTCACCCCGGCTTTCTGTAATCTTTCAATTAGATCTCTGTTCTCTCTTTGCTGGAAAAATAAAACAATGCTGTCTGCCATAGTGGGCCCTATACCATCTATTTGCATTAAATCTTCTCTGCTAAAGCTTTCCAAATCGCAGAGATTATTAATTCTTTCTGCCAGCAATTGAGAAGCATATATCCCTATATGACGAATACCTAGAGCAAAAATTAAATTAGCCAGTGGCCTATTTTTGCTATCCTTAATGGCTTCAATAATATTATTAGAGGATTTTTCAGCCATTCTTTCTAACTTAAGCAGGTCTTCCTTCTTTAAATAATATAAATCAGCAAAATCTCTGATTATCTTTTTGTCTACCAACTGATTAATAAGGGCGGGACCCAGACCCTCCACATCCATTGCGCTACGTGAAACAAAATGCCTAATAGCCTCCTTAACCTGGGCCGGACAAGAAACATTATTGCAACGGGAAACAACTTCGCCATCTATCTTTACTACCTGTGAGCCACATACGGTACACTTGGTAGGCATCTGAAATATTTTTTCTTTTCCGGTCCTCTTCTCTTTCACTACCCGTACAATTTCGGGTATTATTCCACCGGCTTTCTGTACTAGTACAGTATCACCGATACGCACATCTTTCCTTTTTATTTCATCCTCATTGTGCAGCGTAGCCCTCTGTACTCTGGAACCGGAGATAAAGACCGGGTCCAAGATTGCCACCGGCGTTAAAGCGCCTATACGCCCTACGCCAACTATAATATCTAAAACTGTAGTAGTCATCTGCTCAGCCGGAAATTTATAGGCAATTGCCCATCTGGGGGTCTTGGTGGTTGAGCCCAGTTTTCTTCTTAAATCCAATTGATTAACTTTAATAACCATCCCATCAACGTCATAGTTTAATTCATTTTTCTTATTCTGCCAGTGTTTACAATAATCAATAGCCTCTTCAATAGTGGAGCAGAGCTTGACATTGGAGTTAACCCTGAAACCCGCCTCTTTCAGAAAACTGAGCAGCTCCATATGAGTGGAAAAATCATCTATTTTACTACCGACGGCTTGATAAATAAAAGTATCCAATTTTCTACTCGCGGTAATAGTTGAATCAAGCTGACGAACAGAGCCAGCCGAGGCATTTCTCGGGTTAGCAAATATATTCTCATTATTCTTAGCACGTTCTGCATTAAGTTTTTTGAAACTCTCCCTGTTCATGTAAACTTCCCCATACACCTCAAGTACATCCATTTCTGAGTACTCTCTTAATTTAAGGGGTATACTTTTGACAGTTCTTAAGTTTTGGGTTACATCTTCCCCTAAAACACCATCTCCTCTGGTCGCACCCCGAGAAAGAAGACCGTTTTCATACAACAGAGCTATGGCTAATCCATCAATTTTCAATTCTACAACATAGTCATAATATTCCCGGGGGTGATTTTTCTTGATGCGCCGGTCGAAATCTATCAATTCTTTTTCCAAAAAAGCATTGGCCAGACTGAGCATAGGCACCATATGCCTGGCAGTCGTAAATTGCGCTAAGGGCTTAGCCCCTACTCTTTGTGTAGGAGAGTCGGCAGTGATGTATTCCGGAAAATCCTTCTCTAATCGAGTTAACTGTCTCATCAATTCATCATATTCCCGGTCTGATAGAATAGGCTGATCAAGCACATAATAATAATAATTGTGCTTGTTAATCTCTTCCTGTAAACTTTCTATTTCTTTTTTTATTGCCACATTATTTTTTTGGGGCATACACTCTCTCTATTTTTCTATCTTATCAAGCTACCTAGTATGTATATTATAATATGTTGACATAATTTTGGAAATATTGGTATGGAAATTAAAAAGCAAAATAACTAAAACAAATTTTAGAAGATACCATGGTTATAGTATATACCAAAACTAACTAAAAGCTCAATAAAAATATCCTTATTTGATAGGCTATGGCAATTTTTACTATTTGACAAAAAAGTTGCTTACAATTATATTAATAATCGATATTCAAAATATTCTGAAGGAGAACAATAATTATTATGCAATTTATTAGGAATAATATGAAGCCGGTGTTACTGGCAATAGTTATCGTTTTTATAGCTTCAATTTTCTACGGATTTGGCCAGCACAGGAGATCTACCGGCAACCAAATACAACATGCCGGGAATATTATAGCTGAGGTGAATGGCAACGCTATTACCTATCAACAATGGTACAATGCCTATATGGGGCTCATATCTCGCTATGACAGTCAAACACTTTCTTCTATCGGCGATGAACTATTAGCTAATCTTAAAAATAATGTTACCGAGCAATTGATAAATACCACACTTCTACATCAATTTGCCGAAAAACAGAATATAAGCGTTTCTTCTGATGATGTAAATGAGGAGATTGAGCGGATTAAAGCTAATTTTGATTCAGAACAGGAATTCAATGATGCCTTGAAAAGGAACAATCTGACTTTGAACCAATTAAGAGAAAGCTTGAAAAGCCAGATAAAAGTAGATAAGGCAATTCAAAATGAATATGATAAAATTGATACCTCCGATGAAGAGCTCGCACAGTATTATGAAGAGAACAGGAGCTACTTTTTCCAACCAGAAAAAAGAAAGATAAGCCATATCCTGGTAGAAGATCAGGAAGAAGCAGAGTTGCTTCGCAGCCAATTAAATGAAGGCCTTCTTAATTTTGAACAGACTGCTAAAGATAAATCAACCTGCCCTTCTGCTGAGCAAGGCGGTGATTTAGGTTATATCATGCGTGGACAGATGGTCTCTGAATTCGAAGAGGTTGCCTTTTCTTTAGAAGTTAATGAATTGAGTAACGTGGTAAAGACCGAATATGGCTACCACATCCTGCAATGTTATGATATTCAGGAAGAGAAACAGCTTAGTCTGGAGGAGGCAGAAGATAATATTAAAAACATTTTGACCAACCAAAAACAGAATGAAGCAATTCAAACACTCTTAACTCAATTAAGAGAAGAGGCTGATATAAAAGTA
This sequence comes from Candidatus Stramentimicrobium fermentans, assembly GCA_012520575.1. GTDB lineage: Bacteria > Atribacterota > Phoenicimicrobiia > Phoenicimicrobiales > Stramentimicrobiaceae > Stramentimicrobium > Stramentimicrobium fermentans. The sequence goes on from JAAYOB010000007.1 coordinate 99,071, forward strand.
ATTTATGATTTTACTTCCGAATTAGAGCCAAAAGAAGAGACCAAAGATATCGACCAGACTGAGGAGATTGGGATAGTCTCCGATGGTGAAGAAGAAGCCGTTCCCGAAGAAGATATTTTAGATAGCAGTATTATGGAAGAGGCTATCGAAAAAAACACAGAGTAAATATCTGTCAATTCTATTAAATCTAAAAAGCCCTCGGGCGATATTTCTTTTGCCCGAGGGCTTATCTTTCATTATTAGCTTTGGGTAAAATCTTTCAATCTACTATTACCTTCTGAGGGACGCTATTATAGCGATCTTCAGAAATAAATTCTCTTCTTTCTCCGTTATAATCTTTGATAAAACGATAAACTCTAACGGTGTATCCCGGAATTCCCTCCTGCAGAACATTACTATCAACCCCGGTTTTAGTTAGCTCTCCTCGCTTAATTTCTATCACATCACAATCATAGGTCTTTAAATCCTCAGTAATAATTCTGATATCCTGTTCCGGTTTTTCAGCTCCCCAAATAGTAACTGTTAAATAATCAGATTTGAGTTCGCTGAATATGACAATGGGGTGACCTAAAGAATTGGTAAATTTTAGGTCTTTATAGCCGTAAAATACTGCCGCATCCCTCCCCTGCGGCACATAATTGGTAGCCTCTCCATAAATAGAATGATTATACCTCTCTGTAATAGGTAGATTTGCCAGCAAAGCAGCATTATAGAGAGTTGTAGATACCTGACAAACCCCTCCTCCATAACCAATTACAAACTGTCCATTAGCTATTATAGTACTTTCTCTATAACCATCCTCCTTCTCAGCCGGACCAATTAATTTATTAAAGGAGAAGGCTTCACCCGATCTTAATATGACACCGTTAAGCTCATTAGCTGCCTTCTCAATATTATAGAGGGAATTTTCTTGCTTGCCCCGCAAAGAAGTTTCATAACTGCTTATGGGCTCTAAAATTCCAAGGTCAGCCAATACCTCTTCTGTTGATAGCTCATATTCCTGATAAAGCACCGGTAAATCGAAATTATTTGGAATATTTGGTTGAACGGATTTAATCATACTATCTTCTATATTTTTTATTAATTGTTCTCGTTCAATGACTATACCCATCCGTGCCGGAATTATTTTATTGACAGCAAGAGAGGCATTACGGGGAGACCTTTCTATTTCTTCCTGCAGTTGTTGATAAAAAGATCTAAAACTATTAGTTTCCAACTTTAAAAAATTAGGGAGTTTATAATTATTCCTGGTTAAATATATTCTTTCTCTTGCCTTAAATAGGAGAGAGCCTCTACGACCGATAGAATAAGCATTGTTAATTAACCCTTCTAAATCAATTGTTGCCCCTAAGGTGTCCTGAGGAACAATACTGATCTTCCTTCTTTCATAATTGATTATTAGCGGATGGCTAAGGATTTCTAATGCAACCGGCTGCAGTCTTTGATAAGCCTCATTACGGGTTAATCCGCCGATTCTGTGCTGCAATGCTATTACATTAGGATAGATTTTCCCCCTATTCATTAATGAATCTATAGCAAAAAGAAGTAGAAATAATAAAATAAGAGCTGTAAAAATAATAAATATCTTACTAATAATCTTACTGCCTTGACTTACTTTCTGCTTACTATATTTGCGGTAACTATACAACAGCCTCTCCCTTTTGATTCTACTCTGAAAATTAGTAAGGTTTAATATTTAAAAATCTGATTGAAAAAAAGAGAAATTCCTTATATAATATTACAGGTCGTCTTTTATGTTCTTCTCTTTTAGATTAAGCGGGAATAGCTCAGTAGGCAGAGCGTTGGCTTCCCAAGCCGAAGGCCGCGGGTTCAAACCCCGTTTCCCGCTCTTTTTTATAAGTTTCCTACTGTAATTTATAGAATGAAGTGTATTATGAAGATCCGAATAGTTTCAAGATTATATCTTCACCCTGTAACATCAAAAATATCAGATAAGCCAGCATAGCCAGCAAGAATCCCAAAAGCATTCTTCCTAAAAAAATAGGTGTCCTGTATTTTGGATTACCTGCTCTCATCATTCTGACAATAACCTGAGCCAGAAGAAGAATTATAAAAAAAATAACAAGGAGTAAAATAATCTGGTCATTCATATTGCTTTATGCATCTTCTTAATTCTGTACTGTCTTTATCCATTATTTTTAAAATACCCTTAACAGTTTTTTACCGTTCTTTTATCGATTTCACGGACAGTTATTACACCAGAAACAAAAAATCAAATAAGACCTCTGGTAATTCCAGCTTCATCACCGATAGCAAAGAGATTTTCAATTCTGGTTTCCAACTGTAGCGATAGACCTAATCTCGCCGAGTAAAATTTGACCCCTGCCCTGTAGGGTAAGGTTTGTTCACTGTAATGTCGGAAATAATTCTATCTAAAGCTTTCAACATCTCTAAAATATCGCTGAAAATTCAACAGGATTAAACAATATCCCTATCGTTAACTTAAAATAAGACCGGGTAATTTATTACACTTTATTAAAAAAGAAGTTTACCCTTACCTTAAACATCGGATACTTCGATACCATAAGATTAGTCTGCCAATTTGGAGATAATTATATCTTTTAATTCTTCCAATGTACTTGCAGCAACATTAAAATTGTGTTTCTCTAAAATGCCCGTATATTTTATGCCGGCACCGGTTATTATAGCGACACAGCGAGATTCTTTATTAATAACTCCCTCTGCTTTTAATTTTTGCAGGGCGGCAATAGATACAGACGCTGCTGGCTGAGCAAATATTCCCTCTCTCGCCAGCATAAGCTGTCCCGATAATGCCTCCTCATCTGAAACAGTAGTTACTATGCCCCTAAATTTCCTTAATAGTCTTAACAGTGCCTTGCCGCTAGGCGGAAAAGGATTGGCAATAGCATTATCTATAGCTACCGGGTTTTTTATAGTAGATACACTATCTTCTTTATTAATCCAGGCTTGATAAATAGGAGCACATCCGGCCAATTGGATACAGATAAATTGGGGCAATTTTGTGATCAGCCCTTTTTCGTAAAATTCTAAGAATCCCTTTATAATACCACGCCCATTACCTCCGGAACTGGTGGGAATAAGTATATAGTCCGGTACCTTATAGTCTAATTGCTCACAGATTTCAAAGGCGATACTCTTAGAGCCTTCTACTCGGAAAGGCACATCTGAACTCAGAAAATAGATACCCAGCTCTCGACCAATTTTTAAACTGTCATAGTATATCTGACCATAATCGCCACTAACTTTAATCAAAATAGGGTGATAAATTAAGATGGGGCCAATCTTTTCTGAAGGTATGTCGGCACTGACCAGAATAATGGTCTTCAGCCCGGCACGAGCGCCGTAGGCCGCTACAGAAACGGCCATATTTCCACTGGAAAGAGTTCCAATAGTATCACATCCCAAGCTAAGTGCATGCTGTACACCAACATAGGTACCTCTGTCTTTAAAGGACCAGGTCGGATTAACGGTCTCATTCTTGAGATATATATTATCTATTTCTAATAGTTGGGAAAGCTTATCAGCCTTGATTAAGGGAGTAAATCCCTCCTTTAAAGAAAGTTTTTGCTCAATTTCAGAAAAAGGATAGAAATGGGCATAATGCTCTAAAATATTTCTGGAAAAGAGTGCTTTATCTGTAATAAATTTTTTTGTGGAGACAAATCTGACTTCTAACGGTTCAAAGCAGTTATCACAGCGCGGAAAAATCCTATCCAGAGGATACTCTTTTTGACACCCGGTACAAATTAAGTAATTACTACTCAAAGTTACTCACCCAAATTAATAATGAGCTCTGGTCGGGGCGAGAGGACTCGAACCTCCGACCCCCTGAACCCCATTCAGGTGCGCTGGCCAAACTGCGCTACGCCCCGACTAAACTTTTACGAATACATTATACAGCAGCTTCCCTTCCCTCGCAACTAAACAAATAAAAAATATGATCGATTTGTGCTTTATTTAAACCTTTTTAATACTGTCAGATAGTTATATATCTCTTACCTTCAATCTCTTTAATCATATTCTTTAATTCTAAGGAGAGCAGTACCTCGCTTACCTTGCTGAAAGAAAGAGCGGCTAATTCTGCTATCTCATCTATATGCAAAGGCTCAATAGAAATATAGTTTAACAGCTTCTTCTCATAACCGGTCAGCTCTTGCATAGTCTTAGATTTCTTCTCTTTATTGTCAATAGTGCTTCCCCGGAACGGCTCTTCTCTTTCCGAAAATTCTTCCAGAATATCCTGAGAACTATTTACCAGCTTTGCCCCCTGTTTTATCAGATTATGACAACCGGTAGAAAGAAAAGAATGAATAGAACCGGGAACCGCGAATACCTCTCTCCCCTGGTCTAGGGCATAATCAGTAGTGATCAAAGCTCCACTTTTTCGGGCAGCCTCTACCACTAAGGTTCCTAGTGACAATCCGCTAATAATCCTATTTCTCCTGGGAAAATTATTTTTCTCCGGTTTGGTAAAGAGAGGAAATTCGGTTATAACTGCTCCGTTATCCTTAATGCGTTTAGCCAGATTCCTGTTTTCCGGCGGATATATTCTATCAAGGCCACACCCTAAAACTGCAATGGTCTGCCCTTGAGCCTCTAGGGCTCCCAAATGAGCATAGGTGTCGATACCCTTAGCTAAGCCGCTTATAATAACATAACCGGCTCCAGCCAACTCAGCTGCAATTTCTCGGGCGACTTTACGCCCATAATAGGTTGCCTTCCGAGAACCAACTATAGCTAGACCCTTAGCTTTTTGCATAATAGTTACCAGTTCTCCCCAATAGTAGATAACCGGTGGTGGACTATAAATATTTTTTAAAATAGCAGGATAACCATCCTCCTTGATAGTAATGATTTTGATATCCCACTTTTTTAATAAACCCCATTCCTGCTCCGGGTCAATCTGCTTCCTTTCCGTTTCAATCTTATGTAAAGTCTCTTTCCCCAAGCGTAGATTTTTTCTAATCTCACTGGTATTCAAATTAGAACTCCAGGCTTCTTCCAGCGAAGAAAAATGTTGAATTAACTTTGAAAGACGGATGGGGCCTATCTCTTTCACCTTATTCCAGGCAACCCAGTATTTTAATTCTTCTTTTTCCATGTTTCTTGACCCAATTTTTATTTGCACTTTCTGTTAATAGGCACCCTTACTGACTAAAATATTCACCCTTCCGCTATTATTCTTATCCTCTCCAGCCATCGGCTCCTGAGCAATAATCATTCCTTCTGGTAATGTTTGGTGTAAAGCGTAGGCAATGCTTCCAACTTGAAAACCATATTCCAAGAGTATTACCTCTGCTTCAGAAATAGTCTTTCCCGCTAAATCAGGTACCCGCTTGAATGTTTTAGCTGTTCGAACTTCTACCTCTACCGTACGATTCTTTTTTATCACTGTACCGGCGGCGGGATTCTGTTTTACTGCTATATAACGTTCCCCTTCTTGAAAAATATTATCATCAACGACGGCCATCTTTAATCCTGTTTTATATAGTGTTTGTCGTGCTGCATCAAGCTCCATTTCCAGGACTGAGGGAACGCGGACATTGGGAACGGCAAAGACAGACTGATAGACAAGAAAGGCGGCATACCCTCCCAGAATAATAGCGGTAATGCTAAATGAGACCAAAATTAAGAAACGAATAAATATTCTCACAGGGTTTACTCTAAAATTACCCATAATTATAGCCTTCAGCCGACCTTCCTCATTTTAACAATATAAAATCCATCCATATTGCTGCCAGAATATCCGGGGACTATTTGTATAGCCTCTTTAATGCTACTATCATATTTAACTAAACCTTTTTCTTTAACAAACTGTGAGCTTTCCCTAACAACAAAGTTGGTATTCTTTTTAAGAAACCTTAATATTATATCCTCATTTTCCTCTTTTTCCAAACTACAGGTAGTATAGAGTAATTCTCCTCCCGGCTTTAAATACCGGGCAGCGGTCTCAAGCAGGTTTTCCTGTGTTTTGTTTAATTCTTTAAAGTAATTCCGACCCCATTTTTTCCATTTTATATCGGGTTTTTTTCTGATTACCCCTGTTCCGGAACAGGGGGCATCAACTAATATCTTATCAGCTTTTTCTAGATATTCTTTAATTAATAGGCAAGAATCTGCTAAGACAGGTACAATCATATCGATTCCCAACCTGCTGGCTTCCTTCTGAACCATTTCCAACCTACTTTTGTTTTTTTCCAGAGCAAATATGGTACCTTTGCTCTGCATAATTTGAGCTATATGGGCAGTCTTTCCCCCCGGTCCACTGCACATATCTATGATGGTTTCCCCTGCTAAGGGGGCTAAAAATTCTGAAGCCAACATGGAGCTCTCATCTTGAATAGAAAATAATCCCTTCCTATAAATTGGTGAATTAGCAATATCGTCAAAACCCTTTACATTAAGTGCAATATCCGGAAGGAATGGACTCAATTTAAAAGAAATTTTAAATTGAGTCAATATTTTTTGAAATTGTGCCATATCTATTTTTAGAATATTAACGCGCAAGGCAAGATCGGATCTAATATTACTTGCTGCACAAATGTCCTGACACATTTCTAAGCCAAATCTTTTTATCCATCTTTCTACTAACCATTCCGGAAAGGAATAAAATACTGAGATATATTTGACCGGTTCTTCTCCTCGATCAGGCCAAATGATTTCAGTGGATTTCCGTGTGATATTTCTTAAGACGGCATTTATCATGCCGGCATAGCCCCGGTATGAACTATTCTTTACCAATTCTACCGACTCATTTACTATAGCATAATCCGGTATCTTTTCTAAATAAAAAAACTGATAAACAGCAATCCTTAAAATATTTCGAACAGTCAGAGGAATTTGTTTATCTTTATATACTAGAAATTGCCCGATAATCCAGTCTAATTTTTTTTTAAAGCGGGTAACTCCATAGCTTATTTCCTGTAGAAGGGCCTTATCCAAACTATCTAAACGGTGTTTTGAAAAATAGGAGGGTAGCAAAATATTTAAATATGAATCCTGCTTTTCCATCCTATCTAATATTTCAACAATTAATTTTCTGCTACTATTCATATTAAAATAATTTACCATCAAAATTAGTTAATTTGTTAAAAATTCAATCAGTCTTATTCAAATCTATCCCCTACTTCCACATGATAGCCATTGATGAAGCCAGAGGCATCCATTTCTGATGAGCCAGAAGGGATTACCTTTTTAATAACTACTACCCTGCCATCTCCGGCTAATACCATTATCCCGTTTTTGCTCAGCTCAATTATGGAACCTGGTTGATATGACCAAGAGTTATCCCTTATCTCTTTCTGGTCTAAGAGATGTGCCTCTACTATTTTAACTCTTCTCCCATCATATTCGGTATAAGCGCAGGGTGATAGAGTGAGCCCTCTTATAAGATTGCAAATTTTTCTACTATCCTGCTTCCAGTCGATTCGACAATCATCTTTATCTATCTTCCTGGCATAAAAATACTCTTCTTGGGGCTGAGGACATAGGGTGCATTCCTCTTTTTCTACAGTAAATAATACTCCCTCTAGCAATTTTGCACTCTCTTCTGCCAACCTTGAGCTTAATTGTTCAAAATTTTCCCCGGCTAATATCTTTATTCTTTTCTGCAGAATAATATCACCCGCATCAATTTTTTCATCCATAAATAAAAAAGTGATTCCTGTCTCCTCTTCTCCTTTAATCAGTGCCCAGTTTATAGGGGCAGGACCCTTATATTTTGGCAGCAAGGAGGGGTGAATATTCAAGCAACCATGGGTGGGCAGCTTCAGCACTGTCCCGGATAATATCTGTCCATAGGCAACTAAAACTATCAAATCGGGCTGTAGTCTGGAAATCTCTCTAATTGCATCCTCTGAATTTATATCCTCTGGTTGAAAAACATATAACCCATATTGCAAGGCAAGTGCTTTTATAGGTGATGCCTGAATTTTTTTACCCCTTCCACAGGGCCTGTCCGGTTGAGTAATGACTGCCACTACGTCTTTTTTTAAGTCCATCAATTTGCTTAGTATTGGTATACCAAAAGAAGAAGTACCAATAAAAACAATTCTCACTATATTGTTTCCTCAACTTTTCTATCACTATTCGATATTTTCTAAATCCCCTTTTAGCATTAATCTCCGGGCAGGGCTTAATCTATCTATAAAAAGATAGCCGTTTAGGTGGTCAATCTCATGTTGCAAAGCAATAGATAACAAACCTTCTTGTGTGGTCCGGAATTTTTTCTCTTCTAAATCCATTGCTTCCACGGTAACCTTGGAAAACCTCTTCACCGGTGAATATACTTCCGGTACACTGAGGCATCCCTCTTCTTCTTCTTTTAATTCTCCCTCTTTCTTTATAATTACCGGGTTAATTAATACTATTACTCCCTGCTCTTCAGTATCTAACACCACTATTCTTTTTGATACCCCCACCTGGGGAGCGGCTAAACCAACGCCTGATTCGGCATACATTGTCTCAATCATATTTTGTACCAGTTCTTTAATTTCCTCATCAACTTTTTCCACTGGTAATGCTTTTTCTCTTAAAATGGGAGAACCATATTTTTCTAATTTTAAAATTGCCATCAATTATTCTCCTCCCCTCTCAATATAACTTGATAGGCTCAATATCTATAATTAATTTTACCTTATTTCTTTTGTATTTTAAAATAAAGGGATGCAATAACTTTCTAACTTCTTCAAAATTTTTATTCTGCTCTTTTATTTTGAGCAAAAAGCAAATCTGGCTATCGCCCATCTCATTAATCCTAAATAGTTTATCATCTCTAAAGAGAACACTCCGCCCAACCAGCGAGCTTATTGCAGATTGCTCCATAAACTCTCTAAACTCTTGAGCTTCCTTCCTTACCAATTCTCTATCTGCACCAATAAATCCAATCTTTATAATTTTGCTAAAGGGAGGGTATTCTAACTCTTCTCTGAGCGCCATCTCGTTTTGATAAAATAGAGAATAATTCCATTCTTTCAGGGCTAACAGAGTATGGTGTTCAGGTTGACAGGTCTGAATTAATAGGATTTTAGCTTTTTTTTGCTCCCTCAATTCCGAAGTTACCCGTAACACTAATTGAAAGGTATTCTCTGCACTGTGGTAATCGGGAATGTTTAAAAGGTGGTCTATTAGAATGAAGCCTGCCAGAGCAGTATGTTGAAAGTCTAACCTATTAATTAATAGCTGAGTGCCTATCAATACATCTATTTCCCCGCTTTTATATTTTCGCAATATCTGCTGTTGTGTCTTAATATTGGGAGCGGTATCGCTATCAAAACATTGTACTGCCGCCTTAGGAAACATGCGGTGAATTACATCTTCCACATACTGAGTTCCAAATCCCATTGGGTTTAAAGATTTTTCCCCACAAGTAGGGCAATTCCAATTCTCTTCAATCTTTTTTCCACATTTAGAGCAAATAAAAAGCCCACGGTTTCCGCTTTTACGATAAGACATTAAAGAATTACAGTGGAGGCATTTCAAGACCTGGCCGCACTTTCTGCAATATATATATCCGGCAAACCCTCGTCTGTTCAAAAATAAAGCAATCCCTTTCTTTTCCCTAAGGCACTGAGCAATCAACTCTTGCAGCTTATAGCTGATAACTCTCTGAAATGATTTTTCTTCTTCCAGATCCACAAAAATAGTCTGTAATAATTTATTTTGTTCAGTGAGAATCTGTTGTTTTTGAGTCTTTAAAATATAGTTCTTATTAAGACCCTGCCGATAACTCTCTAAAGAAGGTGCGGGAGAACCCAAAATAACCTGAAAGGATTCTAATAAACCTCTTGCTAAGGCGACTTCTCGAGCATGGTAGCGAGGCATTCTCTCTTCTTTATATAAGCTAGATTCCTCTCGCTCCACAATTACAAGCCCTAACTTACGAAAGGGTAGAAAAATACTGGATCTGGTCCCGATAACTATTTTGATATCATTGCTCTGTACGGTGAGAAAACGAAGATACTTCTGAGCCGAACTAACATTCTGGTTAAAAGTAACCAAATATTTCCCATATTTCTTAACTAATTTTTTCTTGAGTTCACTGTTGCTAAATTGGTCAGGAACCAGAACTAAAACCTGTCTTCCTTCTTGAATGGCATTCTCTATCATCTGGAAATAATAGAGGTCTCTTTCCTTAATGTTATAGTAGTGAAAGAGTATTGGTTTGATTAATTTGCCATCACCAATATTTTTTTCTTCCAATATAGAATTCAAGATGGGAAAATCATTCAGAAAACTAATAACTTTTTTAGGGGATACTTTTGCTGGAATGATGTGAGAAATTATAGTTCCTATAGAACAGAGATAATAACCGGTAATCCACTTAGCTAAGGACAGGACTGCTTCAGAAAGAATGGGGATAGGGTCAAGAATTTCTTCAATCTCTTTGAGTTCTTTAATGGTACTCTCACAAAAAATATCTAGAATGATTCCCACTTTTTTTTTATTTCTGAAGGGGATGGTAACCCTTTTACCAACTGCGGCTTTATCTTTTAGTGGTAGAGGGATTTGATAATAAAAACCTTGCTCCAGATTTAACTTTAGAGGGAGCACCTCTGCAATTTGCACATCTTCCATTATACCGTCAAACCCTTACTCTGTTGCTCAAAATAAGAAACTAATATACCGCAGAGATATTCGGCAACCTCATATTTAGTCATGAGGGGTAAATCAACAATTTCTTCCTTACGGTTAATAATTGACACTTTATTGGTATCTACTCCAAATCCGCTGTCTTCTCTGGTAATATCGTTGACCACGATAAAATCTAAATTTTTAGATCTTAATTTAGAGAGTCCATTTTCTTTTAATTGACTGGCCTCTGCTGCGAAGCCTACCAGCACCTGATTTACTTTTTCCTCTCCTGCTTCTTTTAATATATCAGCATTTTTTTTCAATTCTAAGGTCAAAGTTTCCCGTTCTTCTTTTTTTATTTTTCCATCAAATTGCTCAGCAGGACGGAAATCCGATACGGCAGCTGCTGAAATAAAGACATCTGCTTTCTTAAAACGGGAGAATACCTCTTCTCTCATCTCTGCCGCGGTATTCACCCTAATCGTCTCAATTCCGGCAATATCCGCTAAAAAAGTAGGACCGGTAATGAGAATTACTTCTGCGCCACGCCTTTTAGCTGTTTCAGCCAAGGCAAATCCCATCTTACCGGTAGAATAATTGGAGATAAACCTAACTCTATCAATAGGCTCTCTGGTTGCTGATGCCGTAATTAATATCTTTTTATTGCTTAAGGAACTCGCCTGGGTAATTCTATTATTTATAAATTTAAGGATATATGCCGGCTCTGCCATTCTACCCTCGCCAAAGTCACCACAGGCCAGGCTGCCCCTTTCTGATTTTATAAAATTATACCCTTTCTGCAACAAATAAAGGGCATTGTCCTTATAAACCGAATTATTTACCATAACCTTATTCATAGCCGGTACAATGATAACCTCCCCCTCAAAAGCCAATATGGTAGAGGTGAGTAAGTCATCGGCTACACCATGGGCTAATTTAGAAATAGTATTGGCTGATGCCGGTGCAATCACTACCATATCAGCCCATTGTGCCAGTGAAATATGTCTTATCTCCTGCTGTTCTTCCTCTTCGGTTGAAAAAAGATTGATATAAACCCTGTTTTCCGATAGAACAGCCATCGTTAAAGGAGTGATAAAACGAGTGGCATTCCTGGTCATCACTACCTTTACCTGAAACCCCTCCTTTTTCATTAAGCGAACCAGTTCGGCACATTTATAGGCGGCAATTCCGCCGGTAATGCCCAGCAAAATATTCATTTTTCTGTCTGTTTTTACACCCATGACTCATCTCTGACAATCAAATATTTCTTAATTACTACAATTAAATAATCTCATTATTGTTTTATCCTGTTTCTTTATGCGGCATCTTTCACTGACAATAATGGCTTTAAGCTCTTCCACTGCTTTCTCCAATTGATTATTAACAACCATGTAATCATAGTATTTGGCCTGCTCCATCTCGGTACGGGCATCTTCCAACCTTTTTTTTAAATCATCCTCTTTCTCTGTTTTTCTGCCTCTCAACCTATTCTCCAGTTCATCCCAAGAGGGTGGTACAATAAAAATAAATATACCCTCCGGGTACCTCTCTCTGATCTGCATTGCCCCTTGTACATCAATTTCCAGTACCATGTCATGATCTTCGGCGAGTGCTTTATCAATGGTACTTACCAGAGTACCTTTGTAATCCCCATGCACCTTGGCCCATTCTGCAAATTTATTAGCCTTAATGTAATCTCTAAAAGTCTCCTCATCTATGAAAAAATAATCATGCCCTTCCAGCTCTTCTTTTCGAGGCTTTCTGGTCGTTACCGAAACTGAATAGCACAAATCCGGCACCAGCTCAAATAGTTTTTTACGAAGTGTTCCTTTACCAACACCTGAAGGCCCGGAAAAAATAAATAAATTACCCCGTTTTCCTTCCACTTTCTCCACCTGTTACTATTTAATTATCTCGCTTTTTATAGCTACTCAAACGGTTTACCACTGTCTCCGGTTGTAAGGCAGATAGAATAATATGACTGCTGTCAGTAATTATTATAGACCTGGTCGGCCTGCCGTAAGTAGCATTAACTAATCTTTGAGCCTCTTTGGCATCTTCTCTCAATCTCTTCATGGGAGCTGATTTAGGGTCCAAGATAGCTATGACCCTTTCCAAATTAACAAAATTTGCAAAACCAATATTCATCATAATCTGTTTCATATCATATCAACCCCTCTCTTATTCAATATTCCTGGCTTGTTCTTTAACTTTTTCTAATTCATCTTTCAATCTGATGACCTTTCGGCCGATACTCTGCGTAATAGATTTAGCGCCAATAGTGTTTATTTCTCGCCCTATCTCCTGAGTATAAAACTCTAATTTTCGTCCGATAGGCAGCTTGTTGCCGGTAATCCTCTTTAGTTGGCTAAAATGGCTCTTTAACCTTGCTATCTCTTCTGTGATATCGCTTTTTTGCACTAAGAAAGCGGTCTCCATTTCCAATCTGCCCTCATCCAGCGAGACAGTTTGGGCTAATTGTTTTATTCTTTCTAATAACTTTTCCCGATATTCCTGCAAACATCCCCTTTTTTCTATTTCTATCTCTTTCAATAGTTTTTTCATTTTGGCAATACTTTTTTGAATATCTTCCATCAGTTTATTCCCCTCTTCTTCTCGGCTTTGCAGCAGCAAGTACAGAGCTTTATTTAGAGCTATTCTGATGGATTCCCATTTTTTTTCCTCTTCTTCTGTTTTGACTAATTCAAATATTTCTCTACACCTCAGCAAGTCTGCCAAGTTTATTTTCTCCTCTAATTGGGCAATATCTTTCAGTCTGGCTAAAGACTGTAAGTAGGATTTTAAGAGTGCTTCATTCAGCCTTATCTCATTAATATGATCACAGCCACTATCGATTTTTACCAAAACATTAACAGTCCCCCTCTTAATACTCTTTTGAATAATGTTCTCAATTCTTTGTAGAATATCTAAGGAGAGCAGGGGCATCTTGACTTTGATATCACAGTAGCGATTATTTACTGTTTTTATCTCAACAATTGTAGTAATTCCATCCACCACGGCTTCGCCCGTTCCGAAACCGGTCATGCTCCTTACCAAAAATGACTCCTTCCAATTCCTATTATTTTACAATCATTTTAGGTAATTACCGTGCCCCTGTCAAATATATCAGCCATGTTTTTTGGTTTGCAGTTAATTGGCTTTGGCTCTGCAATAGTTATCTTTTCTTCACATAGTAAGTTTCTTGCCCTATAATAAAAATAGTACTGCACTTTTATACTGAATAGAATATTGAGCTGGCCTGAATTCTAATTAAGCGGCAGCCTATTATTTAGTATAGAAGAAATTCCATCAGGTTTGGAAAAGAGGTAAATATATGAGGCTCGATGGCATAACTCTGGCATTGGTACTCTCTGAAATCAAAAAACAATTAATCCCTGCTGAGATAGTGGCTTTCCACCAGATTGACCAATACGGGAACATGCTGGTTTTAAAGAATAATCAGGATTATCACAGATTATTCTTCTCCCTTCGGCCGGACCGTATGGCTTTCTTTATAAGTGAACTTGTCCCTCTCCCAAATAATACTAACTCCATGTTTTCTAGGCAACTGAACAGTTTACTAAGAGGAGGCAGATTATTGGCTATCAAACAGGTAAACTTAGACCGTATAATTGAATTGGACTTAGAACAATACCACAAATTCGGACCAACCAGCAAATATAAACTGATAATCGAATTTATGGGCAAACATAGTAATGCTATACTGATTGATGCAAAAGGCTCCATTAAAGCGGTTTTTAAACAAGTCGGTTCTGATATTAACAGATACCGAGAAATTAAACCGGGAATCTTTTATAAATCCCCTCCGGAACCAAATAGATTGAATCCCCTAACAGTAAGCAAAGAACAATTCCTGAGCATGGCTCAAAAAGCTGATGCATCATCACAGCCGGAATATCTATGGCAATTCTTTGCCAGCCGTTTTCAGGGGATTGGCGCCAATAGTGCCCAAGAAATAATTGATTTCTTAAACTACCCGTCAAAACAGATACTCTCCGAACTCACTGCAAACCAACTTCTGCTCCTGTGGGATGGCTTTCGCAAATTAACAGAAAAAATAATAGAGCAAGATATTTTTCCGGTATTGCTATTAGATAAGGAAAGCGGGAAACCTCTCGACTATTCCTTGTTTTGTCCCAAAAAACAGCCGGGCATAGATTATCTGCCATTTGACCGGATCTCCCTCTGTCTGGAATCCTTCTATACTAAGATTAACCAAGAAGATAAAAAGCTTAAACTATACCAATTAATCCAAAAATCTCTAAATAAATATCAAAAAAAGTTGTTAGAAAAAAGAGAGTATTTAGAAAAAAGGAGTAAAAAAATAGAAAAATTTGAGCACTATAAGAAAGAAGGAGAACTACTCAAAGCTAATTTATGGAATATCAAGCGCGGGATGAAACAGATTACTCTAATTGATTATAGTGACCCGACCCATTCTGCCCTTACCATTGTCTTAGACCCAGATTTATCACCATTGCAAAATGTACAGCAGCTCTTTCAAAGATATAAAAAATTAGCCTCCGACAAAAAGGGTGTACAGAAACAACTTTTGGAAAACCAGAAACCTTTAAAGCAATTACAGGAGTTTTTGATAGAATTGGGTACCGCCAGAAATTCCATAAGCAGACTAACTACGCTCTATGAAAAATTAATAGAATTAGACATTATTAAGAATAAAAGAGAGAGAACGATTAAAGGCAGCGGACAGAGAATTCCAACTCCGCTAAAATTTATCTCAGCAGATGACTGGACTATACTGGTAGGAAAGAACAACCGGCAAAATGAATATATTCTGACCAACCTCTCACGGGGGAATGATTTCTGGTTACACAATGAGAGCAGATCCGGCGCTCATGTCTTAATAAAGAATCATCAAAACTTAGCAGCTCCTCCCCCTGCCACTTTAAACTTTGCAGCTCGATTAGCCGGTTATTACAGTAAAGTTAAAGATGGAGAGACCGCCCCCATAGTATACACCTTCAGAAAATATGTTAGAAAACCTAAAGATGTTAAAGTTGGCAAAGTCGTTTACTCTCAGGAAAAGAGCATACCGGTCCGCATTGCTTACGAGGAAATCGAAAAAGAAATAAAGAAGATGACAGCAAGGTAAAGGAGTTAAATCGGCGCTAGCATTCTTAGTTGTTCTTGAAAATCTGCCGGCAAAAGTGAGGTAAAGTCTAATAATTGATGAGTAACCGGATGTCGAAATTGCAAAAAGTGAGCATGCAGGGCTTGCCTTTTTATTATTATCAGAGAATTCTTTTCTTTACTCAACCCGTAGACTTTATCTCCTACAACGGGGTGCCCTATGAACTGCAAATGAACCCTTATCTGATGAGTTCTACCGGTATACAAAGTGATTAATAGCAGTGTAAATGAACCGAACTGCCGGACAACCTGAAAATAAGTTATAGCTTCACGACCCTTTATACCAGTTACCGCCATTTTATTACCATGTTTTGGATGTCGGCCAATAGGTGCCTCGATACAACCTTCCTGATTGAGTACTACACCTTTAACTAAAGCTAAATATTTTTTAACAATCTCTCTTTCTTTAAGCTGCTGGCTCAAAAAATGGTGTGCCGGTTCAGTTTTAGCAACCATCAAAAGCCCTGAGGTCTCTTTATCCAACCGGTGCACAATACCGGGGCGCTCCTTTCCGCCAATATCGGGAAGCTGTCTCCGGCAATGGAATAGCAGGGCATTTACCAGAGTGCCGCTCTTTACCTTCCCCGTTGGATGAACAATCATACCGGCTTCCTTATCAACCACCATAATATGTTCATCTTCATAATATATATTAAGGGGGATATCTTCAGCCGGTAATGGTGTTCCCTGATGATTAGGAATAGAAAAAGAAACCAGGTCTCCGGGTTTTAGTATGTAACTGGGCTTTATCTTCAGATTGTTTACGGTAATATGACCATGGGTGATAAATTCTTTAATTCTGCTTCGGGATAAACTAGCAATCTCTTCTTTTCCCAGAAAGACATCTATTCTAATCTTTTCTGGTTGATTGTATCGTATTTGTCCGGAAAGTTTTCCAGAAATAGCTTTCTCCATTCTTTTTACCGCCTGACAAATACCTTACTTTTCCGGTCTTTCCTCTTCTGGTGGTTTTTCCTGACAGAACAAATAGTGAATGATGAGCATAAAAACCCCAATATTTATAGCTAAGTCAGCCACATTGAAGATGGGCCATATTCTAAAATCTAAAAAATCAATCACGCTGCCGATTCTAAAACGGTCTATCAAATTACCTAAAGAGCCACCCAAAATTAAAATAAAAGAGTAGAAAACCAGCTTATCACGTCTGGCAAACCTGCTCAGAAAAATAATGCCCAGTATTATAATTATTATTCCTATTATTATGAAAGTTCTATTACTGAAAGGTAGCAAACCAAAAGCAGAACTGGGATTTTGAATATAAGTCAGATGAAAGATCCCATTTATTACCGGAATACTCTCCCCTAATTCCAAATGGCTTGCTATCCAGATTTTACTAACCTGGTCAGTAAGAATTACTAATAATACCCCTATTACAAAACCCATTAAGTATCCTCTGTCTAAAATAATAATACCGGTAAGGAAATACTTTTTTAACTAATATCATTAAGGAACTGCTCTTTGCCATTATTAGTAGCTTTCTGCTTTTTCCAATACCGAAACACATTTCTGGCAAATATCGGGATAACGGCTATTCTGCCCTACTGTTTCAGAATAGCACCAGCATCTCTCACATCTTTCACCCGGAGCTGCCTTTATTGTGATAGAAAGCTCTGGCACTTCTTCTCCCGTAAAGGTATTCTCCTCCGGAATATTTTCTTTACCAAAGAATAGATTTACCTTCGATACGATAAAAACCATTGCTAAATCATCTTCAAACTGTCTTAAATATTCATACCAAGACTTATCCTTGGCATACAAATCTACTTGAGATTGCAGGGAATTACCGATAAAACCCTCTTTCCTACGAATTTCCAGAGCCTTTAAGACATCCCTTCTCACTGTTAGAAGCTTATCCCATTTACCCTCCATTTCGGTTTGCACTAATTCTTGATCCACTTGGGGCCAGCTGGCTAAAAAAACACTCTCTTCTAAATTATTGCTCTTTTTTAAGACCTGCCATATCTCCTCAGCAGTAAAGCTCAACACCGGGGCTAGTAAGCGGGTCAAATCATCGATTATTCTATATAAAACAGTTTGAGCAGCCCTACGGGATGGGGAATCGGAATTTAAAACATAAAGCCTATCTTTTATTATATCCAGATAGAAGGAGCTTAGGTTTAAAGTGCAGAAATTATGAATATCATGATAAAGTGAATGAAATTCATAATGGTCATAATTTTCAGAAGTCTTCTTAATTAAATTCTGAAATTGACTCAAGATAAGTTTATCTATTTTTTCTAATTCTTCATAGGGTACCTGGTGTTGTTCGGCAACAAAATCATACAGATTCCCCAAGATAAAACGGGCCGTATTTCTAATTTTTCGGTAAATCTCTACTAACTGCTGCAGTATTTTTGTAGAAATTCTGATATCTTTTTTATAATCAGAAGAGGCTACCCATAATCTCAGAATGTCTGCCCCATATTGGTCTATAACTTCCTGAGGAGATACCACATTACCTAAAGATTTAGACATCTTTCTGCCGCTCTCGTCAACAGTAAAACCATGTGTCAACACAGATTTATAGGGAGCTTGGCCAAAAGCCGCCACTGCTACTAAGAGTGAGGTTTGAAACCATCCACGATGCTGGTCAGACCCCTCTAAATATAATTCACAGGGCCAGTGTAAATTCTTTCTATTCCTCAACACAGCAGCATGGCTACAACCGGAATCAAACCAGACATCCATAATATCGGTCTCTTTTTCTAATTCAATCCCTCCGCAATATGGGCATTTAAATCCCTTGGGCAGAATTTCCCGGGCACTCATGGTAAACCAAGAATCTGATCCTTTATCTCTAAATAACTCTTTTACGATAGTTATTGTCTCGGAAGTAACCGCTATTTTGTTACACTGGGAACAATAGAAAGCAGGTATAGGAACTCCCCATACCCTCTGGCGTGAAATGCACCAATCCGTTCTTTCTTTTACCAGGTCGGACATCTTTTCTTTCCCCCAGCCGGGAATCCATTTAACTTCATTTATAGCCTTCAAGGTCTGCTCTCTGAATTTTTCTACCGAGACAAACCATTGTTCGGTTGCTCTGAAAAGAATGGGATTCTTGCAGCGCCAACAATGGGGATAAGAATGACTTATCTTCCCTGACCCTAAAAGAGCGCCACTCTCCTGTAAAGTCGTAATTATTTTTTTATTGCCTTCCTCAACGTATAAGCCATTGAAGGGACCTGCATTTTCATTGAGTCTGCCTTTGCTATCCAATACCGAAACAATAGGTAGGCCATACTTTATACCTATCTCATAGTCTTCCTGACCATGTCCCGGTGCAGTATGTACCGCCCCGGTTCCCTCCCCCAAAATAACGTGTTGGCCTAAGATAATAACTGACTTTCGGTCCAATAGGGGATGCTGGCACTCGATACCCTCAAACTTATCACCCTTCTGATTAGCTAGAACTCGGTAATTGGAGATACCGATTTCTTTCATTACCCTTTCTACCAGACCGGCAGCAAGTATTAGATAACCCTGCTCCGTCTTTACTAAACTGTACTGTAAATCGGGATTAAAGGCAATGGCAAAATTACCGGGAATAGTCCAAGGTGTAGTGGTCCATATTAAAACATAGGTTTCACCAGATTTTGCTTCTGGAAAAATGGAATTGAGGTCATCTAAAACCTCAAACCTAACATAGATGGAATCACTCTCCTCATCACTATACTCAATTTCAGCGGCAGCCAGAGCCGTCTCACAGGAAGGGCACCAGTAGACTGCTTTTAATCCCTTATAAATGTAACCTTTATTGTACATTTCTCCAAAAATGGCAATCTGAGTAGCTTCATATTCCGGTAAAAAGGTTAAATAAGGACGCTCCCAATCACCTATAACCCCTAATCTCTTAAACTCCTCTCTTTGGATATCGATATATTTTTCGGCATATTCTTTACACTTTTTCCGTAATTCTACCGGGTCTATATCATGAATCGTTACTTTGAGTTCACGGCTAACCTGATGCTCAATGGGCATACCGTGAGTATCCCAACCCGGTACATAATAGGAATTAAATCCCTTCATCCACTTATACTTAGGTATTATATCTTTAAGAATTTTATTATAGGCAGTCCCGATATGAATCTTCCCATTGGCATAGGGCGGTCCGTCATGTAAGATAAACTTTTCTCTATCCTGATATTTTTCTAATAATTTTTTGTCCAACTCTATATTTTGCCAGAATGTCAACATTTTTGGTTCTTCTTGGGGCAAATTAGCCTTCATTGAAAAATCAGTCTTTGGTAAGTTTAGTGTCAATTTATAATCCATATTTAGCTCCCTTTTCACTAATAAATAATATGTTAATAATAAATTACTGTACTTATAAAACTATTATAATAGCATCACAATGTTCACAATATTACTTTTTGATTCACAAATAAAACAAAACCCCTTGCCGGTAAAGGGCAAGAGGTTGCGACTTCCTGCGGTACCACCTTATTTTTTAACTATAGTTTTCATAAGATTAAGAGATGATTCTTACTAATCGCTAAAAATATAATTAAGAATATAACGGATTAATACGAATGTAAAACTATAAGACTTAAATAAAAGAATTTCATTATTCTTTATTATTCTGTTCTAACGGCCCAACCGCCTCAGCTTACTGTCACTAATTCGGCCGAAGCTATTTGAGGTGATTTTTGGTATACCATTACCTACTCTTCCTCAGTTTCTGATATTATTAAAAATTTAAAGAGCATTGGGGCTTTTTCATTCAACCTTTGAAGATAAGCCTTACAGTTAAAATTAGATTCAGTTTATACTATCAACTGACTTTTAGCAACTGTTTAGAAAAAATACAGACCAGGGGCTGAATAAACATATTCAAGCGATATATTCAAACTTCTGAATCTTTTTCTTTATTTTCAGTACCCACCTCAAATAGGTTTTTGTTTTCCGGCTCTCTTTCAGGATATGATCTCATTTTTAAGTTTTCTGTGGTCTTGTCCTGAAGGTATTGAGCATCTTTCTCCTCATCCGGTTCTTCTGCCATTTCTTCCTCAAGCATACGAATATAAAGTTTCAGTGTACTTTTCAACTTCTCTAAAATCAGAAACTTCCTCTTCTTTAGAGCGGTAATCTCATTAGTGGTATCCAGAGTTTCTTGCATTGCTCTTTGCCTTATTCTTTCGGCTTCTATCTGTGCATTTTCGATAATATTTTCAGCATCTTTTTGTATAGATTCTTTGATATGGGAGGCACTTTGCTGAGCATTAACCAACGCAGTTCGTAAAGTCTCCTCCATTTTTACATATTCATCTAACTTGGCTTGCAGTCTTTCCACTTCTTCTTTAGTCTTAGCATTCTCCTGGAGTATTTCTTCATAATCTTTGGCAATTCGATCTAAAAAAATATCAACTTCTTCTTCATTATATCCTCTAAATGACCTTCCAAATTGCTGTTGTTCAATATCCATAGGACTAATTCTCATCAATTACCTCCTTCTCTATCATGGTCAATTCTATTATCATCATGGATTCGTCTACCCTGATAGATTAATAGTATATATTAATAATAAGTCTAATTAAAGATGTCCTCAAAATGTTCAGCAAAAAAAGGACAATGATGGGTGATAGATCTAAACCCATTCCATCCAGCGATATTATTACTCGAAAAGGTTCTAAGATTGGCTCGGTAATCTTGTATATTAACCGGACAATGGGATTATTATGATCAATCGGAAACCAGGACAGTAATATCCTGGCTAAAATAATATAACTATATATTTTAAATATATAGTTAATAATTTTAATGATTGGTATCATTTCGGTTTATTTCTTTCTGCTCTCTTCTGTTAAGCATAAACCCGGGAGCTCTAATCTTTTCTTAACTATTTTCCATTATTAAATTATAAGAACTTTCATATACTATAACAAAAAAGTTTATTCTTTTCAATTAAATTAAAACAAGCAGTTCCGTAGTCTTGTTAGCCCCTCTGAGAAACAGCCGGTGCCTTCCGGATATTCTGCTCCACCAGTAATATAGCCACACTCTGTTTATTGATTTCTTTAATGATTTTAAAGATCTGCTGCACCAATATGGGAGCTAAACCCAAAAAAAGCTCATCTGCAAGTAATGGTTTAGAATCACTCATCAATACCCTGCCGATAGCCAGCATCTGTTGTTCTCCTCCAGAAAGAGTGCCTGCTAATTGATTCTTCCTCTGGCTAAGAATAGGAGATAGACGGTAAGCCCGCTACTTCCTTTCCCTAATCAGTCGATGGTCTCTACGCCGACATTTCATTTAGACCACTGAAGGCTCTAAAATTAATTCTCCCCGTTCAAAAAGGTCCTCAAAGGTATAGGTTTGACGGGTGGACGGAAGGTAGATAAGGAAATCTCCTCAGGTGATTTATTAAAATAACGGGCTATGGCATAGATTAATGTACGACGGCAGGTCTTGCCCTGACAGGGCCCCATACCGGCACGAGTAATACGCTTTATCTCATCGAGTGTATGATAGCCCTTGTCTAACTGTTTTCTTATCTCTCCCCAGGTAATATCCTCACAACGGCAAATAATAGTATTATCATCCATTGAGGCTCTCCTTTACTTTGATATTGCGTACCACTAAGGCCAACTCCTTAGGTACTATGATGCTTATTATGTAGGTCTTCTGTTTGGTCTTCTGTACTTTTATTACCTCTGTTTGAGCGACTTCCCGGCCTTCACGATTTAGAGCTGTAACCAGCTGCCCGGGTCGGGGCAAGGGAAGCATTTCATAGGGCAGCTTGATGAGCGCTTTATCTTTTGAATAGGTCATATCAAGTACAAAGATAGCCAGTCCCGGACAGGAGGCGATACAGAGTCCGCAGCCGATACATTTGTCATAGTTTATCTGGGGCAGATCATTGATATCGGCAAAGGGGAGTATTGCCCCAAAAGTGCAGCTGGCTGCACAGGGATCACAGGGGATATGCTGAAAGCATTCTACCATAACTGACGGCTTCTTAGCGAGAATATCGGCAGGAGGTGTAACTCTTTTTATCTCTTCCTGATCCGGTATACCGCTATGTGCTACAGACATGGCTTCCTCCTTTTCTGAGTGTGGCTTTCTCTATTCCACGCAGAATAACTTTGCTTATCTCATTGTGACGCAATTGGGCTAATTCTCCCTTAAAGGCTTGGTTTAATTCATAATAATTAGGGGGAGCGAAATCCAGGCTTGCTGCTGTATTGAGTCCGGCAAGTTGCCCTTCGACCATGGCGGAACTGGCCTCCTCTATCCCGGTGACATCACCGGCAATATAAATGTGGTCAAGTGATGTTTTCAGGTTCTCATCCCGTAAGGCTACATAACCGCAGAGTTCCGGTATGTAACGCATCTCACACCCGGTCTGAAAGAGCAGTTCGGTTAAAGGAGAGAGGCCTACAGCGAGACAGATGGTATCTACTTCTAAGTTTCTTTCGGTACCGGGAATATAATTAAATTTCTCATCGAGTGATGCGATAACAGCGCCTGTTACCTCAAGGGTAACCTTTACCTCCTTATAAGGTGGTAGAGGTGTAGATGGGGATACCGAGTCTACAAACTTTGCTCCCATATATCCAGTAACCGGCTGCGGCGAGAGCGGCAGCTATAGGTTCACCGGAGTAGCCCTCCATCTGCCTTCCTTCAAAAGTGAAGGTGACAGTATTGCCAGAGGTGAAGTGTAAGATGGGGTGGTTCTTGATACACATAGATACTCCTCTTTATCTTTAGCTACCATAGTTTATAACATAAAAAGAAAAAGTAGAGCACAATATTAATTCTTCATACTCTACTTTTTTTAATTAAAAATATTCGCACCGGAGGAATTAAAACTCTTTTTTGTCATACTCTCCTTGCTTTCATTTTTCTGTTTTATTATCTTTGTACAGCTAAAAATGGCCAAATTAGAGGGTTTATATTAAAAGATTCAGGAGAGGTTTCTCCTTATATGAATTATCTTTTTTTCCTTAAAAATGTCGGAACTTCTAAATCCTCATAGTTTAAGTCATTCTGACCGGCTTCTTCAATAACCGCTTTTTCATTTACACCCTGTACCTCTTTAACCCTTGTCTGTTCTGGACCTTCCTCTTCTGTGGGTATCTCTTCTTCAGAGTGAGCTTCATCAAAACCGGTGGCAATAACTGTAATTCTAATATCTTCACCAAGAGCATCATTCACTACTGCCCCAAAAATAATATTGGCATCGTTATTGGCAGCTTCCTGAATTATTTCAGCAGCCTGGTTAACTTCATAGAGGGTCATATTCTTACCACCAGAAATATTAAATAAAATACCCTTGGCATTGGTTATTTTTGTACCTAACAGAGAACTGTTTACTGCATTATAAGCTGCCTCAGCCGCACGATTTTCACCAGTTGCCCGACCTATTCCCATAATGGCAGTACCGGCACTTTCCATAATCATCTTGACATCAGCAAAATCAACATTGATTAATCCCGATTCCACCACTATCTCTGAAATTCCCCGGATACCATGCAGTAAAATTTCATCGGCAACCTTAAATGCCTCTAAAACGGGAGTATCCTGAGTGGTAATTTGCAATAATCTATCATTAGGAATAACAATTAAAGTATCCACATGCTCCTTTAATAAAGTAATACCTTCCAGAGCCTGTTTTTGTCGCTTTATGCCTTCAAAAGAAAAAGGTAAGGTAACTACCGCCACAGTCAAAGCACCCAATTCTTTCGAAATTTTGGCAATAACCGGACTACCACCGGTACCGGTTCCACCACCCATACCGGCAGTAATAAAGACCATATCTGCCCCTTCTAATGCCTTGCCAATTTTATCCTTATCTTCTTCTACAGCCCTTTTGCCAATTTCGGGATTAGAACCACTGCCTAAACCCATAGTAATCCGTGTACCTATTTGGATCTTCTGTTCGGCATTGGAAAGAGCCAGTGCTTGGGCATCTGTGTTGGCAGAAACATAATTAACTCCGTTTATCCCCTCTTCAATCATACGGTTAACCGCATTCCCTCCGCCGCCGCCCACGCCAATAACTTTGATGCATACGAATGAATCAGCTTTTTCTGGTATGTTACTCAAAAATTAACCCTCCTTCCATTCTTTCTTTTATTCTTTTATTATCTTTAAATTAATATTCTTTTCTCTCAAGCTATATTTTAAAAGAAATCTCGTAACCAACTAATTGCTTTGATCAAAAAAGATATACCTTTCTGTCTTTTATTTTTTCTAGGAGAACCAACAATTGACGCTTTTAACGCATACTCCAGTAACCCCATTTCCGTAGAAAAGCGAGGGTCGTTAACCAAGTCACTTAGGGCCCCCTGGTAATTAGGTCTTCCAATCCGTACATTAGTTTCGAATACTTTTGCTGCTAAATCAACAATTCCGGGCAGAAGAGCGCAACCACCAGTCAATACCACCCCTTGAGTGATACTATTTAAGTAATTTGCTCGCTCCAATTCTTCCTTAATTAGGCTAAAAATTTCATGTACTCTGGGCTCTATGATATCAACTATAAATTTCTTGGCCACCTTTTCTTTTGTTGCCCCGCTCTCCCGGTTAATTTCGACTACTTCATCCGGGGAGATATAGTTTTCCATCACATTGCCGTATTTAATCTTCAGCCTTTCTGCCTCTTCAATAGTAGCCTTCAGACCTATAGCTAGATCATTAGTAACCTGTATTCCCCCCAAGGGTAATATGGAAGAATAAGCCATATTATCATTGATAAAGATTGATATATCAGAGGAACCGGCTCCCATATCGATAAGTAGAACGCCTAATTCTTTTTCGGTCTTATTCAAAATAGCATTGCCGCAGGCTAAATTGCCAAATATCAAATCATCTACCTCTATTTCAGTAATTTCCAAACACTTTAATAGATTTTGAATAGCGGTTGCTGAACCGGTCACTATATGTACTTTTCCTTCCAGACGGGAACCGGACATCCCTAAAGGATCCAAAATACCCTTCTGTCCATCTAATATGAATTCTCTGGGTAAAATATGTATCAACTCCCTTTCCGGAGCGATTACTCCAGCTTGGGCAGCCTCAATTACTTTTTCAATATCATTTTCTGTTATCTCAGAATGCTCCCCCGAAATAGCTATGACTCCCTGGCTGTTAAAAGAGGAGATATGACTGCCGTTAACTGCTACTACAGCTGAATCAATCTGTATGCCGGCCATCCGTTCTGCTTGCCCTACCGATTCGCTTACTACCTCAGCAGCCTGCTCCAGATCAATAATAACTCCTCTTTTAATCCCTCTGGAAGGGGCTGAACCTACCCCCACAATCTCTAAGCTATTATTTTCTCCCAATTCGGCTAAAAGTGTATTAGTCTTATCGGTTCCGATATCCAAACCGACTAATAGTGTTTCACCTCTCATAAATATCCTCCTATCTGCTCCGGTAAATAATTATTATTACTCATTTACCTGCCTAAAGTAATGCAGTTATTATCTAGAACAGCTATTCTTTCAATATTAGCAATAGCCTTTCCTTATATTTCATATTAATTTCCTGCAGTGGTATTTCTTCCTGGTTAACTTTTTGCAAGGCCGATTCCAATAAATACCATTCATTTATCAATTGCTCTCCATTTTCTATTCTAACTTTTATCTTATTATTGCTGTGAAAGATTAAGAACTCATCTTTGGAAATGATTTGTATCTTATAAAATTGTCCGGGGAAAAGGTTATCCAGTCCATAGATTATTCTTTGTATTTCTAAATATTCTCGATTATCAATAACTTCTCCCGGTCGTCTATTGCCAACATCCAGGCCGGTTATCAGATACTGTCTGAAATCAGTATTCAGCTGTTCAAAGCGTTCCAGAATTATGCCTTCTTCCGTAACCAAATAATAACGGTTATGGGCATAGATAAGGGCTCCCGGCTTGCGTTCTTTAATGTTAATATCCAAGTGATTGGGTAATACTTTTTTCAAGACGGCTTCTTGAACCCAAGGATTTTTTAGTATTTTTTCACGTGTTCCTTTAATATCAAAATGAAAGATATTATGAGAACCCTTTATTTCAGCCTGCTCTAAAATAGCGTCTTTGCTAAGATAATAATTCCCTCGAAATGTAATTCGGGATACATCAAACCAGGAAGAGGTAAACATAAAGGAAAATACAATCCAACCGGAAAACCCTATAACAATGTAAAGCATCAAAATTTTAAATAAATTATATTTTCTGCTACTCCTTAGCTTCCCCTCACCAGAAGATTCTTCTTCATTATCTTCCAGAACCTGGTATTGGTCCGATAAAATCAATCTCTCTCTCCAGTTTTATACCAAAGGCTTTTTCAACCATATCCTCTATTTTTTCAATTAACTGCAATATATCATTGGCTGTAGCTGCACCGAGATTAATAATAAAATTGGCATGCTTGGAAGAAACTTGAGCATCACCTATAGTAATCCCTTTGGCTCCCGATTTTTCAATAAGATATCCAGCCGGTTTCTGAACAGGATTTTTAAAAACACATCCTGCGGTCAGAAAATTAATGGGCTGGTTTGCCTTTCTTTGTTTATAGAGCTGTTCAATCTTTAAAAAAATCTTTTCTTTTTCCTGGGGAGATAGGGACAAACTTGCTCCTAATACCACAAATTCTTTAATTCCCAAGTCTATGCCTCGATAAAAAAAGGAAAATTGTCCCCGGTCAAGCCTTTTAATCAGACCATTCTTATAATCAAACAGAGTAATATCATGCACAATACCTGCCATGGAATCTTTCCCAAAACCGGCATTGTTCAGGATGGCACCGCCTAAGGTACCGGGAATGTGGGCGGCAAATTCGAGCCCTCCCAGCCCATTTTTCACCGCATTTCTAACCAGAGACGGTAATAAAATACCGGCTCCCGCTTTTATCATTTTACCAGAATATTCCACTTTGTCGATAGTATGAGCAATCTTAACCACTAAGCCCCTCAGACCTTCATCCGGTACCCATAGGTTAGTTCCGTTGCCTATAATGTAGGTCGGTACTCCGTAATTTTGGGCAAAGAGTAGAATTTTTTTCAGCCGGTCCTGATTCGCAGGGATACAAAAAAAATCGGCATTGCCGCCGATTTTCCAGGAGGTATGGGCTCTCATTTCCTCATCACGGTTAATGTCCTTTTCCAGTCGGTGACTCTTTATTTCCTTCCAAATTAATTCCTTATCAAGCATTAATGGTCAATTCCTACTTTTAATTCATGGGATTGTACCTTTTTCATCAGCTCTACACCGGTCTGCCATATATCGCCTGCTCCCATGGTTATCACAATATCTCCCTCTGTTACCATATTTTTTAAAAAAGAAACGGTCTCTTTTCTATCTGGAATGTAGTTAATGCCTTTCTCTTTCTGTTTTTTTATCTCACGGTATACCAGTTCTCCCGAAATATTAGGGATAGGCTTTTCATTAGCCGAATAGATATCATTAACAATGACTACATCAGAATCATGAAAAGCAGAGCCAAAATCCTTTAATAATAACTTGGTTCTGCTGTAACGATGTGGCTGAAAAACAGTAATAATCCTATGCTCCGGCCATCCCAATCTGATGGCTTGCAGGGTTAGCTTTATCTCTGAAGGGTGATGTCCGTAATCATCGATAATCATAAATCTATCATTAAGCCGAAAAATAATCTCTTGTCTTCTTTTGACGCCCTTGAAATAGGATAGTATCTCCGCAATATCCTCAAATTTTAGCCCCAGCCCTATACCGGTAGCAACAGCAGCAAGTCCATTAGAGATATTGTGATAGCCGGGCACATGCAGGCTTAGAGTTCCTAATTTATGTTTTCTTAAATAAATATCAGAGGTGGAAGAATTTTTAAATAGGCAGGAGTTGACAGCCCTCAAATCAGCATTCTGTCCAAAGCCAAAAGAAATAATCCTCTTTTTATCAAATATTTCACTGCAAATCATTCTGGCGTTAGGGCAATCCCAGCCATATACCAGAAAACCATCCTCAGGAACCTTCTTTAAAAAAAGCTTGAAACTGTCCTTAGCTTTCTCAAGATTAGCGTAATAATCTAAATGGTCGTTTTCAATATTGGTCACAATTACGAAATTGGGATTGAGCAATAAAAAAGAACCATCGCTCTCATCGGCTTCCACCACCATATAATCTCCTCTGCCCAGTTTAGCATTTCCGCCAATATCATTAGCCTCCCCACCGATAGCCACTGTAGGCTCCAAATGCATACCCTCCAACAGCATGCTAATCATGGAAGTAGTGGTAGTCTTGCCGTGAGTACCTGATATTGCGATACGGTATTTTTGGTTCATAATTCGGGAAAGCATTTCTGCCCTGGGAATTATTTCAATATTATTCTTCAGAGCAGCCAGGATTTCTTCATTTTCCTTATTTATAGCTGAGGAGGTTACTACAAGGTTTGCTCCCAATACATGATTACCACTATGGCCTTTATAAATTTGGGCGCCTTTATCGCTTAATCTCTTGGTGGATATATTAGTTTGCAGATCGGAACCGCTAACCCGGTATCCCAGCTCCAATAAGAGGGAAGCAATGCCACTCATTCCGGCTCCGCCAATTCCTATAAAGTGAATGTGGTTATCTTTATTATTCATAATTTTCCTGTATAGTCAGTTGATAGAACTACTATTTTCATCTAATAGTTTACCCTATTTTAATCATTATTCAAATACCATTTTAGGAAAAAGTTTTACTTTGAATACTATCATAAATTCCCTCAACTATATCTCGAGCTGCTCCACGTTTGCCCAACTTTTTACTATTTTGAGCCATTGCCGACAATCTTTCCTGATCTGACATTAATTTTACTAATTCCCGGGCTAATTTTTCATCGGTCAGGTCCTCTTCTGTAATGACCACCGCTGCCCGATTAGCCTCTAAAAATCGGGCATTGTACAGCTGATGATTTCCGGTAGCATAGGGATAGGGTATCAATATTGCCGCTAACCCTTTAGCGGTAATCTCTGCGACTGTGGTAGCTCCAGCCCGGCATACCACCAAGTCTGCCAGGTCATAGGCATCCCCTATCTGATGCAGGTAATCCATTACCTCCACTTGCCCTTTATATTCTGAATGTACCGCCTCTTCTTTTAAGTTAAAGTAATCTTCTTTGCCACTGACAATCAGTACCTGCCATTGCATCCAGAGTGCTTTATCTATTAGCTTTAAACTTGTCAGCAGTGTTTGGTTAATGGCGCTGGCTCCTTTGCTTCCCCCAAAAACCAATATAGTTTTTTTATTTAAACTCAATTTTGTTTTTTTTATTAGATTAGCTCTGTTGCCTTGCCAAGTATTTTCCCGAACAGGATTGCCAAAAAAAACAACTCGATTCTTCCTCCAGAAATACTTTTGTGATTCCGGAAAACTTGCCAACACTTTTCGGACAGTTAGAGACAGAAACTGATTGGTAATGCCCGGTATTAAGTTTTGCTCTTGAATGAAGGTAGGAATTCCCATAAGGGAGGCTAACAGTGCAACCGGCCCGCTGACATAACCCCCGGTTCCAATTACCACATCCGGCTTAAACTTTTTTATTATCCGGTAAGAAGTTATTAGGGAACTCAAAAAAAGCCATAGAGAAGATAAGTTAGCTAAAGAGAATTTCCTTTCTATACCCTTTACTCTTAAGCCATAGAACCGAAACCCTTCTCGCGGTATTATCTCTGCTTCCATTTTGTGCTCTGCTCCTACAAAAATAATCTCATTACTACCATCTCGCCTCTTAAATTCCTGTGCCAAGCTTATACCCGGGTAGATATGCCCCCCTGTTCCTCCGCCGGTAATGATAATTTTCATATAATTACAAAACCTCATCTGGTATGGAAATATTTTTAGAGATATTGAGCAGGATTCCGCAGCAAAACATATTCAAAATAAGAGAAGAACCCCCATAGCTAATAAAGGGCAGAGTAATGCCGGTAGTAGGAATTAATTTAGTTACCACACTGATATTTACCAGAGCTTGGAACACAATTAGCGAGGTAATGCCGGCAGCCAATAAGGAACCAAAAGAATCTTTTG
>JAAYOB010000043.1 GCA_012520575.1 Candidatus Stramentimicrobium fermentans
CGTTATCAAAGAACATAATCTGCCCCCCCCTTAAAGTATGGCTTCATTCGGCCTAAGGAAAGGGCAAATTAGATAGTAACAGACAATTTGGGAGTTGTCAAGAAAAAATATGGAAATTATTTGGATATTTTTAGAATTAATGGCGTATTCTCAAAGGGTCCTTATTAAAGGATTCCAGAAGAAATATGGTAAAATTTGAAACAAGTAAAATAGGAGCCTAGAAAATATTTCCATTCTTTAAATTGGCAAAACGCTCACTAACTTGCTGTAATTGCTTTCAAATTTTTTGACCTCATTGCTGCTCCAACACCTGTCCTGCCTGCGGTTCGCTCTTTATCATTAATGATACAAACTAATTTTGACAAGGTTTCACCGGCTGAGACAATCTTGACCAATTTTCTAAGCCTAATTTGGACTAAATGTGCAAACATGACTTGAAAATAGTACAAATTATAAATAAATTCAAAACGATAAGCCCCAATCAATATCTTAACAACTTCTTATTTGTAAAGGAAAAAATCATTGTCACTTACTTATAAATAAAGATATTTCTTTAAAAATGGCTGGTTGCTGACAAGAATCTTTTAAATAGAAAACACTTTTTACCCAAGGACTCTTTGAATACATAATAATATGTCCGCATGACATTTTACCAGCTATTAACTGAAATTGTTAATTTGTAGTTGATTTTTTAATATTAATCCCTATATAATTAAAAAAGTTTGTGTTTCCAAGATTCAGATTATTTATTTTAAAACTCATTAATGTGAATTTTCTACATTTATTGTTTCTAATACATTAGTTTTTATAAACTACAATCTAATTATCTGGTTGTTCAGAAAATATAATTTTGGAGGAGTATATGAAAGTTTTAGTCTTTGGTGGTTCAGGGAAAATGGGAGCTACTGTTGCCTGGGATTTAGCTAAAAACAGTGACAATTATCAGGTAGAAGCTATCGGCATTGCCGGTCGTAATGGGGGTGCCCTGGAAGAGGTAAAAAAATGGATTGGCAGCAATAAAGTGTCTGCCCATATTTTAGATGTTCACAAACAGGAAGAGGCTCTTGAAATAATACGGCAATATGATATATGTGTATTTACCCTTCCTGATAGAAGCACCAGTTACCAAGCTGCTGAACTGGCTATAAATGCCGGGGTAAATATTGTAGACATTCTGGAAGAATATCACCGCAAGCCGGATGCTTTTGAAATTGAGGGCCTTAATATACCAGAGGGCATGAGTCTTGCGGAATATGGAGAGCATTTACATCAAAAAGCTATCGATAAAGGAATTAGCTTTGTTGATGGAGCCGGTTTTGCTCCGGGGATTACAAATTTTACCATAGGTGAAGGCATCAGTAAATTGGATAGAGCTGTATCTGCCATTGCCCGTTGCGGAGGTATACCTGCACCGGAGTATAGTAGAAATCATCCATTGAGGTATATGATTACCTGGGCATTTGACCATGTGCTGCGCCAATACATGATAAAAGTCGATATCCGAAAAGATGGAAAAGTCATTTTGGCTGATGCGGCAACTGAATTAGAAAAATTTGAATTTAACCAATTGGGAATACATGAACAATTAGAATGTGCTATTACGCCCGGTATGCCCAGCTTGCTGCATACCCGTCCTGAGTTACTTGACTGTTACGAAAAGACCATACGCTGGCCCGGTCATTGGGAAGGTATCCAGACTTTTAAAGAATGTGGATTACTTAACACTGAACCAGTGGATTTTAAAAATTGTAAGATTGCTCCACGTGAATTTTTAAGCCAGCTATTAACACCACAGCTGCAGCCTAAAGAAGGAGAAACTGATATTTGCGTTATGTGGAGCACCGTTACCGGTATTAAGAATGGGAAAAATACCAGATTTAATTATTATATGTGGGAAGGTGCGGATGTCGAAAACAACATTTCTGCCATGGGAAGAGTAACGGCATTCACTGCATCAATCGCTGCTATGATGTTAGGAAATGGTGAGATTAAACAAAAAGGAATCATAGCACCTGAGGATGCCTTTTTGGGGGCAAACTATGAAAAAATGATCGCGGAACTAAAAAAGAGAGGAGTTACCATTCTTGAAATCGAAGAAACACTATCTTAATTTTTCAGAATGGTATTGATAAAATCTTTTAGATCCAGATAGCTATAAAAAGTAAGGGGTCAGCATTTCAATGGCTGACCCCTTTTTATTATGCGTATTAGACACCTCGCACCCTTACAGGCATGGTACTCTTGAAATTCAGGCTCTGTCTTTCCTGTATCTTCTTCTTGTATCATAATGTAGGCCTCGATGATTTTATCATTGAGGCAGGCTGTTAAGACAGAGCAAATCTTAAGCCAATATACCTCCATCATACTGGTAGACTTTCTTTAAAACATTATGGTCTCTGTTGCTTTATACTCAAGCATATACTTAGGAATGACCATATACGAATGTATATGATTAAGATCTATGCCTATTTCTAAGAATTACCAATCCGGATAATATTTTTTTATCTCTGACATTCTTATATTAAGATAGCCTTATTACTCCTTTTCAAGAGTATTTTTCCTTAAGGATGTGTGTTATACAAGAGGATATGGCATTGGATCTTATACACGGTATGAATAGATTTCCTGAGTCTCATAATACCTGTTATTATTATCAGAGTGCAATACTTATTTTTAACTTCAGTTGAAAGCAACTTACATTGATCTAAATGAAATAAATAATTTGATATTGATACACCAAAATAATTTATTTTTTTCGGTTCCAGTAGCAACGGATAAGTTGGGCGGTTGAACTGTCATGCTGTAAGTCACTGCTATGTGGATTCCGAAGTTCCTGTACAATTTTTGATGCCAGCTTTTTGCCTAACTCTACTCCCCATTGATCGAAAGGATTGATGCGCCAGATGACTCCCTGGGTAAAGACGGAATGCTCATAAAGGGCAACTAATTTCCCTAAATTGGCGGGTGTTAATTTATCTAATAGAATCAGATTGGAAGGATTGTTTCCGGGCATTGTTTGAAAAGGTATCAGTTTTTTGCTTATCCCCTCTTCTTTTAATTCTTCTGCGGTCTTGCCAAATGCCAAAGCCTCTGCCTGGGCAAAGACATTGGAGAGGAGCAGCTCGTGATGCGGTATGATATTATACAACGGCTCTAAAAAAGCAATAAAATCACAGGGAATCATTTTGGTTCCCTGATGTATCAACTGATAGAAGGAATGCTGTCCATTGGTACCTACCTCTCCCCAATAGACGGGTCCGGTCTGATAAGTAACAGCCCTCCCCTCTCGGTCTACATTTTTACCGTTACTTTCCATAGTTAACTGTTGCAGGTAAGCCGGAAACAGTTTTAGGTATTGCTCATAGGGAAGAATGGCTGCAGTCTGGCAATTAAAGAAATTGTTATACCAGATAGAGAGCAACCCCATAAGTACCGGTATGTTTTTCTCTAAAGGGGTATGGCGAAAATGTTCATCAACCTGATGGAATCCCTCTAACAAGGAATAGAAATTGTCCGGACCTATAGCTATCATGGTAGAAAGTCCGATGGCGGAACATAGTGAATAGCGCCCACCGACCCAATCCCAGAAGACAAACATATTTTCAGGTGCTATGCCGAAATCTTCGACTTTGGTTTGATTGGTGGAAACAGCCACAAAGTGCCTGCTGATAGCGTTTTCATCTTTTAATCGCTCCAGCAGCCAGTCTCGGGCAGTGCATCCATTCGTCATCGTTTCGGTAGTAGTGAAAGTTTTGGAAGAAATTATAAATAAAGTCTCTGCCGGGTCAAGACCCTGAACGGTCTCGCTAAAATCAGTGCCATCCACATTGGAAATAAAGGCAAAGTTTATGTTACGTGCACTATAGAAGCGGAGTGCCTCATGTGCCATTCGAGGACCCAGGTCAGAACCGCCAATTCCGATATTAATGACGTTTCTGATGGGTTTTCCGGTAAACCCTCGCCAACTTCCATCACGTATCTCTTCGACAAAATCTGCCATTTTTTCCAGTTCTTGATGGATTTTTGTTGTTACATCTTCACCTTCTACCAATAGAGATGAACCTTTGGGCATACGCAGGGCAGTATGTAGAGCAGCTCTATTTTCGGTAAAGTTAACCTTCTCTCCTTGAAACATCGCCTCAATGTGTTTTGGTAAATCTGCCTCTTGTGCCAACTTTAGCAGCAACCCTATGGTTTCGGATGTGACCCTGTTTTTAGAATAATCAAAATAGATGTCCATTTCCTCTATTGCCATATCTTTACTCCGCTGTGAATTTTCGGTAAACAGCTGGCGCAGATTTTTTCCTTTAATCTCCTGGTAGTGTTCCTCTAATCTATTCCAAACCGGATATATATTGGACAAGCCATTTACTTTTTTTATCATTTTGAACCCCCTTAACTTTTAAAGAGAGAATTTCTATTTTAGTATAAAATGGACTTATTCTATGCTTAATATCTTTTTCTTTTATTCCTATTTTAACAACTGTACTTTATTTTAGCGAACTATTTTAAGAATTATTATACTCTTCCGACTCTATTATTTAATCAAATGGTATCCCCAATCTTTGGATAATAAAAAGCAATTTTACTCTCTTGTTATTTAAATGAGGTTTTAAGATACTCTTTCAACTATAAATCAGGTATAATAAAAAGAAATTAGTTTCAGTAAGGGGGTATTTTATGGTTAAGTTATTTAAAGTTAATTCTGTGTGGCTGGAAGGGACTCAAATTGAAAGTGAAACCAGGGGATTTAAATTACTCTTGGATAAACCTGAGGATGAGAGCGGTACCAACTTAGGACCCAAACCGGCAGAAGTAACTTTGCAAGCCCTAGGAGGCTGTCTCATTTTTGCCTATCTTTATGCTGCTCAACGTTTAGAAGTGGCAATTGAGGGGCTGAAGATAGAAATTGAGGGAGAGATAATTCCTGGCGGCTGGACCGATGAAAATGATAAGAAACATACCGGTTTTAAGACTGTTAATTTTAAGATAGAGGTCAAGACCAAACATTCTCAGGAAGAGCTGCAAAAAGTCCATGACCTGGCTTTGAAGGCGTCACCCATGTATGATACCCTGGTCAGTCCGGTGAATGTCACCGGTTCCTTTACTATACAGTAATTATTGCCTGTCATAGATTATTCCGCAAATTGATTACTGGTATACTATTCTGGCTCCGGTTGGACAGTAAGATTCTGCAATAACATTTTCGTCTACACTTGACGTGAACATATGTTTACTTTATGATGAAATTACTTAGCGACTTGGTACCGCTAAAGATATTTTGAGGGAGCAGGATTATGGCATATCCTAGAGGGACTCTTACCAAAAAACAGAGGATAGCTTTAGAGCTTATCCGTATCAGGATTCAGGAGACCGGCTATCCACCGACTGTGCGGGAATTGTGTGAAGCTCTGGGCGTACAATCCTCCGCCACTGCTTTCAAATACCTCAAGATTTTAGAAAAGAAGGGTTATATACGGAGAGAAAAAGAGAAGACCCGGGCTATTAAATTACTGCCTCAAACCCGGAATATTCCTCTGGTAGGTAAGGTTGCCGCCGGTAACCCTCTGCTCGCCTTACAGGAATATACCGAGGTAATCCCGGTACCGGAAGAATTAGCCGGTACGGAAGATAGTTTTCTGGTACGGGTAGAGGGAGATAGTATGCTCGGTGACCATATTTTAGATGGAGACTATGTCCTGGTCCATCCTCAGAACAGTGCCGATAATGGAGATATTG
Organism: Candidatus Stramentimicrobium fermentans; assembly: GCA_012520575.1. Lineage (GTDB taxonomy): Bacteria > Atribacterota > Phoenicimicrobiia > Phoenicimicrobiales > Stramentimicrobiaceae > Stramentimicrobium > Stramentimicrobium fermentans. The sequence goes on from JAAYOB010000043.1 coordinate 5,740, forward strand.
TTATCGCCCTGCTCAATCGGGAAGAGGTTACAGTAAAGAGAGTACACCGAAACAGGGATAAAATAACTCTACAGCCCTCTAACCCGGCATATCAACCCATCATCACCAAGGATATAACCATTTTAGGCAAAGTAATCGGTGTTATTCGCAGATTTAATGGAAAGAAGTAAAGAGTACAGAAATTATGCTTTATATAGGAACTTCCGGCTACAGCTATGAGGATTGGGTGGGTGTATTTTATCCTGAGAATACTGCCAAAGGGGATATGTTAAACCTTTATGCCCGCCAATTCAATACCGTAGAGATTAATTCCTCCTATTACCGTATTATGCCGGCGGCCGCCTTCTGCCGTATAGGAGAAAAAGTTCCGGCTGACTTTAAATTTACTGTAAAAGCGAATCAAGCAATGACTCACACCCGGGTGGAAAATGAAACTCTCTACCGGGAGCTTAATGCTTCTCTGAAGCCTCTGTTGGAAACTAATAAACTGGGGTGCATTTTAGCTCAATTCCCCTATTCTTTCCATTACAATAGCACCAACCTGGATTATCTCTCCTACCTAAAAGAAAAGATGAGAGAACTTCCCTTAATTGTAGAGTTTCGTAATAATTGTTGGATAAAAGATTCTGTATTTGATTTTCTGAAAAAGAATGACATCGGATTTTGTGCGGTAGATCAACCGCCCTTAAAAGGATTGATTCCCCCGCTGGCAACAGCCACCTCTCAACTGGGCTATATCCGTTTTCACGGACGCAATAAAGAAAAATGGTGGCAGCATGAACAGGCTTATCAGCGCTATGATTATCTCTACAGTGAAGAAGAGCTGCAAGAATGGGTGCCTCGTATTAAGCAGATTGCCGGCAAAACTACTGACCAGTATATCTTTATGAACAATCATTACAGGGGCAAAGCTGCCAAAAACGCATTAATGCTTATGAAACTGCTGCGGCAGCAAGTAAAGACATATCATATATCCTGAGGGAAAAATAATAATGCAGCAAATTATCAAACTACCTTTCTGATCGATTAAAACAGGCTATAGGTAAAGCTATATATGATTAAAAAAGGAAGGTCTGTCAAAATGGACAAAATCCGAAAGCGCTCCATTATCCATCTCGATCTAGATGCTTTTTTCGCCTCGGTAGAACAGCGGGCTAACCCCAAATATGCCGGAAAACCGCTTATTGTGGGCGGCATTTTCAATAAAAACGGGGAATTGTCCCGTCGTGGAGTGGTCTGTTCCGCCTCTTATGAGGCAAGAAAATGTGGGGTTCATTCTGCCATGCCTATCTGGGAAGCCCGGCAAAAATGCCCTAAGGCAATCTTTACCCCAGCTAGAATGGACCTTTATCGTACTGTTTCACAACAATTTTTCCATATATGCAGTTCTTATACTCCTTTTTTGGAGCCGGTGAGCATTGATGAGGTTTTTCTGGATGTTACCTCCTGTACTGCACTCTTTGGCACAGCTGAAGAGATTGCCTTAAAGATTAAAACCAAAGTAAAAGAAGAGCTGCATCTCCCCGTCTCAGCAGGGATTGCCTCTAACAAATTTCTGGCTAAGATTGCCACCAATTTAGGTAAGCCGGATGGGTTTTTTGTTCTTCCTGATGAACGGGTTGCAGAAATTTTAGCAGATTTACCGGTCGCCAAACTATGGGGAATTGGCGATAAAACCGAACAAAAACTGAACCGTGCCGGGATATTTAAGATAGGACAATTGGTAAGTATGCCTGATATGATACTGCAGTCCATCCTGGGAGAAAATGGGCCTAAGATAAAATTGCTGGCACAGGGCATTGACGATAGTCAGGTAGTATGTCCGGAAGAGGTAAAATCAATCAGTAGAGAGACGACTTTCTCGGAAAATATAACAGACCTGGAGCAACTATATAAGGTATTGTTAATACAGAGCCAAAAAATCGGCTATACCACACGTAAACAGGGCTATGCCGGCAAGACTGTTACTCTAAAGGTGCGTTTTGCACCCTTTATAACCGTGCAAAAATCTATTACCTTGCCCAGAGCTACTAATCTGGATAATACCATTTACCAGACAGCCAAAGAACTCATGAATTCCATCAGTATCAGGCAACCGGGTATACGTCTTTTGGGTGTCAAGCTCTCCTCTCTGCAGCAGGACATCCAGCCCCGGCAGCTTAGCTTAATAGACAACCGGGATGGGGAAGAAAAATGGAAAAAGTTGACTTCTTCAGTCGATAAGATACAGGAAAAATATGGCTCTTCGGCCATAAAGCGCGCTGCTCTGTTAAGAAAAGAGAAGAAGACAGAATGACCGGAAAATTATAAATGTACCATCTGAAATTGCGACCCTAAGACCGGGTCTTTCCAGACTTCAATCCGTACCGGAAAGGCATCCTTTAACAGCGCCAGATGAGTTATGACCAAAATTTTGTCAAAATCATGCTGAATGGCATTGATGGCCTGAATCAATTTTTGCAATCCCTCTTCATCCTGTGTTCCAAAACCCTCATCGATCACTAAGGTTCGCAGACGTGCACCGGAACGTTGAGTTAATAATTTAGAGAGTGCCAGGCGTATAGCAAAATCAATACGGAATGCCTCGCCACCACTGTAAAGCTCATATGGCCTATCTCCCATCTCATCCAGAATCTTAATATCCAGGGTCTCTCTCATCTCTCCGCTCTGTAGTTCCTTTAAGGACTCCAGACTGATAGTGATAGGTTCATCTGATAACTTAGCCAGAATAGTATTGGCTTCTTCTTCTAATTCAGGAATAGCATTTTCGATAATCATGGAAGGAATACCGTTTTTACCAAAGGCATTAGTTAATTTGCCATAAATATCTTTCTGATAGGAGAGCCGGCTAACCGTTTTTTCAATCTCCTTCTGTTCCTGCTCAAATTGCTCAATCTTATCCAGCTTTTCCTGTCCGGCTCCTATCTGTAGTAATAACTGATTCTGCTCTTTTTCTAATCCCTCTAAAAATTCTTTTTCTTTCGAAACTTCTTGTTTCACGTCAGAAATTCTTGCTATACTCTCCATTAATATTTCCTGGCTTTTTCTTAATTCGTTTATGCTCTTCTTTTTAATATCATGTTGCTTTGTAATTGCTGTCTTTTCATCATCCAATTTAAGTAATGACTTTTTAGCCTCTAATAATTTGTCTCTTTGTAGCGGAACTCCTCTTAAATTCCCTAACTCTCTATTAATATTGAGATATTTTTCATCATTATAGACATGTTTTTTTAGAACTGCTTCTATTTCCGACCATTTTTTCCTCTCAGACAAAGCAAACCGATCTTCTCTAATTTTAACTTGTAAGTTTGTTATGACGGGCTCTAGCTCTTTCATCTGAACATTTGCTTTTTTTACTTCCTGAGCCAGCAGGTAACAACTGTTGAGCTTATTCTGTACACCATCCTTCTGGACAAGTTCATCATATATTCTCTTGTACTCTTTTCGTAGAACATTTCTCTCCTGGTTTAATTGTTTAAGCTCATCATTTAATTTCCCGACTTCCTGTCTATTTTTAGCAATATCTTGTCTTAGGGTTATCATTATCTTTTCTTTTTTTGGTTCATCCAGTGGGGAAGAGCATAAAGGACAGGATTCTTGGGTACCTTTTTCCAGCAGAGAAATCTTCTCCTTATTATCGGTATTCTCTTCTTCTAATCTTTTTATCTGGTCATTCTTGCTTTCTATCTTTACCCCTAATGCGTTACCCTTTTCTTCGATACTTTCCTTCTTTTTCTGTAAATTATTGAAATTAGCTATTTGTAATTCTAATTTCTTTATTTCCGACTGCAGTAAGGTGAAAGAGTTCACTTTTTCGGTGAGCTCTTTTTGTTTTTCCTGTTTCTGCCCTAATTCCAATCGAAGCCGATTTTTAAAGTTTTCTATCCGATTTCCAATCTCCCTTTTTTCCTGTTCTAACTTGCGATACTGTTCCATCGACTGAAGCATCTCCTGGTTTTGCCGAGCTAATTGGAGATAAATGTCATAATCCGCTAATATCTTATTTTCCTGGGAGATAAACAGCTGACACTCTTTTATATTTTGCCCTATTCTTTCCTGTCTTTTCTTTAATTCTTGCAATTCTTTCTGTTCGGTAGCAAGTCGTGCGATTAATTCTTCTGCCTGCTGCTTATTAAAATGCAATTGGCTATATTCTTGCTCCAATTTTTGTAATTTTTCTTTCTTTTCCTGATAAAGTATTCGCTGTTTTTGTTCCTGTTCTTTTATTATCTTAATTTCTACCAACACTGTCTCTTTTTGAGCAACCTCTATTTGAGTCTGCTCTAGTCTGCTCTGATTGATATTGAGCTCTTTATCTAATTCTCGGAAATGGCGACGAGCTAATATGGAAAGCTCTTCGTAGCGTGAAAGGCCCAATACTTCAGACAAAATTTGTTTACGTTCTCTGGCGCTTTTCCTGGTAAATTCATCTACTCTGCCTTGCAAAATAAAGGCAGAGTTAATAAAGGTATCATAGTCCATCCTCAACAACCCATTAATCTTTTGCTGCGTCTGCCTCAGGGAAGGGGTGGATAGAGAAATAAACTCATTCTTCTCAGAATCATAGACCATAAATTCTAATTCACTGATACCCCGGCTTTTGACTAAAGAAAACTTCCTGATAACCCGGTAGCGCTCTACCTCTAAATCAAAGACCAAATCCACCCACATCTGCTTTTCTCCTACCTTCAACAGACCTCGGTCAGCTTTCCTCTCGGTTTGAGCTTTTCTTCCTTCACCCCATAATGCCCAGGTTAAAGCATCGAGCAAGGCTGATTTCCCCTGCCCATTCCCTCCGGAAAGACAGGCAATATTAAACCGGGTAAAATCAAGTGCAGGAACATCTTTTCCATAACTTAAGAAGTTAGAAACTTGTAAGGTAACCGGAATCATATCTCATCCCCTCCTGACGGTACCTCTTCCCGGAATAATTCCTGTTCCAGTTTTTTGGCATAAGAGATTAGATCTTTATCCCAGTTCTGCCAGTTCTGTAAATCAATGTATTCTTTTAATGCGGTAAACAGATTCATCTCCTCGGATAAAGTACTTCTCTTAACAGGAGCTTTCCTAGTGGTATTTCTGCTGATGCCGGTCACTAAAAATGCCTCTTTGAGTGCTTCTCGGACCTTTTTAAAATCTATTTCTTGATTTGCTTCATCAGTTGCCTCATAACTAACACGCACTAATGCAGCTTTTAAATCATATTCTTCTATTTCTGCTATAAAATCCTTGGTTGGTTCAGCACTATCTTCGATTTTTATATTTAAGGTCAACATTTTCCGCACAGGAAGCGGAATAAATTCGTAGTCAACTCTACCCTTTTCATCTATACTTCCTATACAAAACCCCTTTTCATCTTTCTCCTCGCCAAAATTGATGCGGTCCATACTGCCGCAATATACTATGGGCAGTTTATGATCAGAATTCAAATTCTGATAGCGATGAATGTGCCCTAAAGCAATGTAGTCAAAGGGAGAATCCTTTAAGAATTGTAAGGATAGGGAGGGGTCACTGCCCAATAAAGCATAGGTTTCTGAACCGGAGAAGACCGCCTCAGCTACTGTTAAATGTCCGGCCAATATTTTAGGAATGTTTTCTTCTAACTGTTCGGTCAATTCAGTTATTCTTTTCATGAGCCGTAGCTGTATCTTTTTATTAACAGCATGTAAATCACTATCTCGATATTCTTCTTTTAGTAGATACTGGTTCTTAGTAGGCCAGGGAATTCCCACTACTTGAATATTTCCTTTCTTAGTGGGCAAAGTAAGAAGAGTGGGCTCAGTCACCACATAGATATTGGCAACATTGAGCGTTTGAAAGATGTCTAAAGAGCTGGCTCTACCGAAAGCTAAAGGATTGTCGTGATTGCCATTGATTAAAACAGTTGGAATACCCGCCTGGCTTAATCGGTAAAGTTGTTGGGCAAATTCTCGCTGATGGGTAGGATTGGGATTGTTATTCTTATAGGCATCACCGCAAAAGAGTGCAAAATCAACTTTTTCTTCCAAGCCAATATCTACTGCAGCAGTAAGTGTTTTGATAAAATCATTTAAGCGGGAATGCAGTCCGGTCTGACTGTCAATATGTCCATAATTTTCTACACCTAAATGGATATCGGCAAAGTGCATAAATTTAATCATAGTGTGAACTTGTGCCTGACTCAAAAGAGAGGTCAATACCTACCGGACAATGGTCAGAGCCGGCAACTTCCGATTGAATAAAGGCGGATTTTAAATTATCTTTTAAATTTTCACTGATAAAGAAGTAGTCAATTCTCCAGCCGACATTGCGTTCTCTGGCTCTGGTCTTATAATCCCACCAGCTGTAATTATCCGGTTCTGAGTTAAAATATCGAAAAGTGTCGATAAAGCCCGCTTCAATTAAGCGGTCAATCCATTCTCGTTCGATAGGGAGAAAGCCGGAAGTTTTTTCATTTTCTTTTGCCCGAGCTAAATCAATCTCTTTGTGAGCAGTATTAACATCACCACAAATAATAACCCGTCTTCCTTCTTTCAGTAAACTGACTGCCATCTTTAAAAAAGTTTCGTAAAAATCGAGTTTATACTGTAGTCTTTCCTGAGAGGCTTTACCATTGGGAAAATAGATATTGAATAAGACAAATTCGGGAAAATCTAACCGCATAAAACGCCCTTCGACGTCAAAGCGTGGTATCCCCATCGCATCTGAAAAACCAATTGGCTTTTGTTTGGTCCAAAGGGCTACCCCGCTATAGCCTTTTTTTTCAGCATGGCTAAAAAAACTATAACAGTTCGGTCTGTTGATAAGCTCATCCGGGATCTGCTCTGGCTGCAATTTGGTCTCCTGAATACAATAAATATCCGCCGGCTGCCCCAGCCATATGTTAAAATTCTTGTTATAAATGGCTCTTAGGCCATTTACATTCCACGACAAAAGCCTCATTTTAAAACTCTCATTTTTTATCATCGGGTAAATTAGCATAAGGACTTCCATTAACTATCTGCACTCCCTGACTGGCACCAATTCGGGTAGCACCTGCCTCGACCATCTTTACTGCAGTCTGGTAGTCTCTAATGCCGCCAGCAGCCTTAATTCCCAAGTACTCCCCTACCACACCTCGCATTAATTCTATATCAGCAGTGGTAGCACCTCCTTTATCAAAACCGGTGGAGGTTTTCACAAAATGTGCCCCGGCTTGCAACGCTAATTGACAGCCTACCATCTTTTCTTCGTCTGTTAAGAGGCAGTTTTCTAAAATCACTTTGCAGATTAATCCTGATGCTGATTTTACAACTACCTCTATATCTTTCCTGACCTTTTTATAATCTTTATCTTTTAAAGCGGAAACATTGATTACCATATCAATCTCCTGTGCTCCCTCTTTGATGGCCTCTTCTGTCTCATAGGCTTTCACCCTGGATAGGGTTACACCTAAGGGGAAACCAATCACAGTACAAATTTTAACATTTGAACCGCTTAAAAATGATTTGGCTAAAGGGACAAAATATGGATTTATACATACTGAATAAAAATGGTAATGCAAAGCCTCCCGGCATAGTTTCTCGATCTGTACACCGGTCGCTTCAGGACGCAGTGCAGTGTGGTCGATTAATCTGGCAACATTTGTTTTAGCTAGTATCTGAGCAGTCTCAGTAGTAATTATTTCAGGCATGTTATTTTTTACCCCATCTCTTCAAAATATTCATATTCTCATATTTTAAATTTAAAAAATTATTTTGGTCTTAACTCAGCCGCTAGCGGCTTTGCCGACTCTTTATCTATATGTAGCTTTATCTTATAATTACTATAGGCGAAATTTTTCCTAATAACCTCTTTATTATTTCCAGAAAAGATGCTCTCCATTTTACACTTTCCTTTACAATTACACCTTAACAACTTTCCATCTTCTGAATGGACCGCTATATGGAGAGTATAGGGAGAAACAAATTTGATTTTTTTTGTAATCATAGGCGTGCTGTATGCTACTAATCGATGAATAATTCTGTAAAACAGGTCTTCTCCGATTTTTTTTCTAAAGGCGGAAAAGGTAGAGTGTGCGGGGGTTCTGGTAAAGTGATGAAATCCACATAAAACACAATACCTGGTATTATAGCGCAAAGCTTCAGCTAGTTGACGATTTGATTCTGCTTCGCCTAAATACAAGAGTAGCTGAGCTTTAAAAAGGGAGAGCGGGCTATAGATAAGACCTTTATTATCGGGGTAAAAGTCTTTGACTAAAGGGCTGATAAAAGACCACTCGATTGATTCAAAAATAAGCTTTAGTGGATCATTCTTTTTTATCTTTTGGTAGGCTTCATAAGTAGAAAATGACAATTGTTGTCTTTTCGATTTTTTCATTAAGTCCAATTTCCACAAAATTTTCCCTATTGGATAGGTATTTAAAAGGGAATAATCTCTAAATTAAATAGTATTGTTCATATTTATTTATAATCTTTTATATTTCTTTCTTAAAAAAGTTGGTATATTCAGATTCTCTCTATCCCTATATTTTTTAGTCATACCTAAATCATCTTCTTCTACGGGCATATAGACATCGAGGGTTACTTCTTTTTCCGCTTCTGCTCCTTTTTTTGTTAGAATTGTTCTTTCGGTTAATCTATCTGAATTATAAGTGGGAATGCTTTCCTTTCTATTATCCTCTTGCTCCAGTTTTTCCTGATATTCCGGTACAATGATATCCTTATCACGTTTAGTAGCAATAACGGTAACCATTATTTCGTCCTGCATATTCTCAGAAATGATGGCGCCGAAAACAACATTAGCCTCCCTGCCCGCTGCTTTTGAAATCAGGTCGACAATCTCATTTATCTCATAGAGACTCATATCGAGTCCCCCAGTTACACTTACCAAGATGGAGCTAGAACCCTTGATAGATACCTCGAGCAAGGGACTGGAAATAGCCGCCTCGGCTGCTGTAGCAGCTTTATTATTTCCCCGTCCTATTCCAATACCTACTAAGGCAAATCCAGCATCTTGAATTACTGCTTTCACGTCTGCCAAATCAAGGTTGATTAATCCCGGAGTAGTAATCAGATCAGCAATCGCCTGAACTGATTGCCGTAAGACCCGGTCGGTGATATCAAAGGCATCCCGAACCGAGGTATCCTTGCTAATCATAGTGAGTAAGCGGTCATTAGAAATAGTAATTAGTGCGTCAACCTGCTTTTTAAGATTTTCTATCCCCTGCTCCGCCTGTACCATTCTTTTTTTACCTTCAAAACTGAAGGGGCGTGTTACCACTCCGATAGTAAGTGCTCCTTCCCTTTTAGCTATTTCAGCTACCACCGGGGCAGCACCACTTCCGGTACCTCCACCCATACCGGCGGTTATAAAAACAATATCTGAACCTTCCAACGCCTTCGCGATTGCACTCCTATCCTCTTCGGCTGCTTTTTTACCAACTTCCGGGTCACCACCGGCACCCAACCCCTTGGTAGTTAATTTACCAATCTGCACTTTCTGGGTAGCTTGAGATAGAGAAAGTGTTTGTAGATCGGTATTAATGGCTACCATTTCTAAACCGTTAATCCGGTGGCTGGCTATCTCCTCAATAGCATTATTTCCACTGCCCCCAATGCCAATCACCTTGATGTTAACAAAGCTATCAACTTTTTTTTGAGCCGGCAAAGGCACCCTTTCTTTTATCCGGTCAAAGATTAGACTGCTATCATCGGGTCTGGAATAAGGAGATGGATCTGGTTTTTTATCCAAACCTTGGGAAGTATCCCTGATTAATTCTTGTTTATAGTCTATTATCCTGGTAAATCCGCGCGCTAATTTTTTCTTTTTCAAAGGAAATCACCTCTTCGGCAAGTTCTATATAATCTTCAGCTCCATGAGATTTCGGACGATAGTAAATAATGGGAACCCCTTGGCTGGAAGCTTCCACCAATGCAATATTTTTCCTTATTATAGTCTTAAAGACTCTCTCTTTAAAATAATTTCTAGTTTCCTCAATAACTTCTTTGGCAATATTACTCCTGGTATCTGCTATGGTAACTAAAACGTATATGTCTAAATAATGGTGTAAGTTTTGGTGTACAATTTTAATGGTCTCCATAAATTCCTCTATACCACGCAAGGCGAAATAATGGGGCTGCATAGGGATAATAACTTCATAGGAAGCTTTTAGAGCATTAATAGTCAGAATGCCCAATGAGGGCGGACAATCGATGATAATATAGTCAAATCTAATTTGGCAATTTTGAATACCGTTATTTAAAAAATCTTCTCTACCGATCTGGTCGATTAGTTTATATTCCGCACTGGCAAAATCAATATTGCTAGGCGCCAAATAGAGGTTGCCATTAGAAAATTTTTCTATTTTAATGGCCACATCTTCCATATTCAGTTTATTGGGAGAACGGACTGGCTCCATAACATTGAGCATAGTTCTTTCCAGCTCATTAGGTTCTATTCCCAAACCAATAGTGGTATGTCCCTGGGGATCCATATCAATAAGAAGTACCTTTTTCCCAAAATCAGCTAAGCAAGTTCCCAAATTAATAGCGGTCGTGGTTTTGGCGACTCCGCCCTTTTGGTTGGCAATGGAAATAATTCGCAACTAGTGCACCTCCTGTTTTTAACGCACAAGATATCAAAACAGTCTTTTTATTGCTAATCTTTGGTTTATTGCAATAATAGTTTTACTATTTATTTGAGAAAGAAAGATAGTATACTAAAAAAACCAAACCTTATTTTTTAAATTGTTTTTGACAAATTGAATTTTAATTTGTCAGTAATAGCTGTTAGCACTATTTTTTAAGACAATAAGGGAAATTTGCTTCTTTGAAAGTAATTACTATTAATTCTACATTATTATTAAATTCTACCGGAGTTGACTGGATTGAAAGACCATTATTATGATTATATCACAATAGTTTATTTCAGCACTACTAGCTAAAATAAATTTACAAAATTCTTAGCTCTATTATTTGGCTGAGATGCAATCTATTTTAATTCAGGCAATTTATAATATTTTACCCTCTTTTCTTAAATTTGACAAATGTATTCTAAAATAGAATTCCCTCTGCTCTTTAAATTTATTAACTTTTAACTTAACAATTTCCATATTGACTTTTTTTATTTAAAAATATATACTTACTATTAATAGTTGGTACTAAGAACAGATCTGTTTTTCTATCTTCTGATATATGGGGGGGAAATTAGTATGGTTTCACAAACTTTAAATGAAATGCTGGTCAACAGCCGAGATACCTTTAAACACCGACCGGCTTTTAAAGTAAAAGAGGATAAGCAATTTAGAGTAATAACATTTCAAGATTTTTATGAGGAGGTTAGTCAATTTGGCACCGGTTTACTGGAACTGGGCTTTCAAAAAGGCGACCATATCGGTTTAATTTCTGAAAATCGTTTTGAGTGGATTGTCAGTGATATGGCAATTATCGGCATTGGTGCAATAGATGTTCCCGCCAGCGGAAATAGCTATGGGCGGGATATTGCCTTTAAATTAGGACATTCCGATTCTATTGCTGTCATTTTAGAGGGAGAAAAAGCCTTAATAGAATACTTGAAGGTCTCTAAGCAGCTTCCCGATATTAGAAAAATAATTCTGTTAGAACCGGTTAAAATATTTGCTGAACTCGATGAAACGCCTGAATGGGCGAAAGCAATGCCCTTCCAGATTGAAGGGATAATCAGCAGTATATTCTATCAGAAAATCCATTCACTGTTAACTGAAAATTCTCTGTTATTATTAGTCTCAGAAAGGGCAAAATTATTCTTAGAACAATATCTCGCTAAACAGGGTGGGGAATTGGCTGCGGATTTTAAAATGGGCAGTGTCAAGGAATTAGAAGAAAAGCTTTGGCAGAAAGTACACTTGATTAGAGAAGGCACAATTACCGTATTACCTGCTATCCATTCTTTCTCTAACATAAAAGAAATGGGTAAAAAACTGCTTGAAAAAGGTGATTATCGTTTTTCAGACATCGCGCAACGTGCCCTTCCTGATGATATAGTTACCATTATCTATACCTCAGGAACTACCTCGGACCCCAAGGGTGTCATGCTAACACATCGTAATATTATGCATAATGTCAATAATATCCCTGCTGCTTTAGGAGATTTTAATAAAAATGACAGATTCCTTTCGGTCTTACCCTCCTGGCATATCTACGAGCGTACCGTGGAATATTGCGCCATAAGCTTAGGTGCCTCTACTGCTTATAGTAAACCGTTTAAACAAGTCTTACTGCCCGATCTGCTTATGGAAAAGCCCACTGTTATGTGCACTGTTCCCCGTATTTGGCAGAGTTTGTACAAGGGAATTATGCAAAAGATAAAAAGTGGCGGCAAATTACACCGGCTGCTCTTTTTCAAAGGGTGCGATGTTGCCAGAAGATATAAGC
>JAAYOB010000044.1 GCA_012520575.1 Candidatus Stramentimicrobium fermentans
AAAAGAGGTAGAGTGGAGATTTAACCATCGGAATGAGAACCTTGTTATCTTATTAAGGAGGTTACTGAATCAACAGATTTCCATTGTCAAAGAGCAAATTTAGTGCAACTTTGGTTATGCATTACCTAAAATTTTATAAAATTTGTTCTATAATATTGGTAAACAAAAAACATGGATTAGGAGGATTAGAAAAAAGGAAAATTTTAGGAGATTGATAAAATAAAATTAAGTAGTTTTGATTTTAAACATGAGGGTATATTCACAAAAAATATACTTGTGGTAGAGAAGGATTATCAGTTTCAGTATGATTATAGAATATATTCCGGAAGAAACAAAAAAGCTGCATTAAAAGTCGACAATCCTTATACCCCGGTTAGTATTGCATTATTCGTTATTCCTTCAAGTCATATACCTTAAATAGCAAATTAGACTTAGGACCCCCTTTCTTTTTTCTTTATTGAAATAAAAAAAGAGAAGTATAGTCTTTAGTTTCTCTATACTCCTCTTAATTGCTATTTAATTGTTTTGCTGGATGAGTTAAAACTGCCTCTTTCTATTTTTGAAGTACGACAACACCAAAGAAAGGGCAAAACTCAATCGTTTTTATCAGCTTCAAATCAGCTTTTTTCGCCCAAGAATATAATTCATCTAAAAAATAAAATCTGTTATCCTCCGGGGTATTCTCTATCATGTCAGCTACGGAGTATGTAACCTTATCATTGAGACAAGGCTCTATATATTGTGTATATATTTCATCCGGCGTGGTCTCTTTAAGAAGATACCTATAAACTTTGTCAAACAATTCCGGCTCTTCTTCAGGGTTAAACATAATCATAGTGTCGCATAGAAAGAAGTGCCCATCTTTTTCAAGAATATCAGAAACATTTTTCAACGATTTTTCTTTGTCTTTCCACGGAACTTGATGAAAAGTTAACATACTAACAATTTTATTTGTTTTTTGATTGCAGTTTAATTGTTCAAAGCTACCTTGAACATACTGTACATTAACTGAATCGGTGTGTTCTTTTGCTTTGTTTAGATTTTCTAAATTAGGCTCAATTCCAATCACACTGTTTACTAATTCACTGCATATTTTTGTGAAATTTCCCCATCCACAGCCAATGTCTATGACCGTATCAGTATCTTTTAACTCAGCTAATTCAAGTAAAGTATCAACTAATTTTTTCTTACTTTCATAGGTTTGCCTTCCGTCAGGGCTAACAATTTTGTTAACGTACCCAGATAAAACTCTTGTCCAATTTGTATCCATCAATTAACCTCCACAATTTCAAAATTTTTCTATCTGAAATCTCAATTTTACATTAACATTTTTTCTATAGTTCTGTCATTTGTTTTTTTTAGAAATCTTTTGTTACTTGCCTTTTCCTGTTGAAGCTGTCTAATATTTCTTTGCCGAGAATCTCCGATATTTATTTCAGCGTTGTTTTTTCCTTGCCTCCTAAAAAAGCGTTGTATCGTAGTTGCCGACAATGGTATCGGCACTGTTTTTATAAATTGCCTTTAGATGGCTTTGGCTTTGAAGAACGATGCAAGCTGATATTTCACGGCTTCTGATTGTGGCAATCAGCTTTTCAAACTTCGGTATTTGACCGATGTTCGCAAACTCGTCCAAGAGGCAGCGCACATGAATGGGAAGCCTTCCGCCGTACACGTCATTTGCTTTGTCACAAAGAAGATTGAATAGTTGGGTGTAGAGAATACTTACAACAAAGTTAAATGTATCATCCGTGTCGGAGATAATGACAAAGAGCGCCGTTTTTTTGTCGCCCATGGTATCAAGTTCCATTTCATCCGTTTTTAAGAGCTTACGCAGCTCCCTTATATCAAATGGGGCAAGGCGGGCACCGCACGAAATCAATATACTTTTCGCAGTTTTTCCCGTAGCTAATTTGTATTTTACATATTACTTCACGGCAAAGTGATCCGGCTTTTTTGCTTCCAAACGTTCAAACATGAGATCGACGGGATTTTGAAAGTCCTCGCCGTTCTCGCGGACTTTGCTGGCATTTATCATTTCAAGAAGTGTTGTGAAATTCTTTTCCTGTTCCGGTGCTTCATACCAGATGTAACCGATAAGCGCCGCATAATAAAGGTGTTCAGCTTTGATCCAGAAATCCTCTCCGAATTTTTCGCCGTCTCCTTTAGTGTTGGCTATAATTGTGTTTACCAGCTTCAAAATATCTTTTTCACTGCGAATGTATGCGAATGGATTATAGTGTATGGATTTTTTGAAGTTGATTGTACTCAGTACCTTTGTTTTGTATCCGGCTCTTTGTAAGAGCTGTCCGCACTCAACTAATACAGTTCCCTTTGGATCCGTAACAACATAGCTCTAATGAAGGTGCATTATATTGGGCTTAACGAAAAACCTTGTTTTACTGCCGCCGCCCCCGCCGATTACCACACATTTTTATTCCTTGCGTACTTCGGGTTTTTGGGACGATTACTCATCATCAGCCGTTCAGTTCATGTCAAAAGAATGTTATTGTCAAAGACCGGATCAATATATAGCCTTATATCTGCTGCGCTTCCCCAACGTACGGAGCCGTATTCGGTTCCTTTGCGGTATTTCTTTACGTTCTTTCCCTTGACATAGATAATCAAGCGAATCAGTGCAGCACCGGCAATTCCGATTAAAAGGTCAAGAGGTGAAAAGCTCAGTACCATACTTGCAAAAGCAGCCGTGAAGCTTTTTCCAAGATAGAGTATCTTACCGGAAAAACCAGTGTCGGGATTAAGTCTAAATGCCTGCGAAACCTTGTCAAAGGGATAAAAAAAAGCAGATCCGGAAGATTTGGCAAAATCCATTTTTTCAAAGTTTCTGTATTCATCGTTCAATCCTCCTGTCTTTGTTTTTGACCTTACTACGCTCTGCATTTTTCTGACGGGCGATTTCCTTAAACACCGACAGAGCTTTTTTGAGTGATGGCTTTTTCTCCTGCGTCAATTTCTTTGCAGAAAATTCCTTGAATGCTGCCATGAGCGCATCTGCATCCCGTCCCTTGAAAAACACAAGATAGCGGGGTGGCGCAGAACTTATGTCCTTTTTCAGTGCGAAGTCAATGCCATATTTCTTTGCTGTATTCTCAAAGGCCTTGATATTATCCTCGGTGATCTCAATATTGGAGACACCGGCATTTTGCCGCATAAGCTGTTTTAGCGTCTGTTTCCCATGAGGAATAGATTGCTTTGCTATTTCCTTTTTAGCTTACATAAGCAGCGGTTTGATTGCTTTCTGCAAGAGCCTTGCTGTCAGCTTTGTTGTTCGAATAGATAGCATGATAGTTTTTTCCTTTCCTTTCCGGCTCTGCCTCGCCATCTATGCAAGGAGAGGGGTTAGGGGAAAGGATAGGAATGGAATCGATAATCATTCCATCTTTATTTTTTAATTCTTTATCTAGTATTTCTTTATTTAATTGCGTTGAATTTTCCAACATAGGTAAATCTGATGCAGGCGGCTGTTCTCATAAATCACATAGTCCGCACCGTGAAGCCGTCCTTTTTCGTCTCTTGTGCGGGAACGGACAATATGCCCAGCTCGTTCCAACTCTTTGATTGCTTCGCGGATTATGTCGATCTTCTCTCGGTTGATATGGGACAGCCCTGCAAGGGTATAGTCCCAGTTCTCATGGAGCGAAAACATCTGTGAGAGCAAGCCTTTTGCTTTTAGGGTCAATTCCTTGTTGCGCAAATGGTGGTTGCTCATAACGGTATAGCATTTGTTTCGCTCTACACGGAATACTGCCATAGTGTCACCTCCTAATAATTTTTCTGTTACGCATTAGAACAGTAATTTTGCAGAAAAAGGCATAAAGCCTTTGCCACGTCAGAAACATGCCTTAAAAGACGCTTATAGCGGGGCGGAAATGCCGTATAATGCTTAACATCAGACATAAAAAAGCGACATAGACTTATAAAAAAATCTATGCCGCGGTACATACGACAAGGGACGCTCTTTGTAGAAACATCCCTTTATTGCTCGATTATTCGATTTTTGACTTTGTCCTGTTTGCCCGCTACATAGAAAACCTTTAATTTTACTACATTTTTTCATATTTTCTTATGTCAGCGTGCATGGAGAGGGTTTTGTCGTGATAAAGATCTATTAAAGGCCATGGAGGGTCATATTCTGGCAGAGGTAGAGTCAATAGGCTTCTATCAACGGGGGCAAATCTTATCTCAAATAAATTCAACCAAACCATCTAACCGAAAGTAGTATTAATATGCTTTCTATTTCAAAATAATCTATTTCGCCAAACCTTAAAGAGATTTTAACCTTTTTTAACTTAGAAAATTTAATTGATTTAATGAGAATAATAGTTTAAAATTGGACTCTGCCGTATCTCTAGGGATAGAGAAAAAGATGGTAAGATAAGAAAATCTTCTAACTTGAAAGAAAGTGCCAATTTTGGGGAAATAAATAGGAGAAAATATATGGAAGGTTGGATCCTTTATAAACAGCGCCAGAGTGAGATATCAACAGATAAGTATGAGATGAATCGATTTTTAGAGGTAGCAGAGAAGAGAGGGTTAAGCTTAAAAATCTTATGTCCGGAACAATTCGATTTGCTGGTCAATCGCGATGACAATAAGAGTATAATTGTGGACAATCAATATACCCAACTACCACAATTTTTATTACCACGGCAGGGTGCCAGT
Source organism: Candidatus Stramentimicrobium fermentans (assembly GCA_012520575.1). GTDB lineage: Bacteria > Atribacterota > Phoenicimicrobiia > Phoenicimicrobiales > Stramentimicrobiaceae > Stramentimicrobium > Stramentimicrobium fermentans. Next base: position 4,681 of record JAAYOB010000044.1, read on the forward strand.
ACTCCCTATTTTTCACTGGCAGTCATCAGACACCTTGAGCGGTTGGGGGTAAATACTTTTAATTCTTCACGAAGTATTGAAACAGTAAAGGATAAGTTGTATACTCAGCAGATTTTAGCTGCTCATAATTTTCCGGTACCCCGAACAATGCTGGCTCGATACCCCTTGAATATTCAACTAATTAAAGATACTATCGGATTTCCTATAGTGGTGAAAACTATTTCCGGCTCACAGGGGAGTGGAGTTTTTTTATGCGAAACCCCCGATAATCTGGAAGATCTCATGCGCTTAATTGACACTGCAAAACCCCTGGCTAACTTCATTATTCAAGAGTTTATCAAATCCAGCAAGGGACGTGATTTAAGAGTATTCGTTGTTGGCGGCAGAGTCATTGCCTGCATGGAAAGAACGTCACGTGATGGTAGCTTTAAAGCCAACTTTTCCCGAGGTGGTGAAGTCCGAGCATTTCCGGTGAGTAAAGAGATCGAGCAGTTGGTTACCGAGTGTGCCGGTGTTTTAAATTTAGATATCACCGGTATCGATTTATTATTTGATGGTGAGAGTTTTAAGGTGTGTGAAGTCAACTCTTCACCGGGCTTTAAAGGGATTGAAAGCTGTTGTGATGTCAGTATTCCTGATACTATTTTTGATTTCATCCAAATCAGGCTAGGGCTTTACTCTTAATTGTAGAATAGCCGCAAATCCTTTTACATTTTTGTGAAAATTTAACAGATTTTAATATAAATAAAAATGTGCAAGTTTTATTAAATTAGAATTTAAGCCGGTACGTGAATAGCAAAGGCATTTTATAGCTGAGTTACCAAACACTACATTAAAATCCTTGCAGTAAATAAAAAAAGAGCGCAAACTTTTCTTTGTTTAATCTTTATTTAAGTTAATTGTGCCAGAGCCTTAATCCTTTTTAGCATATTAGGATGTGTGCTGAAAATTTCCATCATTCTCTCAGATGGGCTGATGGTGACTTTTTGACTTCTAAGTGCATCTAATTCTCCAGCATCAATACTGCCACTGAGATTATGGTCTACATCCTTCAGAGTTTTGAATTCCTCATAAGCTCTACCTACATCGTTGAGGAAAAACGCCCGGAATCCCTCTATCTCGGTGAGTACCCGTTTCCCCGTTGCACTGCTTTGCAGCTTTGCCGAACCGTAAGTTAATTTATAAAGGGCAGAGGCAAGTTGATGCGGTGGATTATCCAACTGGACACTTCCCTGGTCAGCATAATATTCTCTGATTCGAGACCCATAAAGCACCAACAGGTTAGAGATAAAATACAAGAGAAAGGCGGCCATACCTATAATAGCAGCAGAGTTCCTATCTCTCCTATCTTGTCTCCCGCCTCCATACATTAACCGTGTGCCTAACCAGTAAAGTATGAGAGGAATAACACTTAAAGCAGTGATAACAATCATATCTCGATGCTTAATATGGGAAAGTTCATGGCCTATTACCGCTCTTAATTCTTCTTTGTTGAGGAGTTGTTTCATGCTGCTGGTGACACAGATTCGTCCGTCTCTTATACTTCTGCCAAAGGCAAAGGCATTAGGAACTGCAACCTGAGAAATACCTACCTTAGGTTTAGGGATGCCGGCTTTTTGAGACATTTCTTCTATCATTTGATGAAGTTCCGGTTCTTCTTGCGGGCTAACCCATCTCACCTTCATCATAGTGGTAACCATGTTCGGCCCTATTAAGAATTGAAAAAGGCTGATTCCAACCGCCATGATGATATAACTGGCAACACTGCCGGAACCCAGATAAGTACCCACGCCGGCAATAACGCCATAGAGTATGGCAAACATAAATACTACCAAGATCCACATTTTCATTTGAAGATTCATTTTAAACACCCCTAGTTCTGTTAGAAATTCAGATAATTTAGTGCAATATAAGTATAATACATTAAAATCCTTTCCTCAAGCTGCTTATCATAAAAACCTAATTGAAATAATGGTTAAAACATGCTAATTTTATGTTATTGAGATGTGTTAAAAATCTGATACCTGAATCATTAAGACGAGATACTATCAAGGTCTTTTCTAAAAATAACTTTTCCTTAAATTACTATCTTAATGCAATTCAAATAGAACGGTTTAAAAATATAAAAATAAAAAGCAGGAGGCATTTACTAATGAGTATTCATATTGGTGCCGAACCGGGAGATATCGCTCCCACTATACTATTGCCCGGGGACCCCTTACGTGCAAAATATATTGCCGAGAATTTTCTGGAAGAAGCATATTGCTACAATGAAGTGAGGGGGATGTACGGATTTACCGGCCGCTATCAAGGGAAATTAATTTCTGTCCAGGGGACTGGTATGGGAATACCTTCTATTTCCATCTATCTCAATGAGTTAATCAATCAGTATCAGGTCAGAAAATTAATCAGGGTTGGAAGCTGTGGTTCACTGCAGCCGGAGGTGAAAGTTCGGGATATCATACTGGCTATAGGCGCTTCTACCGATTCGGCTATGAATAAAATTCGTTTTAAGGGTAAGGACTTTGCCCCTACTGCCTGTTATCAGCTTTTAAAACAGGCTGAGCTTGTTGCAAGTGAGAATGACATTCCAGTACATATCGGAAATGTCTTAACGGAAGATATGTTTTATCAGGATGACCCGGACCACTGGAAGTTATGGGCTTCCTATGGTGTGCTAGCTGTGGAAATGGAGACAGCAGCTCTTTATACCCTGGCTGCCAAGTTTAAGGTCAAGGCACTTTCTATCTTAACGGTAAGTGATAGTCTTGTTTCTCATGAGGAGACCACTTCAGCGGAAAGAGAGAGGACTTTTAATGATATGATAGAGATTGCCCTGAACCTAATCTAACCCTTACCAACAAAGAGTTTCGAGAGTCAATAGTTTAAATATAATTAGCAGTTTTTCCAAATAAAAAATAATTTTTTAACATATTGATTTTTATAGACTTTTCTGTTATTTTAGGTGTGTTTCTTGAATAATTTTTTAATGGAAAAAAGAGGGTAAAGAAATGGATTATTTGGGAAATCATCTTTTAGTTGAATTGTATGAATGTAACTCATCAAAACTAAACGACCAGAACCAGTTGGAAAGGGTATTAGAAGATGCCGTACGTATCTCCGGGGCTACTCCATTGAAGTCATCTTTTCATCAGTTTGCACCCCAGGGAGTCAGTGGATTTATTATCATTGCCGAATCTCATTTTTCAATACATACCTGGCCGGAATTCGGTTACGCCGCATTGGATATATTCACGTGCGGTGACAGCATAGATAATAAGAAGGCACTGGATTTTATTGAAAGTGAGCTGGATGTTAAAACGGTAACAGTAACTGAAATAAAAAGAGGGAATGCCCATTTCCCCTTAAAGATAAACAAAAAAGTCTCTGCCCAAGTAGGAGTATTTTAAAAAAAAGATGAAAGATATTCAAATTCTTAAAGAGGATTATGAAAAAGAAAATATTTGGGGCTTACTCACCAGCATAGATTTACACCATTGTAATCCTGAATTAATTCGGGATGCGGACGCCATCAAGCGCTATGTGGCCGAGTTGTGCATATTAATTGAAATGAAGAGATTTGGTGATACTCTGGTGGTAAATTTCGGAGAGGATGAAAGGGTAGCTGGATTTTCTATGACCCAGCTCATTGAGACCTCTTTAATTTCTGGTCATTTCGCCAATAAAAGTAATGCTGCCTATATCGATATTTTTAGCTGTAAGTTTTACGACTCCCAGATAGCTGCAGATTTTACTCAGGAATTCTTTCAGGCGAAAGAAATGACCATCCACTATATTTTAAGGAAATAGGTATTTTGAGCCAGATTGATTTATGGTTTGGAGAACAATACGGAAGAGAAAACGGGCGTTATCTAAATATAAAATTAGATAACGTCCTGGAAAAAATAGTGTCTCCTTTTCAGGAAATTTATGTAGTAAACTCTCCCGCCTTTGGCAAAGTCCTGATTAATGATGGTGTGGTTATGCTTACTGAGGCAGATGAAGCCGGCTACCATGAGATGATTGCCCATGTTCCACTCTGTTCTCATCCTGAGCCTCGGGAGGTTCTGGTAATAGGAGGGGGAGATGGCGGTACAGTACGTGAACTCCTGAAACATCCTCAGGTAAAAAGAGTGGATATTTGCGAGATTGACGGTATGGTTATTGAGATTTGCCGCAAACATTTTCCTAATTTAGCAAATAGTTTTTCCCATGAGAAGGTACACATCTATCTGGAGGATGGTGCCAAATTCCTGACCACCAGAAAAGGGCAGTATGACGTAATAATAGTTGACTCTACTGATCCTATCGGACCAGGCGCCACTCTATTTACAGAGCAGTTTTACCGCTCTATCTCTTCTTCTTTGAAAGAAGATGGGATTGCAGTGAGCCAGATGGAATCAATCTTCTGGCATACCGAATTTATTCAGAATACTTTCCTCTATCTGAAAAAAATATTTCCCATTACAACATATTATTATACTATGGTGCCTACTTATCCCAGTGGCATGATTGGTTTTAGCTTTTGCTCCAAGAAGTATCACCCCATTGAAGATTTTATTGTTGAACGGGCAGAGGAAATACCCGATTTAAGATATTACCACTCCGAACTGCACAGAGCTGCCTTTCAACTTCCTTCTTTTGCTAAAAATATTTTCTAAAACAGAGCATGCTGTGGTAGATTTCTGCTATATGAAAGCTTACTTTATTAATTTAGGTTAAGATAAAGTACTATGGTTGACATCACAATATCCGACAGATTAAGAAAGTCCTGTCCTTATCTCAGATTGGGAGTTATTAAATCTGAGGTAAAATATGGGAAAGACCATGAACTTTTAGGACAAGAGATTGAGGAAACTATAAAATCAGTTCAAAGTTCTCTCAGTCGGAATCAGATTGCCGACCTTCCCGTTATAAGACATACCAGAGAGGCATATCTGGCTTTAGGCAAAGAGCCGGCTCGCTACCGCTGCTCTGCCGAAGCATTGTTACGGCGAGCGGTACAGGAGAAAGGCCTATACCGTATTAATAATGTTGTGGATATTATCAATCTTATCTCATTACAATTTCATTTTTCTATAGGCTGCTATGATTATCAAAGATTAAGTGAGCCTATTACCTTTGATATAGCACAAGATGGTGAAACTTATCAGGCAATTGGCAGAGGAACAATGAAAATAGCCCAGCTGCCGGTTTTTAGAGATGAGCAGGGCCCATTCGGCAGCCCAACCAGTGATTCTGAACGTACTATGATTACCCGTCACACCAGAGAGGTTCTGATTGTAATTATCGATTTTTGCGGAACTGACCCCTTATCTGAGGCGATGGGAAAGACTTGCTTCTATTTGAAAGAGTATGCCGTTTTCCGGAATGATTACTATTCCGTTATAGTGTAGATACTATCTTCAAATCCGCATCCACTAATATTTTTTTAATCTTTTCCTTCTCTTCCTGCTTAAGCGGCAGTAATGGTAACCTGGTCTCCCCACCTTTATAGCCCAATAAATCCATGGCATATTTAAGCCCGCTAATACCAAAAGTAGCCGTAGTAGCATGATTTACCGGTATCATACGGAGTTGAAACTCTCTGGCTTTCTCATAATTCCCCGACTTTACTAATTGATATATTTCTACACATTGCTCAGGTGCAATATTAGCCAAGGCTAAAATACCGCCGCTGCACCCCAGAGTAAGTGCCCCAAAGAGCGCCCCGGCTGTACCGACCAGGATATTAAAATTACTTTCCACTCTGTTTAGAAATTGTCCTAACTGATTAACATTTCCACTACTGTCTTTGATACCTATTATATTGTGATGGTGAGATAGTTGTACCAGAGTTTCTGTACTCATATTAATACCGGTAAATTTAGGTACATTGTAGAGCAAGATGGGGATTTTGGCTTGGTCTGCAACCAGAGAATAGTATTTTATTAAGGCCTCTTCATTCATCTTGTTGTTATAGTAAAAAGGAGTGACTAACAGGGCAGCATGAGCTCCAAGCTCAGCTAATTTATTGGTAAGGCAGATAGTTTCTCGAGCTGATTCACATCCAGAGCCTACTATAATGAGCTTATCTTTAGCAGCATGCTGTATAACTTTTTGTACTACCTCGATTTTCTCTTGTTCAGAAAGGAAAACATTTTCTCCATTGGAGCCCAATATCACCATACCCCTAATACCACTCTTATTTAATTTTTCCACATTCTCTATTAAATAATCATAAGCAACTTCTTCCTTCCGGAATGGAGTAACTATGGGTGGAAAAATACCTGAAAAATATAAATTATTGTTCATATATACCTCCTTCAGTATGGGATGAAAAATTAACAGCATAAAGCTTATCTATTAGTATAATACAAAATTCTATATTTAGAAATTGTCTAAAAAATATTTTGACGGGGTATTGATAGGTAGATGACACGACTATATACTTGCTATTATTATTAGATACTAATAAAAACTATTATATGTAGCCACCAAATAAATACTTTTGTAATGGTTAATGATTACTATGAAAAGAATTACAAGAGGTAAAAATGCTTTACAGTGAAATTATCGGGGTCGGAGCGGTTATTCCGAATAAGATTTTCAGCAGTGCTGGAAAAATTGGGTTGACATTCAAATTTGAAAATGATAGTATTTTTTTGAAAAAGTATCTTTAATTTAGTCCTGAGAGACTAGAAAGGTAACTAAAATAGTGAATGTTCTTACCGGCACACTTTCAGTCAGATCTGAGATTAGGCGTAAAATACGGATTAAACAGAGATCTTCCCCATTTTCGGGGGAGATTTTTTTATGTTTAAACATAGGATTAAAAGAGGTGGAAAATGATTATTGATAAGCTTTATAAGGAAGCTTTACAGAGTCCCGTCTGTGTGGGATTAGATTTCAGGCATCAACTATTACCCGAATATTTACTGCAATCCGCACTAAGTTTAGAAGAAAAAATATTTTCCTATAATCGTTCAATAATTGAAGCAACCAAAGACATTACGGCTTGCTACAAACTGCAAATAGCCTGTTATGAAGCACTGGGTTTAGAGGGATTAAGAGCCTATAGTCGCACAGTGCGCTATATCAGGGAAAATGACAAGATTGTTATCGGTGATGTGAAGAGAGGCGACATCGCCATTACCGCAGAATTCTATGCCAAAGCCCACTTTTCAGGTGATTTTGAGGTCGATTTTGTGACCATGAGCCCCTATTTGGGGAAAGACAGTATCAGCCCTTATTTTAAATATTTAGAAACAGGGGAAAAAGGAATTTTTGTACTTATTCATACCTCAAACGAGAGCTCCCGTGATTTTCAGGAATTACCGGTGGAGGGGAAGCCTCTCTATTTTAAAGTGGCAGAGAAAGTTGAGGAATGGGGAAAGCCTTTTCTAGGTTCTCATGGTCTCAGTCTTGTTGGCGGTGTTGCCGGCCTTACCTTTCCTGAAGATATGCTCAAGATATGGGAAACCTGTCCCAATTCTTTCTTTCTGATTCCCGGTTATGGAAAACAGGGCGGGGAATCTGCTGTTCTTGCCCCCCTTTTACAGAAAAAGAGGAGATTTATTATCAATTCATCACGGGATATCATTGGTTCCCATAAGGGCGTTAAAGAAGGTCAAGATTTTGCCGAATGTGCCCGAAAAGCAGTTTTAAAGATGAAAGAAGATATTTTAAAATGGCAAAAATAATTTTTAATAGAGAGATAGATAAAAATATTTATTATTTAAAAATAGCCGGGAACTATCAAGGCTTGATGGGGCAGTTTTATATGCTTAGGGGCTGGACAACCTGCCATCCCGTTCTGGGCAGGCCCTTTAGTATTTTTGACCTCGATGAACAGGCCATAAGTTTTATCTACAGAGTAATTGGTGAGGGAACGCAATTATTGAGCAGATTAAGGAAAGATGATGAGATAGAGCTTTATGGACCTTACGGGCGCGGATTTCCTCAAGCTAAGGGTAAAATAGCCTTAGTGGGAGGAGGAGTAGGTTTAGCCCCGCTTTACCTTGCTGCCCGGGAGTTGAGGAAACAAAGGTCGGTAGAGGCAATACACACCTATTTAGGTTTTCAAGAAAATGCTATTTTAATAGATTTATTTGATAAAGTATCCCATAGATTAGCGATAGATATAGGTGGATACATTTCTAAAATGGTAGATGTAAATAGTTATGATTATGTCTTCGCTTGTGGACCGGAAGAGATGATGAAAGCTATTGTAGAACAGAAAAAATCGGAGAGACCCCATATCTTTCTCTCTTTAGAAAAAAGAATGGGATGTGGTATTGGAGCATGTCTTTCCTGTACCTGTCAGACCAGTAGCGGAAACAAATTAACCTGCAAAGAGGGACCGGTATTTCCGGGGGAGGAAATCTATTTTGAATAATATGCTCCAGGTTCAATTTGGCAACATTACTTTTCAAAATCCGGTGATTGCCGCATCAGGCACTTTCAGTCCGGATTTTGAGCAGCATTTTGACCTTTCTCGCTTAGGCGGGATTTGTAGCAAGGGATTAACGCTCTATCCCAGGGCGGGAAACAAAGGGATTCGAATTTGGGAAACAGCATCCGGAATTATGAACAGTGTTGGTTTAGAAAATAAAGGAGTAGACTTATTTATCCAACAAGATTTGCCAATTTTAAAGAAATTAAAGGATAAAGGAGTCAGAATTATCATCAATGTCAGCGGATCAACTGAGGAAGAGTACCTCCGGGCAGTTGAACTTTTTTCCAAAGAAGAAGTAGACATAATTGAGCTGAATATATCTTGCCCAAATATAAAAGGGGGAGGTATGTTATTCGGTATGACCAGTTATGCTGCCCGAGAATTAGTCAGGCAGGTAAGAAAAATAACCAGTCTGCCCTTAGTGATCAAACTAACTCCTAATGCCGATAATATTGTTAAAATTGCCCAATGTTGTGAAGAAGAAGGGGCTGATGGACTATCATTGGTGAATACCTTTAATGCCATGGCTATTGATGTTAAGAAAAGAAAGCCGGCTTTTAATAATGTATATGCCGGTCTTTCCGGTCCGGCAATTAAACCGATTGCACTGCGAATGGTACATGAGGTTTGTCAAAAGGTTAAGATACCGGTTATAGGAATAGGTGGCATTACTAATGGAAGGGATGCTCTGGAGTTCGTTATGGCCGGAGCAACCTGCCTGCAGGTAGGAACGGCAAATTTTATGAACCCATTCTCCTGTGCTCGGATTATCGAGGACATAGAAAACTTTTTAAGAGAAGAAGGAATTGAATCATTAGAAGAGATTAGGGGAATATTATAAGGAGAGGTGAATTTTATGGAAAAATCGTTTTCGACAAATAATAATAATACCCTGAGTCCTAAAGAAAAAGGAGTTTTAGCAATATTAAAAAAAACCGGTGCTCTTTTAAACGGACATTTTCTGCTCACTTCCGGGATTCATAGTGATGGTTATATTCAATGTGCCAGAATATTACAATATCCTTCCTATGCCAGGGAAGTGATTGAATTGATTGCCCGGAAGGTTAAGGATCTGGATATGGAGATCATAGTAGGACCCGCCTTAGGTGGAATTATTGCCGCTTATGAGCTGGGCAGACAACTAAACAAAAGAGCCATGTTTGCCGAACGTAAAAATGGAGTTATGCAATTGAGGAGAGGCTTTGTTGTTAAACCCGGTGAAAAAGTGCTGATAACAGAGGATGTAGTCACTGCCGGCACCTCTACCGGGGAAGTTAAAAAACTGGTAGAAGAGAGGGGTGCAGTGGTAATTGGGGTAGCTTGTATCGTAGACCGTAGAAGCCCAGGTTATTCCCTAGATATACCTATGTATAGTGCCTTAAAGATGAGTATCAATACCTATCTCCCGGAAGAATGCCCTCTCTGCAAGATTGGTGAACCTTTGGAAAATCCGGGGAGTCGTTTTATATAAATAACCCCACCGTTAAAAATGTGAATATTAGTAGCTCTCAGCAATACTGCTTTTTATTTTGGACTGCTCTTAACTTTTCATTCCAACCATATAATGTTATAATAGATGTCAATAATTTAAATTCCAATTATTGATGGGAGGCCATCATGGATAATTTTGTTCCTACCAGAGAAAATGCACTGCAATTATTAAAAGAGTATAATCCGGAAGACAGCCTCATTAAACATGGACTGGCAGTAGAAGGTGTAATGCGCTACATGGCTAGAAAAAATGGTGAAGATGAAGAGAAATGGGGCATCATCGGTTTAGTGCACGATTTAGATTATGGTAAATTTCCGGAACAGCATTGCCAGAAGAGCAAAGAAATATTAGAAGAAAAGGGTTGGCCCGCTGACTATATTCGTGCGGTAATCAGTCATGGCTGGGGAATCTGTTCTGATACAAAACCGGAATCCTTATTAGAAAAGACCCTTTATGCTGTAGATGAGTTGACCGGTTTAGTGGCAACCACCGCCTTGGTTAGGCCTTCCAAAAGTGTAATGGATGTGGAAGTTAAATCAGTTAAAAAGAAGTGGAAAGATAAGCGATTTGCTGCCGGAGTAAACCGTGATATTATAGTAAAAGGTGCTGAAATGCTCGGGGTTGACCTTAGTGAATTGATTGATGACACCATTAAAGGAATGCGAGAAGTGGCAGAAGAAATAGGGTTGAAAGGGTCCCTTTAGAGAATATTATATATAAAGTTAAGGGAGGTAGGAGAGTATGTCAGACCGCAAGGATGTTCAATTTGACGGCTTTTCTGCTGAAACAATCTTTTTTTTAAAAAATTTGAGAGAGAATAATAACCGTGAATGGTTTTTGGCACGTAAAAAAGACTACTATAAAAAAGTAGTACAGCCTGCCGGTTATTTTGTTCAGGAAATGGGTGTAATGCTGGAAAATATTTCACCGGGAATACAGGCTGTTCCTAAAATCGACCGCTCAATCTGCCGTATTTATCAAGACCCCAGATTTGCCAAGGATCAGAATCCTTACCGCTCCTATTTGGGTATCTGGTTTTGGTATGGTGCGAGAAGGGGAAAAAAATCTCCCGGTTATTATTTTGAATTGAGACCGGATCAACTATATCTTTCAGCGGGTACCCCGATTTTTTCACGCAAAGCACTGCGTTCTTTTCGGAATGCAGCTATTGCTCCGGAAAGCGGAGCAGAACTGAATAGAATAATTGAGAAGATACAGAAAAACCAGAATTACCAGACAAGTAAGGCTTATTACGAGAACATTCCCGAAGGATATGAAGAGAGTAAAGGTAAATTTGATGATTTAATTCGTTTTAATGGCTTGGTAGTTTCCTGGGAAATGGCTGTTCCCCCCGAGATATACAACAGAAATCTGCTCACA
>JAAYOB010000050.1 GCA_012520575.1 Candidatus Stramentimicrobium fermentans
CTATTAAATTAGCACGATATATTGAAGAAAACGGCTAAACATCAAACTCCTTATCGAGATGCAGCTCGCCTCTTTCGTGAAGCTCGGCAAGTATATTGTCGTACATTTTTTTATCAATCTTATACTTGCTGCGGTAAATCAAGTAGCCTGCAACAATAAAGAGCAGGGGAATAATAAGCATAACAAGCTTTACGATAAGCTTGCCGCCATCGTCTATGCTGACGGCCGCAACGTCCCCTGTCTTTATGCCCGCCCACACTAGGGATATGCTGACAAAGCCCATCGATATGGCCCCGCCTATCTTGTTTATAAGCGGCTGAACGGAGAGAGTTAAGCTCTCGTTGCGGCGGCCAAGCTTCCACTGGCCGTATTCTATGGTGTCGGAGAGGAACATGAGCATGAGAAGCTGTATGAAGGCCTGTCCCACAAAAAGAAGGAGCGCGGCTACTACTATAAGCGGCAGGTTTCCATCGGCAAACATAAACACGCCGTAGCCCGCCGCCACAAGTATTGTGGAATAAAGGTAAAAATTTTCTCTTGAAAGGCGCTTTGAAACGGATGAAAAAATGCCAAGCGCCGAAAGCTGAGCCACGCCGACGACGGCGGCAAGCACGGCGTACATATCCGCATTCCCGAAGACATACTGCATGTAGTAGGGGGAGATGGTGGTCGTGGTCATATAGCCTATCATAAAGAGAGACATTGAAAGCGTTGTCCACAAAAGCTGGTCGTTATGTGTGAGTATGTGCCACATCTCTCGAAGTGAGGTTTTTTCCTCATCCTGTCTGAACATCTGAAACTTTTCTTTGACGCCGAAGACGGTGAAAAGCTGGAAGAGAATCATTAAAACGGTTACAGTGAGAGCAACCGTAAACCAGGCGCCGGGAGTGTTGCCCAGAGCATTTGTTATGGGCATCCAGCCAACCATGATGGCAAACATGCCGACATTTGCGCAGATTCTTGCGAAGGCGCCCATTTTCTCGCGCACCTTCTGGTCAAGGCTGAGCGAGGGGAGCATGGACCAATAGGCTATATCGTTGAGGCCGTAGAAGATATCCCAAAGAAGGTAGGCGCCGCCGAAGATGACGACAAACCAATAGTTGCGGATGCCGAAATCGGTGAAGAGAACAAGATAGAACATTGCGCCGACGATGGCGCCCAAGAGCATGGGCGGCTTAAACTTGCCGTATTTTGAACGGCTGTTGTCGATGAGAAGGCCCATAAAGGGGTCGTTCAGCGCATCGAAGATTCTAAGCACCGTAAATACAAGGCTTGTCGCAAGGTAAACCCCGATGGGAAGATTCAGTACGTTCGAGAGATAGTAGATGAGCGCGTTTGCCTCAAAGGCATAGAACATGTCTCGGCCGACTGTTCCCAGACCGAAAAATATCATGTTTCTTCTGTCAAGCTTGTTCATATTAAGCCTCCCTGTGCCCCGAAATATTATCCAAGGGCTTTATTGTATATATTTGTGAACCGAAATCGCCCCAAAGGCGAAGATTTTTGTGATAACCGGTGCCTATGAACTGATTGTTTATAGGCACGCCGCTTTTTAGCGCCGAGCCCGTAGCGATTAGCTCTAAAGGCCCGTCGGTGAGCGCGTAAACCCTGTTTGCCGTGCGGAGAACAAATCCGTCGGCGCGCAGAGCTATGGGGAAAACATGTTTTAAAAGTCCGCCGAAGCGGGAGATACCTACCTTTTGCGCCTGCGCCTTAAACTTGTAGCGCAGATTCGGCAAGAGTCCCTTGACTTTTATAAGCTCGTTTTCGGGAGCCGCTATGGCCTGAGTTTGAACAATGCTTAAAACAGCGCCCGAGCCGTCTTTTTCCGAAGCGGAAAAAGCTTCCCTATTGGGCGGCAAGGAGTCGTAGCGGTAAAAATCGCCGAACTGCAAAGTTTTTCTGTGCTCTTTATAAAAAGCTATCTGCTTTTTGACCTGCTTTTTTTCGACAAAGGAGAGCTCGTCCAAGTCGAGCTCATAGCCGAAGGCACCGAAGCAGGCAACATTAAAGCGGGTTGAAAGCGGTGTGCTTCGCAGAGTCTGCATATGGGGGGATTGTGAAACGTGAGCGCCCATTGCAGACTGGGGATAGAGATAGGAAAGTCCCTTTTGTATACGCAGGCGTTCTATCGGGTCGGTATTGTCCGAGGCCCATATTTGCGGGGAATAGCGCAGCATGCCCAAGTCGAAGCGGTTTCCTCCCGAGGAACAGCTCTCGAGCAGTATCTGCGGCCGCGGACGGAAGATGCGCTCCAAAACCTCGTAAAGGCCGAGTGTGTAGCGGTGAAAAAACTCTCCCGCAGCGCAGGATTCGGAGAACATATCGCTCATGTGGCGGTTCATATCCCATTTTACATAGGAAATTTCGGCGCTGTCGAGA
>JAAYOB010000045.1 GCA_012520575.1 Candidatus Stramentimicrobium fermentans
CTAATAAAGGGCAGAGTAATGCCGGTAGTAGGAATTAATTTAGTTACCACACTGATATTTACCAGAGCTTGGAACACAATTAGCGAGGTAATGCCGGCAGCCAATAAGGAACCAAAAGAATCTTTTGTTCTCCAGGCAATTAAATAACCTCTCCATAAAAAGACGAGAAATAGAACAATGACCACAGTTGTACCTATAAACCCTAACTCTTCCCCGATAATGGAAAAAATAAAATCAGTATGCTGGTCAGGTAAATAAAAAAACTTTTGTCTGCTCTCAGCAATACCCAATCCGCTAATCCCGCCGCTGCCCAACGCTAATAAGGATTGAATAATATGGAAGCCGCTTTTCAGCGGATCTTCCCAGGGATTCAAGAAAGAAAGTAATCTTATCCTACGGTAATCTTTGATTAAAATCAATATAATTCCCGGGGGTCCCAAAAAAGTAATCAGGGTAAATAATTGAGTGATCTTGCTCCCCCCGATATAAAGCATAATAAAAGAACAGGCCAGAATAACAATAGCAGTACTGAAATCAGGCTGTAGGAATATTAAGAAGAATATTAAAGCGGTCACCAGAAATACCGGTAAGATTCCTCGCACAAAGGTACCCAGGTCCCGGGCAGTCTTTCTGGTTAAACAATCCGCAATATAAAGAATTAACGCCACTTTAGATAATTCGGAAGGTTGGAAAGGAAATGGCCCCAGGTTAAACCATCTTCGGGCACCCCTGACATATCTGGCAAACCCGGGCACATAAAGCAGTAGTAATAATAATATGGAGACTATTAAAATGGGTATAGCAAACTTTCTCCAGAAGCGATAATTAATCTTCATAGTAATAAAGAAAACTGCCAGTGCAATAAGAGCAGAAAGCAACTGCCTATTAAAGAAATAAAAGCTGTCACCATACCACTTATAGGCCATTATATAACTGGAACTAAATACCATGATGATGCCAAAAGAGAGCAGAATCAATATGATGGCCATTAGGATATAATCGGGTTGTTTAGCCGGTAATAAATTCATTTAGACAGCTCTCTCCTTCTTTTCTTCCTTGTAAAATTCAATGAAAGGGATAAGCCGATAGTCCCAGTGCGGCAAATATTAGCCCAAAACACCAGAACATAATTACTATATGCACTTCTTTCCATTTCTTCATTTCAAAGTGATGGTGCAATGGACTCATCAAGAATATCGGTTTGCGCCTCCATTGTATCGAAATAACCTGTATAATCACTGATAGGGTCTCTAAAACAAAGACTCCTCCTATTATTAATAAGAATAATTCGGAATTACTGAAAACACTGATGGCTGCAAGAACTCCACCCAATCCTAAAGCCCCCACATCACCTAAAAAAATCTTCGCTGGATGAAAATTGAATGGTAAAAACCCCAAACAGGAAAAAGCCATAATAAGAGTAAATACTCCTAAACTCTTCTTACCCTGAGCAAATGTAATAATGGTAAAGGCAAGAAAAGCTATAATAAGGAGTCCGGTAGCTAGCCCATCCAGCCCGTCGGTAAGGTTTACTGCATTGGTAGTGGACAAGAACACCAGCATAACAAAGAACAGATAAATAACCGTGCTAAGGGAGAAAGGATTGGATTGAAAGGGCACTATAATACTCTGGTCAAACCATTTACTGTGCAGAAACCAATATAAGAATAGAATACTTATAGTTAATTGCAAAGCAATTTTGTTACGCGCCTTGAGACCTAATGATCTGGTCTTAAAATATTTTATTAAATCGTCTATCAAACCGACTAAACCAAAGCCCATTAAGAGGACAAAAGCGGCATAAACCCGGCTATCATCAGGTTGAAAACAGAGTAAAGAGAGGGCTGCAGAAAGGAAGACTATAATTCCGCCCATGGTAGGCGTTCCCGTCTTGTGCTGGTGCAAATCGGGACCTTCTTTTCTGATTCTTTGACCTACGTGGTATTTTTTTTGAATCCGAATGAAAAAAGGGGTAAGCACAAGAGGAACAGAGAGTGCAATGAACAGGGCTAATGGTATCCTAAGCATGTCCCACGCTCTCCTTTCCCTTTATATTTGCCTGCCAGAATTGTACAATATCTTCCATATGCATACTGCGTGAGCCCTTCAATAAGACAATACTATTATTTGGTACTAACTCTGTTAAGTGATCTGCTAATCTGTCCTTTTCTTGTTTGTCGAAATGGTGTATTTTCTGCTCAGCCATCTCTTCTTCCCGAGCACCCTGCCTGATAAATTTACCGTAATCCCCTATAGTAATTAAAAGGTCATAACATAGAGCAGCTGTTAAGCTGCCTATTTCCTTATGATAGCCGGCTGAATACTCTCCCAACTCTAACATATCACCTAAAACTGCTACTTTAAACCTGTCAGAAGCAATGCTTGCTACACAGAGCAATGCTTCCTTAGCAGCAGTGGGGTTAGCATTATAATAATCCTGAATTAGTGTTATCCCCTTGTGCAGCAACAAGGGCTGCATATGCAAATCGGCTCCTTCAAAATTGGCTAAACTCCCGATAAGATCCGACAATGGTATTTTCATTCTTATTCCGGTCGCTAAGGCAGCTAAAGCATTTGAAATATTAAATTTCCCCATAAGCGGCAGAAGCACTCTGTATTTTCCTTTGTTAGGTACTATTAATTCAAAATAAAGCTCCCCTTCATTTTTTTGCCGAAAGTCTCCTGCTCTTATCTCAGCTTCCGGGTTAAACCCAAAACTGATTACCTCATTGGATTGAGATACATAATTTAGGAGTTTACTATAACAACTATCATCCCGATTGAGTATTGCTGTTCCTTTCTCTCTTAGTGCCAGCAGGAGCTCGGCTTTCTCCCGGGTAATATTAACCTTATTCCCAAATAATCCGATATGTGCTTCTCCGATATTAGTGACTACTACCAAGTCGGGACTAACTATTTGGGCTAATTCTTTTATTTCTCCGGTCTTCTGAGCGGCCATTTCTAAAATCAACACCTCATGTTCGGGAGCAAGTTTTAAGATAGTAAGCGGTACCCCTATCTCATTATTGTAATTCCCCTCAGACTTTAATACCCGATACCGAGAGGACAATAGATGGGCGATCATCTCTTTAGTAGTCGTTTTGCCATTGCTGCCGGTGACGCAGATAGTAAAAGGTCTAAATAAGGAATAGTAATGGTGTGCCCATAACTGGAAAGCCAACAGCGTGTTATCAACTATCAAGAGAGGCTTCTCTAATTTCTTTAACGTTGATTGGTGTTTTTGAAAATAACTTCTTTCCAGAACTGCTCCGACAGCACCCTTTTCATAGGCCTCTTCAATAAAGATATGACCATCATAGTTCTCCCCTTTTAGGGCAATAAATAACTCCCCTGATTTTATAGTTCTACTGTCTAGAGAAATATGTTCCCATCTAGTCCCTCCATCTCCCAACAGGAGAGCATGGGGAATAGCATTGGCTAAATCAGCTAAATGAAACACCTATTCTTTATTCCTTTTCTGTAATATTTGATGAACTACCTCTTCATCATTATGATAGACAATTCGATCATGATAGACCTGTTCTTTTTCAGGTCCTTTTCCGGCAATTAAGACAATATCTTTCTCCTGAGCTATCTGTAAGGCATGGTCAATTGCCTCAACCCTATCTAAAATTATGCTATAATTTACATTTTGCACTTCCCTCATTCCTGATTCTATCTCTTTAGAGATATCAGCCGGGTCTTCACTGCGCGGATTATCGGCGGTAATAATACTATAATCACTGTATTGACCAACCACCTGCCCCATCTTCTTCCTCACTCGGTTGTCTCTTTCCCCGCCATGCCCAAAAATAGTAATAACCCTATTCCGGGCAAAAAGTCTTAATGTTTTTAGAATATTTTCCAGACCATGAAAATTGTGGGCAAAATCGACAACAATAGTATAGGGCTGGCCATAATCCAATATTTTATAGCGGCCGGGAGCGCCGGGAAATTTTCGAAAAGCAGCAGCAATAATATCCAGCGGAACTCCCTCACTTACTGCAGCAGCAATAGCTGCCAGCGCATTATAAATATTATATGTTCCCGCCATATTCAAAATAATATCCATCTCCCCTCGCGGGGGGGTCACTGCCCTAAAGCGGGTCTCTTTTAGGTTTAAGACAACATTACGGGCACTGAACATTGCCTTTTGTTTTATTCCATAAGTGAGGGCCCCGGTCTCCAGACAATCCAGAAAAACATGAGACTGTTCTTCATCTATATTAATAATACCTTTTTTACTGTAAGCATCTTTTTTGGAATTATTTAAAGCGAGAAATAATTTCTTCTTGCTCTCCAGATAATTAGCAAAGTTTTCATGAATTTCTAAATGCTCATCACTGATGTTGGTGAAAATAGCTAGATCAAAATCGCAACCTTCCACTCTGGACAAGCTCAGTGAATGTGATGATACCTCTATAATGGCATATTCAGTCTCACAGGCTGCCATCTTACTGAAAGCCTTCTGCAAATCATGTGATTCCATGGTGGTCATTTTAGAGCTTGTAATGCGGTTATCAATAATATTCTCGGCGGTGGTCAACAGTCCGACTTTCTTGCGGTTTTCCTCTAAGATAGCTTTCAGCATATAGGCAACCGTTGTCTTGCCATTAGTACCGGTAATACCGATTAGCTTCATTTTACGAGAAGGAAAATCATAATAACGATTAGCCGCCAAGGCAAGTGCCCTTCTGCTATCAGGAACTAATATGGTAGCTATATCCGAGTTTAAAGGGATTTCTCTCTCTACTATCAGGGCTTTTGCCCCTCGTGCTAATGCCTCCGGTATGTAATCATGCCCATCTGCAATAAAGCCCGGGATACAGACAAATAGGCTGCCCGGCTTTACCTCTTTGGAATTTTGCGTTATAGACCTTATTTCTATTTCTGCATTTCCCTGAATCTTTTTAACGGGTAAGTCCTGAATTAAAGTTGTTAATCTCATCGCCCATCTTTACCTCAGCTATTAATATGTGCCCTTTCTATCTCAAGCCAGATATATCTTACTTGATTTTATAAAAAAGTAAAATAATCTTCTTTTATTTATTCCGAAGGAATAGACAGGTAAGGAAGTACTTTACCGGCAATTTCCTGAAAAACCGGTGCGGCTACTGTTCCGCCATAATAACTTCCCTTTGGCTCGTCCAACATAACTAAAATGGCAACTTCGGCATCCATCGCCGGCGCAAAACCCACAAACCAAGAGGTAAATTTTTCATTAGAGTATTTCCCTAATGAAAAATCGAATTTTTGTGCAGTACCGGTCTTACCGCAAGCGGTATAGTGTTTCAATTTTGCTCCCGTTCCGGTACCGCTTTCTACCACCACCTCTAGTATCTGTGACATGGTCCGGGCTGTTTCCGGTGAAATAACCTGTCGCACTTCTTCCGGTTTAAACTGTTTTATTACATTGTATTCCTCATCTATAATTTCACTAACTATTAGCGGTTTCATTAAAACACCGTCATTGGCAATAACGGCAGTTCCCATAACCAGCTGCAACGGGGTAACCGAAATCTCCTGTCCAATGGAGAGAGAGGCAATAGAAATTTTGGACCACTGATTTACCGGTCTAAATAGACCGGGGGATTCTCCGGGAAGAGAAATGCCTGTTTTGTCGCCAAACCCAAAGTTGCGTATGAATTCCGCAAAAACTTCTTTGTCCATACGGGTACCCACTTCTATTATGCCTACATTGCAGGAATTTTTAATAATATCTGTTAAATCCTGATAACCGTGTGGGTCTATATCACGAATAACAGTTCCCTGGTAATTTATCGAACCTTTGCAATTAAATTGGTCCGACAGTTTAGCATAACCCTTTTCCAGGGCAGCAGCTATTGTAAAAATTTTAAAGGTGGACCCCGGTTCATAATTATCAGTAATAGCCCGGTTTCGGCGGAAATTTTCCGGTGCTTTTTGATAATTATTAATATTAAAAGAGGGCATTACCGCCATACTCAAAATTTCACCGGTTTTGGGGTTTACTACAATCGCCACCGCTGATTTGGGATGGTACAAATCGTTGGCTTTCTGTAGGGCCTCCTCAGTGATGTATTGTATTACTTCATCTATGGTAAGAACTATAGAGAGGCCATTTTTAGAGGGATGCATTCTTTCTATGCTGAGGGGTATTTTTGCGCCTGAGGCATCTCTTTCCATCACCATCAGGCCGGATTGACTCTTTAATTCCTCATCAAAATATACTTCCAGACCTTCCAGCCCCTGGTTATCAACCCCTACAAAACCCATAAGATTAGCTGCCAGAGAATCTTTGGGATAGTATCTTTTATTTTCAGTTACAAAATCAAGGCCGGGGATTTCTAAACTTTTTATCTCTTCATATTTTTCTGAAGTAAGCTTACGGTCAACCCAGACAAAATATCGCTCTTTGTTCAATTCCTCTTCAATACGCTGATAGGGCAAGCTGAGTCTGATAGATAGTAAGCGTGCTACTTCTTCCGGTTTCTCAATCTTATAGGGGATAGCAAATAATGATTTTGTTTCCACATTAACCGCTAATCTTTTTAGATTTCTATCAAAAATAACGCCTCTCTTGCCATCCAAAATATAGGAGGTAATATGTTCTTTGCGAGCAAGTTCGTTTAGCTCACCACCCCCTACAACCTGTATATTGTAGAGCCGGTAGATAAGCAGAAAGAAGATAGTAATGAAAACAAAGAATAAAAACAGGATTCTCTTATTCCTTTCGGAAAATACCGCCAAGATATCATGCCCCATCCCATAGAATTAATTTTTACCGATTTTGGAAAAGTCGCAGTCCGCTTAACTCCTGGAAAAAAACACCGGCTGCTAAGAATCTATTCTCTTGCTCCGGTTCTGCCGAAGGCAGGGCAGCCACATCTGTTTTGATATTACTGGGAAGCATGGCTACAAATTCTATTTTTTCAGGCTGGCACATTCCCAGTTCCTGAATGGCTATCTTTTCAATACGGGTTAGAGAAGAGAGATTTTCCACATGATATTCCAACTGGCCTTTTTCAACTAAAAGTTCATCTCTTTTCTTTTCTAAATCGAGTGATTGATAGCCCAATTTTATGAGAGTGATATTACTGCAGATATATCCAAAAACCAGAAAACTGATTAAGAAAGTAGTAAAAACAAAAAAAGAGAAGGAAAACCGCTGTATTTTTAAAGGATATTGTTCATTTTTCTTTAAAAAAATCATTTCTTTCATTTTCTAGGCACTTCCTTAAAATAAATCTTTTCCGCGAACCTCAATTTTGCACTACGAGCTCTCGGGTTTTGCCTTATTTCTTCCGCAAAAGGTATAATCGGTTTTTTAGATAATCTTTTTAATCCATAACCATATTTAGTAATTGTTTCCTCTTTTTCCCATTCCCGAAAGATATTTTTTACTATTCGGTCCTCTAAGGAATGGTAGGAGATTACTCCCATGCGACCTTCAGGTACTATTAGCTTTATGGCTTGTGACAAAGTATCCGGTAAAACCGATAATTCTCCGTTAACTTCAATTCTAAGCGCTTGAAATACTCTCGTGGCGGGATGTATACGCCATTTACCCTTGTTATGCCTGGCATAGAAACCGGTAATTAATTGTGCCAATTCACCGGTAGTTTCTATCGGTTTCTTTTTTCTTTCTTGGACAATTAACTTAGCCAGAGAATTCGAAAAACGTTCTTCACCATATTTACCAAATAACCCCGCTAACTGTTTTTCCGGATAATGGTTTACAATATAGCGGGCATCTAATTCTTTGCTTAAATCCATTCTCATATCAAGTTTATGGTCTTTATTAAAACTAAACCCTCTGGTAATGGTGTTCACCTGGTGTGAAGAGATGCCTAAGTCAAAAAAAACACCGGAAACTTTGGTTATTCCTAAACTCATCATAATCATTTCTAATTCAATAAAGTTGGCTTTTATCAGAATAACCCTATCCCGATAGACGGCTAACCTTTCTCGGGCATATTCCAATGCTTCGACATCCTGATCAATTCCAATCAGCTGTCCCTCAGGATAAATACTCTCCATAATCTTTGAGGCATGGCCACCCCCTCCTACAGTGCAGTCCACATAGATACCTTTTTTTGTGGTTATCAAGTTTTCTATAACCTGCTGCACCATTACCGGAATGTGAAAAGTCATTGTTTGTCCTGTTCTTCTTTTTCATAGATACGCTCAGCTATCTCTTCATAGGATTGCTCTGTTTCCTGGGAGTAGTTTTCCCATCTCTTCACATCCCATATCTCAATTCGTTCAAAGACTCCAATAATCACTACATTTTTTTCTATGGCGGCATAATCCCTCAGATATTTAGCTATTACCACCCTGCCTTGTTGGTCAAAACTGCCTACCAGAGCTCTGGAGGCCAGGGTTCTTTTAAAAGCCCGCGTATCTTTTTTACCTAAGGGAAGTTCCTGCAGATTAAGAGAGAGCCTTTCCCACTCTTCCATAGGATAGACAAAGAGGCATTTGTCTAAACCAAAGGTAATGATGAAGGATTCCCCTAAATCCTCTCTGAATTTGGCTGGCATTATAATCCGGCTCTTCTCATCTAAGGAATGTTCATATTGCCCCAGAAACATCATTTCACCACTTTACTCCACTTTACTCCACTAATTTGGTATTAGTATACTACATTTTTTAAAAAAAAACATCTTTTTTAAAAAATTTAAAAAATATTTTTAAAAATATTTGTGGAGCCGACATTACTGTTAATTAATAATGTATTGGAGGGGGCGGCCGCTAACACTTTACATCTGGTAGATCGAATATATTGTAAAGTTGTGAGCTGCGGGGTAAAATATTCCCCAATGAATGCATTGAACATATTCTTTGTATTGTAGGTATTTTTTTAAAAGATTTTAAAGGGGAGGTGCGTCCTGAGCGCATTTTAGATACAAGATAGATTGCTAAGCTCAAAATGAGGTATTTTCAAATATGCCGCAATTTCCTATTTTAAATTATCTTTAGAGGCTTTTAAGGGAAGAGGATTCCCTTAATGGTTTCTTGGAGGCATTTATTTCATAGAAATTATAAAACTAAGGATAGATATTTCTTAGAATGCCAAAAAATACCTCTTTGTGTGGTATTCAGAGGTTCTTAAGGGGATTTACTCAATTAATGAACGGGGGAGCAAATCATAAGCCGAGTTCTGTCACTGCTCTCACTCTAAAGTGAAAACAGTGTGGTAATCATCTATCTAGAGTATAAGTTACCCTATACTTCTTGCGATCTACCCGGAGACCTCTAGCGGGCCACTATCTATCTCCTTCTTGATCTTGCTCCGAACGGGGTTTGCTCAGCTTATTGGTCACCCAATAACTGGTAGGCTCTTACCCTGCCTTTTCACCATTACCAGAATACCTGGCTGTCTCTTTTCTGTAGCACTTTCCTGGGGTTACCCCCACTGGGCGTTACCCAGCGCTCTGCCCTGTGGAGCTCGGACTTTCCTCAGACTTTTAAAAGCCTGCGATTACCTGATTCACTCCCCCAAA
>JAAYOB010000008.1 GCA_012520575.1 Candidatus Stramentimicrobium fermentans
CAGGAACACCCAGACAAAAATACTCAATTAATCTCCCTTTCCAATAGGGAGAAATATGTCTCCTTTTCCAGAGATTTCGAGATACTTTTCTGGTTAGGCCGCACTTACTACAACGTATCTGACCGGTAGAAAGAGACCAGAATTTTTTACTGCCGCAGCGAGGACATGTTTTCATACTCTTTTATACTGATTTATCAACAGTTTTTCAAGGTTCTAAGTGCAACTTAAGTATAGGATTACCATATTTTTAAAATCATTACTGAAAATGAAGTATATTATCTTAACTGGTAAATTTAATAAAAACACTTATAATACTGTATTAGTGGGTAAAAATATGAGTAAAACAATTCTATTTGACCTTGATAATACTTTGATACTTTTTGATGAAGTAAAATTCTTCAGGGCCTATATCCGAAAGGTGGCGCCGATTATGTCTGATTTGATCTCACCGTATAATTTATGGCGACTGGTATTAGCTTCTACCAAAGCTGTTCTAAATAATAACGGTCATTTTACCAATGAAGAAGTTTTTTACCAAAACTTTTCTAAAGGGCTAAATGAAAAAACTCATGAGATCTGGGACCGCTTTCAACATTTTTATGAAAACGAATTTGACCAACTCAGAGCCTTAGTTGCCGTTAATACTGGTGTTTCCGACATTTTTGAAACTACAATTAAAAAGGGATTAAATATTGTGATTGCCTCTAACCCCTTCTGGTCCTGTTTGGCAATGGAAACAAGAATGTCCTGGGCAGGTATCAAAAAAGAACAGGTGCATCTTATTACCCATATGGAAAATATGCACTCCTGCAAACCACATTTGGAATATTATCAGGAAATCTGTCAAAAAATGGAAACAAATCCCGAAGATTGCCTCATGATTGGAGATGACCCGGTTAATGACATGGTAGCAGGACGGATTGGTATCAAGACATTTTTAGTCACTGATGGTAAAAAATCGGAAAATCCATTGAGAGTTATAAGCAATAAAATGAGATTCTGCAGAGAAGAAGAAAGGGTACAGCCAGATTATAGCGGTCCTTTAGTTAAAGTTCAGGAAATCTTACCGGCATTTATTTAATTCGGGAATACTCTGTTCTTCCTACTCCTTACCACATTCACTGGCTTTACCCTGTAATATGGCAATGCCATGTGGAAGGGCCTCTAAAACAACCTCCAGTGATTCGCGTACACCTCTGGGGCTTCCCGGTAAATTGATAATAAGACTGCTGCCCCTGGTACCCGCTATGGCTCTGGATAGTATAGCATGAGGGGATTTTTTAAAGCTTTGTATTCTGATAATCTCACTGATTCCCGGCACCTCTTGCTCTATTATTGCCCTGGTTGCCTCAGGGGTCACATCACTCTTCGAAAGACCGGTGCCCCCAGTGGTAAGAACCAGGTCTGCCCGGTATGTTTCAATGGCCTCAATTAAGGCAGTTTTGATTGAGTTTTTTTTATCAGGAACAATAGCATACCAGACCACCTTTGCTTCTATCTGTTCCATTAACTCTTCTAGGACTTTTCCACTGAGGTCTTCTCTTTCTCCCCGCGCACCTTTATTACTAACCGTTATAATTGCCACTTTAATCATCTTTAGCCACCACCTCTATGGTATCCCCTGCCTGAATGGTACCACCTTTAACCACCTGGGTAAAAATACCTTCCTTAGGTATAATGGAGCGAACTTTCTGACCCCGCACCTCTATATCCACATCATGGTCTTTTCCAATCTGAGTGATACTGAGAACTGTTTCTGAACCAATTTTAATTATGGTGCCTACAGGATAATGATATAAATCATCCAGACCTTCGAAAATAATATTTTCAAAAAGGTCACCATAGTTTAGCTCATATCCCTCATTTTTATTCTTCTCCCAACTAGTTAAACTCAATAAACTAACCTGCTTATGGTCTTTCCCGGCATGCACATCTCCTATTATACCAAAATCTTCTTTCAATACAGCGCTAGGCACCTCTTTTTTAGGAGTTGTACGGCTATCTCCCACACAGATCGCCAGAACTACCCCTGTTTTCTTCTCATTGCTAGATAATGATTTCTCTTGATTTTGACTGTCTTCCTCTGCTATCTTTTCTGGGTTAAGATATGACTTCCCCTGAAAATGGCCGCTCCGACCACCATCTTTTTCTACTAAATGAATATGGCTAATCTCAATTCCTCGGTCCACTGCCTTACAAATGTCATAGACAGTAAGAGCAGCAATTGCTACAGCATGAAGGGCTTCCATTTCCACGCCGGTCTTGCCGGTACTCATAACGATGGAACGGATTAAGATACTGTTCCTCTCTTCCATAATATAAAAATCCATATCCACATTGTTAAGAATAAGGGGATGGCAGAGGGGAATTGCCTGGCTGGTCCGCTTGGCAGCCATTACCCCCGCTACTTGAGCAATACCTAAAACGTCCCCTTTAGCCATCTTTTTATCCTTAATCAGAGCCAAGGTTTTTGGTTGCATAAAGACCTCACCTTCAGCAATGGCAATACGATGAGTATCCTGCTTTTCTCCCACGTCAACCATGCGAGCCCTTCCTTTTTCATTCAAATGACTAAATACCTCTTCCCTCTCCATATCCTAACCTCCAATCTGAGACATACTAAAATCGGCATTATTTTGAGCCCCTAATCGGTGACCTGAAGGTTTTGCCCGGACTGCCTCTTTCAGGAAATTACGGATAGTACTCTTCCTCAATTCCTGCTGGTTGAGCGGTACCTTTCGCAGCCTCTTCTTTAATTCTAGCTCGGAGTCATTGAACAGACAGGGTCTTAAATTGCCCTCCGCAGTTAATCTGATACGATTACAACAGGTACAAAAATGTTGGCTTACAGCAGTGATAAAGCCAAACATCCCCTGGGCGTCCGGCAAGTGATAATAAGAGGCAGGACCGCAGCCTTTTTCCGCTAAAACCTCTTTAATCTCAAGAAATCTATCCATAATTTTTTCTCTTATCTTCTTCACTGAAATAAAATGGCTTTCATTAATTTCTTTTAAAGAATGGTTAGTAGGCATTAATTCGATAAAACGGACAGTCAATGGCCTTTCCGCTGTCAGTTTAATAAAATTCTCCACCTCATCATCATTAATACCTTTCAACAATACTACATTTATCTTAACCGGTGTCAATCCTTCCCGTAATGCGGCATCTATTCCATCCAGTACTTGGGGCAGTCCATCAAACCCGGCTATACTCTTAAATTTTTCTCTATCTAAAGAATCCAGACTGATGTTAATCCTATCCAGTCCGGCACTGTGCAAGGAACGTGCCATTTCTGAAAGATAATAACCGTTGGTGGTCATGGAAATATCTTCCAATCCTGTTATTTTTTTTAATTGCCTGATAAGATTTACCACACCTCTTCTTACCAGTGGCTCTCCACCGGTTAACCTGACTTTACTGATGCCCATCTCTACCGCAGCTTGTACTATTTCCAAGATTTCTTCAAAACGTAGAATCTGTTCATGCTCGATAAAATGAAACATATTCTCTGCCGGCGAGCAATAGATACAACGAAAATTGCAGCGGTCAGTCAGGGAAATTCTTAAATATATTATCTCTCGTCCGAAGGAATCAATTAGTTTTTCCATCTATTAAAATCTTGCCACAATGATTTAGGTCATAACCTCCCAATTGTGCTACTTGTTCTTTAAAATGCTCGGTCTTTATGATAGCTAATAATTTTTGCATCCTGTCACTAGAATAATATCTTTGAGGAATGATTGCATCATATCGTTCCTTTATTATAGGGATAAAATCTAATTTAAAGGCTTCAGCCGCAGAGTATATTCCTAAACCTAAATCGGCCCTCTGATTGGCAACAGCAGATGCTACCATCAGATGAGAAAACTCTTCCTGTTGATATCCCCTGATGTGTTCTGTATCAATCTTATGTTCGGTAAGCAGATAATCCAGCAGCACTCTGGTTCCGGAACCTTTCTGGCGATTTATATATACAATATCTCCTCTCAACAAATCACCTATTCCTTTTATATTTTTAGGATTCCCTTTAGCCACAATCAATCCTTGCTGACGATAAACCATATTAATAACCAATAAATCGTACCCATCTAAAATTCTTCTGATATAGGGAAAATTGTATTCTCCGCTTTCCACATCGAATAAATGTGAGGTAGCCATGTGAGCAATGCCCTGTTTTAAAGCCATTAGCCCACCCATACTTCCGGTATGAAATGAGGCAAAGCGCAATTCGGGGTGTGCAGTTTGTAATTCATTTCTTAATACATCGAGCAAAAGGTCATGGCTGCCAATATTAATAATGGTGTTCCCATAATCAATGTTATCATCCAACAAATCTACCGTTACTTCTTCTTTAAAAGTTAATCCTTCGCTGAAAGCCGGAATCCTAACAATTCCATCTGCTTCTACCAGCGATGAAATTACTCCTGCCCCCCTGCTCAGAGGATAGGCCAGCAATTGTTCCTCCATTTTAGCTAACTTAACGCGCAAGAATTCTTCATTTTCCACCTTGGATACTATAGTTCTACTTATCAACGCATCAGCTTGCTTATTAAGTGGTAAAGGTATCTCTAAAAATCGTAAAAGTAAGGGTAAGACAAATTCCCAGGCGGCAATTAGGAAGGATACCGGATACCCGGGTAGTCCGATAACCGGGGTATTATAAACCACTCCGGCAATAGTAGGCTTCCCGGGCATTATAGTTATACCATGAAAGAGCACCTCTCCCGATTCCCTTAACGCCCGTGCCGTAAAATCCTTTGACCCGGCAGAAGTACCGGCAATGATTAAAATAATATCTTCTTTCCCTACCGCTGAAATAACTGTCCCTTTTAATTCCTCTTCCAGGTCTCGAACAACACCATAAACTACCGGTTGCCCTCCCCATTGCTTGATGTAATTAGAAATCATTTGAGAATTAAAATCTACTATTTCACCTGGTTTTAACTCTTCTTCGGTAGGATCTCGTAATTCTTCCCCGGTAGGTATGATGGCTACTCGGGGTTTTTTTCTCACCACAATTTCGGTAATCCCTGCTGCCAAGAGAGCTCCGATATCCATTGGCCTAATCTTATGATTTGTTGACAATATTAACTGGCTAGTAATGATATCTTCTCCAACTTGCCGCACATTTAACCCGGGGAAAACCGATTTATAAATCTGTAATTGTTCCTGTTCTTTCCCCCCTTCTTCTAGTGGAGCAACTTCCTCAATTTTTATTACCGCATCAAAACCATCCGGTAAAGGATTACCGGTATTAACATATTGAAAATCTTTCTGATGGGTCAGGACAACTGGGCTACTTTCGGTGGCATTTGAAGTGTCCTGAGAGCGAACAGCAATCCCATCCATAGCCACGGCAGCATAATGTAGAGATGACCTCCTAGCATAAGCCGGCTCTGCTGTAATCCTATCCAGCGCCTCTTTTACCGGAATTAGTTCACTTTCTTGCTTAAAAATGATTTTTTTCTCTAAAATTGCCTCTTCAATTTTCTGTTTTGCTTCTTTTAAAGTTATCTTGGAGAGATAAATATTCCTATCCATCACCGTTCATAAGGGGAAGTACCCTTAAACCTCCTGATATTTAATAATACTTTTAAGAATTACACTTTTTATTTATATTGCTTATCAAAAAAAATCAGCACAGGAATTAAAATAGATTTACAGTAACTTTTTCTCCCTTATACAATCCCTCTTGATTTAGGTCTACCTTAATATAGCCATCGGCTTTGGCTAAAGTAGATATCATACCTGATTTACCCAGTATTGGAACAGCCCAGAGTTGGTTATCTTTTTTCTTTAATAATACTCGAATAAATTCTTCTTTTCCCCCTTCAGAGGCAATATTTTTCTCCAGTAATGCCTCAATAGTCTTCACAAGACCATAACGGGGAATTTCTCCTTTTAGGTCTGCTATTATTTTACTGACTACATTTTTAAAAACGAGTAGCGCTGAAGCAGGATGCCCTGGTAATCCTATAATTGGTTTTTGTTGACTTAAAGAAATAATGGTGGGCTTTCCTGGCTTCAGTGCCAGGCCATGTACTAAAATCCCAGGTGGTCCAAGATGGCTTAAGACCCTTAGGGTATAGTCCCGGCTACCAACAGAACTACCTCCGGATACAAGAATCATATCAATTTCATTTTGCTTAAGACATTGACTAAGTTCTTCTTCTAAAGCGATCTCATTATCAGCTATAATACCTCTATAATAAGGAATGCATCCTGTCTCTTCTACTTCTGCCCCTAAGGCATAAGAATTTATATCTCTTACCTGCCCACGTTTGGGAAGAGAATAAATGGGCACAATCTCATCCCCGGTAGAAATAATGGCAATTCCGATTTTTTTATAGACAGGAATATTTTCCCAGCCCAGGGCAGCCAACAATCCTATATCCTGAGGTCTTAAGGAATGACCTTTTTTAAAAACAATTTCATCTTTTTTAATATCTTCATCTTCCTTTAAAACGTTTTCCCAGGCTGCAACCGGACGATTTACCTCAATCATGGTCTTATCAATCTTTTCCGTATATTCCAACATTACCACAGCATCCGCTCCTTCAGGCAACATTCCACCGGTCGAAATCTGTACGGCCTGCCCCGAACGAATTAACAACGACGGAATTTCAGACATCTTTATCTCACCAGTGACTTCCAGGTAAGCAGGTAATCCGCCACTAGCACCAAAGGTATCACTAGCTTTTAAAGCATATCCATCCACGGTAGACCTGTTAAATCCAGGAATATTCTCCATTGCTACAATATCTTCTGCTAAAACTCTTCTCAGGGCATATTTAAGGTCTGATTCTTCATTTCGATTAGCAAAGTATCTTTTATAATCAAAAGAATCGCGAAAAATTTGCAACCCATCTACTATAGTCATTAGCTTAAATAATGGGTTTACCATCACTCATAAGGGGTATTCCTCCCTCTTAAACTCCTCTCATTTATATTACAAAAAATCCCACACGGTAACCCGCATGGGATTAATAATTATTTTCTTCTTTCCGATACGGGGAATCCGATAATTTCTTGCCGGGCCTGTCGGTTAACTGCCATAGTGCAGGTCTTTAGGTAAGTTAACTCGAAGAAATCTAAATCTTTATTAATAAACCATTTTTATCATTATACTCGTAGCAGTAAGTTATTTCAAAACAATTTTCTTTAACAACCAACTACTTCGTTGAACTAGTTAATTTTTTATCTACAATAATGTTTAGACTGTCATTTTTAGCAGTATTTTAGCTATCCAAAAATACTGTCATAATTTCCTCTAAAGATATATCTCCGAAATAATAGGATAGGTCAAATTTAGACAGAGCTTCCCTAATATCGTTTTCCCGATAAGGTTTGCCTTGCAAAGCCTTTTCGATTTCAATTACATCGCGTAATGCTAAAAAATCCCCATAGATCTGACAATTCTTTATCTTACCCTTTTCTATATCGAGGAAAAATTCTACTTTGCCTGCCGGGAATCTTCGTGAATCTTTAATAGTGTAGGGTGGGGAAAAACCAAAATTCCAATCCCAGGTACTGTACTTTTCCTCTACTAATTTATTGACCATCTCTTTATCATGGGCACTGAGAAAGTGCTGCTTTACTTCATTTCCTTGAAACAATTCTTTTAAGACCGCATCCCGAAATCCAGTAATATCCATTTCTTTTTTTAAGTAGGGCTTAATATTTGTGACCCGGCTTCGTACGGATTTTATTCCCTTGGATTGAATCTTATCAAAACCAACTTGTAACGAATTTACCATATCTTCTAAATTAACATCAAAGAGCAGAGTACCATGGTGCAGCAGTTTATTTTGAAAAAGGCGTTGGGCATTACCGGATATTTTTTTATCTTCTATAGTTATATCATTACGACCGGTAAGCTCAGCGGGAGCGCCCAATTTATTCAAGGCAGCCGCTACCGGTTGGGCAAATTTTTTAATATCTGTGTTTTCCGGTTTTTCCAGACTTACTAAAAAAGTAAAATTTAAGTTTCCCGGGTCCTGATAAACTGCACCACCCCCGGAAAGCCTGCGTACCACTTTTATCTGCTTTTCATTGACAAAAGGCATATTAATCTCTTCAATGGTGTTCTGATTATTTCCCACCACAATAGTGGGTGTATTGCGCCAGAGAAATACTATGTCCTCTTTAATATCAAAATTTCTTAAGATATATTCCTCAAGTGCTAAATTATAATAGGGATTTAAAGAACCGCTCTCTATATATATCATATACGGCTTCTAACTTTAATGAAAATTAATAGTATAGTCAAAGAAAACAAATTAATAAATTTTATTATAAAAAAACCATTATTAAACTATTTTGGTGATAGTTTATTTTAAAATACTAATTCATTATGTCCAATATGGCAAGTCCTGCCGGCAAAAGACTATCTACTATCACCGAGCAAAGAGCATTCCATCTGCGAATATTTCCATTCAGGTATCTTTCCTTTATAATAACAACTATATAACGGAACTAAATTTTACTTGATGAGGAGCGGATTTTGGTTAAAAAAACACAGGGTTATCTTTTGATTGCTGCTGCCGGCACCCTTTGGGGTACGGTTGGTCTTTTTGTGACCAAACTATTGGAAGCTCAACTTTCTATACACAACATAGTTTTTTATAGAATGTTTTTTGCTTTTTTTGCTCTCTTCTTTTTTCTTTTCTTTACCAACAGAGGTAGTTTAAAAATTGACCGTTCCATCTTAAAGTATGTTATAGCTATAGGTTTAATAAGTCTCTGCTTATATAATTTTTGTTATTTCACTGCAATCCAGATGACCTCTGTTGCAACTGCAGTCACTCTGCTCTACACTGCTCCTCTCTTTATTGCCCTATTGGCCCGAGTTTTTTTTCATGAATTATTTACGAAAAATAAGGTACTCGCCTTACTCTTATGTGCGGTAGGGTGTTTTCTTACCGTTACCGGTGGTGATTGGAAGAATATGGGCTTCAATTCAGCCAGAACTCTAATGGGTCTTGCCGCGGGAATAACCTATGGCTCATTGACTATTTTCAGTAAGCCGATTGCTCACAAGTATCACCCCTATACAATTGTCTTCTATTCTCTCGGTTTTGGGATTCTCTTCTATTTACCCCTGGCACAGCCCATGGTTATATGGCAGTCAAATATTAGTGCCCTAACCTGGTTTTATCTCTTAGCTCTCAGTATCATTACTACCACTATTGCCCTTATTCTATATACCCATGGATTGTCTATGGGTGTAGAGGCATCTCAAGCCGGTATTATTAGTACAGTGGAAGTAGTGGTGTCAGTAATAGTATCCCGTTTCTTCTTTCAAGAACTACTCTGGGGCTGGAAATTAATAGGTATTCTAATGGTGATCGGGTCAGTAGTAATAGTTCAGATTGATACCCTTAGGGGACTAAAGGGAGGAATAAACTGCCATAAAAGTTGACTAAACAGTCATAAAAATAAGTATCCGGGTAATAAAAATCTTGCTGTTCCTATTTTGGATGTATTAGAACAAGTTTTTACAAAATAGTGTACTAAAATACTTTTCCACCCTATCCTCCAAAGCAGTAAGGGTTTTTTCTTTTAAAAATTGACCCATACCCTGCAGTGCTCCATCACTCCCGACACCAGTAATAAATATGTCAATCTCGCCTATGGTATCTCCCCACATTTCCGGACCTCATATTTTGTGATGTGCTTCCGGTTTTTGTGGCTAATGAATTGGTCAGTGGCAAAATACTTCTCCGGCTGCTCCCGAATTATCTCTCTCATCTTGCTAATGGCACTATAAAGGATTTCCTCAGCCTGCCTAACTATCAATTTCCCACAAAGCAGGGATACAGATATAATGACTTTATGCCATTCGGCACTATTCAGGTAATTTTAAGATAGATTGGGGGTGAATACTCTTATCTTCCCAGTCAATCTGTTTATTTTCCTTCATCATCTCTAAAGAACGATAGATTTCAGCCAATGAATATTGGCTGGGCATAGCATAGACTAATTCCTGGGCAGTTGCCTGCCCTTTTTCGGACAATAAATCCTTAAGCAATACAACAATTAATTCACTGACCTCTTTGTATTTACTTTTTTCTTCCGGTGGAAAGGTTTCTGAGTATATCTTGCTCTTACTAGTATCGGAATATATTTCACACTGTTCCGAAGAGCCTTCATTTAATTTCTGATTCAATTTATGATCAATGCCGGATTGCCTTTCGATAATGGATTGTATCTGTTTCCTCACTTCTTTTAGTTCATCAGTTTTGGCATAAGATAAAAATGCTTCTTCTTTTTCCTGAGCTGTGCTGTTTCCTTTTCCTTTAGAACAGGCGGTTTCGTAAAAATACTGTGCTAAGTATTCTAAATTATCGATATTCTGTTTCACTTCTTTTAATAACAATTCGGTGTTTCTTTGGATTTGTTGAAACCATAAGTATGAAATAATTCCCAAAATAGATGCTATAACAACCATGACTATCGCTATTAAGGGTGCAATCTGTTGTATTACTAAAAAATTTTCCATTTTTTATTCTTTCTCAATTTCCTGCTCTTTAGTAAATTGGTCGGTGGAAAAAGTCTTTTCCCTAAAAACTATTTCTTCATTGAATAAAATTTTTGGTAATCTCTCTAAACGTGCGGTGCTCATTTTCAACCCTTTAGCCATTTCCGTAATTATCAAAGAGTATCTGTTATAAAATCGATAGGAGGTCAATAACAACCAGAAGACAAATAAACAGAATAGCATAGCCAGAAAAGATAGCATTATCACCATTAGACTTAAATAGTCCTCCATCTGCTTACCTCAGTAAACAATTATTATATTCCTAAATATTTACAAACTTCTGTCAAAAATGTGCCAATATCTTCTCGCACCACAACAGCAGCTCTATGGTCTAAATGAGTCTCCATATAATTTATAATAACCAATTCTCCCTGCCTTGCCAAGCTGTACTCAGGTAACAAATTTGCGGGAGAAACTTGTAATGATGAGCCAATCGCCAGAAACAGATCAGCCTTACTCGCCTCACCAACTGCTTCATTTAAATTGGAGAGCATTTCCCCAAATAAGACAACATCCGGTTTGAAAACACCTCCACAGTCACAAAAAGGAATTCTCCGGACACTGTTTTCTATTTTTTCTAACAAAAGCTCAGAAGATATTTTTTTACTGCACTTAGCACATAAGGCTTGAGACAAATTACCATGAATCTCCAACACATTTTGTGAGCCTGCTTTTTGATGTAAATTATCGATATTTTGGGTAATTAATTTTTTTAAATAACCGGCGGATTCTAAGCGAGTCAAGGCATAATGTGCCTGATTGGGACTGACTTTACTTAATTCCTCTATTCTAGGAACATAAAAATGATAGAACCGAGCCGGATTTTCTCGGAAAGCCTCAATACTGGTCACCTCAATGGGATTTACATTTTCCCATATGCCTTTACCGGGTGTGCGGAAATCCGGGATACCAGAGGCAGTACTTACGCCTGCCCCGGTTAAACATACTGTATACTTAGAATTTTTTAATAGAGCACTTACCTTTGTTATTTTTTGTTGCTCATTTGCTGACATAATATTATTGAGATACTTTAATCTCTCTATAACTCCTTTATCTTTTTTAATTTTTTATATTAAGCTGATTCTAAAAATATCGGTTGTTAATTTTTAAATTAGTATCTATCTATATTATTCCTTAAAAATAGTTTTTTAGACATTAAATCTAAAATTGACAATATCTCCATCTTTCATAAGATATCCTTTCCCTTCTACCTTAAACAGACCTTTTTCTTTGACTTTTTGCATAGAACCCCATTGTTTTAAATCATTAAAATTGACAATCTCAGCTCTAATAAAACCACGTTCCATATCGCTATGAACCTTTCCTGCTGCCTTAACTGCAACAGTACCTTGTCTAAGAGTCCAGGCTCTAATTTCATCTTTACCAATAGTAAAAAAGGAAATTAAACCCAAATGACTATAAATAGTTTGAATCAATCTGGTAATTCCACTCTCTTTAAAGCCAAGGTCTTCTAAGAATACCTGCCTTTCTTCCGGGGGTAACTCATTTATTTCCATCTCCATTTTACCGCAAATAGGTATGCTTACCATTTTGTGGGCCTCAACAAACCTATTATATTTATCCTGATGGGGAAATTCATTTTTTTGCAGCTGATTTTCATCAAGGTTAACTGCCACCACAATGGGCTTAAGACTGAAAAAACTAAAACCACTTATCTGTTTAAGTTCTTCTTCATTAAAAAACATACTTATCAAAAGGCTATCACTGCTCAAATGTTCTTTACATTTTTCTAAAGTCCGTTGTTCATTTTCTTCTAATATAGTTAATTTTCGTTTGGCATGTACCAGCCGGTCAATTCGGTTTTCCACTATTTCTAAATCTCTAAGAATAATCTCATAAACCAGGTTTTCTAGTTGAACGACCGGGTCAACATTCCCCGGGATGGATTGGTCTTCAAAAACTCGGATAACCATTAAGATAGCATCAGAATTTCTTATATCGGAAAATATTTCCTGTTTCGTTTTTTCAGGAAGGTCAGTGTCAATGCCGGGAATGTCAATTACTTCCATAGTAGCATAGGTAAGTTTTTTGCTCGGCTCTAAGGAATATAGGTAATCCAGTCTCTGGTCAATTACTTTGACCATACCGATATTTTTAGTCTTTGCCGACAGATAAGCATCAGTTTGCTTCTGCTGACTGGTAAGAAGATTAAAAATAGTAGTTTTGCCACTCAAAGGTATTCCTAAAATACCAATATTCATTCAAAACCCCTTTAGATTTATCGAGATAAGTAGAACAGAGAGAAATATTTAAATAAGCTCTTTCCCGCTGGTAGCCATAGCTAAATGGCCATATTTAATTCCTTTTATAGATTTTAGCTTGTCGGTCAGCCGAATTAAAGAATGTGCTTCCCCGTGAACAATTATTACTTCTAAACAATTATCGTGGTCTAAATGTATATGCTGTGTAGAGATAATCATATGATGGAAAGAATGCTGCAAGACAGTCAATTTTTGCACCAACCCTCTTTTGTGATGGTCATAAACGAGCGTTATAGTACCGGCAACTGTTTCATTCTGTACCCATTCTTTTTCTACTATATTCTCTCTTATTAAATCCCTGATTGCCTCAGATCGATTTTCATAGTTTTGCTCTTTCAGCCGTTGGTCAAATTTCTGTAATAACGTTTCTTCTAAAGAGATACTGAAGCGAACTAAATTTGACATATTTTTAACAATCCCATAATACTCTTAAAGTAATACTATTATAAGTAATAATAACACAGGAAATATACTATCGCAAGAATTTGTCTTAAATTTAACAATCTATGGCGGGTTGGCTATTCTAAATCTGTATGTGTTAGCTAGCCAATTTATTAATTGGTGCAAAGCATTAATAAAATGAAATACTTTTTATTAATGCTTTGTATAGTTGAACGGTACATGGCACCTTTTTGCTATCTTCTCAATACATAATTATAAATATAATTAAGTCGAAAATCACAAATTCTACTATTATATTAGTTTATTTCAGGATTTTACTTGCTCTTTTCCGATTTGATACCATTTGGCGTTGTTATCTTTTTGGCATATCTTAGAGCTTTTTTCTCACTGGGGAATATACGGTCCCCAATCAATATGGGTGGATAAACGTCTTTTCCTTTGTAAGACTGATAACCGAACCTAACCAGATAGGCGCCCTGATTTTCCAATACTTCACAGTAATCGTAATAATTTTTTCCGTTACTCATAGAATAAATACCTCTCATTTCCTTCCAACTCGCTATGGTTAGGTTAAGCTGGAGTAATTACAATTGCCATGCAATATTCAGAATTGGCAGTCAGATTCAGATTGTTAAATTGCTCATAAGACACAGTATAATGTTCTCCCAAAGTTGGATCATTGGTAAATATTTCTTTTTTCTCAGCGTCATACCCTATTACCACCCGGGCATGTGCCAGGGGGTCAGACTGTTTGTATTTCTGTATAGCTATTAAAGGTATCTGTTTAGACAAATACTCTTCAATCTGTTCCATAGTTAAAGTGGTAAAAGAGGCTTTAAACCCTAACTCTTTGGCTAGTCTAACCGTCTTATTAATATCTCCCAATCCATCCGGTTTAATAATTGTTTTGGCTAGTTCTGATTGAGTTATCTGAAGTCCAAAGAAATTTAAGGTCATGGCAGTCGAAGCAGGTAAACACCAGTTAACTCCGCCATATTTTTGAAAAGGAACGTCTAAATAGACTGAAGCGGATCTCGAATTATTTTCATTTTCAGGTAATATACCGCCAAGTGGATTACTGCTTTGATTATCAAAACCAGTTTCCGGTACAATCCCGCTGCAGGATGTTAAGAAAAGCACTGCTAAGATTATTGGAATCAACTTACCGATTTTTATTATTTTTGCCCAAACTCTCATTTTCTACTCCTTTATAGTTAGTTGAAAGGCAACAAAGTTCGGGCAAAATATAAAAAGGTGGCAATCTGGCGACCATTGTCATTTTTCAGACTTTAGGCCCAAAACTTTGCGTCCTATTCTTTCGAA
>JAAYOB010000009.1 GCA_012520575.1 Candidatus Stramentimicrobium fermentans
AGCACAGGAGACCGGTCAGTTAAAAGCCTTAATGAAAGCCAATATTTCCCGTGTTAATAGTGAGCATTACGATGCACTGCTCAAGAAAGAGGCCTTTTACCGGAAAGAAGAAGCCCTGGCTAAGCTTGTGCAATTAGAAAGGAATGGCACCGATGGTAGGACAAAATGTCATTAATCAATTCAGGATTAGCGAAAACTTTATGCTGGATGAATTTCAATGCACTTGCTGTCAACGGGTAATGCTCCATAATAAGTTTTTATATAAATTGCAAGATTTAAGAACTAAAATCGAGAAACCAATAATAATTACCTCAGGTTACCGCTGCTCTTCTTACAATGAAGTCGTGGGTGGCGTAAAAGGGAGTTATCATCTATACGGCATGGCTGCTGATGTCTACGTACCGGGACTGCCCTTGGAAGAACTTTTAAGGGCTGCCGAACAGGTTGGTTTTCCCGGAATTGGGTTTTATCCTAATAATCATTTTTTACATTTAGATGTACGCCCGGTCAGCCCGGCCCGTTGGCAGGGTTGACTTGATAAAGAATCTTTTGAGGTCGAATCTTGAATTGTCAGTTTCCTTGCAATTCTGTCTTCTGTCACCGTGAGGCTAGCCTTATTGCCCGCAATATCTCTTCACTTAATAGATTAATTAATTGACAATCGGCTGGCTGAATATGAGATTGCCGCATCGCTACGCTCCTCGTAAAGACAAAAAGAGGAGAAAGAAGCCGTTGGTAATGACAATATAGGGAGGCTGATTCTTTTGCTTGGGATATGTAACTTTCAGCATCATTATTCTGATGAGCGAAGAATACTTAAAATTATAAATAATAAGAAAAAAGTTCCCCATAGATATTTGAAAAGGAGGAAGGGATGGATTGGACTAAAATATCAGAGATTATCACCAATCAAGGTTTTCCCATTGCTTTATCTGTCTTTTTGATTTTCCGTATTGACAGATTCATGCAGGAGCTTGTTACCACTCAAAAAGAGGGTTATCAGCAGATTTTTAAACAGGTCTCTATGGTACAAAAGACTTTAAACAAACTCAACCAGCAAAACCGTGACTATTATACCCTATTCTGCACCGAAATACAGAGGGAATTAGCCGGCATCAAGGCTGGCATCAGGGAGGCTTCTTAGCTGAAATGCTACGAGGCCTCTTTTAAAAACACAATTTTTTCCTATCTCCGGCGCGGTTAAAATTTCTTTCTTTTCTTTATTTATTTCTATTTTCTCTAAATCTGCTGCCCAATACCGGTTTATTTTTCCTCGTCCTCGTTAAAAATTCTATAGTAGGATGTTGATATGTCGGTGGTTTATTTTCAGCATCTTTTTTTATTTTTGTATCAGTTTCTTTAGAGGAATCTGACTGTGTTTTGTTAAGCATTTCCTGAATGCTGTTTTCTTTAAAATCCTGATTTTGCTCTTCTTTTTTCTGATAGGCGACTGGACTTGCCTGTTCTTTGAACCGGTGTTCTTCCGGTTCTTTTTCTTTTAGTATTTGTTCTTTCAATTCTTGTTCTTGGGCTGCCTTTTCTGACATTTCCTGCTCTTGCCTGATTTTTTCCTGAACTGCCCTTTCCTTTGCCATTCTTTCTTGATCTTCCTGTTCTCTCCGTTCCTGCTCTATCTGTTGTTCACACAATTGTTGAGTTTTTGCCCGCTTTTCCTTCTCTTTGCTCTCCAGCTCTCTCTCTTTTTTTTCTATATTTTCTATCTCTGGAACCGCTTTTTCTCTGTTTTCTACTTCTCTCTTTTCGCATTCTTCGCTCTTTTTTCTTTTTCCCCCTATCTCTTTATTCCCAATGGCTGTAGAGATCTGTTGTGCCACAAATTCTAACAGACCGATATCTTTCTCGCTGTAGAGCCGGGCATTATTATAGCTCTGTAAGGCAATTACACCGAAAACTCTTTGCTCCAGCTTCAAGGGAACTGCCAGCCAGAGATGGGTATTAGTCATAACATCCCATGGTTCAATAAAGCCATGGGATAACATTTTGCGATAACGCTGGAAATCCATCAAAACCGGTTTAGCGAGTTTCAGGGTATAATAGAATATACTCTGAGTCGAGCAGTAACGTAAGATAAATATTTCATCATCCCCTGCAGCTTCATCTCGATAGTAAGGAAAGTGGAATTGTTCTTGCTCTATATCCCATAATGCAATATAAAAATTGGTAGCAACTATGATATTCTTTAATTGTGCATGTATTTGCGGGTATATCTCGACCAAAGGCAGACCGGAATGCGTAATTTCTGAAATGCGAAATAGGATCTGCTTTATTTTACGTTCTCTTCTTAGACCGGAAATATCCTGGAAAGAAAAAATTACACCGGCATAACGATTATCTATTTGATTCCAAGCCCACCTAACCAATACCTCAATCCGGGAATGGTTCTTGGAGAAGATAGCGGCTTCAAAAGAGTTTTTACTGCCGCTATCGAAAAAAGATTGCTCCTTCGGCCGTAAACAGTGAGCCAGTGCTTTTCCTTTTAATTCTTCTTCCAAAAAGCCGGTTAACTCTTCAAAATAGTGATTTACCGATAATATAATGCCATCAATATCAGTATAAAGCAAAGCTATGGGGCAGCCTTTAAAGAGGTTTAGATATTCCCGACGTCTTTGCTTAAAAAACTCTTCCCAATTTTTTTGCTGTTTCGGCAATTCCTCTGAAGAAGTAGAATTGCTCTTAACATTATTTATATTCTGTCTTCTTATTTTCTTATTACGATTTAAATATAACTTTTCCTTAATTAATCGAGTCCAATTTTTTCGCTTTTTCATCTTTTATGCTTTCTCCACTATTGACCTCTAAATATGACTTATCAATGTGTTTTATTTTAGCACAGTAACTGTTATAAATATTGTTAAATTAAATTTTTTTGAGTATTTTAATTAAAAAATAGTACTTAAAGTTAATACTAAGTGTTTATTTGTTCGGTAATATCAGAGAAATAACCAACAGAGCTTTGAAATATGCTTTATACCAAGGATTGGAGCTGCACTGAAGGGAAAAATGAAAATTTGTACTATGTTATTATAGCATACAACGCATAAGCCAAAAAATATATCGGAAGCAAGAGGAAATTTTAAGAACTCAAAGAAAGGTTTAATTTTTTAAAAACTAGAAACATTTAATCGCGAAAAAGTCAACTAATTTTTGGTAATATTTGGATACCAAGATGAATTCTGTAGTAATTCTTATTTTATCTGTTTTTCCTAGCGAGAAGAAATCCCCAATGTCCGAGCTAATTTGGTCTGGCTCAAATCCAATACAAAAAGATAATAGAAAACATCTTCCTTAATC
Organism: Candidatus Stramentimicrobium fermentans; assembly: GCA_012520575.1. Lineage (GTDB taxonomy): Bacteria > Atribacterota > Phoenicimicrobiia > Phoenicimicrobiales > Stramentimicrobiaceae > Stramentimicrobium > Stramentimicrobium fermentans. Next base: position 3,313 of record JAAYOB010000009.1, read on the forward strand.
TTTTTAATCTTCTTAAAAGCCCTTCTTAATATTATTAAATCCTCAATGGGCAACTTAAAGGATTGGTAACACCGATTTTTTATCTTTTCTAAATTGGGCTTGAGGAGCTTATATTTGGAGATGGATTCCCGGTTAAAAGAAAGATAGGTCTCTCGTAAGGCATCACGTGCCTTTAAAATCTCGGGCAAACCATCATCGTCAATATTAAAGTGGGAGGCAATCTCATCAATTTGGGGAGAACGCTGATATTTTCCCCAATATTTAATTACAAAGTTATTGATTTGTTTATTGAGTTCCTGCAGCCAATCGGAACACTCCACCCGTCGATTACGGTTCAATAAATATTGATGCATCTCCTCGGTAATCAAAATCTGGGCATAGGTCTTAAAATCTACCTTATGAATCTTAGCATCATAGAGATGCGCGGCATTTAAAAGACCTAAATAGCCTACCTTTTCTAAATTCTCTCGGGAATCCGGAATCTCTTCAAATTGGAGAGCAATTCTGGAAATTAAATATTTATACTTCTCAACCAAGGTATTACGCCTTGTAATTTTTCCAATTTTCTTAACTACTTTATTTTCCACAACAAGCACCTCCCATTCAGTATTTAAAAAGAAAAACCGGCGGTATGGCTGCCTTAACGTATAAATATTACTTTTTTATACATTTTAGGCCCATTACTTTGCGTCCTACCCTTTCAGATAGTTTGCCTTTATCAGTTTATCCTTTTAGTAGTTTCTCAGTTATTCAGTTTTAAATTTTTACTTTATACTATATATTCTACTATATATTATTCCCTAAAATATTTTTTTTAGACATCATTTTACAAAGAATTTTAAAAAACTAACTACCAGCTAGGTTGAGTCTAGACATTTGCCATATCACTATATAGTCGAATATTGAAACCTAACCCTACAATACTTAACGTTTTTAATTATTCTTCCACTCTTTTAACACTTTTAATACTGTGTCGATATCCGCTGTGGTATGGTCAGCATTAACCTGGAACCTTATCTCCTCATCACCACGGGGGACCACCGGGAAATTGAGTCCGGTAACGAGTATGCCATTTTCCAGCAGGAAATCTACCATCTCCCTGGTCTTTTGGGTATCCCTGACCATTAGCGGCACAATAGGATGGTCGCTTTCAATTATCTCATAGCCCAGCTCTTTCAACCCGGTCTCAAATCTTTTGGTTATCTTATGCAGATGTTGCAGAATAGATTTCCCTTCGGGACTGTCTATTATTTCCAGTGCCTGATGAGCCTCTGCCGCATCGGCCGCCGATATGGGATTAGAGTAAATATAGAGTGGTGCATTTTCTCTTAAAAAGGTGGTAACCGTTCGGCTGGAAACCACATAACCACCATTTACACCAAACGCCTTCCCTAAGGTACCGATTAGTATGTCGACACCCTCAGTTTGGGTGTATTCTTCGGTTCCTCTACCGGTAGGTCCGAAACAGCCCACCCCGTGAGAATCATCCACAATGAGCACTACACCTTCGGGGAAATGGACGTCATATTTCCCGACTATTTTAGAGATTTCAGCTAGCGGTGCATAATCTCCCCTCATACTGAAAATACCATCGGTGATGATAATTATCCTTTTAGCTCTTCCCATGCTCTCTTTTATCTGTGCTTCTAATTCATTTAAGTCAAGGTGGTTATAAATCATCTTATCCAGCGGTCGGGATAACCGAATTGCATTGATAATGCAATTATGGTTCAGCTCATCACTGATAATAATGGTATTTGTTGTAATTAAAGGGGTTACAACACCGAGCATAGTGGCATAGGCTGAGCTGAAAATAATGGCATCTTCGCGGCTATGAAAGTTGGCTAGCCTCTTCTCCAAACGGCGGTGTGGCTCTAAGGTGCCGCTGATAAAGCGAACCGCACCCGGACCGGTGCCGAATTGGCGGGATGCCTCCTCACCCGCTGAAATCATATCCTGACGTAAGGATAATCCTAAATAAGAATTAGAATTCATACGAATAAAGAGCTTGCCTTCCTTACCCTTCAAAAAGTAACGGGGGCCTTCCTCTCCTTGTGCCTTTCTAACACCGGTAATAACCATCTCTTTGCCCTTCAATCGCCCCTCTTGTTCTAAATTTTGTAAGGAATTTTGAAGTGTATCTTCTAATTTTTTTAAACCCATTAAAGGTCTCCTCCCATTTATTTAAAAGACTGAAAATATCCTTTTTCTAAAAACTATTTTATATCCAGTTTTATCTTTAGTTTTTCAATCATATCTTTAACCATTTCAGATAAGTTATAATCCGGCTGCCAGCCCCATTCGGTACGGGCGGCGCTATCATCCATACTATTGGGCCAGGAATCGGCAATGGCTTGTTTTATCGGATCGATTTCATAGCTTATTTGGAGCTCCGGTATCCATTTTTGAATTTCCTTGGTCAATTCTTTGGGAGAGAAACTCATGGCAGAGACATTGTAGCCGTTACGGTGAATAAGACGGCTGGAATCTGCCTCCATCAGTTCAATTGCAGCCTTTAAGGCATCGGGCATATACATCATATCAAGATAGGTATCTTCACTTAGGAAACAGCTGTACTTTTGATGGGTAAGCGCTTCGTAAAATATCTCGACAGCATAATCGGTAGTCCCCCCACCGGGAGGTGTTACATTGGAGATTAAGCCGGGATAGCGTACCCCGCGCACATCAAGCCCATATCTCTGATAATAATAGTCACAGAGCAGCTCTCCGGTAAGTTTGGTAATGCCATACATGGTAGAAGGACGTTGTATAGTATCCTGTGGGGTCTTATCTTTAGGAGTACCGGCACCGAACACTCCGATAGAGCTGGGGAAAAAGACGGCACATTGATATTCTTTAGCTAAGTCCAGCACATTGATTAAGCCCTGTACATTAACCTCCCAAGCTAACTTGGGATTCTTCTCACCGGTAGCCGAAAGCAGGGCTGCCAAATGGTAAATGGTATCAATACGGTATTTTTTTATAATATCGGCGAGTGCTTGGATATCAAGACAATTGGCTATTTCATAAGGTCCTGCATCTGCCAGCTCCAGAGATGGAGTGCGCCGATGACCTCCGGCAACTACCTTGGCTGCACCATATCTTTCCCGTAATGATAAGGTTAATTCAGAGCCGATCTGACCGGTGGCACCTATTACTAGAATATTTTTCATTTAAGCTCCTCCATTTTATCTTATCTTTCTATAATCTATCTACTCTGTTTATTATAACCATATCTGTTATTATAACAAAATTATTATATCAAATACACCATTCTAAACTGTGAGCCGGAAAGGTTTACAGTTGTCGGCTTTCAATAAAAAATACCGTTGGCATAATCAAAAGAGATTGCCAATTGAATTTATTGTAGTGCTATGTTCAGAGTTGGATTACACTGGCAAAATGGCTTAGACTGCCGGCTAAAACAAAGATATGCCAAATTTCATGGAACCCAAAAATCCCCGGAAAGGGATTAGGCCACTTAAAAATATAAATAAGGGAACCAAGACTATAAAAAAACCCGCCAATTACCAACCATATCAATGCACCATGGGATAGAGCATGCCATAAAGGTTTAATAATCACTGCTGCCGCCCATCCCATACCTAAATATAATAATGCGGCAATCCAGCGAGGGGCTTTAATATAAAAGATGGAGAATAAAATGCCCAGAAAGGCAATCAACCAGGTGGCGGCAAGAAAGTAAAAACCCATAGTCCCCCTGAGCGGACCTAAACAAAAAGGAGTATAACTACCGGCTATTAAAACATAGATCATGGCATGGTCTAAACGCCGTAGGTTTTGTATAATACGCGGACTGGATTTTACTAAATGGTATACTGCGCTGCTGCTGTAAAGCAAGATTAAACTGATACCGAAAATCACAAAAGAAACAATGTACCAAATATTGCAACTATGGGAAGCCATAGAGATTAGCTTCCATAAAGCAGCTATAGATAAAAGGGCACCTATTAAATGAGTCAAGCCGCTAATAGGTTCCCGAAAATATCTTCTCATAAATTTCTTCCTCATTTACAGACCGCCAGCCTCCAGTCAGGGAGTTCAGCTTCTTTTTAGCCCAGGGCGACATCGAGAATCATCATAATGGTAAAACCAATCATTACACCCATAGTGGCAAGATCAGAGTTACCCCCTTGTTGGGATTCCGGTATTAATTCCTCCACTACCACGTATATCATAGCACCTGCTGCAAAAGCGAGTGTATAAGGTAGAATAGAGCGGACGAAGAAAACGGCGTGGACACCCAACATACAAAATATGGGCTCAACAATACCGGACAGCTGTCCATACCAGAAACTTTTTACTCTTGATAGTCCTTCTTTTCTTAGAGGCATGGAAATGGCTAATCCTTCCGGCAAGTTCTGTATTCCGATTCCAATAGCCAGGGCAAGAGCAGAGGTAATGGAGGCGGTAGGTAAGCCGGCGGCAACTGCGCCGAATGCTACTCCTACTGCCAGACCTTCCGGTATATTATGAATAGTGACTGCTAGGATAAGCAAGGTACTCCTCTGCCAGGAGGTAGGTACACCTTCTACTTCTTTCATGGGAAGACCGGGGTGAAGGTGGGGAAGAATGGCATCTATTATCCTTAGAAATATCCCTCCTAACATAAAACCGATGGCAGCCGGTACCCAGTTGGGGAGTGGACCATCTTCTCCCATGGTGAGCGCGGGCTCCAAAAGTGACCAGTAACTGGCGGCTATCATCACACCGGCAGCAAACCCTAACATAGTATCTAATAATTTTTTGTTTACTTCTCTGGTTAAAAAGACAGCACCGGCACCTATGGCAGTCATTCCCCAAGTGAATAAGCCGGCGATAAATGCTTGTACTATGGGGTGTAATAACATAAATTTTTGGAACATTTCTCTGATCCCCCTCAGAACAAAATAAGATATGATGATATATAGGGAAAAAGTAAAAATACTTTATTCTTGGTATTGGTTATAGCAGATGATATCCTCTAATGGTTTTCGGCTTCTTTTAGTTGCAGTCACAGTTTTTGGATAGCCTAAGGGCATAAGGCATACTATTTTCATATTTTCCGGCACACCCAATAGTGCTTTCACTTTATTCTGGTCAAAAGCTCCAATCCAGCATGTTCCTAATCCCTCTTTTGTTGCTTGTAGAGTGAGATGATCCAGAGCAATGGCAAGGTCAATGGGATAGGAAGGAACTCCATTAGGCATAATGTGCTCGGTATTAGTGGCACAGCCGGCAATAATTATCGGGGCACTAGCCATAAAAGTCTGTGGATTGCCATATAAAGGACTTGCTCCAGCAACCTCTTGTATTAATTCCTTATCCTGCACTATCACAAATTTCCAGGGCTGTCTATTCCTGGCTGAGGGCGCTAGACGCACTGCTTCTAAAACTCTGAGCAAAACCTCTTCTGGAATCTCTCTTTCTTGATAGCTTCTAACACTTCTTCTGTTTTTGATTTCCTCTAAAACCATCTGTTTCCTCCTTTGGTATAATATTATATATATAATCTACAACAATCTCGTAGTATATATGGTATGTAGGCACGCTATGCGTAATATGTACAGCTTGTAGAAAGACCTGTTCCTGCTGAACCTGTACTATTTAAATGCTAACATAGAAAATATATCAGGACAAGAGAAAAGTGCTGATTATATAGGAAGAGATCGTTACAACCCCTTCTTAATCACTCATGTTTCCACTTTGCTTAATTGGGCAATAATCATACCGGCAAAGATTATCAATCCTCCCATTATCCCTACTAAACCAATAGTCTCTCCCATAATCAACCAGGAGAAGAAAGCACCGAAAGCCGGTTCACTGGAAAATATAATGGCAATTTTGGTAGGGCTGGAATGGCGTTGAAAACGGTTTTGCAGGTATATTGCCATTGCCGTGGCAAATAGTCCGGCAAAAATAATTGCCCACCATACAGGCCAATGGTATGAAATGTGTAATGCCTCTTTTTCTAATAAGAAAGACATGGTCAATGAGCACAAAAAGACGGTAAATAGCTGTACAAAAACCAGCTGTACATAATCATACTTTTTTGTGAAAACATCTACGAAAACAATATGTAGAGCAAAAAAGACGGCACAGAGAGAGACCAGCGCATCACCTTTATTGAAATGAGTAAGTGAAGCTCGGGAGTTCATTGCCCAGAGACCGATAATAGCCATGATTACCCCTATTATAGAGTTAAAATGAATCTTTTCCCTTATTATAAAAAAGGCAAAGATGGGAACTAAGACTACCGAAAATCCGGTAATAAAAGCGGTTTTAGTGGCTGTAGTATATTGGGTACCGGTAGTCTGACCAAAATAACCGATAAAAAGAAAAAATCCTAATAAAAATCCTTTTTTGAGAGTATCCAAATTGATATTCCGTAATTGTTTTTGGAAAATTAAGTATATCGTTAAGGAGGCCAGTAAGAAACGATAAGCTAAGAAAGTAAAGGGTGGAATCAACTCCATCACATTCTTAACTAACGGGAAGGTGTATCCCCAGATTACCACTACACCTAATAAGATTAATTCGGCTTTGAAGTGGGAGCTGTTAGCGGTATTAGAACTAGAAGTGGGGCCGGTTATATTGTTATCTTTGATGGTATCAGCACCATTAATCCTATAATTTTCAATATTTTTACTCTTACCTGTCAATCTGGTATCTTTCCTTTTTCTTCAATTTGGAGATGGCTCCCTGCTTGATTTGCTTGACTATTGTTGGAGCCAACCGTTTTCTAAGCCGCAGCTCCTGAGTATAGCCCTGGCTTCTTGATATTCTTTTCTGGTAATACCACGGGAAAGTTGAGGGTGATTCATGGCCTGATGAGCCGGAAAGTATTGGGACATCAGACTGATATAGGCGTTCTGTGATATATTTTTTGCTATCCAGGGTAATATACGAGCAGTTCCCGCTAAATTGTCCGGCAATATCAGATGGCGAATAATCAATCCGGAAATAGCAATCCCGTCCTCATCTAATTTTAAATCCCCTACCTGCCGCTGCATCTCCCGTAGGGCTTTCTTTAATATTGAAAAATAATCAGTTGCACCGGAATATTTCTGAGCCATTTCATCATCAGTATATTTAGCATCGGGCATATAGATATCCACAATCCCATCCAATAATTTCAGTGTAGAGACCGATTCATAGCCGCCGGTATTATACACCAGTGGTATGGAAAGCCCCTTCTCTTTCGCCTGGGCAAGAGCATCTATAATTTGCGGCACAAAGTGAGTCGGAGAAACAAAGTTTACATTGTGACAACCTCTTTTTTGTAAACTGAGCATCATTTCAGCTAATTCTGATATGGTCACCGGATTACCATTCCCTAATTGACTGATAGGATAATTCTGACAAAAGAGGCAGCGCAGGGTACAATTGGTAAAAAAGATGGTGCCTGAACCACTACTGCCGGAAAGTGGCGGCTCTTCACCATAATGAGCATTAAAACTGGAGACCATGGGCTGTGCTGTAGAACGGCACTTTCCTTTTTCACCGGCAATGCGGTTTATGCCACACTTATGCGGACAGAGCCGGCAAGAAAGTAGAATTTCATACGCCTCTTTAATACGTCTCTCAAATTGTATTCTGTTTATATCAAGATAAGAAGGGATCTTTTTTGTTTGCATTTTTATAGATAATGTAAAACTTCAACAAGAGTATCTACCTGAATATATTGATCAGAAATGGGTTTTTCTTCCTCAAATTTCCAGGTAGAGGCGGGTATTAAGATACAATTTAACCCTAACTTCAATCCCGGATTAAGGTCAGACCTGATACTGTTTCCGACCAGCCAGGTTTTTTCTTTTTCTAAATTATGCTCTGCTAAGATTTCCTGATATTCCTCCGGCGTCTTGTAGCTGAGTATGTGCACGGCTTTAAAATAACGTTTCAAACCGGAGTGGTCAATCTTATAATGCTGGGTCTTTGGATCTCCCATAGTAGCGAGTATCAAGGTGTAACGTTCTTTGAGGGTATCCAGTACCATGTTTACTCCTTCCACCGGTTCGGGTATCTGTTCGAAAACTCTCCAGCCGATTTGAACAACTTTTTTTCCCATTTCTTTATCAAATTTTTTATCAAATTTTTGACAGTAGAATTGATAGGTCTTAACCATACTAAGGGGGTACCTCTCTATTGCAAACCCTTGCTGTCTAACATGTTCAATATCAATCTCATCAAGCTTTTCCAGACATTCCTCAGCAGGAAAACCCTGTTTAATCATTATTGCAGCAAATTCAGAGCGAGCATTCCGGTAGATTTTATTAGTCTTTATCAATGTGTCATCAAGGTCAAAAATAATAGTAGGAATAGTATCTCTCCTCCTCGTTATCATAAATAGATAATATTTCAATCAAGAAAAGGGTTCTGTCTATTATACCCTATTTTGCTAATTTGGTGTAATATTTTTATTATTAGATAATTACCTGAATATGGTATAATCTTGATAAATAAATATGAAACAATAAAAGACGAATTTAAAAGGGGCAGAATGTATATGGGAAAAAATAATAAATCAGCACTAAAGAAAAAAAACGGGAAAAGAGGAGAATCGATGTTGCGTGAACTTCTGGAAACTGTGGTCAGTGCTGGTATTATTGCCTTTATTATCATCACCTTTATTGGGCAGGTTACCGTGGTTAAAGGTGCTTCCATGGAAGATACCCTATTTAATAGAGAACGGCTCATCTGTAACAAAATTTCTTATCGTTTCACTGAACCACAGCATGGAGATATCGTTATCTTTAAACCACCGATAGACCAGGGTCATAATTATATTAAAAGAGTCATTGGGGTAGAGGGTGATAAAATAAAAATAATAGAAGGAACTGTTTATCTCAATGGGGAAAAATTAGAAGAAGATTATATAATACACCATTCCTACGAGACTATGCCGGAAATTACCGTTAACAAAGGTTCTTTTTTTGTGATGGGCGATAATCGGGGCAATAGCAGTGACAGCCGCTTTTGGGGCTTTGTTCCTCGGAAAAATATAATTGGCAAAGCCTCTGTAGTTTTTTGGCCTATTACTAAGGCTCGTATGCCGTAGTTTGCGGGAAAGAGTGTAAGGATAGCATTTTCTACCTTATTTACCGCTTCCCTTCACCTGAAAACAAAAAATTGACCAGTAGGCCGAAAGCAGATTGGATGGCTTCTGGAAATCTCATCTCAATAAACAAAAATCCAAATGTGAAATTTCCAAAATATATAATAAGCCGCTCCATCTGAAAACTGAAAAAAGAAGAGAAATTATTAATAAATATTTGATTATTTATTAGATTTAAAAGAGAGATATAGATGAAAGATATGGACTGCGCACTTGTTGAAGGTAAATACCCACCAATAACTTTAAGTAAAAACCTCATAACACTTGGGGAGAATATATTCTAAATTATATCCCTACTATATCTTTAGAAATGAACATTATAGAAAAACTGTTCCCTATTAGACACTATTGTAATGTCGACGCAAACCATAAGGGAAATTTATATATATGTCAACACAGAAATAATTCTATCAACAGATACGGGCACATGCCTTTTAATTAATTCCGTCATTCTGCTAAATAGGAAAATTGAGCCATTTATCTTTGATTTGTTTCTTTATAATAGACGAAATCTTTGTGTAAAAAGATTTGTATATACCGACATTCTATCTAATGGATTTCTCTTGCCCACTAATTGTGACTTCAAGGTTCAAAATACGATTATTCTATCGAAATAAGATAATTCACTAAAGACACTGATGGGGATAAAGTACTAATATCCCCTCTTATTAGAGTTTCTTCAATGTTTGTATTAATACTGGTAATTCTGAGATGGCAATTCATTTAGATTTAGCACACTCGCCGGTTGTGGTATAATTGGATATTAAGATTAGTTTTAAGCTGCTGATATCTTAATATAATTGAGCGTTTAATTACCTTAGATAATGCTTTCCCATGTTAGTAGCCAATAAAATCAATCACTCAATCGCAATACCTGTCCTGCCAGTTCACCAGTATGGACTCCATCTTTAACTACCACTTTGCCATTAACGATTACATAGTCAATCCCCTTAGGATAGACTGCGGGGTTATCCATGGTGGCCTTTGCCTCCAGGTGTTCTAAGTTAATGACTAACACATCGGCGGCAAAATTGAGTATTATTGCCCCCCTGTTACGTAAGCTAAGTCTTTTTGCCGGCATAAAGGTAATCTTTTTAATGGCTTCTTCCAGATTCAACACCTTTTCATCCCGTACATATCTCTGTAAAAATCTAGGAAAGGCATCAAAAGAGTTTGCTTTGAGGCCAAAGTTGACTAGAGGAGGGTAATCGGCACTGGATGCCCGATCAGTTTCCGCCATAACTAGGGGTGAACACAATGCCCTTCTTGTGTCACTTTCTCTGGTATGCTTGGTAGAACAGATACGAACCTGATCAAAATTACTTCCTTCATTAGATAGAATGTCATAGGCTACTTCCCAAGGATCTTTTTGTTCTATTTGAGCAATCTCACTAAAGAACTTACCTTCTAAGTCCTTTCTACTTCTACAATGGGTAAGTAGCAAGGTATCCCATAATCCTTGTTTGATAACCCCCCAGAGAGGATTACAGGTCTTTTTCATCTCTTCTCTTTTCTGAGGATCCGCAAGGTAGCGTAGAGCTTGCTCTGTCCCTTCTCTTAATGCCCACTCTGGCATAACCTGTGTATGAAGGGCGCCCATACCGGTATGGTAGTCCTTGCCCGCCGGGACCACCACATCACAGGTTACATCTAAACCCTCTGCTCTGGCTTCTTCCACTATAGTCAAGACCTGATCTATTTTGTCCCCATCCGGAAAACGGGGGGTAATATGGGATATCTGCCCACGTATACCAGAAGATCGGATAATCTGTATGAATTCAGCCATTGCATCCAAAACTTTCTCTTGTCTGTTTCTGGTATGGCTAGTATAGATGGCTTTAGGATTAGCCTCTTTAGCCGCTTTGCAAAGCTCTATAATCTCCTCAGTATCAGCAAAACAACTAGGTGCCAGCCCCTGGTCTAAGCCTGTAGAAAGACCCACAGCCCCACCTCGAATGGACTCTTTTACTAGGTCTTTCATTTCTTTTAATTCTAATGGAGAGGGTTTGCCGTCCTTATAGCCCATGACAGACATCCTTATCTGACTGTGACCAACATAACTAGCAAAATTAATAGCCAGACCCTTTGTTTCGATTCTATGGAGATACTCATGAAAGTGCTTCCAGTCAACGGTAATACCGCTTCCTTCCAATCGACTGTTGGTCAGCGCAAGGGCTTCCTGACTCAGCAGGGGACCTCCTTCAGAGACACCGCAATTGCCTGATATATCAGTCGTTATTCCTTGCTTAACTTTACTATCTGCCCTGGGGTCAATTAGTATAGAAAGATCAGAATGGGAATGAATATCAATAAAACCCGGACAGACAATATTCCCCTTTGCATCTATCTCAAGATGTGCAGGAGTTTTTAGGGAGGGACCTATTGCTACGATAAAGCAACCTTTAATACCAATATCCCCTCTTTCCCAGGGAGTTCCCGTTCCATCAACGATCATACCATTTTTAATTAAAATATCGTACATGTTTACTCCTTAGCTTATATGCAATTCTTAAAACATCTATCTAAATTCATGAGGGGGAGCCATACATACTTACTCCCCCTCATGAATTTTAGTACCAGTTCATAAGTTATTGAGATCTATTCTTTTTCTTTGTATACATTAAAGAAGAGACCTTCGTTAAACAGGGGAAGTCCCTTAATATTACTCCTGGAGCCTCTGTATTCAAAGGTAAGTCCTGGGTTAATTCCAGATGGGTTCTCACATAAATAAGCTTCCGCCTTAGCCCAAGCCTCTAACCTTTTTACCGGATCGGTTTCTCTTAAGAGTTCTCCCATGTATTCTCGTATTTCAGGTGAGGTATAGCCACCAGGGTAATTTCCCATATAATTCTGAACTCCCATGATAGGGTCAGGCATTGGACTGACAGCAGAAGTGAATATATCCCAACCTTCTTTTTTAGCCCTTCTTTCCACCAATGTGGGCCAGTCCACTACATCCATCTTGAAATTAAATCCGATTTTAGATAGCTGCTCAACAATACCTATGGCCATATCAAAAGCCCAGGGGTAGTGTTTAGTGGTCATCATAATCAATTCTTCCCCTTTGTAACCTGCTTCTTTCATCAGTTTTTTAGCACCTTCTACGTCTTTCAGGTTATAACACTTCTCTTTCTCACCTGTAAACCAGAATGAATTTTCAAGGTAACTGCTACTCACCAATTCAATATTCTCGGGTTTCTTACCCACTGCAAGCATAATTTCTTCCATATCGAGGGCAATGACCATGGCTTTTCGCAACCGAATATCTCCCAATATGCCGTAGGTGTTAAAAAGACTGGTTAAACTCCATTTCGGATAACGCTGTAAATTAATGTCTTTATTCTCTTCCAATCTTGGTGCTTCCATCGGCTGAATGGGTTCAATAACGTCGAACTCTCCTGTTTCTAAACCGGCTAAAAGAGTACTGGTTTCTGGAACAGTATTAATTATGATTTCATCCATGTATGCCTTCTTCTCTCCCGCATAACCGCTGGGTTCAACCCCGTCATAAGCATGGTGGTAACCATCGAATCTTACCAGTTTAATATACTGGTCTAATTGCCATACATCAAACTGGTATGGTCCGGTACCGATATACTCGGTGAGTTTTCCGCCAGGAACCCCTTCACAGACTTCTTTGGGCATAACTACACAGTGTCCGCTGCGTAGAGCCATTAAAGCCGGCAGGGCACCTATTTTTTCTTCTGATTTTAGTTCGACAGTATATTTATCTATGGCTTTAATACTGCTAACCGGTTCAAGTGAGACTCTAAAAGGACAGATTTCTACCCATCTCTTAAGAGAGGCAACAGCATCCTCAGCAGTCATCTCTTTACCGTTATGGAAACGGACTCCTTCTAAAAGATGAAAGGTCCAGGTTAGACCATCTTCAGAAGCTTTCCAATCTTTAGCTAACATAGGCTGTATCTGATCATTAGCATCAAAGACCACTAGGCCTTCCCAGATATACTTGGATACATGACGGGTGGCATTGGCTGTAGTAAAATGCCAGTCTAAGGTAGGAGGATTATCAGCTACACCAACATTTAACGTTCCTCCATATTGGCCCTGCTGGTCTGCACTTACAGTCTGACTAAATAAAAGAGATAGCAAAATTAATATTAGAAAGCAGGTATAAGACACTTTATTTCTTGTGAACATTTTATACTCCTTATGGAAATTAGTTTTTTCTTTAAGTTAATATTGATAGGTAGATGTTTGTAAAATTTTCAGCAGATGTTAAGATACTTAACTTATTGACCATCTTTCAAAAAAATTGTACTTCTGACTACATATTATACATCCTCCCCTCTTTTTTCATTTACAGACAGGATTGAAGTAAATATTATTGCCAAGAACTATTCTATTTTAATAAAAATGGCATGAAGTAAAATGATTATCACTGCATTCTTTAAGAAGAGGCTCCTCTTTTCTACAAATGTCCATCACCTTTGGACAGCGTGTATGGAAACGGCATCCTGGCGGTGGATTTGCTGGGCTTGGTACATCTCCTTCCAAAATAATACGATTTCTCTTGAATTCTGGATCAGGTATCGGTACAGCAGATAGCAGCGCCTGAGTATAGGGATGTAATGGGTTTTTATAGAGTTCCCTCTTTTCACAAACTTCTACAATCTTACCTAAATACATAACAATAATACGATCACTGATATGTTCCACTACATTTAAATCATGTGAAATAAAAATATAAGTTAGATTAAATTGTTCTTGGAGGTCTTGTAAAAGATTAATTACCTGCGCTTGAACAGATACATCCAGAGCTGAAACCGGTTCATCGGCAATAATTAGCTCAGGATTTACCGCAAGTGCTCTGGCAATACCTATTCTTTGCCTTTGCCCTCCACTAAATTCATGGGGATACCGATTCATACACTCTTCTGATAAGCCAACATTATTTAAAAGTTCCTTAATAATAATATCTCGATCTTGTTTATTTTTACTTAGATGGTTAATATCTATGGGCTCACCAACGATATCGCCCACCTTCATTCTAGGATTAAGAGAGTCATAAGGGTCTTGGAATATGATTTGCATATTTTTTCTTAATTCCCTTAATTCACAATCAGATAGAGAAACAATGTTTTCTCCCTTAAATTGGACTATTCCTCCTGTTGGTTCTTCCAACCTAAGTATCGCTAATCCCGTTGTTGACTTACCACATCCGGATTCACCGACAATAGCTAAAGTTTCGCCTCTTTTAACTTGAAAACTTATATCATCTACCGCTTTAATGTACCCAACTACTTTTCGAAAAATTCCTTTTCTAATTGGAAAATATTTTTTTAGATTTTTTACTTCTAACAGTATATCAGAATTGTTCATTGTTACACTCTAGAGCCTCATGGTTATAAAATTTTCTATTATTTTTTGACTTCTTTAATTCCTCTAACTGCCGATAGTTCCAGCAACTAACTTTGTGCCCTTTTTCCAATTCTACCATTTCAGGTTCTTTTTCAAAGCAGATTTCACTCGCAACAGGACATCTTAAGTTGTAGTGGCACCCTTTCGGATAGTAGTAGGAACTGGGTACAGTTCCGGGTATCGTCATTAATCTTTTTCTATTCAATGACGGTTGGGGTATAGAATTTAATAATCCCCAACTATAAGGGTGCATTGGATTTGCAAAAATGTTCTTTACACCCGTATACTCAACAATCTTACCGGCATACATCACCCCAACTCTATCTGTTACTTCAGCAATAACTCCCATATCATGAGTAATCATTAAAATAGACATCCCGGAGTTTTGCTTTATTTCATTCATTAAATCTAAAATCTGCGCTTGAATTGTTACATCAAGAGCGGTAGTAGGCTCGTCTGCAATTAATAGTTTAGAATCACAGGATAAGGCTATCGCAATCATTACTCTTTGTCTCATGCCACCACTTAATTGATGAGGGTATTCACTCATCCTCTGTTCAGGTAGCGGAATGCCTACCTTTTTCAATACTTCAATCGATTGTTCAATTGCCTCTTTTTTGCTTACATTCTTATGCAGGATAATTGTTTCTGTTAATTGTTCTCCGATGGTAAATACCGGGTCAAGAGAGCTGATCGGGTCTTGAAAAATCATTGAAATATCCTTTCCTCTAATTTTCCTTATTTGATTTTGCTTTAATTTCACAAGATCTTTCCCTTCGAACAGAATCTCTCCACTCACTATCTTCCCCGCCGGCTTTTCTAATAACTGAAGAATAGACAAAGCTGTAACACTTTTCCCACACCCAGATTCTCCCACTAAGCCCAAAGTTTCCCCAGGATAGATCTCAAAGTCTACACCATCAACTGCTTTTGAAATTCCTTCATCAGTAAAAAAATATGTTTTTAAATTTTTTACTTCAATTAACTTTTCTTCCAGCATATCATCCCAACCTTATCCGGCTTTTTTCGGAGCATTTCCGCCAAGTATAAAAGTGTTATTTTCTTTTTTCATTGAAACTAGCCCTTCTAATGTTTCCTATCTACCATTTTACCCTATTTATGTTCTTTGTTATTAATATCAAAATGGCTCGAAATTAATTTTATTCTATCCCTTATAATAGCCAAATCGTTTTTATTAATTTTTATTTTAATAAAACCTTATGAGCAAGAGTCTAGACGAATAAAACAATACATATTTTTCTCTTTATGCTGTACTTTATTTGAACCTTATTAGCGATGCCGTCGTGTATTAATCTTCTGTCCGAATGTTTATAGTATAGTTATTTTTTCTGCATTTTAGGATCAAGAATATCCCTTAAACCATCACCTAATAAATTCAATCCCAAAACAACAATCAATATCACTGCCCCTGGAGACATTGTTATCCACGGTGCTGTCCTTATATAATCCCTTCCATCTGCTACGATACTTCCCCAACTAGGACTAGGGGGAGGCACCCCTACCCCTACAAAACTTAGACCTGCTTCCACCAATATAACAGTGGCAAATGTAAAAGAAGCTTGTACAATCAATGGAGAAAGGATATTTGGCAGTATATGCAAAAGTATTATGCGCAAATTGTTTGCACCTACTGCTTTAGCACTCCTAACAAAGCCCATTTCGCGAGTTTTCAAAACAGCGCTGCGAACTATGCGTGCAATTCTAGGTATTTGGGTCACAGATAGTGCAATAACTAAATTAAACTCCATTGGACCGAGTGCTGATCTGATAGCTAATGCTAAAACTATCGCCGGGAAAGCCATAAAGCCATCCATTATTCTCATAATAATATTATCAAATTTTTTATACCAACCGGCAATTATTCCTATTAACGTTCCAAAAAATGCAGTAACTATCAAAACTTCTAATCCTACTCTTATTGAAACTCTAGCGCCATATAAAATCCGACTAAGTATATCTCTTCCATAGCTATCAGTTCCAAAAAGGTATTTGCTACTTGGAGGGGAAAAGCTTTCTCGTACATTAAGCACAAGCGGATCATAAGGAGCAAGTAAAGGACAGAATAAGGCAACTATGCATACTAATAAGAATATAATTGCCCCAATTTTTGCTGACCTGTTTTTCCAAAACTCTTTACGTACTTGTTGGAAATAACTTTTTATAGGTTTTTTACCAATATCTTCAGCTTCAGTATTTTTATCTAATGTGACCATTTCTACCAATACAATTAGACCCTTTCTTTCAATAAGTCTTTTTATAATTGATCAGATTAATTGTACTTAATCCTAGGATCCAGATATACATAAATTAGATCAATTAATAAATTAATGATTACACATATGCTGGCAATAATTATTAAAATTCCTTGAATAACCGGATAATCTCGCCTTTGAATTGAACTTAACATCAGGCGACCCATACCGGGTAAAGCGAAAACTGTTTCTACAATTAATGCTCCGCCTAACAATGCAGCAAAGCTCAAACCAATTACGGTAACTACCGGGATTATTGAATTTTTCAAAGAATGGTTAAATACAACATTGCTTTCTGGCAATCCTTTACTTCTAAGAGTTCGGACAAAATCTGAACTTAAAACTTCTAACATGCTTGATCTTGTCATTCTTGCAATTAAACCGGCATGATTGATTCCGAGAGCTACTGCAGGCAGTATCAGATGGCGCAACCATACCCAAAAACCTTTGGTCATGGGAACATAGCCCTGTGTAGGAAACCATCTTAGGAGAACTGAAAAAATTAAGATAAACATTATGGCAACCCAAAAACCTGG
This sequence comes from Candidatus Stramentimicrobium fermentans, assembly GCA_012520575.1. Taxonomy (GTDB): domain Bacteria; phylum Atribacterota; class Phoenicimicrobiia; order Phoenicimicrobiales; family Stramentimicrobiaceae; genus Stramentimicrobium; species Stramentimicrobium fermentans. Next base: position 20,619 of record JAAYOB010000009.1, read on the forward strand.
TAGAGAAATACCTAAAACAGCAAAAGTCATCAATACTTGATCATAAATTGTGTTGTGCTTGACTGCTGAAAAAACACCTAAAGGTATCGCTAATATTATTGCTACTAACTCTGCAAGTATTGCAATGGAAAAACTCACAGGCATCTTTTGTAAAATAATGTTCAGTACCGGCTCGTTAGTAAAATAGGAGTTTCCCAGATCTCCTTTTAATAAATTTTTGATCCACAACACAAATTGTTCAAGTATTGGCTTATCAAGTCCTAATTCCCTAGTTAGTGCCTCTATTTGTTCTGGAGTAGCGTCCATGCCTAACATTAAAGCTGCGGGATTACCGGGGATTAAATGCAAGATTGAAAATGAAACAGCTGCAACCACAAAAAAAACAGGAATTAACATGAATAATCTTCTAAGAATATAGCTACCTATAGTTTCTCACCTCTTTTTTTGTATTTTTAGTTCTACCCACTATATATCAAATTATGTGCATGCCATTTTTGCTCTTCATAAACATTCCAAAAGCAGATGTTAATATACTTAATACCCTATAAATATACATTATCTGGTTGTTCGTGTCAACAACTTGTGGGTACTGTTTCCTACCTCAAATATTGATGGAAATCAGATCAAGTCAAAGTATGAGCAGGAATAAGTGGATTTTAGCAGCAAGATAAGAAGCTGTTTCAACATGGAGCAGACCTGGTAGTATCCGATTTAGCCGAGATAAGTATCGGTTCAATTAACAACTGGTTTTTAAGGAAACCAAAACCTTATTTCCTATGTTTTGAAAATCTGAAAAGAGCACCGCTAATATTTCCTCTGGAACACCTCAGGGGAAAACTGCGATTTTAGTTTCCGATGACCCAGACCAGGCTTCCTCCGCCGATTTCCTGCTACAATCGCCGGAACCTGACAATTTGACTTATAATAACCCGACCTTTTCGTTGAACTGAACGATAAGCTCATCAATTTTTTCAGTTTTTTTACGGATGTTGCCCCAGTAATTCTCATAATCATACCATTGAGCATTTAACTCATCCAAATCTTTGCCCTGCTGTTCTATCCAGGTGAAGTATTTTAAATTGTGAACCCTCTTACGGCCATAGTAGGTCAATTCCTGCATATTGTCAGTGGTTAGAGCCAGAAGATTACGATGGTAATCAATGGCGGCATCTGTATCATCATAAGGACCGAATATTTCCTCAAGTTCCTGTAGCCGAGAGCCATAGAGCTCCATAGAATCGGTAAATACGGTAAAGACGATATCTTTACCGGTTAGCTCATAAAATTTGGCAAATTTAATAGCCATAATCAGATTGGCAGTACCCGAGATGCCTAATGAAGACAATTTTTCGATTGTTTCTTTGGGAACACCCTTTTTATTCAGATATCTTTGACCGAGTGGTTCATTAAATAACCTTATTAATCCCAGCGCATTGTTATCATCGATGGTAATTACCATATCAGTATTTTTGGCATTAAGGATCCAGGGTATATGTGTATCTCCGATTCCTTCAATACGGTGAGAGCCATATCCATTATGTAACATAGTCGGGCATTGCAAAGCTTCACCTACCGCAATTTTGCTATCAGAAAAATTCTCTTTCAGATAATCTCCACAGCCTAATGTTCCGGCTGAGCCGGCTGTTAACACAATACCTTTAAACCGTTCATCTGGTCTCATATGTTTATCAAGCACTTCTTTGATAGCATGTCCGGTTACTTCGTAATGCCAGAGGTAGTTACTGAATTCTTCAAATTGGTTAAATACTACTATGTCATCTCCGGCCTTTTTTAATTCCCAGGACTTGTCAAAAATCTCTTTCACATTACTTTCCGAGCCGGGAGTGGTAATGACCTCTCCGGCTACCTGAGCTAGCCATTCAAACCGTTCTTTGCTCATTCCTTCGGGCAAAATGGCAATAGATTGACAGGAAAAAAGTGCCGAATTGTAAGCCCCTCCTTTACAAAAATTCCCGGTAGAGGGCCAGACCGCTTTCTGAAAAGTGGGGTCAAACTGACCGGTAACCAGACGAGGGACTAAGCAGCCAAAAGTGGCACCAACTTTATGTGAGCCAGTAGGAAACCATTTCCCTAGTAGCCCTATTATACGGGTTCTAACGCCGGTCAGCTCCGGAGGTAATTCTAGATAATTAACTCCACCAAAGAGACCTCCGGTATTTATCGGTTCATTTTTCCAAGTAATACGAAAGAGGTTGTATGGATTCAAATCTTGTAAGCCAATATTCTTCAGTTTTTCTTTTATTTTCTCCGGAATAAGGTCAGGATTCTTCATCTGACTAAAAGTAGGGATAATAATATTCTTTTCTTTAGCCCTGGCAATAGTTCTTTGCAGCTGCTCTTCATTGATCGTCAAATCTATCATTTTTAAACTCCTTCCGAATATAATAACAAATTGTTATCTTTTAATTCATTCTAAACCAAAGATTTATTTCATGTTTAACCTCTTCAATCGATTCAGAAACATACGCTAACTATATAAAGCCCTCTTTGGGGGCGGGGAACAATCCGGCCGGAAACTAAACGGTCGGTTAGTCAATTTCTAATTATTCGGCCAATCTCTGAAGTGTCTTCAGTTCCCAAATCTTGCTTAAATCTAAATTATATTTGGTGTAAGTTTCTGTAGCTTTTTGAACTATATTTTTTATACAGTCCCGGTCATCGGGATAATGCTACGCCCTAATTACCTTGGTAGGCATAATAGTCTTCATCTCCTCTAAATTTAAGCCAGCTATTTCAAGCCGCGATATTATTTGCACCCATCAGACCAATTTCCAGGGCTTCCGACTTGTTAGTATCAGTGTCCCTTCTCTATCTTATCCTCTTCTTATCTTAAATTCAAAGCATCAATTTATATTCGATTTATCTTGCTATTTAAACATTCAATACCGTTTTTGCCAATTCCAGAGGCTCTAAAAATTTTCCATTTTTAAAGGTCCTCATATTGCCGCCGGAAATTTCATCAATCAGTATAATTTGCCCACTGCCCTTTTCCCTACCAAATTCAAGCTTGATATCAAATAAATCAATCCCCTTATGAGCCAGAATATCTCTAATAATACTACTGATACTTTTGGTGAGTTCCTTTAATATTGAATATTCTTTTTGGGAAAGTATTTTAAGCTGTTCAAGGGTATCTTCAGAGATGAAAGGATCATTTCGAGCATCATCTTTTAGAGTAAACTCCACTAAACTATCTAAGGGATGCCCTTCTGTGATATATTCTCCATAGCGACGGAAAAAACTACCTACCGCTCTATAGCGACAAATAACCTCCAATCCTTTACCGAAAACTGATACCGGTTTTACTTTCATAGTATTTTCATCAAGATTAGCGCTGATATAATGTGTTGGTATACCTTTTTGCTCTAACTTTTCAAAGAAAAACCGGCTCAATCCTAAGGCAGCTTTACCCGCTCCAGCTATAGTCAAACCAACAGTATTGGCTCCCGGGTCAAAAGTTCCATCCGTACCGGTGACCTCATCCTTAAATTTTAATAGATATTTGCCCTGTTTGGTAGCATAAACATCTTTCGTTTTTCCTCTATAGAGGGGCTCTATATTCATTCCCTTCCTCTTTATTTATATACATTTATGCCCTTACTGGATTAAACATATTCTATCTTAATATTCTATTCTGAGCAAATAAATATCAATGAGAGATAAATAGAAGTAATTATTCATTTGAAGATAGTGATAACAACTAAAAAAACTAATTGCTTGTTGGTAATTAACTGGCAGAGGCGGGAGAGATAAGATTATTAAATGCAAACAGGAGATGTTTTTCTTTGATAGAAAAACATCTCCTGTTTGATATGCTTTGTTCTAACTTACAGATTAGAAGTTTCTTTTATTATCATGGAAATCGCGTCTGTTTCTATCGCCAAATTCTCTTCTCGGTTTTTGCGGTCTGGCTTCATCAATTTTTAAAGGTCGGCCAACAAATTCAGTATTGTTTAAAGCTTCCATCGCTTTTTCTGCTTCCTCAGGAGAAGACATTTCCACAAATCCAAAGCCTTTGCCTTCGATAATATTAACATTATTAACAGTACCCTGTTCAGCAAAAAGCTCTTTCAGCTGTTCATTGGTTACAGAATAATTTAAATTACCTACATAAAGCTTACTACCTTGCATACTTCTTTTACCTCCTTCTTTCTTTATTTTTTCAGTAACATTAAATCTAGAGGCAAAGCAACGCAAAATAGTAACCAACTCTCTTTATTTATATATTACTGGTGAACAGACTTCTAAAGGCTGTTCCTAAATGTTGGGGTTATTCTCCCTAACATCATCACCGTTTTTTAGTGACGATTCATTATACAGCAATGATAAAGAATGTCAAATAAATTTTTACAATATGCTTAAAATAATATTAATCAGATGATGATTGCCCTAATAGTACTCCCAAATCAAAAGCTTTTTCCAGATATTCAATCTTATTTTCAGCTCCTTCTCCTTTATCAGAATCTGTAACAACTAGGGTTTCTATCAGTTCAACATTAACAAAATGCTTACTCCATATTTTCATCGATATCAGGGCATGATCAGGATTTTTAGAGATATTGGCTACCCAGATAAAAATGCCTTTCTTCTTTTTCTCCAATCTCGATTTAAAGGTTGTTTTTCCATTGGGAAGGACGGTCATATCTGCCAGACAATTGGAACGGTCAATCACCAATTTCAACTGAGCACTGAAAGTACCGAAATATGCCGGGGCTCCTATAACCAAGGCATCTACGCTTTCTAAGATTGGGTAGATTTGGTCCATTCCATCGTGAAAAAAGCAATAGCCAGGTGCCGGAAATTTTTTACAACCTCGACAGGGCATAATATCTAAGTCATTGAGATATATCTTTTCGGTTTCTGCACCCATTGATTGGGCACCTTCCAGAGCTCTAGTCACCAGGGTATCGGTATTCATTCCCTTTCGTGGACTACCTATAATTCCTACTACCTTTATAGCTATATTTAATCACCCTTTTTTGATTCTATCGGTTATTAATTTAATTAATATATCACTCTCTTTCACTGTACAATAGAGAGTAGTATACTGTTCTGATTCTGAACCTATGTTTAGCTAATAATAGTCATGTCGACATTTAATATTATTTTACTTTTTCGATTTTAGCTGCGCAAACCTTGAACTCCGGAATTTTAGCAATCGGATCTAGAGCGGCAATGGTAAGGATATTGGCTGCTGCCTCCTCAAAATGAAAAGGAATAAAGATCAATCCGTCACTAACCTTATTGGTTATCTTTGCTTTAATCCTAACTTCTCCTCTGCGTGTGGCAACTTTAATCATTTCATTATCATTGATTCCCAGCTTTTGGGCATCTTCTTTAGAAATTTCCACATATCCTTCCGGCACGCGCTCGTTTAAGGTCTTTGACCTTCTGCTCATAGTACCGGTATGGAAGTGCCATAGAGTTCTTCCGGTAGTTAAAATAAATGGGTAATCTGCATCAGGGAGTTCTGCCGGAGCCGTAAAAGATACCGGATGAAAGAATCCTTTACCCCTGCTAAACTTACCTTCTTTATGTAAATAAACTGTTCCGGGGTGATTCTCATCAGGACAGGGCCATTGCAGACCTTCTTCATCTTGCTGTAAACGTTCCCAGGTTATACCACGATAAATTGGGGTAAGCTGATTTATTTCGGTTAGTATTTCTTCGGCACTCTGATAGTTTAAACCAGAATAGCCCATTTTCTGCGCTAAAAGTGAAATTATTTGCCAGTCCGGTTTACTATTCCCTATCGGTTCTATGGCCTTTCGTATCAGCTGTACCCTTCTTTCAGTACTGGTAAAGGTACCCTCCTTTTCGGCAAAGGAGGCTGCCGGTAAAACTACATCAGCCAATTCAGCGGTAGGGGTCATAAAAATATCCTGTACAATTAAAAAAGGTTTTTGCAGTGCTAAACGGACATGGTTACTATCGGGGTCGCTTATTACCGGATTCTCCCCCATAATATAAAGTATTTTCAGTTCACCTCTATAAGCTGCGTCCATCATTTCTACCACCGTTAATCCAGCCACATCATCCATTTCTTTTTCTTCTATTCCCCAAACTGAGGCAAATTTCTTACGAATTTCCCGGTCGGCAACTGACTGGTAGCCGGTAAAAATATTGGGTAAGGCACCCATATCACAGGCACCTTGCACATTATTCTGTCCACGCAAAGGATTTACCCCAGTCGCCCATTTTCCAATGTTGCCGCAAAGCATCTGTAAATTTGCCGTACTCTTTACATTATCAACTCCACTGGTATGCTGGGTAATACCCATAGAATAAATGAGATAGGTAGTTTCAGCCCTGCCTATCATGCGGGCTGCCTGAATTATCTTCTCCTTAGGCACGCCGGTAATCCGAGCAGCTTTTTCGGGAGTCATTTTCATTATTTCTTCCTGAAAAACTGCAAAATTCTCACAGTTTTGCTTGATAAATTGCTCATCGTAGAGCTTTTCTGCAATAATTACATTCATTATTCCATTCAAGAGAGCTACATCAGTACCGGGCAGGTGATTCAGCGCAATACCGCCATTATCTTCAGCTAACTCAGATAAAGGAATAGTGCGGGGATCGGCAACAACTAACTTCGCTCCTTTTTTTAGCGCTTCTAATATTCGCGCTCCGATTAAGGGGTGTTGCTCATTAGTATTTGAACCGATGATAAAAATAACTTTTGCATCAACAATTTCGTCAATAGAATTGGTCATAGCGCCAGAACCAAAAGCAGCTCCCAGGCCCACCACTGTTGAAGAATGGCACAATCGGGCACAATGGTCTACATTGTTAGTTTTCAGGACTGCTCGGGCAAATTTTTGCATAACGTAATTCTCTTCATTGGTACATTTAGCCGAACTAAGACATCCTATAACCCTTCTATTGCCCGGATTTTCACTTATAATCTTTTGAAAATGAGCTGCAATGAAGTCTATCGTTTCTTCCCAACTTACTTTTTCCCAATTACCCCGTGCATTCTTAATTAGAGGGTCAGTCAATCTATCAGGATGGTTAATAAATTCGTGTACATTCCATCCCTTTATACACAATTTGCCTTTCCCGGGGTTGAATTCCGGAGGCATAACCGGTTTGGTATCCACTACCTTTCCATCTTTAGTCTTCAGCCATAATTGGCATCCTGTTCCGCAGTAAATACAGGTGGTTTTGACTTTTTCCATATCTTCCTCCTATACCCCTTCCTTGCTCGGTATCTTCACCCGGTGAAGGTCTAAGCCAATTTCTTCCATAGAGCGACCCATAGCCAGAGCCAGCAGTTCAATAGCATATAAAACCGGAATCGGTTTTTCTTTTAATTGAGGATTATTCCTAAAAAGAAGAAATTGGCCAAAATCAAATTGGTTAAAACAAGCTGGACAGGCAGTACTGATAAAACCAGCACCAGAAAGCTGCACATCAACCAATTTATTCTCAATACATCTATTGGAAGCTTCTTTATCCCCGGCTAAATTTAGAGATACTCCGCAGCAGTCTGCCTTAGATAGATAATCTATTGGAGTAGCTCCTAAGGCAGCAATAAATTGATCGTAAAATTCTGGGTCTACCGGATTATCAAATTTTAATATTTCATTAGGCATTAGTAAGTGGCATCCGGGATGACCGGCGACTTTAAAGCCAACCAGAGGTGTTTTTATCATTTTTTTTAGATTATCCAATCCAATATCTTCTTTTAAAACCTGCAAAAAATGCCTTATCTTAATAGTCCCCTTATACTCTCTGCCGATTTCTTTTAAGACATTATTCACCTTTCTCTTCAGGTCAACATTATTTTTAAGTCTATAGTTGGAAATGGCTAAAGTATTTTCACAACCATTGCATAAGGTCATGATATCCATATTCTGTTCCTCGGCAATGGCAATATTGCGAGCTGCTGATACCATCCAGAAATACTGATTGGCTCCCTGTAGTCTGATAGGGTCCGGACAACAGGTAAATTCACTGGACTCTTGTAAGTTTATACCAATCTCCGGTAAAACTTCTAAAGCCAATCTCTCTACATTGGGCAGACTTGCCGGTATGGTACATCCTTTAAAAAAAAGGTAATTTAACACTATTTACCACCCTCTTTCCCTTTTAAACCAGTTTTCTCAGCTAATTTATTAATCTCTTCAACTGATTTTTCGTTCTTTTCTATCCCTTTCATTCCTGCTCTCTTGCGGGCTAAATTGGTGAATTTTAAGGCATAGACTGTTCCTTCTTGTAAGAGCTGGTCTACCAGTCGATATACGGTTTCCGGTGCATGGCCCTCCCGGTAGGATATTTCTTTTAAATTAGTAAAGGCATCAGTGGGATTGGTATCCTGAGGACAGGTAATTAGACATTTCTCACAGGCACAGCACATCCAGACATCGTTTAGGGCTACTTCTTTTTCTGTTTCGAAAAGATGGGTTACGAAAGAATTTTCCAGATTATATTTTTTTACATTCTGGGTAATGGGACAAAATTTGGAGCAGGTAGAGCATTTAAAACAAACTTCAATAGCTTTATCCTTCTTTAAAATCTCATTTTTTTCATATTTTAGTCGTAATACTTCCATACTCCCTCCTATTAAAGGCATATATTTTCAAGTTTTATTCGCCAACAAATTGATTTGCCTAAACTACTTATTAATATAATTATACTTGGTTTATTCTAAAATCCAATCATTAATCATTCTTAATACGGTGGGAGTAATAGTCTAATAATCAAAATAATTTTACAACAAATAGGAAACATAAGTTACGGAATAATTCAGCAGTTCTGTCATAAAATATATACTTAAGAAAGATTATATTTAGCCTTGCAGAGCATTAACCGGTCGGCTTTAAATTCTATTGAATTAAATAAGTAGCATGCACAGTAACTTTTATCTCTTTTTTGCGAGACGCGGTATTATACATTCCATAACTCTCCACTTCAGTAGAATAAGGTTCTATTATTTGAAACACCCCTGCCTGGGACCAGGTCATTTTACCGACTTTATGCCCACCCTCTTTTAAAATCATTTCAGCTCGTTCACGGGCATTTCTAGTTGCTAATTCCAGTAAATCTTTTTTCAGTGCATCTATTCCGGAATAGAAATATTCAAGTGTGGTATTCTGAAAAAAGATATCCTGATCCAACAATTCATCCGGATTTAGGGCTAGTTTCTCAATTGTTTCAACAGCTGTGGAGATAATGAAAAACGATTGGTTCAAGATATATCCTGACACTTCTCCGTCTCGGTTCCACATATTTTGGATAGAAATAGGATTTATATTGATATCTCTTTCGGAAATCCCTTTACCGTTTAAAATATGGAATAACCGGTCTCTTTTTTCCTGAATATTTCGGTAGCCCTCTCGGAGGTTAGTCAGGTCAGTATTTTCTTGCAGAGTAATATTCCATTTTACTATATCTGATTCAAATCCCTGGGTAGCGGCCCCTACTACCTGCACAAAATCTCGACTGCTTCTGGTTTGATAGAAAAAATAGCCGAAGACTAGAGCAGCTAAGACAATTGATACACCCAGTATCAAAAAAGCGGTCTTGAAATTTTTATAAGTAAACTGTTCTTCTCTTTCCATAGAGCTTCCCCTTTTATTTATTTTACGCTAAATACTTCTGAAAGTTCTTTTCAAATTTTTTTATCTTAGGCAATACCACAAACTGACAATAACTATTCTCCGGATAGTTCTTTAAGTAATTATGATGATATTCCTCAGCTTCATAAAATTCTTGAAAAGGAACAATTTCGGTCACGATAGATGCCGACAAGGTATGAGAATTTTCCAATTCTTTTTTAGAGTTCTCGGCAATTTTTTTCTGTTGTTCGTTATGATAAAAGATTACGGAACGATACTGTGAACCAATATCGTTACCCTGGCGGTTTAAGGTGGTTGGGTTATGAATATGCCAGAATATTTCTAATATTTCACAATAAGAGATAAGTTCCGGATTAAAGAAAACCTGTATTGCCTCAGCATGCCCGGTGGTATCAGAACAGACCTGTTCATAGCTGGGGTTCTTTATCTCTCCTCCGCTATAACCGGGGATTACCCTTATTATTCCCTTAACTCTCTGATATACTGCCTCTAAGCACCAGAAACAACCACCTGCCAGAGTAGCGACTTCTGTTCCTTTAGCCATTTCCATACTCCCTTAGATAGTTTATATCAGTCACATAATTATAGCACAATAAATATTTCTCTATAAAGTTTTATTATTATCCTCCTCCCATTGGAGGGTAAACTTTAACTATATCTCCATCTTGCAGCGGCCGGTTCAATTGAGTGAAAGGGACAACTCTATCATTAACTATAACCATACTTATTGCATCCAGAGCTCTCTCATGCCTGATAGTCTCTTCTAAAAACTGTTTAATTGTTTTGTGTTCAAAAAGCTCCTTTACCAATCCTTCGTTCTCTTGATAACCATCAACATAATCTTTCAAATTTGAATAGATTAATAATTTTACTTTCATAATTAACTCCGGTTTAATACTCCTGTTTAACGCAACCACGCCAATTGCTATAAAGTATTATAATATGTTTAAAAACATTAATAAAAACGGTAGAATGAATAGCACTCCAAAAGTGGTAAAAATCCAGCAGGAGTTGACCAGATCAATATTCAGATTGTAAATATTAGCTGCAACAACCGAATTAAAAGCCACCGGCATGGATGCCATAATTACAGATACCTTTAACGGTAGGCCATTATCAATAGTATGATAACCTGCCAAAAATGCTACTATTAGAGTAACTATAGGTGCGGCAATAAACTTTATTAGAGAGATGCAAAAGCATTCTTTGAGGTATTGGCTGATACGGCTGAATCTTAAGTTCAACCCCACAGAGAATAATAATACAAAAGTGGACAATGGTATTAATATTTCATTGACTGCGGTATAGACGTTGGGACGCATCAAGGAGCTCCTATTGAGGATTAAGCCAATTAGCACAGCCCCAACCCCTATATTAAAAAAAGGATCTTTTATTATAGCAGATAAAATACCGAAAATCTTTTCCCTATGATTAAGATTATTACCGTACATCCGAACAATAGGGAAACCAATGCCGTAATAGACCGCACGATGCAAGAAGGTAAGAATGGGAGTTAAGGCAAAACCTTCTTCGCCCAAATAGAAAAAAACAATCAGACTGCCCAAGGAAACAGCATTAGAAAAAAACCCACAGCTAAAAAGAGAGCCGGTATCTGTACGGTTGTAATGTCCATATTTAGAAAGAAAAAAAGTAAAAATTGCTCCTGTAAAAATACTGACAATTCCCACAAAAGGCAGACTCATTAATTCCGATATACTGTTAATTCTAAAAATCCAGAGACTCCCGATATAAGTAATAGATGTAAACCAGATCATACCCAATTTTTGTAAAAAAATTGCTAACTTTTTCAATGTTTCAGAAGACATCATATGGTTTTTATTCACCAATTTTTGGAATAAATATCCACCCATAGTACCAATTATTAGAATAAAAAAAGTTTTCCACAAAGCTAGTAGTGTATCTATGATTGTCTCCTTTTCAAAAAATGTTTCTGATACAAACCAAATTCAGTTCTCCTTAATAGTAATAGAAATATAGGGGGAGCTAATAGGGCATTTTGCAGTGCTCTACCAGATCAAATTGCCATAATAAAGTGTAACACATTACTAAATCTTATCCATAGTATACAATTAAATAAGAATATATTTGGTCAGGGTTTATCGTAAGAATATAAAAACAGACTTATGAAGCCAGTTAAGATATTGACATATCATAAAAATAATTTATATTCAAAATTAATTATTTTAAGAATATTCTCTTAATATGGCAATGATAATATCTACCGCCTTTTCCATATCGGCAAGAGCGATATTTTCATCCTTACTATGAGGTAGATTGCCCCCAAATCCTAAAGCCGCGGTGGTAATTCCTTTTTTATTCAGATTAGCGGCATCAGTTCCACCACAGATAACCACTGCTTTAGGTATTAATCCGGCTGATTGGATTGCCTTTTTAGCTATCTTTACTACTTCAGAATTTTCTGAGATTTGGTAGGCTTTTAAGGCTTGTTTAGACTGTATCTCTACTCTGGCTCCTCTTGCTCTTGCTACAGTCTGAAAAGTACCTCTTATTGATCTACTATATTCCAGACATCTTTTGTGGTTCTGGCTACGGCATTCAATCTGTACTGATGCGTTTTCAGGGACGGCATTTAAGACGTGGCCGCCTTCAATTAAACCAATATTAACAGTAGTGATAGGGTCAATCCAACCCGTTTTCAAGAGAGAAATAGCATGGGCAGCTATCTCTATAGCGGAAATACCATGTTCCGGTTCCACCGCATGTGCCGCTTTGCCAATGATTTTAATGTCCATCTCAATCCGGCTGGGTCCGCCAATAATGATTTCCTCTAAAGCCTCTGAATCAAGGACATATCCCTTTTTTGCCTTTAACAAATTTGTTTCGGCAAAACTTGACCCGATCAATCCTATCTCTTCCTGACGGGTGATGAGAATCTCGATAGGGGGATATTGAGGGGCTTTTAGCAGGGCTACCAATAATTCAGCTATGCCGGCTTTATCATCTGCCCCTAAAATAGTTTCTCCCTTGGAACGAATTACTCCTTTTTCCAGGAATGGCTCTATACCTTTTCCCGGTTTTACAGTATCGGCATGACAGCTAAATAAGATTGGTTCACTTTTATGGCTATTCTTGGCTTTTACTCTGATAATAAGATTGCCATAGCTATCATATTCCGTATGAGCTTTAAGTTCTTTTTGAAATAAATCTGCTAAGAATTTTAAAAATTTTTGTTCTTCTCCGGATTCACTGTCGATCTTTACCATTTGGAAGAAATATTTTACTATATCATCTGACATAAACTACTCCTTTCAATACCACTACTTCTTCTTTCAACTTCTTACTTACCTTCTTTAAGATGACCGACCATGTGAGTCCTCTTATCTTATTTCTAATATTTAATGTAAAAGTATCAATAAAATAATAGTTAAAAATGATGCGTATCCCATAGCAACGCAGCAGCACCAATTGTTCCGGCATACTCCCTCAATGCTCCAAAAATAATCTTTAAATCTGCTAGATGTGAACTCATCGCTCTTTGAAAAACAATTTCCTTAAGTGGGCTAAGCAGCTTATCACCTTCGTTGGTAATTCCACCAACCATTATAATTATTTCTGGATTAAGAATATTTACCAGAATGGCAATTGCTATACCCAAATATTCAATAGCCTCCTCTACTATGTCCTTTACTATTACATTCCCTTGACGGGCTAATTCAAATATTCTGGCTAAGCCCATATCTTCAAAATTATATTCTAAGGAATACCCCTTACTTCCGGACTTTAACTCCGCTATCCTCTGGTGAACTCTATTTTTAATACCTGCCGCAGAGGAGTAAGCCTCTAAACAGCCCTCCTTGCCGCAATTACAGAGGGGGCCATCTTTATTGACAGTGATATGCCCTACTTCACCGGCTACATTATTCTTTCCATGGTATATCTTTCCACCTAGTATCAGCCCTCCTCCAATGCCGGTTCCCAATGTCAAGCAAACCATTTCCTCAATTCCCCGGGCAGCACCAAATATTTTTTCTCCCCAAGCAGCTGCATTAGCATCGTTCTCAATTTGAACAGGTATTTGAAATTCTTCCCTGATAATATCTGCTAGTGGAACTTCTTTCCACCCCGGTAGATTGGGGGCGCAATGCACTACCCCTTTTCTGTAATCCATAGGCCCCGGAACCCCAATACCAATACCTATTATTTCACTAATTTTAAAATCCTTTTCTTTTATTATCTGGCCGATTCCTTGTTTTATTCTGGCGATAGTCTTTTCCTGCCCTTGCTCTGCACAGGTGGGTATTTTCAAGTATTTCTCAACTCTGCCCATTTTATTAACTAAGGCGATACTAATCTTGGTACCTCCTAAATCAACACCTATGGCATATTCGTCCATTATTCTAATAGAATTATCGGATTTTTTCATACTTGTTTAATCTCAACTTCAAGGATATTTTAAATCTAGATGCTATCTGCAATGATTTTCCAAAAGATGCTATACCTATTAGCACCGTCAGCCAGTGCCAAAAAATGTGCTCTTTCCCTAAGAAAGAAAGGCGCTGAGAATACCTATCTATCCACTACCTAGCAGTCTAACAGTCATTAATTCTCTGCCACTGACATAGTCCGGAATACCGGCCCAGAAAGAACAGGAGCCTGCTGCAGGAGGCATCAATTCTGAGCTATCAAATAGGGAAACCGAGGCCTCGTCTAAAAATTTTGCAGCTTTTCCGGTAATGCAATGCAGATTTATTTTCATTTTTGATTATATACCAATGTAATCTATAATACAAACCATCTCCGATGAGAAAAAATTCTATTTTTCTATCACCTTCCTCACTCATCACAATATTAACAATCAATAAGTTATTATTATGCCCTTATAACTATTTTCTACATCCTCTTTAATTCTCTTCATCCTGTATTTCCCATAAGATACCGGGATTGCTTTTAATCTAGTTCAGGATGTGTTAAACTATTAACATATATAAAATTTATTGAGCTAAGCCATTTTAGAAGGTGATCTAATTATGCCCCGTATAATCATAATATCAAATCGCCTACCGGTTACGGCAGAAAAGGGTAAGAGCAAGCTGATTTACCATCCCAGTGTAGGCGGGCTGGCAACTGGTATGTCCCCTTTACAAAAAGAATATGAATGCCTGTGGGTTGGTTGGCCGGGTATCGCCAGAGAACAACTTAATGCTAAAGAAAAAGAAAGTTTAGTAAAAGAGCTGAAAAAGACCGGTAATTATCCGGTATTCTTATCTCAAGCCCATATCGAAGGATATTACAACGGCTTTTGCAATAAGACTATCTGGTCTTTATTCCATTGTTTTACCCAATTTTCTGTTTATGAAAACCAGCTATGGGAAACCTATCAACAAGTCAACCAGATTTTTTGCCAAACTATACTTGATATAATCAAATCAGATGATATTGTCTGGGTACATGATTATCACCTTATGTTATTACCGCACTTATTGAGAAAGAGGGTGCCTGATTTAACTATTGGATTCTTTTTACACATTCCTTTCCCTCCTTCTGAAATCTTTAGATTGCTACCTTGGCGAAGAGAACTGTTAGAAGGTCTATTAGGTGCTGACCTGATTGGCTTTCATACCTATGATTATGTACAAAACTTTCTTGATTCCCTGCTCCGTGTATGCGGATATGAAAATAGTCTTAACTTCATCAATTATCAAAATAGAATTGTTAAAGTAGATTCTTTCCCCTTGGGCATAGATTTTGACCGTTTTAATAATTCTTCTGAATTAGCAGAAACAAAGCAAGAAATAAAAAAAATTAAAGAAAAAGTAGGAAAATATAAAACAATAGTTTCAGTTGACCGCTTAGACTATAGCAAAGGAATTTTAGAAAGACTAAGGGCTTATTATGCTTTTCTGGAAGATAATCCGGAATACTGGGAAAAAGTAATTATGATTCTATTGGCAGTCCCTTCCCGCACTGGTGTTCCGCAATACCAGCAATTAAAACAGCAGATAGATGGACTGGTTGGTTCCATAAATGGGAAGTTTGGAAAAATAGGTTGGTCGCCTATCTGGTATCTATACCGTTCTATGTCTTTCCCTGAACTAACCGCTCTCTATTATGCCAGCGATATTGCCCTGGTAACCCCACTTAAGGATGGCATGAACTTAATTGCCAAAGAATATATCGCCACTAAAAAAGATAATTTGGGAGTCCTTATCTTAAGCGAAATGGCAGGAGCCGCCAATGAGATGAGCGAGGCACTGCTAGTTAACCCTAATAACCGTACCCAGATTTCCTGGGCTATAAAATATGCTCTTAATATGCCAGAAGAAGAACAGCAGAAAAGAATATTCTATCTGCAAAAACGTTTAAAGCATTATGATGTTAAGAAATGGGCTGATGACTTCAAAGAGCATATGATTAAGATTAAAAACGAACAACAAAGCCTTGCTGAGAAATACCTGTCACCTAAGAATAGATTAAAAATAATTAAAGATTATCAAAAGAGCAACCAACGTCTGTTTTTGATTAACTATGATGGTACCCTTATCCCTTACCATTTAAAATTCAAAGAATCGGGTCCATCACAAAAAGTCTTTTCTATCATCAAATCGCTCAGTCAAGATGTTAAAAATAGTGTAATCATTCTTAGCGGTAGGGAAAAAGAAATTTTAGATAGATGGTTTAGCAATCTCCAAGTGGATTTAATAGCTGAACATGGCGCCTGGCTAAAAAAGAATCCGAACAATTGGAAGACGATTAAGCCTTTAGCGGGAGACTGGAAAGATGAGATTAAACCTATTTTAGAGCTTCATACTAATAGAACTCCCGGCTCTTTTATTCAGGAAAAGGAGTTTTCTCTAGTCTGGTATTATATTAATGCTGAGCCATCTTTTGGTCGTACACGAGCTATGGAATTAATGAATTCTATTGCCCATCTAATCTCTAATCTTGGTTTAGAGGCTATCCATGGGGACAAGGTTATAGAAATAAAATCAGCCGGTATTAATAAAGGAATTACTGCCTATCAATGGGTGACTGAAAAGAAATGGGATTTTATTATGGCTATCGGTGATGATTGGTCTGATGAATATACCTTTTCTTATTTACCGACTTCAGCTTATTCCATCAAAGTAGGCCCAGGTATCTCTAAAGCAAAATACAATACCCGCTCTTCTATTGAGGTCCTTGCTCTCTTAAAGGAGCTGGCTAAAAACTCATAGCCCGTTAAGCCACTTTTATTTCTGAATAGAGATAGGCATCCTGAATAGTATGAAATAACTTGATTACCTCTTCCATCGGTTTTTGAAAAGTTTTCTCCCGAAGATAAGCCCTATGCCGCTTGCCCTCTCGTTAATGACCGCAGCTTTGACCGCTTGTTGTAAATAATTTTCACCGGAGGACGACCTCTTGAGTTGATTAAACCGATTCTACCTGAAAAACAATTCAAAACATGATAACGAGTAAAGTCAATGGAATGGTCTGTGGTCAATTTTCGTAGACTATGGAGCTGGTTTTTCCAAAATTTAAGGCCAAATACCAGCTATAAAGAATATTTACTCATAATACATAAGGATTAATTTAAACATTAGTAATATTTAAAAATATATTCAATAATTGGTTAACATTGGTAATTTCTATTATCTGCCAGTACCCCGACATTTTCCTCATTTTTACCTCTACTATAAAATTACTTTGTTTAGTCCGATCATAGTAAGTTAACCCCAGAGAAGCTACATCGTTTTCAATTTCGATGTAGTTGATCGATTGGAACTCCCAGTCATCGGGATTAACTATTTCTTTAACCTTTTTAACAAACACAGAAACTAACCTATTCTCGTCTTGAGAAATTGCATCTTCCCATTTCCCTTGTGATGTGTAGCTATGGATTTCTTTTTTAATTATTTCCTTTAGATTTGGCTTAACTACCGATAATAAAGTACTACCTATCTCGTTTCTAATATCAAACCATGGGTTTTTTCTGCTGTCTGCAACCGGATTGCTATAATATTGCCAAATTTGGTCAATAGCTGCCTCTACCGTTCTGTCCAGGTCAACATACTTGTCAAAAGTCACAGTATCATTATTGGCTATTGCCTTTTTTAATTGCTTTAAGGAATACTGGGGGGAGACTATTACTCGCCAGGAGATGAATAGGGAAATAACAATGATAAAAAATAACAAAAACAATAACCTTTTTTTCATAATTTTATTCTCCGTATCTTATATATATCCTAACTCAATTTTATCAATACGTATTTAATGTTATAGCTTACATGGCAAAAAATATAGCATTATTCGTGCACCATTTTAGAAATAAAAAAGCAGACTAGTAAGACTAATCAGACTAATCTGCTTTTTAACTCATGTAAAAGCAAATCAAATCTATTGCTATTTAATGATCGAAATTGCTGCCTCTACTCTACTTTTAACTCATCTAATAACGGTATTAATACTGTCGCAATATAAGCTATAGCTGGTCCGCCGCCCATTAATTTTGCCACTGCTGCAGCTTCTAAGATTTCTTGACGGCTTGCCCCGGCCTTCACTGCTTCTGCACAATGGAATATGATGCAGGGATTGCAGCGTACTACCAGGGAAATAGAAAGAGCTATTAGTTCTTTCATTTTAGCACTAATAACTCCCCCTTTAGCACATTCTTGTTCAAATTTCACAAAGCTGCCCATCACTGTGGGCATTTCTTTACCTAGCTGCCCCAATTGTTGCCCCATTTTTTTGATCTCATCTGTCATTTTTTCTTTTCTCCTTTTTTTAATGAATATCAGCATGCGCTACCTACTAAGCGTTAGCTGTAAAAATATTCCCAACATTTACTCAAAATAATTTTCTAAATCAATTCCAGCTATACAGTTAATTCCTAATTTGAACCAAATTGGCATTTAAAGAGACTACCTCTCCGGCGTAAACCCAGAACTCGTCCAGCCAGACTCTAAATCCATCCTTTATTACGGCAACCTCATAGACCCCTTCTTTCAACCCATCAACAATTTCAGTTTGATAGGCAGATGTAGTAGCCATATGGATCCCATTAATAAATATCTTGGCATTACTCTCATTACAGGATACGGAAATAGACCCTTCCCTTACTGCTCGCTGCATCTTTACATTGAGACGATTGACACGGTCAGCAGTTATTCTTACCGTAGTAATGTAATCACGATAACCACTTTTGGAAATTCTTAATTCATAATTTCCTTCTTGAATATTATTAATTGCCACACTTCTATTGATTTTTGTATTCTTCTGATATTTTCCATCTAAATAGATTCTGGCATTATCAACATCACTGGCAATCTCTAGATTACCAGTACGTACGACTCTTTCTAAGTTAACTGTTAGCTGAATCTGCTGGTTGCGCTTTACTTCCACTGTTCGGGTCCAATCACGGTATCCGTTCAAAATAACTTGAACATCATGAAAACCTTCACTAACTTGCTCCAGCAACACATTTCTGTTTTTTTCAGTCAGTCCTTTATATTGCCCATCTAAATAGATTCTGGCATTACCTTCATTAGAGCGAATAGCAATTGAGCCATAGCGCTGCATACTTACCAGATTGGATTGAACAGAAGTTGTTTGGTTAGGGTTAATCTGAATCGTTCTAGTCCAAGTTTGATAGCCGGGCAACTCTACCCGAGCCACATACTCGCCAACACGAATGGAATCCATTGCCAGTGGGGTCTGACCTGCTGGGCGGTCGTTTAAATAGACTTCAGCACCTGAAGGGCTGGAATTGAGGCGCAAGCGTCCCGTCCTTGCCCTACTTTCAACTACTTGATAGGGCACAACCTCACTGCTAACCCATCTCTGTGGTGATAGGTTGTTTAAGATTCCCCTGATTCTCAAAGTAAACCGGGCAATTCCTTCTTCCAATTTAGGAAACAATTGCCTCTCTATTATCCTTTCTAATTCGCGAGAGATAATTACCGGCTCAGTAGTCGCAAACCCCTGAACATACTCCCATCCCGGTCTGCTGGCAGAATCTATCTCTCCATCAATATAATAATCTTTATTTGCCTCTACAAATTGATTCTTCTGATATTGATTGGGAAATAACAGTCTTATAGTGCCATAA
The DNA here is from genome assembly GCA_012520575.1 of Candidatus Stramentimicrobium fermentans. GTDB lineage: Bacteria > Atribacterota > Phoenicimicrobiia > Phoenicimicrobiales > Stramentimicrobiaceae > Stramentimicrobium > Stramentimicrobium fermentans. Next base: position 40,290 of record JAAYOB010000009.1, read on the forward strand.
CTGTCATAGCCAAAAATGGAAACATAGGCATCTCTGGTAGAACTAAAAGAAATTCTAATCCTTTCCCCTGGTGCATAGGTAGCCCCTACCCCTTTATCTAACCTCAAAGATAAGACAAAATCAGGCCTGGGATTAATAATTCGGATGCTTTTTTCCATATCCTCCTGTCCATTGACCGGATTTATTGTCAGTGTAAACAGAATCACGATAATTGCCAGTAAACATATATGTGAAAAAACGGTACTTTTTTTGTTTTTATTTTTCTGTGTTCTTAGTAACAATGTTTTCATATTTCCACTCCTTTTTAATATTTTTTCAAATTTCTAAACATCATATACACCTCACCTCGACTTATAAGCTTGGTGTTCATAAGATTCAAGCCTTGTCTTACCGGTATCTTCCCCTTTTTGTGTACAGAGATGTGTTTACCGACCAGCATTATAACCACACTGACAGACGGGATTTTCCGCTAGACTGAACCTGTTATAATTATAACACAACTTTTAGAACAATCCTATTATCATAAATTTCTTTGAAATTCCTTTCCATTCTTCAAACATTGGAATCAGGGTTATTATTATAAATCCCAGATTAAATTGAATAAAATATATTTTCTGTTAATGCTAAAATAAATTTTTTAGACTTAATTGCTATTCTTTTCTAAAATTCTTGTTTTTTCTTGTTTATAATATTAAAAATATTGACAAAACCCTTTATTTTTAATATTCTTAGTAAAACATTACTTAATTATAGTCTGGAATTAGGTGTTCCAATACATGATAAGAAGTATTTTTCCTTATTGTCTTTAAGAAAGGAGGTGTAACATTTTGAATAAGAGTGAATTAATTGATAAAGTAGCGAGTGATAGGGGGGTAACAAAGGCTCACGCCAAAGCAGCAGTAGAGAGTGTTTTAGATAATATATCTGAAGCTCTGGCTAGGAAAGAAGCTGTACGTTTAGTTGGTTTTGGAACATTTGGGGTTCGAGAAAGAGCAGCAAGAATGGCACGTAATCCCAGAACAGGCGAAAGTATCCCTTTACCGAAAACAAATGTACCATTCTTTAAACCCGGAAAGGAATTAAAGGAAAGAGTTAACTAAAAAATAAAGAATTTAATTTGAGAGTATAAAACAGGTCTGTTAGTTAGTAATTTAAACAGACCTGTTTTTTTTATTTAATTGGTTGCTGAATAACTTGCTTTGTCTTGCTATCCTTGTTAGAGAGCTGTAAACCCATCACATTGACATCTACAGATTTAACAAAAAGTCCTGTCTTTTCTTCAATTTCGTTTTTTACTACCGACTGAATCTTTTTGGCTAGATCAATTATAATAGAACCGTGTTCAATAATAACCGATATACAGGTAGTTATGGCTTTATCCTCAGCCAGATCAACTTTGACGCCCTCCTCTATCTCTTTTACTCCAAGCAATGTTCCAAAACCACCCTTAGGAGTTTGAGCCAGGCCAGCCACTCCGGAAATGTTACTTACTATTCTACTGATAATAGTGGCTAAAACTTCTGATGGGATATTGATTTTACCTATACTATCTTTACTAATTTTTTCTTTTGCTTCCAAAATTTTCGGAGAAGACGGTTTTTCTTTTTTTTCTACCGATTCAATAGGGGGATGGGCTTTATCTTTTTTAACATTCTCTTTTTTTACTTTCTTATCATTTACTTCTTTATTTTGCATAATAGTTACTCCTTAATTAATATATGTAAAATTTATATATCTTCTATCTTAAGAATAAACGTCCACCCACTGGGAACCATTAATATTTTAACAATTCCGTTTTTAACCTCCCATATCTCCGGACAACAATCTTCTATAAATATTACAAGTTTTCTTGCTTTTTATCCGGCAAAGTATTTATTTGGTCAATATGCCTCAATATAATTTTAATAACTTTAAGCCTTAACACACCTCCCCTAAATCATCAGATAAAAAATCGTTATTATTTTTATACGGACTATCTGTTATTATAACAAACTTGGTTAAGAAATAAAAATCAGATTTTTATGCTAACTATTTTTTAATTATAGCAGCTTTATTTTATATACTAGAATTCTGTATTAACATCTTTATCTCCTGATACTGCTCACTGTTTAGATAAGGAGAACAATAGGGCATCAAGGCATCGTTGTGCCAAAGAGGGTCCACCGGTTCCTGCCACCCATATTCTTTTATAGTCTGTTTCCATATGGCAATACCCGGAATAGGTGAAAATTTGGCCAGATATGGCTTTATCCCATTATCTAAAACTAATTTAATGGAATCAATAATAGTTGAAAAATTCTGTCCGGGTAAGCCTATCAAGAGGTAAACCCTGATTTGTCCCGGTGAAAACCCTGCCTCAAGTAAAGTCTTAACCGACTTCAAAAAAGAGGCATTATCTACCTTATTTCCGGTCTTCTTTTGAAGTTTTGGGTCAACTGTTTCCAGTCCCAGCCATATCTTTTGAAACCCGCATTCCAGCATTAACTGTGCCACCGGTTGGGTAATAAATCGAACGTGGAGAGCATTAGGGGTATAAAGATTAATATTTAAGCTCCGTTTTTTAAGCTCTGCTAGAAGTGGAATAATATGTTTTTCAGCCTGGACCAATAAGGCATCATCATAAAAAGCAAAATTGGTTATTCCTCTCTGTTCTTTCCAATAGGCAATTTCATTCACCACCTTTAAAGGACTTCGAAACTGTAACCCGGTATTGAGAAGAGCAGAGGCACAGTAGCTACACCTATTCGGACAGCCTCTTGAGGTTACTACACATACATAATCAAGAGCTGGGTACAAATCCCAGGCCGGATAAGGATAACTATTTATATCTTGCAGATTAATACTTTCCCCGCCATTGTAGTTATACTTGTCATTGGAAGTACTGGTTATCTTTTGTAGTAGCGGCAACAGTGTATTTAAGTGAGTATTGCTTATCACATAATCAGCACCTGATAAAGCTACGGCATGTTCAGAGCAGAGTGAGGCATAAATGCCACCCAAGATAATTGGACAATCGGGATATATCTTTTTTATCAACTCAATTACTCTAAAAACACCGGGGTACCAATAAGTCATGATAGATGTAACTAGGACAACATCGGGTTTATCTAAACTCATTATCTTTTTCAGAAAAACTTTTTCGGTGATGCCGTAACGGCAATAATTTCTGGGAATATGTTTTAATGATTCGGGTTTAGAAATTTTTTCTTTATAGAATGGCCCTCTTCCATCGAGCTTAGTCTTAGCTAAGTCATGGCTTGAACTATTTAATAAGCCTGATTCAAAACGGTCCACACAATCAATATAGTCTATGCGGTATCCCAGTTGCCTTAATAGGGCAGCAATATACAAAAGCCCCAACGGTTTAGACCAGAAATCATAGGCCGTAAAATCATATATCCAAGGATTGATTAGTAATAATCTGGCCTTATTTCCATTTTTATTCAATGCACCCTTCCCTTTCTAAAAATACTTTTAACATTAAGAGTCTTGACTTTAGATAATAATTTGTTAGTCCTATTTAATTTTACTACAATTACACTATTACCAAAAACCATATTTTATTGTTGTAGTATTGCTAGTTACTTTGGTACTTGGTTATTTATTATAGATTAGATAATAAGCCCCTCTTGACACTAAGAGTAAAGGATTATACAATTTCCAAATTAGTCAAATGAGTAATTTTAACAGTTTTAGAAAAATTTTTTAATATATTTTTAGTTAAAAAGTGTACACTCTATCTAAAAAAATTAAGGGGGAAATATTTGAAAGTTATAATTATCGGTGCCGGTAAAGTGGGTATACAAATTGCCCAAACTCTCTTGTCGGAAAACCATGATGTAATAATTGTCGATAAACGTGAAGAAATAAAGCAAGACCTGGACAGCCACCTTGATATTATGACAATAATTGGAAATGGCGCTAATGTGAGGGTTTTAGAGCAAGCCGGTATTAGAAACGCTGGAATGCTTATCGCTGTTACCCAAAGTGATGAAGTTAATATGATTGCATGTATAACTGCTAAACAGTTTGAGGTCAAAAAAACTATTGCCCGTATCCGCAATTCTGAATACATGTATGAAGATTCACTTTCCAAAGAAAAAATGGGCATTGACTTTATTATCAACCCCGAAAATTCTACTGCCTTAGAAATAATAGGTCTATTGAAAGCCCCGGTTAATGTTTGCGAAACACAAGATTTTGCAGGCGGCAAAGTTTCTTTATTTGGTGTCAAAGTTGATGAGGATAATCTTTTTGCAAATAAAAAAATAAAGGATACTAATTTAGGACAACATTCTCTAATCGCAGCCCTATTCAGGGAAGATAATTTAATAATACCTAACGGTGAGGATGAAATCTATGCCGGAGATATAGCATATTTAATAACTAAGAAAGAAGATGTAACAAGCATAGGACAGTTTTGCGGTAGAAAAAACATCGCCACGCAAAATGTTATTATCTTGGGCGGCAGCAATATCGGTGTACAAACTGCGACTCTTCTAAATGAGACAGGTATAAAAACAAAATTAATAGAAATAGATAAAGAAAAATGTGAAAAAATATCAGAGCTACTGCCTCAGACCCTAATTATTAACGGAGATGGTACTAACATAGAACTTTTAAGAGAAGAAGGTATAGACCAGACAGATGGCTTTGTTTCGGTTACCGGTTTTGATGAAGACAATTTGTTAACAGCTCTGCTAGCAAAACATTTGGGAGCAAAAAAGGTTATCGCTAAAATTAGTAAGACCAACTATATTCCTATTTTAGAAAATATTGGCATAGATGCTGTTGTTAATCCACAACTAATTACCGCTGCTGCTATATTACGTTTATTAAAACATGGCGAGCTTATCGATCTGGCTTTGCTGCAAGAAGGCGAGATCGAAGTCGTAGAATTTATTGCACAAAAAAATAGAGAAACAAATAATAAACCTTTAAAAACTCTTAATTTACCCGATAACACCATTATCGGAGCTATTGTGAGAGATAAGGAAACAATAATTCCTCATGGGGAAGATGTTATCATCAGTGGTGATAAGGTTATTATCTTTACCAAACCAGCAGAAACAAGAAAAATAGAACATCTTTTTTTGTGAAAAGGGGCAATCTGATTCATTGATGAAATATAATACCGTTTTCCATACACTCGGCATGATAGTATTATCTTTAAGTGCAAGCATGCTTTTCCCACTGTTTTGTGCCTTTTATTATCAGGAAGAGACAGCGATATATGCCTTCTTATCTTCTATAATTATTACCTTGCTCTTCGGAATATTCTTTTATTATCATTTCCAAGCCGAGAATGAAATTGGTAGAAAGGAAGGATATGTTGTTGCTACACTGGGATGGCTCACAACGGCAGCTTTCGGCACTCTTCCCTTTCTCTTCAGCGGCGTCCTGACTAACTTTATCGATGCTTATTTTGAGTCCATGTCCGGTCTCACTACCACGGGAGCAACGGTTCTTCAAACTATTGAAGGAAATCCCCTTTCCGTTCTCTTTTGGAGAAATCAGCTACAATGGATGGGAGGAATGGGAATTATCGTACTGATGGTAGCCATCTTGCCGGCATTGGGAGCAGGGGGCATGCAATTATTTAAATCAGAGGTTCCGGGACCGGAGAAATATAAGCTGACACCTCGCATTAAAGAGACCGCTAAATTGCTGTACCAGATTTATATCATTATCTCTGCCCTACAGGTTGCCTGTCTTTACTTCACCGGCATGTCTTTCTATGACGCACTAACTCACATGTTCGGCACCATGGCTACCGGGGGCTTTTCTCCCAAAAATCTAGGTGTCGGTCATTATAACAACTTAACTTATGAAATAATTATTATGATTTTTATGCTAATAGCCGGTGTTAACTTTACCCTACTCTACAAAGTATTACATGGCGACTTAAAAAGTTTATTCAAAGACCGGGAGTTTCTTTTTTATATAAGTGTAATTTTGATATCTATTTTTATAATTACCGCGCAATTACATATCTATATTTATAAATCAATACTAACTGCACTACGCTACTCCTCTTTTCAGGTTGTTTCTGTTATTACTACAACTGCTTTTGTGACCGTTGACTTTGACCAATGGCCTGCTCTCTCTAAAAGTATTCTCATTATTCTAATGTTTGTAGGCGGCTGTGCAGGCTCTACTGCCGGCGCTATAAAAAATATTCGTATTCTGGTCTTACTGAAAAAGGCGGGTCGGGAATTTCAAAGAATTCTACATCCGCATGCCTTCACCCCTATCTATATTGGCGATAAAAAAATATCGGAGGAGGTAGTCAGTAGTATTTCCTCTTTTTTCTTTTTATACATGCTAATATTTGTTTTTGGTACTCTGTTTATGGCTTATCTGGGATTAGATATGGTCAATGCCATGTTTTCCGTTGCCACTACATTGGGGAATACCGGGCTTGGATTGGGATCATTAGTTGGTCCTGCTCAAAACTATACTTTTCTACCTCCTTTGGGTAAAATCCTGTTATGCTTATGCATGCTCTTAGGGAGATTAGAAATATATGCTGCATTGATTTTGGTGGTACCTGAATTCTGGAAAAAATAGTTTTCAGTCTATTATTAATACTGAGCTTCGCCCGAGTATTTTTGAAAATTAGATTTTCTTTATTTTGTATGGTATAATACTTATGTAATTGATTAAGGTTCTTAAAAATAGTATTAATTATTTTGAGGATACAGGTTGAATAAAGCAAATCACTGTTTCTTCTATCTAAAGAGCAAGCAATTTAAAAATAAAAAACATTTGCAAAATACGGTCGATCGACTCTCTTCACATTACTACTTACACTATTGTTGGCATTTTGCCTCCTTTTAACTTCGTATTCTATCTTCTTCGTAATCCTTTAACAGCTTTTAGTTGTTTATTCCCTGTATTCACTAAGATAGGAGGATGATTTATTTGTCGGATAAAATATTATTTGTCTTTAATCAAGTGAATAAAAAAGAGAAGCGCGGTTTATTTCGAGAATGCACCTTAGATACAGATGTAGAGGCTATTCAACAAGCTTTAAAGGAAACAAGGTACCATGTTTTATCACTCGACCTTCATAGCCCGGAGCAATTAGAAGAATTCATTGAGCAAAATGAACCCATAGATTTTGCCTTTGTCCTAGCCGAAGGCTATAAAGATTATCCGCTTACTCTTTACGATGGTCAGGGCACTACCAACGTTCGAGAGAGGCTGCTTAAACATAATATACCGGTAAGCCATTCCAGTATTGAGACTATCGAAATATGCCGGAATAAAGAGCTTACCTATCAAAAACTGCAGGAAAACTCAATTATCATTCCAAAATATTTTGTGCTTGATACGCATAACCGTTTTTGCAGGAAACAAATATTGCCAGAAATTGAACGAATCGGCTACCCTTTAATGGTTAAGCCGGCAGGTGGAGGAGATAGTATAGGGATTACTCCAAAATCATTAGTTTCCAATATGGTTGAATTGAAGAACAAGATTAATTATTTAAAAAGAACACTGGGGAAAGGCAAAATAATACTGGAACAGTATCTACCCGGACAGGAATTTACTATTACCATTTTAGGCAATGAAGTCAAATATGTGCTGCCTATTGTCGCTTTCCCCAAGAGATGGGGAATTCGTTACACCGAGGTAAAAAATAAAGAACATGAAGTACGGAATAAATTTAATATAATTGATGAAGAAGATGATCTGTTCGGCAAGCTAAGAAATATGTCATTAAAATGTTTTCATGCCGTTAAGGCAGATGATATTATTCGCATAGACATCAAAAAAGACTCAGGAAACCGCCTCTATGTGATTGATATAAACGGTGCTCCCTCTTTTTCTGTAAAAAGTTCAGTAAATTTTATGGCCAATAAAGCAGGACTATCTCACAGTCAGATAATACAGTTCGTTTGTTATGAAGGCATAGTAAAAAATAAGCTGATACCCAGCCAATATCTGGAGGAACTAATTACTCCTGTTAAAAAAGCATTGTCCCCTCTACGGGTATTTAATTAACATAGCTACCCTATAGAATATACTTGCTAATTGTTGATTATAAGAAGAATATCTATATTTGATTTACCTTCAAGGCTTTAGCTGTAATCTTTGCAGGAATTCAGCAATTGTCTTGGTTAGAATTCGCATTGTTTTAGATTTAGGATATTCCATATGCAAAGGGGGGTTTTCTGGTTTGATAAGATAATCTATTCCATAGTCTTTCACTCTTAGTCCAGACTCATTAATCAAAGCACTGATGGAAACCACTGGTAGTCGATATTTTTTAGCTATTGTAGCTACTCCCACCGGTGTCTTGCCGTAAATGGTAGATTCACTGATTTCCCCTTCTCCAGTAATAACCAGATTGGCATCTTTTATTTTTTCTTCTAGGTGAACAGCGCTAATAACAATGTCTATACCCGGTTTCAGCTCGGCATCTAAAAAAGCCATCAATCCCGCACCTAACCCTCCGGCAGCACCAGCACCTGGAATATCCTTTACATCTTTACCTAAATCACGATTAATAACATAAGCAAAATGCAGTAAGGCTTCATCCAGCACTCTGACCATCTCTTCTGTAGCACCTTTTTGGGGACCGTATATCGCTGAAGCACCAGTAGGACCACAAAGAGGGTTCTGAACATCTGAGGCTACCATAAATTCAGTCTTTTTAATACGTTGGTCTATCTGTGAAATATCAATACGGCTTAAGCGGGATAATTCACCACCGCCAAATCCCAATTCATAACCATTTTTATCAAGTAGCTTTACCCCCAAAGCCTGTGCCATTCCTGCGCCGCCATCATTGGTGGCACTGCCCCCAATACCGACAATCATTTTGCGGCATTTGTAATCAAGGGCTAATTTGATTAATTGGCCGGTGCCGTAAGTTGTGGTAATTAAAGGATTTCTCTTTTCAGGCGGTACCAGAGGAAGTCCTGAAGCCGAAGCCATCTCTAAAACGGCAGTAATTTCATCGCCCATTATGCCAAACTCTGCCATTATGGGTTCACCCAAAGGCCCAATTACTTCGTGTTGATACAATTTTCCTCCGGTAGCATTAACCAAACATTCTACGGTGCCTTCTCCGCCATCAGCCATAGGTACTTTTTCCACCAAGGCCTCAGGGTAAACCTGTTTAACTCCCAGTGCAATTGCTTCGGTAACCTCTATGGCACTCAAGCTACCCTTAAAAGAATCGGGTGCAATAACAATCTTCATAAATATTCTTCCTTTTATGCAAATTTTTTGTTGGTACTTAATAGTACTGTCATTAAGTTGTCGAGCTGGGGTTATAAAAACTTATTAATATTATAACATAAAATCATTCTCAGTCATTATAATACTGCAAATATTATAGAATTAGCAGTGTGATATTTTATACATATATACAATTGTATTAAATTTAATTAGCTTATCTTGTCTTTCTGTATACTTGTAAATGCTTCCAAATATAATTGAAGTGCGTCAGTAAATTCATGTAAGTCCAGGCTGGTAAATTATTTAATCTTCTCTAAACGATAAATAAGATTATTTCTTTCCTGGCTAGCTCATGAGTGATTTTCATAATATTTTCTCTTCTAATAAGGAAAACTGATTAAGCGATGCTGTTTATATGGCCATACAAGACATCCTATTATTTGATAAATACTTTGTTATTTATTATCTCGAACTTGCATTCGGCGAAGAGTTGAATGGCCTGAGGTAGTAGTTTATGTTCATATTTTAATATTCTTTTAGAAAGGGATTCCTCATCATCAGATGGTCTTACTTTCACTGCTTTTTGCAGAATAATCGGTCCGCTGTCTAATCCTTCATCTACAAAATGAACCGTACAGCCGCTTATTTTTACCCCATATTCTATAGCCTGCCTCTGTGCCTCCAAACCGGGGAATGCCGGTAATAAAGAAGGATGAATATTTATAATCCGGTAAGGGTATTTCTTCACAACCTTAGGACCCAGTAAACGCATATAACCAGCCAACACAAGGAGATCTATTTTAAAGTTTTCTAAATATTCTAGAATAGACTTTTCATATTCCTCTTTATTGGGATATTTTTTATAGGGCAACACTTGTACCTCTATATTGGCCTTCTTGGCCCTCTTCAGTGCATAAGCATTAGGATTATCACTGATTACTATCTTTATCTCACCCTCAATCCGACCTTTTTTTATAGCATTTATAATTGCTTGAAGATTAGTACCTCTACCTGAAACTAAAACAGCTATGTTAATCATAATAATTTCTCTCTTTACAAGAATAAATATTTATGTTCAATCTAAATAGATAGCTTCATTTTTTTCTTTCTTTGCTATTATCTCACCAATATAGTATGCCGGTTCTTGTAATTCTTGCAATCTTTTCAATACAGCTTCCCTGTCCTTTTGGTTTATTATTAAAACTAACCCTACACCCATATTGAAAATACGGAACATTTCTCTCATATTTATATTCCCTTTTTCTTGAATTGATTTAAAGATTGCCGGAATGGGCCATTTATCTTTACCGATGCGGACGGCAACATTTTCCGGTAAGATACGTGGGATATTATCCAGAAAACCACCCCCGGTAATATGTGCAATGCCTTTAATTTTAAATTCTTTTAAAAGGGCTAATATTGACGAGGCATAAATTCTGGTTGGTTTAAGCAATTCTTCTCCCAGAGTCATATTGAAAAGGTGTGTCTTTTCAAATAGAATTGATTCGCCTTCTGATAACAGTACCTTTCTTACCAAAGAAAACCCATTGCTATGCAATCCGGAGGAAGCTAATCCTATTACTATATCTCCGGGAACAATGGTCTTCCCGGTAATAATTTTTTTCCTTTCAACAATTCCCACTGCAAAACCCGCCAAGTCGTATTGTCCATCACTGTAGAATCCCGGCATTTCCGCTGTTTCTCCACCCAATAAAGCACAACCGGCCATTTTGCACCCTTGCACTATTCCCTCGATAATATCTGCTATCTGTTTTTCTTCTACTTTACCGGTAGCCAGATAATCCAAAAAAAATATCGGTTTGGCACCACAGGTCAGTACATCATTAACACACATTGCCACTAAATCGATACCGATGGTGTCATGCTTGTTCAGGACATCAGCTATCATAAGCTTGGTACCCACTCCATCTGTACCGGAAACAAGCACCGGGTCATTAATCTTTTCCTGAGCTAGGGAAAACAATCCTGCGAAGTGACCTATTTCACTTATAACGCCCGGGATATGGGTGGCATGAATCATGGGCCTTACTTTACCGATAATACTATTCGCCAGCTCTATATCAACCCCTGCCTTTTTGTATGCTTCCTTCATTTTTTGCCCATCTCCTCTTTTTGCATTAATACTGTTAGTACTCTAATATTCTGTTATTTCCTCGGTCAGAGAAATCGCTTAATGAGTTCAAATTAATACTTTCAATATATTTTGTTTTTAAATTGTCTGTATGTCTAGCGCTTTAAAGGTAACACCATTCTTATAATGGATATTCACCGCTAAAACAGGCAGTACAAAAATCAGAGGGATTGTTCCTCTCAAAAACTCCGGTTAATCCTGACAAGCTGATATAACCCAGAGAGTCGGCATCTACCCATTCTCTAATTTTTTCAATAGATAACCGGTTGGTCCATAATTCTTCTTTTCCGGGGGTATCTCTATCATATGGGCAGGAATAATTCACCGGGGGAGAGCTTATTCTGACATGCACTTCCTTTGCCCCGGCTTTTTTTAATAGTTTTACTAAATTACGACTGGTGGTCCCCCTCACAATAGAATCATCTACCAAAACAATTCTTTGCCCTGATACAATGCTGGTAATTGCGGAAAGTTTTATCTTTACGGTATATTCTCTCAGTTTTTGGCTGGGTTGAATATAGCTTCGCCCGATGTAAGAATTTTTTAGTAAACCTTCCTGGTAAAGTATGCCGGATTGATGGGCATAACCCAAAGCTGCAAACCTACCTGAATCTGGAACGCAAATAACCATATCAGCATCAACCGGTTTTTCCAGGGCTAATCTTCGGCCGATCTTTTCTCTTATCTCCGCCACATTTTCTCCAAAAACATTGCTATCGGGACGGGCAAAGTAGACATGTTCAAATATACAGAGAGCTTTTTTAGGGCAAGGCAGTATCTGCTTTTCTCTATATCCGTTATTTTCAATTACTACCATTTCTCCGGGTTGGACTTCCTTTAAGTACTGAGCACCGATTATGGGAAAGGCACAATCTTCTGATGCCAGGACAAAACCGTCTTTAATGCTACCTAAAACAAGGGGACGGAACCCCTGCGCATCTCTTACGCCTATTAATTTATTTTCTGTTAAGACTACTAAGCAGAAGGCACCCTTCAATTGCGATACCGTCTTTTCTAAAGCTTTTTCAATCTCTTTTTCTTTAGTGGTCTTTATTATTTCACAGATTAGACTACTGTCTGTTGTATATTTATCGGTACTGTTAAAGGTTAATGGTATGTATTTTTTTAATTCATCTTGATTGATTAAATAACCATTGTGGGCCAGCGCAAAAGAGCCACCGGCAAACTCCTGCAGTAGAGGTTGACTGTTTTCCCAGTTATTAGTACCGGCAGTTGCATACCGTACATGTCCAATAGCTGCAATTCCCTGTAAAGTATTCAAGATACCTTCTTTAAAAACTTCCGCTACCAACCCCAGATCTCTATATACCAGTATATTAGAACCACTGTTAACGGCAATGCCGGCACTTTCCTGCCCTCTATGCTGAAGAGCCAAAAGCCCTAAATAGCTAAGCCGGGCTATCTTATCTTTTTCATTATCCAAGTAAATACCAAAAATCCCGCACTCTTCATGCATTATAGAAATCCCTTTCCCACGCTTTTCTTATCTCATCTATTTTTAAATCAATTAAGTCGTCAAACTGCAAACTATCCCCCTCAACTTGTCCCAATATCTCTAAAGGTGTTTTATATTTTTCAGCAATATTCTGCAACAGAACTAAATTCTCTTGGGGTAGGGAAACAACAATACGGGACTGAGATTCACCAAAAAGGAGTCCATCATTTCTGGTTTTGGCTTTTTTAGCAATTCTTATTCCTTTTTTTCCAGCCAGGCAGCATTCTGCTAATGCTATAATTAATCCGCCTTCAGCACAATCATGGGCTGAGGAGAATAATCCCAGAGTAATACCTTCACGGCAGGTATCCTGTACTGCTTTCTCTCTATTCAAATCAAGAGCGGGAGGTATTCCCTTTTCTAATCCGTGAAGGATACTCAAATATTCACTTCCTCCCAGTTCTTCTTTATTTTCACCTATCAATACTATTAAATCACCATCATTTTTAAATGATAATGTACATATTCGTCTAAAATCTTCTATAATTCCCACCATGCCAATAATCGGTGTAGGGTAAATTGCCACACCATTACTTTCATTGTTCAGACTGACATTACCGCTGACCACTGGAATCCCCATCATCTCAGCAGCTTTACTGATTCCTTTAATTACCTCTTCCAGCTGCCAGAATATCTCTTCTTTCTCCGGATTACCGAAATTGAGATTATCGGTAATGACTAAAGGACGGGCACCCTTACAGGATAAATTCCTGGCTGCCTCCGCTACTGTAATCTCACCGCCTAAAAATGGATCTAAGTAGCAGTATCTTCCATTTCCATCAACCGTTAGAGCAAGGGCTTTGTTACTGCCCCCAATTTTGATAATCCCGGCATCATCTCCCGGGAAGAGTATCGCCTCAGTACCGGCAGCACTCGATTGATTGAAATTACAGTAAACCCATTTTTTACTACCCAAATTGGGAGAAGATAATAATTTTAATAAAGCCTGATTATAGTCTTGTGGCTGAGGGATATTTTCTAAATCTAATTTCTGGTTGTATTTCAGATTAGCGGGAACTTTGCCTTTATAATTTCTAAGGGGAGCCCCTTCGGCTAAAGAATTTGCCGGTACTTCTGCTACTATCTTGCCTTCCTCTTTCAAGCGCAGCAGTCCATCCGAAGTTATTCTCCCAATAGCGGTGTATTCAATTTCCCACCTATCAAATATCTCGCCTATCTCTGCTAAGTCTTCTTTATGGGCTATCAAGAGCATTCTCTCCTGGGTTTCGGAAAGCATAATTTCCCGAGGGGTTATATCTTGTTCTTTTTTGGGAACTAGAGACAGGTTTAATTCTATTCCCTTTTTCCCTTTGCTGGCTATCTCGCTGGTAGAGCTTGCCAGACCGGCTGCTCCCAGGTCCTGCATTCCCAAGACCAATCCCTTTCCCGCTATTTCCAGACAGGCTTCAATTATTCTTTTTTCCAGATGCGGATTGCCCCGAGGAATAGGAGGATGTTCAATTACTCGGTCCACTTCTGTCAATTCCTGTGAGGCAAAACTGGCACTGCCCACACCATCTTTGCCGGTTTTCTCTCCTGCCAGAATCACGATACTGCCAATTTCTTTTGCTGAGGCAACCACAATATCTTCTTTTTTTAGCAAACCTACACACATGGCATTTACTAAAGGGTTCCTCTGATAATTCTCCAGAAAATATATTTCACCGCCCATTACCGGTACTGCGATATTGTTACCATAAAAAGCCAAACCTTTAGCTACCTCTTTGGCTAAATATTGTACCTGTGGATCTTCCCAGCTACCAAATCTCAAAGAGCCCAACAGAGCAATAGGTCTAGCCCCCATAGCCAGTACATCCCTTACTACTCCTCCTATTCCGGTGGCAGCTCCATGGAAAGGTTCCACTGCTGAGGGATGATTATGGCTTTCAATCTTTACTACCAATGCTAACCCATCACCAATATCAATAACCCCGGCATTCTCACCCGGTCCAAATAATACCCAATCTGCCTGAGTAGGAAATAGTTTTAAGAGCGGTTTAGAGCTTTTATAACTGCAATGTTCAGACCACATAGCCGAGTAGAGCCCTAATTCAACATCATTGGGCTTTCTCTTTAAAATCTTAATAATCTCCTGATATTCCATTTCGGTTAGATTATTCTCATCTAATATTCTCCGTAACTGTATACCGTTTTTGTCAGCATCGTTCCAACTCATTATGAGCTCCTTCTTTAATTAACATGTAAAATTAAAGTATTCTCTTAGTACCAATTATCTACTGTAATTAAAATTTGACCATTCTAACCATCAATTGAATGGTAAATTAATGGTTGCATTAGACCTGCTCAATCCCCTGATTTATATTCAGAGCCTTAATCTTTTGCTCCATCTTCTTACTGTAAGAAGATAATCTTGCTGCTATATTACTATCTTGCAGAGCTAAGATTCTAGCTGCTAATATGGCGGCATTTGCTGCACTGTTAATACCTATGGTTGCAACCGGAACTCCTTGAGGCATCTGTACTATGGAGAGCAGGGAATCAAGTCCTTCCAGGGTCGCCGTTTTGATAGGTACACCAATAACCGGGAGCATAGTTTTGCCCGCTATAACCCCAGGCAGATGGGCTGCGCCTCCGGCACCGGCAATAATTACTTTAAATCCCCTCTGAGGAAATTGGTTTATATACTCAAATAGAAAATCAACCGAACGGTGTGCGGAGATTGCTCTCATTTCAAAGCTAATTTCTAATTCCTTTAGAACCTGGGAGGCTTTTTCCATAATCACCTGGTCTGAAAGACTCCCCATGATAATACTGACATCCATTTCAAACCTCCTTTTGGTCTTAATTAAAAGGTGTCCTTGCATTCTTCATATTACTAAAGAAAAGCAACTTTTGCTATTATTTATTTAGAGTAGAGGGCTCCGGAAGGAATATTTGGGCTATTCTATATAAAAAAGATATTAATTCTTCATTAATAACCAAAATAGCTTTCAGTTATTTTCAATAAAAAATCAGTCCGAGAACTCCACAAATTAGTATTACTAAGATGGGATGAAGTTTTTTTTCGGAAAATACTAGCAACAGGAACGCAACTAGGGCAATGGTAAAGTCAAACCATCCTTTTATTACGGCACAGCCATAGGAGTAGACCGCATAAGTGATAAGACTCGTTACCCCTACTTGAATACTGCAACTCAATCTTGAGTAATAAGGATTATTTTCAAAGCGGTCTAACACCAAGGAGCCGAAGAAGGTGAGAAGCAGCAAAGAAGGCAGGATAACTGCTATGGTAGCAAGTGTTGAGCCAATAATACCTCCCATTTTATATCCGGTGAAGGTAGCTGAATTAATAGCAATGGGACCCGGGGTCATCTGAGCAATAGCTAATATCTCACCCATCTCTTTGATATTCAGCCAATGCCTCTTGGTTACAATCTCATATTGGATCAAGGGAATAGTAGCCATGCCGCCGCCATAGGCACCGATACCCACTAACATAAAGCTTACCACTAAATCTGCCAAAATCTTCATTTATCCTAATCAATCTCCTACCTAAATAATAAAATCAACTTTCCTGATGGGGAAAGAAATAAAATCCGAATATGCTTACTGCTATTATCCCCCAAATGGGATGTATCTTCAGAACGCCTATTATGGTTAGTCCTAATATAAAGCCAACTACCTGCTGCCACTTACCTAGCGACCTCTTGCCGAAACTAAGACCGGCAAAGGCTAATTGTCCGGCAACTGCAATGGCACAGCCACGCAGAAAAGCGGCAACTTTAGGATATTTAAAAAATGGAGATAGGAACCAGACAACTAATAAAATGACTGTGAAAGAGGGCAAGATGGTCCCCAGAACTGCTGCAGCCAAACCTTGCTTGCCTGCCAGACGGCGTCCTAAGAGATAGGCAGTATTGACCGCTATGGCACCGGGAATGGCAGTTGCCAGAGAAACAAAGGAATAAAAATCACAATCATCCAGCCATTTCTGCTTATGTACAATTTCATGCCTCATGACCGGCAGCATTGCCAATCCACCGCCCAGAGTAAATAGTCCAACCCGAAAGAAAGTCCAGAAGATAGATAGTACGCTAATCTTTTCCGGTACCCTGTATTCTTTTTTAATTTCAGCCTGCTTAGTGTCCATTTTTGTTTTGTACCATATCTTATTTATTTTTAAGCTTCGTTCCTTTTCCTGTGATTGCTAATTAAAATCTAAAACTTTTTGTTTCGAATAAATAAATATAATAATGACCTTTATCTGCAATGTCTTTCTCTAAGACCAAATCACATAAAGAAAACAACAGTTAAAATTTTAACCTTACTCCGTTCAAATTTCAAGAATAATTCAATTTTATATGGTTGGGCCGCTTTTCTTCTTTCTTTCGAAAAGGACAATCGAGCAAGGAGCAATAACGACAGGTGAGTTCATCCCGAAAGGAATGAACCAGGTTATACCCCATTCCCCTGATCCAGGAAAGGGATTTGGAAGGCTGCATCATATAGGAAGAATTTAAGGTAACATCTATTCTTTCCGGTCCAAGAATGGTAAATACTTTTTGTTGTTCCTTTATATCCCAATCATTGGAACCTGGTTCAAAATAGCGAGAAAACTGAAAGCCATACTGTTTGTTTTCCTCTTCCAAAAAGTGGTTAAGCCATTGGCCCGCCATTTTCACAGCAACCGTTCCGGCAGCATCTAACACCATGGCCCTGAGAGGCTGGTTTTGCTTGAATCTTTCCTTAATATATTCTTCTACTTTTGCACCAATAGTCACAACCGCAAAAAGAAGATATTGGCTATTTTGCAAAAAATTGATAACCTTTTTATTTACTGAAAACTGATAATTTTGTTCAGTGGTAATTGCGCCATCTACGGCAAGAGACTTGACAGTTAGAAAACGATAAATTCCTTTACTTTCCAGTAATGGATAAAGCTGTTCAATTTCTTCCCTGACTATGTTTTTTAAATCCGGACGGACATCATTATTTAATTCTATTCGATAACCCAGATATCGATATACCTCTTCCTCGGCAATCTTTATAGGTATTTCTTTTTTTATCTTTGTTTCTATCATCTCAATTATACTTTTCCGGTCAAGTCTGAATTCTTTTTTAAGCAATTTATTTTAAGAAAAGGGAATGGGCTGCCTATGGTGTTTTTTTAACCTTTTGAACTATTGCCCTGATATGTTCCGGGGTTGTTCCGCAACAACCTCCGATGATATTTATTCCAAGCTGTATATATTTTTCTGTATATTCTGCCATCTCTTGTGGAGTAGCGGGATATACTTCCTTGTTATTCTCCAGGTAAGGAATCCCAGCATTAGGCTTAACCAATAAAGGTGCATCAGTAATCCCTCTCATTTTTGCTACTACTTTATAGAGAACATCGGGTCCGCTGCCGCAATTAGCCCCCACTCCATCGGCTCCCTCTTGAAACAGCACTTCAATAGTTTTCTCCGGAGTTATGCCATAAATAGTTCTCAAGCTTTCATCAAAACTCATGGAGGCAAATACCGGTAAATCACTGTTTTCCTTTACCGCCTTAAGAGCTATTTTGATTTCATCTAGATTGTAAAAGGTTTCCAGCAATATAAAATCTACCTCAGTCGATGCTAAAGCATTAACCTGTTCCCGATATGCTTTTAGAACTTCTTCCTTTTTTACCGTTCCATAGGGTTCTAAAATTTCGCCGGTGGGACCGATCGATCCGGCTACAAAGAGCGGTACTATATTAATTTTTTGAAAATCCTCAATTGCTGCCTCCGCCAACTCCACTGACTTTATATTAATCTCTGACAGTCGGTCTCTTAAGCCATATTTTTGAAGTTTTAAACCATTTGCCCCAAAGGTATTGGTCAATATAATATCCGTACCGGCTTCCAGATAAGAGGTATGTATTTCTTTTACCGCATCAGGATTGATAATATTAAACATTTCCGGACATTCTCCTGCTTTTAAACCATATTGCTGGAGCATAGTCCCCATTGCTCCATCCATAACCATAGTTTTTTGTCCTAACTGATCTAAGAATGCACTTTTGAATCCCTTTTTCTCTTCCTCTATCAACACAGACACCTCCCCAGGCATTATTTTAAATTTTTCATATTGTTATAAAATGAATTAATTTGATATTCCCATCTTAACTATTGCACTAGATATAGAATATTATTTCTTTTTCAAGCGTTCTTTAAGTTTTTTCAGAGAAAGGGTATTTAAGAGGTTTGCTTTTTCCAGCCACCCTCTTCTGGCTATTGCCAGACCATAGCGCATCTGGTCTAAGCTGGAAGTCTGGTGTGCATCGGTACCTATAGCCAGCATTACACTCTGTTCTTTGGCACTCTTGACATAAATATCATGTAAATCCATTCTCTCGGGAGATGAATTAATCTCCAGTGCCGTTTTAGTCCGGGCAGCTATCCGGATAATTTCCTGTATATCTATATCGAATGGTTCCCGATAACCGATAATTCTACCAGTAGGATGGGCAATAATATCCACGTAGGGATTTTCCATTGCCCTTCTATAACGTTCGGTCAGTAGCGCTCTTTTCTGTTTGAGGTTGGAATGTACTGCTGCAATGACTATATCCAGCTTTTTTAATATATCATCGGAAATATCCAGTGAACCGTCAGATTTAATGTCAACCTCTATTCCTTTTAGAACCGTTATGCCCTCGATATCCCGGTTGATTTCATTAATTCTCTTTATCTGCTCCAGCAACTTTACTTCATCCAATCCCCCGGCAATATGCAGTGATTGAGAATGGTCGGTAACAGCAATATATTGGTATCCTCTTTGCTTGGCTGCTGCTGCCATCTCCTTAATAGAATTTAACCCATCACTATAATCGGTATGGGTATGCAGGTCCCCTTTTATATCATTTAATTCTACCGGTATCGGCAAGGTACTGTGCCGGGCAGCCTCAAATTCACCCATATCCTCTCTCAGTTCGGGCATAATGTAGTGTAATCCTAATATTTCATAAATCTCATTTTCATCATCGCCGCCAATCTTCTTATCACCCTTAACCTGAAAAATTCCATACTCATTAATCTTTAAGCCTCTCTTTACCGCCATCTCCCTTAAGCGGACATTATGTGCCTGAGAGCCGGTAAAATAGAGCAGCGCAGTACCAAAGCTATCCGGAGATACTACCCTCAAATCTACTTGCATATTCTGTTTAGTTAATATTGCAGATTTGGTCAATCCTTCGGCCAACACTTCTTTTGTCTGAGGCAAATTAATAAATTTTTCCATGATTTTCTCAGGCTTCAAAGAGCTAATCAGAATATCTATATCTTTAATGGTATCCTTCCCTCGCCTCAGACTGCCGGCAATGCTAATTTGGTCTACACAAGGCAAAGATTTGAGCTCCCTTACTATCTCCTCTGCTATCGGCAGAGCAATTCCCAGGGGGCTCCTCTGTTCTCTTCTCTTATATAACTCTATCCCTCTTAAAATATTTTCTTCTGCTTTTTTGCCCATGCCGTACAGACTTTGCAGCTGATGGGCAAGTGCTGCTTTCTCCAGTTTTTCTACACTATCAATACCCAATTCCTCATAAAACAGCTTTGCCTTACGAGGTCCTATATCAGGGATATTGAGCAATTCTAACACTCCTGCAGGAATCTTCTCTTTTAGTTTTTCATAGTATTCTAATCTTCCTGTTTCTATCAATTCTCCAATTTTTTGAGCAATGGCAGTGCCAACTCCCGGAATTTCATTCAGTCTTCCCGATTTATAAAGCGTTTCTGCCTCCATAGGCATATTTTCCAAGGTGTCGGCTACTCGTTCATAAGCCCTTATCTTGAAAACATTATCATTTTGTATCTTTAATATTTTGGTAATATTACCAAAAATATATGCTAATTCAGCATTTTTAACCATGGCTTATCTCTTCGAATTAATTCTAATTCCAATTTTTGTTTTTATTATCATACCATAAAAGGAATAAAATATTTCAATTTCTCCCCAAAGGTCTCAGTCTGCTTGTCTATAGCAAGTGAGCGTGTTAAAATATAACATTAGGGTATATCTAAGCGATAATATCAAATGCCTTTTAATACTCTTGCCTTTATAAACAAGTAATAAGCTGAACTAATTGTTTTTAAATCTGACTAGATTTTTAAAATGGTTTTTTAGCCTAAAATATATATAAATTATTCTCATTACAGATTTTCTCGAGGTTTCCCAATGGATGAAATAACCATTTCGTTAACCATGGATGAACTTGCCAGTACAATTAAAGATTGCCAGAAATGTGAATTGTACAATACGAGAACTAAGTCGGTGCCGGGGGAAGGCAGCTACAGCAGCCCGGTCATGTTTGTTGGAGAGGCGCCCGGCAGAGATGAAGACTTACAGGGTAGACCATTTGTGGGCAGGGCGGGACAGTTACTTAGCAAGATATTGCAGTCAGTTGATATTAAGAGAGAGGATATATTCATCACTAATATTGTGAAATGCAGACCACCGGATAATAGAGACCCTAAGGAAGAAGAGATGGAAACGTGTCTACCTTATTTGGAGAGTCAAATTGCCCTTATCAATCCCAGAATTATTGTTACTCTGGGCAGTGTACCCACTAAATATCTGCTCAATCGAGAAGAGTCTATCACCAGGATCAGGGGACAATGGCTCCTATGGACCGGGGGAATCAAAATTTTCCCTATGTTTCACCCCAGTTATCTTTTGAGATATAATCAAGCCACACCGGGCAGCCCTAAAGTACTGACCTGGCGGGATATTAAGGAACTGAAAAGAGAGTTGGATTCTTTAAAAGAAAACAGGGAAAACAGTAAGTATTAAAGTATTAAATAATTTTAAAATTGAGTAAATTATAATTTGCTGGAATAAGGCAGGTATTCAAATGATAATAAAGGAGCTTGTTACTATTTTAGATACTATTGCCCCTTTCTTTTTACAGGAAAACTATGATAACAGCGGAGTGCAATTTGCCGATTTAGAGGAAAAAGTCCAAAGGGCATTGCTATGTCTGGATGTTACCGGGGAAACTATACAAGAGGCTACTGAAAAAAAATGTAATGTTATTATTGCCCATCATCCTCTATTTTTCCTACCACTTAATCGTATCACCAAACAAAACAATCCCATAGTCTATCAGCTACTATACAATAGGCTCAATCTTATAGCCTTTCATACCAATTTTGATCTGTCGGAAAATGGTTTAAATGACTATTTCGGCAAGCTGCTCGGGTTGAAAAAGATTGATTGTTTGGAAGAATCTGCAGAAAAAACATTGAAGTTAGCCGTATATGTGCCTGCCCAATACCATGAAAAGCTTTTAGAGGCCCTTTTCCAAGCAGGTGCGGGAAATATTGGCCATTATAGCGAAACATCATTTTCAGCCTCCGGCAAGGGCTCCTTTAAACCTCTGGAGGGAACCAAGCCGTTTATCGGAAAAACCGGTGAAAGAAAATCAGTTCTGGAAACAAAGATTGAAACAGTTTTTCAAGAAAGGGATTTAAACAGAGTAATTGATGCTATTTATCAAAATCACCCCTATGAAGAACCGGCTTATGATATCTACCATTTAAAAACTAATTCCAAAACCGGAATTGGCCTACTGGCACAATTGCCTTCTGGGCAAAAGCTAACTGATATCTGCCAAAAGATTAAAGATGATTTAGGCATACCCTATTTGAGGGTAGTGCAAACAGCAAAACAAAAGATTGGCACCATTGCCTTATGCACTGGCAGCGGCGGCTCGTTACTAGAGCAAGCCATCCAAAAAAAGGCAGACCTCTTTATCACCGGCGATATCAAACATCATGAAGCCTTAAGGGCTCGAGAAACGGGGCTGAATATAATCGATATTGAACATTTTTATACCGAACGGTATTTTGTCCCGGCCTTGAAGGAACGGTTGGTTGGAGCAGGATTCCCTAAAAAATTATTATTAGCCAGTGAGAAAATGAATCCCCCTTTTCAGCTTTTCCAATAATTTAGAGCACTTTTTTGTTACGTTTTTTACTTTTTTGTTATGGTCCCGGAATTTCAAAAGCATGCTGTTTCATCTTTATCCACTTTTCTTCTTCTAAACCGACAAGATTACCACAACTGCATCTAATCTCATCTCCCTGATGAACGCTATAGTCCCGCTTGATTCGGCCTTTCCAGCAATGCCATAGATTTCCCTTACCAATTTTCTGGTATTTGAATATAGCTTTTTACACTTAGCACATTTTACCGTAATCATATCACCTATAATAACAAGCTGAGGCCTGCTGAATTACCTTCAGCGAACTTTCAATTTTCAGGATGAATACTTACCGGTCATTTTTTCAATTTCTATCCTTATTATCGCCAACTTATTAATATCATTTTCTGTAACTCTTTTAACCCCCCTATAGTAGTGCTGTATAATGTATTTCAGTGCCTTGATTCTTTCGGCTTTATCTGATAAAAAATCCGCCCTTCCAAAAATCAAAACACTCTCATATTCCATGGTGCTTTTACATGGAATTAAAGCAGGAATAAATTGTATATTTTGAACTATACTGATACACACCCGAGGATTTTCTTTTAAAATATCAATCTTTAAGCCCTCTGCTGCTGAGTGCAGATAAATATATTCACCATCAAATCCAAAATTCATGGTTACTGTGTAAGGTATATTATCCCGACACATTGCTATATTGCAAATACGAGCCTGCTTGATAATATTTTTTATTTTCTCTTGGTCAACTATTTCTTTTTCTTTTCTTCTTATTGGTTTCACTCCTTATTATCTCTATACGCTATCTAACTCTATCGACTTGGTTGTTTTTTCCCTACAGCAGCCATATATATAACGAATTGCTTTTGTCCATCAAGGTCTAAAACATTGTTTATCTCATCGTCATCAAAAGCGCCGATAACGCAGACGCCGCAATTGATTGATTCTGCTGAGAGGTATAGGTTTTGGGCTACATGGCCGGCATCTAAGAAAATATAACGATATCCTCGTTCCTGATATCTCCAGCTCATGCGGTAGATCACCGCCGCCCAGATAAAGGTAACCGCAGAATCTCTGATAAAGTCCTGATCTAAACTCGCTGAAACGATTTTATTTACTGTAGAACTATCCTTTTTTAAAACACCCAGCTGATGTTCCAGGCTTAAATAACGATAGAGTCCGGGAGCAATTCCCTCCACTCTATTTATTAAAAGAATGGTTTCCAGGGCATGGCGGGCTCCGGCAGAGGGTACCGTCCGTCTGGTAGCAACACCGTGGATAACCTCATGGACTCCCTGAGTACACCAAAGCAGATAAGAGAGTTCTTCAATACTAATACTTATCGGCTTGTAATAACGTGTGCTCTTTCTTGAATTAATTAGTGAAAGAATATTCGCATTAAATAGGGTTACTTTATCCCATTCCGGTAAGGAAATGACCTCCACTGTATCAGGATAGGGTAGCTGTAATTCCGGTGCAGCAGCCCCCTTCCTCTGAGCAGAAAGACCCATATTCTGATATTTCGTTTTAAAAATAAATTCTTCTCCGGCGGTTCTCATATAATCATGCACCTCCTGCATATAGTATTGATTGGGAAATCTTTCTTCTTCCATATAAACTATTTATATCTATTCAAAACATTACCAAAAACTTATTCTCTCAAAAAGTATAGCTAAGGCCGATTTTCAAAAAAAGATAGTCTGGTTTTTCAAAAATTACCTTCAAAGAAGAACCCTCATATTTATCGAGCAATTCGGTCATTATACCTCCCTGTATTTGCGCCGCGCAATTAGTGCTCAGTTTGTTACTATAAGAGGGCAAGAAAAGTATTTGCCCACTGCTGTAACTATACAAAACAGATATGCCTATACTGGAAAACTCATCAACCCTATAGGTAGCATTTCCGGCTAAAAGGGTTATATTGTTATTGTTATTTTCCGGCTCTTCCTCTGGAGCAAATATTACGGACCCGGTAATATTCGGCAATATTGTTCGAGGTATATTTAAATATTCAGCCTGGAGGTAGAGTTGATTGCCCGCCGGAAAGAAGAAACTATGGTCTAACCCTGCTAAAAAAGAATTTGCTTTTTCAGTTGAATAATAACCTATGGAGCCGTATACCCCAAAAGATCCGACATCTCCTTTGGCAGTAATACCAAAGCGGTAATCATCGGCTGCACCGGGGCTTATATGTTCTAGAATGTAGTGGGCGGTTATATCAAAATCATTTATCAAAGCTCTTCCCCTTAAACCAATCTTCCAGTCACGAGCATCTCCGGGGTTAGAAACTACCAGGGATATACTGGTATTCCAGTTAAGGGGACAATAAGCTTCCAGAGCATTCTGATATTTCACGCTAAACTCTTGCTCTAAAGCTAGAGCCCCTAATTCGTAATCTACCGGATTCAACAAAGAACCAAAAGACCAGGAGATGGGTTGCCTTCCTATAGTGAGGTGTAACTTTTTAAATTTATGTTTCCAGTACAATTTTTTCCAAAAATAACCTGTCTGACCTTCTGTTACACCGGCAAAAAGATGGGCGGCACATTTAATTTCATTGTCTTTCCAAGAAGGTACAAATAATTCCAGATCGAGGCTCGTTTCAGGCAGCAAAGAGAATCCGGCCTCTTCCGTATAAAAAGCAGTAAAAGAGGACTTTAATTCCCCTCCCAAGGTAATTTCACTGGCTATTCCTATAATACTATGACTATGGGCAAAAAAGATTAGTATTACAATATAATAGCTCAGTCTCTTCATTATCTTTTACCCATTCCTTATTCTAATACTTTAGTTGTTGGCTACACTATTGAAGAGATTAGTATAAATTTATTAGCTAAAACCTGTGGTCAACTCTCTTTATTTATATGTGGGCGGACTTTCCGGTAAAAAAAGATGCTGAACTCATCCTCTCTAACTGCTGTATTCAGAATGGATTCAGCATCTTTCAAGTATTCTTAACTGTTAATAAACATTATTAATTGTTAAAACATTAAGTTAATCTTTACCTAAATCCTCTTCTTCTTTAAGATATACCTTGCCTTGCTCTATTTCTTTTAATGCTATTTGACGGAGGTTCTTCTCATTAGTTTTAACCAATGCCTTAAATCCTTGATTTAACTGTTTTGCTCTTTTGGCTACCATTACCGTTAATAGATATTTATTATCTACATAACAATTTTTTTCCAATATTTAGCACCTGCTTTATTTTTAGTATTTTGGGAAATATTAATATCCGATAATTACAAATTACGCTGTAAGTTTTTTATCTCTTTTTCTAAATGTTTAATTTGCCTTTTTAAAATGTCTCTTTCCGTCTCTTCACCATCTTCCACTGTATCGCTCTTTGTCAATTCCTTCATACATGATTCAATCGCTCTTATTTCTTTTCTCTTCTCTTCAATCAAATCTTTAATAGAATGCGTATCATCTACATGGGAATAATAATGTTTTTTTTCATTCTTTTTAACGACCACTTAAACTCTCCTTACAACCTTTCTTACTTTTTTAATATTTTAAAAATAGAATTGATTGACATAAGATTTCTAAAAAACCTATGACACCTGTAGTAAAATAAAAGAATGCTTTGTGTGATATGGTAAAAAAATAATATCTATGTGAGCGGTTATCCTTGCTAAACCTCCATAACCTTTGCTACCAGCTTTTCAATACCTATAGCAATCTTAGATATAGTAGGTCCTAACATATAAGCGGCTGTAGATACGATCTTGTGCTTGGGGTCATATACCATTTCATCTACCCCGGAAATTACATGTACCGCACCCCAATCTTCTAATATCTTTGCAGTAGCAGGATCATTTCCAATAGTCAGTTCAGGATGAAATTTGCCTAAAACTCTAGCCGCTAAAACAGGTGCTATACAGATAAACCCCTGAGGTTTTCCGGCTTCATGCATTTCTAAAATTATATTTGCTACATCTTGGTTAACCTGGCAATTTTCATTTTTAAAGGCAAAATCACAAAGATTCTTTGCCACTCCAAATCCACCGGGAAATATGATACCATCAAGGGAATCTATTTCTAACTCTTGCAAATCCCTAATTGCTCCTCTTGCTATTCGGGCAGCTTCTATTAGCATATTCCTATCTGTCCCCTCCTGAACTTTATCACTGTAGTGGTCAATGATATGCCATTGTGAAATGTTTGGTGCAAAACATTGTATTTCAGCACCTAACTTATCCAAAAAATATAGAGTTAGTGTTGCTTCGTGGATTTCACTGCCATCTTGTGAACCGCATCCGGCCAGGACAACACCGATTTTCTTCATATTATTCGCTCCTTCCTATAAATTAGTTGGATAATATATTATTATCACATATCAACACTATATTATAACCCAAATATTATTAAAATTAAATAACTGCCTGTAGAAAACCTACTAAAATTTTACATTAACCCGTAGAAAAATGATTTTTACAGGCTATATCTAAGTTTATTTTTAAAATCGCTCTCAAAATCAATAGATAAAAAATAGTATTGACAGATGGGTAATTATATTTTAGTATACCAATTAGGAAACTAATAAAACTATTTTGGTTTTTTCATTACTTGTTTGTATTTATTGGTTTCCTCAAAATAAATATTGTCGACTATAGCATAAATTTTAAATGGAATCTATATTATATACTCTTTAAGCAAGTTATTTTTGAATTATAATACAATACAGCTATATTTTTATCATCAGAATAGGAAGGGGATTTTTATTTTATTTAAAATGAGAGATAGTTATGCCAATCCCATAAAGAAAAGGATACTGACTGCAGCCAGAGAATACTTCTTTACACAGGGCTATTCCAGGGCAACTATGGATGATTTAGCTGCAGAACTACGCATGAGTAAAAAAACACTTTATCAATTTTTTGAAAGCAAACATTCTCTGCTGGAATCTGTGATTCGCGACTTTTTTCAGGATTTTCATGACAAAATCCATAAAATCTTAGAAGGGGAAAAAAGTAAAAAAATAAGTGTGCTGAAACAGGTTATGTCCTTGGTACAGTCTCAGGTCTCACAATTTAATATATCAGCCTTTGAAGATATTCGGAAAAATGACCCGGAAGCATGGCAACTTATAAACCATCTGGAAGAAAAGCTTATTAATAGTGAATTAAAAAAGTTACTGCAAGAAGGGAAGAAAGAGGGTACGATTCATGAGGATATTGACCTTGACCTAATTGTTTTGATAATTCTCAATACCATCAAATCTGTTGTCATCCCACAAATAGTATCTCAGCTGTCCTATTCTACCGAAGAGGTAATCGATATGCTGGCCAAGATTGTTATGTATGGTATTGCCAAATCAGGGGATATAATCTAACATTGAGCTTGTTCGTTACAGCCCTTTAAAAAATTGTAAACAAGCAAGTTTAGTAAAAACAATTACATAAACATGGTATTAGATTAATACGCATTACAGGAGATGCAGTTACATGAATATATTAGTACGGTTTATCAACAAGTATGCCAAACTCATTATTATCTTTGCAATAGCTATAACTATTCTGGGGATTACTCAGATTAAAAATTTGAAAGTAGAAGATGATATTGCCAAATACCTTTCAGAAAATGATCCTGAAATAGTCTTTTTTCAAGAAGTATCTGACAAGTTTGGAAACATTGAAAAAAATGTTACCATGATCTCCTTGGAATATCAGGACCTTTTTACCTTAGAAAACCTGCATCATTTTAAATTGATTTCAGATGAATTAGGAAAATCTGCTTATGTCTTATCTGTCGATTCTTTCTTAAACATGCCCAAAATTATTGCCACCGATTATGGTCTGGAAGTGAAGGAATTTGTAGAAGTTTTTCCGGAAACAGAACAGGAAGTTCAAGAACTTAAAAGAGCAGCTCAAGAGGATGATATGCTGAAGGGAACTTATTTATCGGAAAACGGTAATATTGCCCTACTGATGGTGGAGTCCCCACTCGATATACCTGCAGCTGAGTTAAGAAAAGAATTAGAGAAAGCAATAAACCAAAATATGGGCAATATAAATCATGTAGAATACTTCGGTTTACCGATAATGGAAGAGCAGATTACCGACATGGCACGTGACAATATGTCCTTAGCACTCACAGCCACTATTGTGGTGTTGCTGCTACTATTTTATTGTTTCAAGAGTATACAGGGAACACTTTTGCCCATCTTTTTATCTCTATTGGTCTCTTTATGGCTATTAAGCTTAGCGGCAGTCATAGGAAAGCCTGTTACCATCGTTGTTTCAGCAATCCCGGTACTAATGATTGCTCTGGCAACCGCCTACGGCATACATTTCATTAGCCGCTATTATGAAGAAAGGCAGTCCCTTTCTCCTATAGAAGCCAATAACAAAACCATTGCCTCCGTCTTTACTCCCATTCTCATGAGCGCCCTTACTACTATGGCGGGGTTTTTCTCTTTAGCCACTGTAGTTATAAAACCGATGACTGAATTTGGTATACTTTCCACTATCGGCATCTTTGTTGCCTTTTTGCTTTCCATATTCTTATTGGGTGCAATATTCAGCGTTATCGTCCCTAAAAAAGTACCTAAAAATTTTTCCTATCAAGCTAACGACTTGACAACTAAAGCACTGAAATTTACTGCTCAGAACATTTTTAACAAGAAAAAAATTATTTTTGTAATTATCTCTATTATCCTGGTTATATCAGTCTTATTCTCATTACGGATCAAACCGGATTCCTCCATTGAAAATAGATTAGGAGTAAATAACCCCATTAGTATATCTTTAAATTATTTAAAAGATAATTTTGGCGGTGCAGATTTTCTCTATGTCTATTTGACAGCAGATAATGTAAAGCATCCCTATATCTTAAGAAGTATGAACAAAATTCAAAACTATGCCAGCCATTCAGACCTTCTCTCCTACCCTTCTTCTATTACTACTTTTATAACGCAACTGAACAATGCTATGGAAAATAAAAATATTATTCCCTCTAATCCTGATAAAATTGATAATCTCTGGTTTTTTACCGGAGATAATGAATACCTGAATGCTATGGTAGCTGATGACGACCGGTCCACTATAGTACAGATGCGCGCCCGAGATATGACTTCTTCCGCCATAGATAATGATATAGAGGGGTTAGAGGATTTTATTAATAGTATTCCTGATACTGTTAAAAGTATTGAACTATCTTCTTTGTCGCCTTTAGAGCAAGAAAAATATCTGCCCTACATCGCCGATGATATTATCTCCTCTTGGCAAGCAAATAATATGGAAATTGAAGAATCGAAAGCAGAAGAGCTATTAAAAGAATTAATCGCAATTGCCCAAATGCCTTTACTTAAATTCTATTCTAATACCGATAGTTTTTTAGAAGAGGGATTACGTATCTCGGCATTAGAGCTGGAGGATTTTGATATAGCAGCAAACACACTTAAACCTCTCCTTTCACGCTATTTAGAAAACTATACAGCAGGCAGCCAATTCGCAGAAAATCTGGCACAGGAATTAGATCTGAACCTGGATGATGCGCTCTACCTGAAAGAGATCCTGGACAGCTCCTTAGCCATAGTTGGAGAACGCGAAAAGATTAGATATGCCCGGACTAATGTTGAGCAGATTATAGGCACACCATTGAATGAAAAGAATGCTGACTATCTCTGGTACCTTACTGATGAAGTTGTTTACCTGCCCGATGAGGAAGGAGATATGCATTTTTCCTTCCGCTTAACAGGTACTCCGGTTATTCTCAATGCAGTTAATGCCAGTGTTTTTCAGGGACAGACAAAGAGCATGATAACCGCCTTTATTGTAGTTTTTATTCTACTCATCTTACAGTTTGGCTCACTGGTAACCGGCTTATTAGCTATGGTTCCTATCTTTTGCACCATATTAACCGCTTTTGGTATAATGGGAATAATCGGTATATCACTCAATATTGGGACTATGATGGTAGCCAGCATAGCAATTGGCGCCGGCATCGACTATACTATACACTTTATAAATCGATATAAACAAGAACTAGCCATCAATAAAGACAATGATAGTGCAATTAAAAATACCCTTACCGGAACAGGAAGAGCTATTGTCTTTAACTCGCTCGCCGTTGCGGCAGGTGCCTTTGTGCTAACCCTTTCGGAAATAGATATGATTGCTGAATTTGCCGGGTTAATCGGGAGTGTAATGTTAATAAGTGTTGTCTATACACTGCTCTTATTGCCATTACTTTTGCATCTTAATAATAACCACAGGCATTTAGCAAAACAGCCATCAAAAAATTAATTTTTAATTCAATATATATGAAAAATAAAAAGGGAATTACTATATTCGAATAGCCGGTAAGTAATTTTTTAAACAAGGAGGATTTTATGATTGTTTTGAAAAAATTTACCAATCTCTTCTTACTTTCTGTTCTGGTTATTATTCTTAGTATTTCTGGTATTAGCGTTTATAGTGAACAGCTTACCGTTGATGAGATTATCGATAGAGTAAAAGAGAATCAGGTTGAATCGAAAAACAGTAAAATGCAGGCCGAAATGGTTATTATCGATAAAAATGGCAAATCGGAAACTAGAGAAATGCTTATGTATCAGAAGGAAGAAGATGATAAGATGAGCATATTAATGCGTTTTTTGGCACCTAAAAATGTAGAGGGAGTTACCCTCTTAAGTGCCGATGGCGGAGATAAGATATACCTCTATATGCCCGCCTATCAAAAGCCGCGCAGAATCGCCGGTGCTTCCAAAAAAGAAAGCTTCATGGGAACCGATTTCTCCTATGAAGACCTGGGCATGGACTATCAGAGCGATGAATATGAAAAAAAGATTTTAAAAGAGACAGAGACACTGTACTCCATTGAGGTAATTCCTACCGGTGAAGATATTTCTTACAGCAAATTTATGCTTTCGGTAGACAAAGAACTATTTTATATGGAAAAAGTAGAATTTTATAGTTTAGAGGGAGAGCATACCAAATCGCTGGCAATTCAAGAGATTAAAGTCGATGAAAACAATAAAATTACACCAACAAAAATAGAAATAACCAATCTTATAGATAATCATAGAACCACTTTAAATATTAAAGAGATCGAATATGACCTCGACCTTCCCGGTGACTTTTTCTCTCTCCGTACCATGCAAAAACCTAAATTATAGTTCAATTATTGAGAAATACGTTCTGGAGGAGATACTAAATGCTTAAAACAAAGGTAAATCATTATACACTAACCGTTATACTCTTTTTATCTTTATTTATTATTTTGTCTCAACCTGTCTTGGCCTTCGATACTACACAGGCCTTACTATACGAGGGCTCCTATTCACTGAATGAACAAATTTTTGACCATACCATTACCCTGAAAGTGGACTATGTACAAGACCTTTGGAGTGATGTTTATCTGCAGGGAGATTTAATAATTAGAGCTAGCAATAAAAAATATTCCAATCCGATAATATTTTTCCCCAATGAACTTTACTTAAACGCCTATGATGTTGTAGAAAATTTAGATCTCAAAGCGGGAATTATTACAACCAGATGGGGGGCAGCTGATTTTTTCAGCCCTCTGGATAACTTAAACCCCTCTCCTCCCAGTCTATCATTAACTGATAATCAGGATAAGATGGGGGTACTTGGAATCAGTGCAACATACTATATAGACAGTCTCACCAGCCTGCAAGGGGCTTTCTACCCGATATTTATAGCCTCACCCTACCCGGATGAATACTTACAGGATTCTTATCTGGCACAATTTAGTCCTCTCTACCATATGCAGGGTATTAGTATTGAAGGAGTGGAGCTATCTTACCAACCGGCAGATGATTTTGTCTGGGGATTGCAATTGAGTCACGCCTTCCCTGCCTTCGATGTTGCCCTAAGCTACTACCATGGTTATTATACTGACCCTTTCCCGGCCAATCTTGATTTAGCCTTAAATCCCTCCGGTAATATTCTAAAACTGACTCTGGGATACCCGGCCAAACAGGTGATAGGGCTTCAATTCCAGGGTGATTTTCCCGGTATTGATGGGGCTACATTGAGAGGAGATTTGGCTTATATTATTCCCGAAAAATGGATTTTTCAGGGAGAAAATCTGTTGGAAAAACCTTATATGAAAGCAGTACTGAGCGCTGATTACACTACGGACTCGAATATCTATTTAAATGGCGGCTTTATCTATGGACTTCCCTTTGAAAACGGAGATCAATGTTCATCATATTTGTACCTCCATGCTGATAAGCAGATTACCAATACTGATTTTACTCCGCAATATACTTTCGTTCTAAGCTTAGAGGATATGAGTATGGCTAATGTCATCGGCTTAGATTATCAGGTAAGCGAAAATATACTTGCCTCTCTCTCCTATGTTTTTGTTTTAGGGGGTACTGATTCTAAGCTGGGCATTTTAAAGCTTTCTGAAGGAATCTTTTTCTCCTTAGAGTGGCTTTTTTAAAATAAAGAATATATGATTCTTGCTCTAAAATAGACCAGAAAAAGCATTATTTCTATTCGGAAATAATGCTTTTTCCTATCTTGTAGCTTCTTCCTAAATAATCCCCTCTGCCATAATATTCTCCCGCTTCCGGCGTATATAGAATCGGGTCCAACTTTCCGGTATCTATCTTACCCCGCTCATCCAACAGATAGTCTTCAGCTTTAATATCTAAAATTTCTCCTACAAACTCTGTGTGAACACCAATTTCCAGTGTATGAATTACCTTACACTCTAAAACCAGGGGGAACTCTTTGCCATACGGCGCATCTACTAAATCGCTCTTAATGGGAGTAATACCGGACATTTCAAATTTATCGTGCTTCTCACCTGAAATAAGACCATAAAAATCAGCTTCTTTCACTCTGTCACCGAACAAAATGTTTACAGTGAAAGCCTGCCGAGCAAGAATATTGTGGTAGGAATAGCGATTCTTTCTTAAGGAAATATTGACACAGGGGGGTTCAGAGCAACATATTCCGCCCCAGGCAACAGTGGCTAAATTCGGCCTCTCCTTCCGGTCATAGCTGCCAATAACTAATAATGGAACTGCACCAAGAAATGTTTTTGCTCCAATTGATTTTTTCATGAATATACTCCTTATAAATAAACTAATTCAGCATTCATACAAATCTTTGTCATGATACTTTCTTTAATTTTACTAAAACAATTTAGTTTTTTCTACCTCATTCTATCGAGTTATGCTATAATATTTGATACTGTTTTGAACAGCTAAGCATTTTAAAAAATTTAGTTGTTCTGAAATGTCTTTAAAGCATAGCATATTATTATTATTATTGATTAAGATTTTCTGACAGATAAAAATGAGCTAAAAAAACAAGGAGCAGAATTTTGTTAAACAGCAAGGATATTCATCGTATAGCTCTTGAGAGTAAAGATATTTATCTAATAGGTACTGCCCATATTTCTAAGACCAGTGCTGAAACGGTAAAAAACTTTATTGTAGAAGAAAAACCTGATTCTGTTTGCGTAGAATTATGCCAGTCACGCTATCAATCTCTAACAGACCCCGATAAGTGGAAAAATACGGATATAATTACCCTTATCAAACAGAAAAAAACACTCTTATTACTGGTTAATCTGATACTCTCTGCTTTTCAGAAGAGATTAGCAAGTAAATTAGGGCTCAATCCGGGGCAAGAGATGATTGAAGCAATCAATGCAGCTAAAGAGAATAATATTAATCTGGTTTTAGCAGACCGGGATATACAGATAACCTTTACCAGAATTTGGAAAAAACTGGGTTTTTTCGGCAAGTTGAAACTCTTTTTTATGCTGATACTGAGTATATTCTCCAATGAAGAGATTACTGAGGAAGAGATTGAAAAACTGAAATCTGAAGATGTACTCACCGCTGCCCTGAATGAACTGGCAGTTTCTTTCCCACGGCTAAAGAGCACCTTAATTGATGAAAGAGATCAATATCTGGCAGAAAAAATAAAAAATGCCCCCGGTAATAGAATTGTTGCTGTGGTCGGCGCGGGACATATTCCCGGTATAAAAGAAGAAATTCATAAAGAGCACGATTTAACTGCCTTAACCTTTATTCCCAAAAGCTCTCCCTGGCTAAAATGGATTTTTTGGGGAATCCCTATTGCTATTATCATTCTAATTATTTCTACCTTTCGAGTCTCCACTCCGAGTGGAGTAGAACAACTGCTGCAATGGACCATCTGGCACGGCACTTTAGCTGCATTGGGTGCCATTATTGCCACTGCACACCCTCTGGCTATCCTGACCGCTTTTTTAGCGGCGCCCTTCACCTCTTTAAATCCATTACTTGCGGCAGGCTGGTTTGCCGGTATAGTGGAGGCACTGGTAAAAAAACCCAAGGTAGAGGATTTTGAAAACCTGGGGAGCATTGTTACCTTTGGAGATTTCTTTCGCAATAGAATCACTAAGATATTGCTGGTGGTGGCTTTAGCTAATTTAGGCAGCTCACTGGGGACCTTTATTGGCGGAGCAAAAGTAGTACAGATATTTGTAGATACCTTGTTTCATTAATTAAAAATTATTTTTTATAAATCTGCTATCCTACTCCCTCATTTACCCTAAAGAAACTATACTTCATAGCTGCAATGCGAGCTCAGCAGAAAGCAGAAGTTACTCCTCCCCTCTGCCTTACTGTTTTATTGTTTTATTTAATAGAATGAATTATTCTTGGCGGTTTAGAATATTTTCAAATAAGCATTAAAAATTTTCTTATGGCGTTAAACTTATTTTTAGCAGTTAGATGTATTTACAACTTTTAAAATATGTTTATTGGAAGCTATACTAAAATACAGCTACTTATAATAAAATTCAATTTAAATGAAAAGGGGCAGCAAGCGGATAACGCCTGTTGCCCCTTTCCACTATTTTTAGTATAACACTAATTATTGTGCTTCAATGGTTATTTCTTTTGGTTTTTCTTCTTCACGTTTGGGTATAGTAATCTCTAACACGCCGTTTTTAAACTTTGCTTTTATGTTCTCCTGGCTTGCCGCTACCGGCAGTACAATGGTTCTGGAATATTTGCCAAAAAATCTCTCGCAACAGTAATAATCTTCCTTTTTTACATCTTTATCCTGTTCAATTTCACCCTGTATCGTTAAGTTGTTATCACTCAAAGAGATCTTGATATCTTTTTTGTCTACACCGGGAAGCTCGATCTTAACCAATAGTTTGTCTTTCTGGTCAATCAAATCGGTTGCCGGATTCCAGATTCCCCCTTCTTCCCATCTTCTCCTCCTAGGTCTTTCCTGTTCTCCCATCACGTCAAAGAAATCATCAAAAAAGCTACGCATAATCTGTCCTCTTGGGACCCAACGAATTATAGCCATATTCATATCCTCCTATATTTTTATGTTACTTATATTACTTCAATATTTATCAATGTTAATAACAATTAATGCTATTAGCATCTAATATTATTATACTCATAATATTGATGTTGTCAAATATTTTTTATCTAAAATTAGTACTTAAACGCCTACTCTATATCTTCTTTGTGACTTAGAAATCAAACTATTAGGACTGAGAATATAATTCTCTTTGGGGACATCTGAATCTAAACTATTTCTAATTTTAAAAAAAAGATTCTAATTATAAATATATTTGTACAGTGCCAAACAAAAATAAATCTGTCCTCCGTAGCGTTCCCGAAAATGGTTCAAAGATGCTGATAATTGCACCCTACAATGATAATGAATCTTTAGGAGCGCATTATTCATCGAACGCTCTGTTAAAAACGGCACTCTGGTCAAAATCATCATAATCACCAATGGTGATGGATTCAAAGCGGTAAAGATTTATAACAAAAAACAATTTGCCAAACCGTTGGATTATATCGATTTGGGGTATAAGTGTCAGAAAGAGACCATAGCTGCTATGACCTCATTGGGTGTAGATATTAATGATATATACTTTTTAGGTTACCCTGATGGGGCATTTCCATGTCTGGAGAGATTATTTCAACACACCTTATACCAATAAATTTACTGATTTCAATATTTCACCATATGACAACAGTTTTACTCCCGATGTTCCTTATACCGGTAAAAACCTCTCTGCAGACATAATGAAAATAGTGGAAGAGTTTCAGCCTGATTATTTAGTATACCCTCATCCTAATGATAGACATCTCGACCATTGGGCTACTAATGCTTTTGTCAAATATACTTTAAACAAAATTGGCTTTTGCCCATCTCCGGTCATATGATAGTATTTACCATAAATAACTCTGCCAGGTATTTCTCCACATCGCTCGCAAAGGCAATTGTGTGTATCTAACATCCGTTTTTATCATCCCATTTTCTAAAATTAAATATTCCTTTCTCCTCACCCCTTTTTAATTCTATCCTTTTTGACCTAACCTGCCAATACAGCAGACACCTTATTTAATTTTTCTACAGGAAAGTTAACCGATATGATAAATGGCACTTAGATTAATAAAGAAACTGCAATAGGAATCCATATTCTTTTTCTTATAATAATTGTCCCAAAAATAACAGTTTGCTATCAAAAATAAGGCGGGTTTTATTGTCTTATCAAAAATATAGAAGGTTTATTTTTTATTCTTATTCAGGAATTTCTGCGGGGACCTGATATTGCTGAACGTATTGCGCTGAAATAACATCCAGGTTTTTATAGACACCACGATAATTTTCAGGCAGCATAGTAGCTAAACGAGCCATGATTTGTTCGGTCATCTCTCGCTGGATTTCTCTGTTCACTTTTGATTCGTTAACCAATAGAAAAGGTTGACTAACTGCTATAGTAATTTTGGTTCTCCTGAAGCGCTTAATATTATCCCAGAATTTTTCTGTCCCATAATGAGCAATTAGTACTAAAGGTACCTGACTCTGCAGTGCAATATAAGCGACCCCGGGATGACCTTCTCTTAATATGCCTGTTCCGCTTCGAGTTCCCTCCGGTGCAATACAAAGAATTCTATTATCTCGAAAAGATTTTCTGATCTCTTTAAAAGTTGACTTACTCGGATTTTCTCTATCAATAGAAATAGCTTCCCAGGCATTGCCGAGTATCCTTACAAACCAATTATCCCAATTCTCCTTTTTGGTAATTCCACGCACCCTGCGAGGATGGAGTAAGGTGTATATAAGGGGAGCATCCAGAAAATTAATATGGTTTATCACCAGAAGCAAAGGTCCCTTTTGGGGAACCGAGGAAAGACTGTCTCCTTCAAATTTACAAATCAATTTTATTATACCTTTAATCACCAAGGTCAGCAGTTTTGCCCAAAAGTTCACTATCATCTCCTATTAGTGGTGATAACTTGCAGAGTTGAGGGAATCATCTTAATCTCAGGTTCAGTACCGTTTATGCAAATTGTTTCTCCATCCGCATGGACAGTCACACCTCTAGAGATAGACTTCAACAAGACTTTATCCGTATATGCCATAAATGTACAGGAATAATTGTTCTACTGTCCTTCCATGTAAAGCGCCATAGCTTTTAACAGAGATAGCCTCAAACCATGCTGAATAATGGAAAAATTAGATTATCTGCTATTTATTATGGAAGCACATAGTAGCCCATTTCAAGTTAATCTTAGACTGATTCTTTATGCTTTTATGGAAATTATGGCATACATTCAGATAACAAAAATACGACATATTATTAAATTATCATTAGCAATTACTTTTAAATAATTATATCTACACTATAACTATTAAAATTACCATAATTGCTCTAAATAAAATATGTCGCATTCTCTGAATAAAATTTCTGTAGGCGGTTCTCTCTACTGCCCATATTAAGCTTGATACCGGATAAGCCTATTTTGTAAATTCTAAAAAATTATTAAGTTAGTATCAAAATTAATCTTACCAGCCTCTGTACTGCATCCTCTCTTCTTCAGGAAT
This sequence comes from Candidatus Stramentimicrobium fermentans, assembly GCA_012520575.1. Taxonomy (GTDB): domain Bacteria; phylum Atribacterota; class Phoenicimicrobiia; order Phoenicimicrobiales; family Stramentimicrobiaceae; genus Stramentimicrobium; species Stramentimicrobium fermentans. Next base: position 78,917 of record JAAYOB010000009.1, read on the forward strand.
CTTATCTATGGAGATACCCTTGATAGCCTCACCCAATCCTTCGGAAACTCGGGCAATAAGCTTTGGGTCATTATAGTGTCGAGTGGCTTCCACAATCGCTTTAGCTCTCTGTTCAGGGTCTTCGGATTTAAAGATACCGGAGCCTACAAAAACACCATCACAACCTAATTGCATCATCAATGCTGCATCAGCAGGAGTGGCAATACCACCTGCAGCAAAATTAACTACCGGTAACCTGCCTAATGAGGCTACCTCTAAAAGAAGGTCAAAAGGCGCACCATACTCTTTTGCTTTCACTATCAACTCTTCTTTACCAAGCCCCTTCAATGCTCTAATCTCCTCATTTACGCAGCGCATATGCCTTACCGCTTCAATGATATTTCCGGTACCCGGTTCACCTTTGGTTCTAATCATAGCAGCACCTTCTGCTATTCTTCTTAAAGCCTCTCCTAAATTTCGCGCACCACAGACAAAAGGAACTTTAAAATCAAATTTATTGATATGGTATTTATCATCTGCCGGCGTAAGGACTTCGCTCTCATCTATATAGTCAACTTCCAGCGCCTCTAACACCTGAGCCTCTACAAAATGGCCAATTCTTGCTTTCGCCATTACCGGAATGGAGACTGCTGCAATTATTTCTTTTATTTTTTTAGGGTCAGCCATTCTGGCCACACCGCCGGCAGCCCTAATATCAGCCGGCACTCTCTCCAGCGCCATTACTGCTACTGCACCGGATTTCTCTGCAATTATGGCCTGTTCAGCATTTACCACATCCATGATAACTCCGCCTTTAAATGTTTCTGTTAAGTCTTTTTTGGTAATATCGATAGGTTTTTCAACCATTCCTAAATCCTCCTGGTCTACTGATTGGTAAGAAATCTCTTTTCCCTTTTTCCTACTGCAATTACATTATATTACACCTGTAAAGACTCTTGCAAGGAGAGAGGGTAGAATAAAATAGTAGTGACTGTCTTTAATAAAACAACAGACATTAAGATGCTTACAAATCTTTATTTTTCATTCTTAAAAACTTGTCTTCCCAGCAAGGCTTGAGTCAGAGTTACCTCGTCCGCAAATTCCAAATCACCACCTATAGGTACCCCATAAGCAATTCTGGTTGTCTTTATATTAAACGGCCGGATAAGCCTGGCAATATAAGCTGCAGTTACTTCTCCCTCAATATTGGGGTTAGTAGTCAAAATAACTTCTTTTATCCCTTCTGTTTTTAAGCGGGAAATAAGTTGTTCAATGGTGAGATGTTCCGGCTCAATACCATCCAATGGTGAAATAGCCCCTTGTAAAACATGATACAGTCCCTTATAGCCTCCGGTCTTTTCCACCGCCATAAGGTCCCTCACTGTCTCCACCACGCAGAGCACATCTCTTTGTCTGGCATTATCCTGACAGATTTCACAGACATCCTGGTCGGTAAGATTATAACAGATACGGCATTTTTTAATCTTTTCCTTAGCATTGACAATGGAGCGGGCTAAAATATTTGCCTCTTCTTTGGAAATATTCAGAATATATAGGGCCAATCTTTGTGCGGTCTTAGGTCCTATACCGGGTAATTTTGCCAGTTCTTCAATTAATATTGCTAATGGCCTGGTATATTGATAGCTCATTTTATCAATCCTCAAAACAAACCGGGAATATTTACTCCACCGGTCAATTTTTTCATCTCTCCACTTACCATTTCTTTAGATTGCCTTATTCCTTCATTAACCGCTGCTAAAACCAGGTCTTCTAACATCTCTTTATCTTCCGGGTCAATTATATCCGGATTAATATGAATTTCCTTAATCTCTTGTTCTCCATTTATAGTTATTTCTACCATGCCGCCACCTGAGGCAACCTTGACCTCCCGGTCAGCCAATTGTGCTCTTATGGTTTCCATCTTTTTTTGCATCTCTTTTGCTTGCTTCATTAAAAATCTCATATCCATATTTAATGACCTCTTTTCTTATTCCTCACTAAACTCTCCGCCAAATAAATCATGAGCTTTTTTAAAAATATTGTTCCTGTGAATAATCTCTTCACTATTTACCTTGTTTCCTTCTTCCGGTTTTAGTGTTTCAGCAGTAGCAGTATGGTTATCTTTGATTCTGTCTTTATCCTCATACAGATCAAGGTTAAGAGCTTCATCAGACTCATTATCTGATATAACACACTTTAATCTAATTCCATAACTGGCTTCCTCTTTAAAAATCTCTTCAACCTTTTTCTTATTCTCTTTTTTTTCTAAGCTTTCTTTATGAAAGAGAAACTTTTTAGGAAAACCGATTACCAGCTCTCCATCCTCGATGTGAACATTCTGACCGGCCATTAAAAAAGCGTAAAGAGAGATTTTCTCTTTCCGTATTCTAGCCAATACTTTGGACCATAGCTGCTCGAAATTATCCTTTTCAGGAGTTTTATCATCTGCTGTTATTTTAACCTTAGCCGGGCTGCTTTCTTGATCTTTTTTGGGTGGTGTCTTCAACTTTCCTCTCTTTTCCGCAACAATATCCTTTTTATCAATCTTGCTCTCTGAGCGAATATCCCCATCCTCAGTTAAACGCGTTCCCTTTTCCCCACTGTGGGCCAGCCTTACCACCATCAATTCCAATAAAACCCACGGATAATGATGAAATCTTATCCTTTCTGCAATACCTCTTAATTCTTCTATAATCTTAAGAATTGCAGTGGTGCTCGATTTTTTTGCTAATTCCTCAACCTCTTCCCATTCTGTCTTTTCAAAATAAGATAGAGAAGAAGAGTTATCTTTACCCAAAATCTTGAGCAAGGACAGGTTATGAGTGTAGATAAGCAGGTCTTCCACCAATTGACCAAGCTCCACACCTTCCCTAACAAATTTATCGATTAGCTTAAGCCCTGTCCCGGTATCTTTATTAATGATAGCGGCAATTAATTGCCTGAATATCTCGTGTGGAATTAACCCCAAGATATCTCTGACTACATCAGATGTGATTTTTTCTTCACTGTAGGCAATTACTTGGTCCAGAGTACTTTCAGCATCTCTCATCGAACCGGTAGCCGATTCGGCAATTAAATGGAGGGAAGGTGCATCAATTTCTATTTTTTCTTCTTCTGTAATTCTTGTTAGTTTTTCTACCGTTTCCTCAATGGAAATCCTGCGAAAATTAAAAACCTGACACCGTGACAAGATGGTCTTGGGTACTTTATGCGGTGCTGTAGTAGCAAAGATAAAAATTACTTGCGCAGGCGGTTCTTCTAAAGTCTTCAACAGGGCATTGAAGGCCTCATTGGTTAGCATATGCACTTCATCGATAATATAAATCTTGTATTTCCCCTCTGTGGGAACAAAACCAATTTTACTTCTTAGCTCTCTAATCTCATCGATTCCCCTATTAGAAGCCCCATCAATTTCCAAGACATCCATTGATTGTCCCCCATCTATACGGGTACAGCAAGTACACCTGTTGCAGGGGTTTTCAGTAGGACCATTCTGGCAATTGAGTGCCTTAGCCAAAATACGGGCAGTGGTTGTTTTACCAACTCCACGAGGTCCGGAGAAAAGATAGGAGTGGGCTATACGTTTTAACTTAATAGCGTTTTTTAGAGTTCGGGTTATATGATTCTGTCCCACAACATCTTCAAAAGATTTGGGTCTCCATTTTCGATAGAGGGATTGATACTGAGTCATTTACCATTTCCATTGTGATTATAATTAATGGGTACAAAAAGATGGCCGTGCCCTATTCTCGAGCTCCCTTTCCAAGCGATATCAAAACAGTTAACTCCAACCAGGCTTCCCTACGGCACCCAAAGTGTTTTACTTACCGCTGCTTCCTTCCGAACCTGACGGGGTTTGTAATTCTTTGCTGCATAGGACCCAATCTTCAACGCCACTTATTTCGGTCAGACCTTAAAAAGGAAAGTCCTCAAATAGGAATTCAACCCTGCTGTAGCGGATTGCAGGTTCAGGGCACCGCTAGCTCCCCGTCTAGCACGGCCATGTTCAAAATTACATAGTTCAAATATGTTGTGAACTTTATTTTTAATGCTTATTAAAATATGGCGGAGAGGGAGGGATTCGAACCCTCGAGGCAGTTGTGCCGCCCAATCGCTCTCCAGGCGATCCCGTTATGACCACTTCGGTACCTCTCCATATCATTAAAGCCTAAATTAATGCTAATAAAAGAATCAGAGGAAAGACTATCTTTACCATAAGAGAAAAATGTCTTATTACAAGGTTGGCTTTTATTCTAATACATTTTCGAAAAAAAATCTACTTTTTTCTATTTACCCTATCGGTATCTCTTAACTCCCACCTGCTGGCAAAAGGAGATGATTTTACAACGCGAACACCGGGGGGACACAGGATTACATATCTTTTGACCATGTGCCACCAAATAGGTATTGAAATTTATCCAATGTTTCTGCGGTAAAATCTTCATCAAATCCTGTTCTGTCTCCAAAGGCGTTTTAGTCTTTACTATACCAATACGATTAGAAATACGATGAACATGTGTATCTACAGTAATGGTATCGATATTAAAGGCAATCCCCAAAACCAGATTGGCCGTCTTCCTGCCCACACCGGGTAGCGTCATCAAATCATCTATATTATCAGGTACAATACCATTGTATTTTTCCAAAAGGAGCCGGGCGATATTCTTTATATTTTTTGCTTTAATCCTATAAAATCCCACCGGATAGATTAAACTTATAATCTCATCCTCACCCATTTTCGATAGAGTAAGAGGGTCCGGTGCCCTGGTAAATAATCTATCCGCTGCCTGGCCGGTAACTTCGTCTTTAGTACGGGAAGACAACACTGTGCTTATTAAAACTCTATAGCAGTATTCTTTCTGCTTCTTAATTTGATTAATTAGAGGAAGGTATTTAAATGCCGAGATCTCTTCGTATAAACTTTCCATTAAAGCATCATAATCTAAGGTTCTGCCATAGTCTAAAATCATAAAATATCTTTTTATACCTTCTTTCTAAAAACTATTACTATTCAACTATTCTTGCCTTATGCACTGTATTGTATAATGAACATAGCTGATAATTTTCTAATAATCGTGGTTAACTCCTCATCATTACCGTTAACTATATTCTAACATAGGACCTTCCAAAATCACCACAAAAAAGGGACTAATCTATACCTGACTTTTTGGGCATATTCTTTGTAGCCCTTCAATTCGCCGAGCAAGGATTTATCTTCTAAACCTGTACGAATAATGAATATAATCATAAAATGTTTACCGACAAACGGAATGTCTCATTTTACTATAACTATTCTAACATTTTAACAATAAACAGGCTTTCAAAAATTTTAATTAGGGATAAGAATGAAGTAGTTCGAATGGTTAATTCAATTGGCTTTCTTATTTTCTTATTCTGAGAATGCGTCCATTATTTATTTTTAGGAGCTCTTCCGGAGATATTTTTATCAGCGCATATTCAGAACCGCCGCCGGATAACACGACATCTCTTTCCATAACAGCAGGGTCAATCAGGAATTCTGCCTGATAGCCGAAGGAGGGAGTCCCTCCACAGGGATAGCCGGTTTTCTCTAAAATTTCCTCCGGAGTGGCAATGCGCGGCCTCTCAATAGCTAAAGCTTTGCCCACCCGGGAGGTACTTACCCTATCATCACCTCTGACAATGGCTACTATTAGTTGGTCATCAGAGCCGATTAAGCATATATTTTTTACACAATCATCGGGCTGGACTTTTGCCGCATCAGCTGCCTCCGCTACCGAATGGCACGATTGCTCAAATTGAAGGTATTCACATTGAACATTATTGTCCTTGATAAAATTTTTCAGTTTTTCTTCATACTGCTTCATGGCCATATCTTAAGCTTATAATTAAATCGAAAACTGCCTTTCCTCAATATTTTCTGATTCACAGACACCACACCCCTTACAGGCGGGGA
>JAAYOB010000010.1 GCA_012520575.1 Candidatus Stramentimicrobium fermentans
GGAACCGCCTGTTCCCATCCCGAACACAGCAGCTAAGCCCTCCAGCGCCGATGGTACTGCAGGATTACCTGCGGGAGAGTAGGACACTGCCGGGAATTTTTTATTATGGGGGGAAGATGGAGAGATACGATAAATCAAAAATAGAATTATTAGATGAAAAGATTGGAAAAATAATTTCTTGGATGAAAAGAAAAGTATTAAAAGCTGGGAAAAGAGGTATTATTTTTGGTTTAAGTGGCGGGCTGGATTCTGCTGTAGTAGCAGCTCTTGGTCAACAAGCTTTTCCTGATAATGCTATGGCTTTAATATTGCCCTGTGAAAGTATCGATCAGGATATTCAAGATGCCATGGAAATTGTTAACAGATATCATCTTAACTATCAACATATTGACCTTACCTCAATATACCATCAACTCTTATCAATTATGGGTACCAGTCAGGATAATAAAATAGCTAAAGCTAATATCAAGCCGAGATTGAGAATGATAGTGCTTTATTATTTTGCCGCACTCTTGGAGTATTTAGTTGTAGGAACAAGCAATAAAAGCGAAATAGCTATAGGTTATTTTACCAAATATGGTGATGGGGGAGTTGATATTCTTCCTCTAGGTAATATTTTAAAGAGTGATATTTATGAGATAGCAAGATTTTTAGATATTCCTCAAAAAATAATTTCAAAACCTCCTTCAGGTGGATTGTGGGAAGAACAGACCGATGAGCAAGAAATGGGATTCAGTTACGAGCAATTAGATAATTTTCTAAAATATGGAAAATTGGAAGACAAGAAAATTAAAGAAGACATTATAAGAATGAGTAAATCAAGTGCTCATAAACGAAATAGACCGCCTATCCTAAATATCTAAAAGTAGACTTAAAACATTTAAAAAAGTTAAAAAGTTCAGAAATCTTTTAATAGGGTGTTTTTGTTCAGTAATTGAAACGACTTTTTTTATATGCTAAAATAAGAAAAATTGCATATGAGGATATTTTATGTCTGGACATTCAAAATGGAGTACAATTAAGAGGAAAAAAGGAAAGGCTGATGCTGAAAGGGGTAAAATATTCGGCAAGATTATCAGGGTTATATCTGTGGCTGCTCGCAATGGCGGCGACCCCGAAACAAACGCCGAATTGCGCAATGCCATACAACTTGCCAGAGAGAATAATATGCCCAGCGAAAATATAGAGCGGGCTATTAAAAAAGGTACTGGTGAATTAGAAGGAGTTACTTACGATGAGGTTATCTATGAAGGTTATGGTCCTGGTGGGGTAGCAGTATTGGTAAAGGTACTCACTGACAATCGAAATAGAACCGTTTCAGAGATAAGAAGACTTTTTTCCAAATATGGTGGTAATCTTGGCTCCACTGGGTGTGTAGCCTGGATTTTTTCTCAAAAAGCTTATTTCTCTTTCGAGAGAGAAATAGTTAATCAAGATCAGATACTCGACTTAGCATTAGAAGTAGAAGTTGATGATATTGAGATAGACGAGAAGATTATTGAAGTAACTATGCCTCCATCTGAATTTGAAAATTTTAAAAAAATATTAGAAGAAAAAGAAGTAGAATATTCTTTAGCGGAAATAACTATGGTTCCCCAGACCACTGTTGACTTGGAAGGTCATAAAGCAGAACAAATGCTGACCCTAATGGAGCAATTAGAAGAACAAGATGATGTGCAGAATGTATATGCCAATTTTAACATTGAGGACCAGGTCATGGAACAACTTACAGCTGAACAGGGGTAGATTTTGATTATTTTAGGAATCGATCCCGGTCTAAACAACACCGGTTACGGATTGGTTGAAATTCAAAAGAATAAAATAAGAGCCATAGCTTATGGAGGTATTGTTAACAGTATAGACGATAATTTATCAGAAAAGGTGAAGAATATTCACTCTGAGATAAATACTCTAATTAAGAAATATGCTCCTCACGATTTAGTTCTTGAGGAGATATTTTTTAGTAAAAATACCAGAAGCGCACTCAATGTGGGAAAAGTTGTAGGAGCCCTGGCTCTAACTGCCTCCTTATTAGAAATAAATTTTTTTGTCTATACCCCTTTACAGGTAAAACAGGCGGTAGTTGGTTATGGTAGAGCTAGCAAAAATCAAGTGCAGGAGATGGTAAAAGTTCTCTTAAGCCTATCAAAAAAGCCAGAATATGAACATGCTGCAGATGCTTTAGCCGTAGCTATCTGCCACATTCACCACAAATATTCTTATTAAATAATAGTAATCTTTTAAATTTCTGTAAAAAGTGCATTTCAGTATTTCCAAAATATTGTCGACATTTAGTATTTATTAATTCTTTCAGGAGATAAAATTGTTGTGATAGCCTCTTTAACAGGGAAAATAGAATCAAAAGGAACAAATTCTGTAGTAATTAATGTTAACGGGGTGGGGTTTATTGTCAACGTGCCTTCCGGTGATAAGTTCGATAGTAATAAATTCCCGCTGACTATCTATACTCATTTGTATGTACGGGAAGATAGGATAACTCTCTATGGTTTTTCTGAAGAGAGTGAATGTAAATTTTTTAAAATTCTACTTGACACTCGCGGTATTGGACCGAAGGTTGCCTTAAACATAATTTCTGAAATGGGACCAGAGCGTTTTCAGCATGCTGTTTTAACAGAGAATTTATCTGATATGAGCACCATACCCGGTATTGGAATAAAATCTGCTAAAAAGATGGTGTTAGAGCTCAAAGAAAAATTTAAATTGTTAAAATCAGATTGGGAAATAGTAGCTGAAGAAGGCAAAAAGGACCTTGCTTGGGAAGGCATTGAAGCTTTGAAGGGGTTGGGTTATTCCGAAAAAGAAGCCAAGCAAAGAATCATGAATACTTTGGCTAAAACACCGGAACTCAGCTCGTTAAAATTAGAAGATTTAATAAAAGAGGCATTACAGAAATAGGGTTCACACGAAATGTCTATTAGAATTAATTTTAGAAATTTGCCGACTTTTTAATTTGCTATGGTAAAATTTGATTATATTGTTGGGTAAAAACAATTTTCAATAATGGATATAAGATAATCTATTATAAGAGAGCACTAAGCTATGGATAAAAAAGAAGATTTATTAGAAAAGGACTTAAAAAAGGAAGGCTTAGAATCTGAAGCCAACTTAAGACCTCAGAAAATGCAGTATTTTATTGGGCAACAAAATGTGAAGAATAATCTCTCAATTTATATCAAAGCTGCACTGCAAAGGGATGAGGCTATAGACCATATTTTATTATATGGACCCCCCGGTTTGGGAAAAACAACCTTAGCTAACATTATTGCCCATGAGATGGCAGTAAATATTAAGATGACCTCCGGCCCGGTAATTGAAAGGGCAGGAGATTTAGCGGCAATATTAACTAATCTGAAGGAAAAGGAAGTTCTTTTTATCGATGAAATACATCGTCTGAATCGGTCGGTGGAAGAGATACTCTACCCGGCTTTAGAAGATTTTGCACTTGATATCTTGATTGGAAAGGGCCCCAGTGCCCGTTCCATTCGGATTGATTTGCCAAAATTTACTCTGATTGGGGCCACTACCAGAACGGGACTCATCACTTCGCCGCTTAGAAGCCGTTTTGGAGTAATATCCCGAATCGGATACTATAATGAAGATGAGCTCCATCAGATAATTACTCGCTCGGCTACTATCTTGGATATCAGAATAGAAGAAAGTGCAGCCCGGGAAATTGCCAGGCGCTCTAGAGGGACCCCAAGAATAGCAAATAGACTGTTGAAAAGAGTTCGCGATTATGCTCAGATTGAAGGATTGGGGGTCATAAGTGATAAAATAACCCTGTTTGCTTTGAAAAATATGGGAATTGATGACCAGGGTTTATCTGATATTGATAAGAGATTGCTTTTAGTTATAATGAATAAATTTCAAGGCGGCCCGGTTGGATTAGATACACTTTCTGCCTCTTTAAATGAAGACAAAGAGACTATTTGTGATGTGCATGAGCCATATCTTTTACAGAAAGGCTTTCTCGCACGGACTCCTCAGGGACGAAAAACAACAGAAATGGCTTACCATTATTTTTCTCAGTACCGGAATAAGATTGGAGAAGATGATAACTCGACACTATTTTAAAGGAGCATCTTAGGTAAAGATGAATAATATGAATGTTATTGCTAAAATGCTTATCATAACAGGTGCATTGATTTTAATTAGCGGAATCATTTTTTTATTATTAGAAAAGTTTCCTTCTTTTTCTTTTCGCTTACCGGGAGATATTTTAATTAAGAGAAAAAATTTTGTTTTTTATTTTCCCTTAGGACTGTCAGTCTTGCTAAGCATCCTGATAACCCTTATCTTGCGAATTTTTAGATAGCCTCCTTCCCGATAGCTATCAAAGATATCAAACTAAACCAATCGAATGGAGTATCTCTATGAAAATATTAGGAATCCTTTCCCAAAAAAGTCGACAAAGAATAGCAAGTCACCGGTTAATATGTATTCTCCTGACAATACTCATTTTTTTATTTGTTACGCATGATGCGGTACATGCAGTTCCTATTATAAAGGTGGGGATATTTCTCGATTGTAAAGAGATTAACATTAAAGGGGATAAAGGGTTAAAGGTTTTTGAAGTATCTACTGGGGAAAATTTGCTTTTACAGAAAAACAATAATACCGTTAAAATAGTCGCAGAAAAGCAGGGAATAAGAATTAACAGCCAATCCTTTAAAACTAATCGAGGAATTAAGATTATGCCTGTAGCTGACGGTTTTCTTCAGGTGGAAGGGAAAAAGTATCGAGGCAATATAGAAATTATTTCTAACAAGTCTCTTTTAAAAGTTATAAATGTTATAGAGTTAGAAAAATATCTTTATGGGGTTTTAAAGTTAGAAATTTCACCCAATTGGCCGGTAGAAGCATTGAGAACTCAGGCAATTGCCGCCAGGACTTTCGCCTTGGCTAATATGAATAAATATATAGAGCAGGGGTTTAATCTCTGTGCCACTACTAATAGTCAGGAATATGGCGGTATTTCTTGTGAACATCCAGCCACTAATAAGGCGGTAGATGATACCAGGGGAATAATTGCTACCTATAATGGCAAACCAATCAATGCAGTTTACCATTCTGATTGTGGTGGTTCCACTGAAAACAGTGAAGATGTGTGGGGCGGTTATGTTCCCTACTTGAGGAGCGTATATTCCGATTACGAAGAAACTGTCTCGCCTCCCAATCACCAATGGGACTACTCACTTTCAGAACAGGAAATAATAGCAAAATTAGCTCAAAGTGGCCATCATTTTAATAAAATAAGAGAAATGATCATTGCTGAAAAGACCGAAACCGGTCGTGTTAAATCTGTAGAAATATGGGGTGATAATAAGAAAGTTACCTTTAAGACTAACGATTTTAGATTATTAGTGGGTCCGAATTTAGTTAGAAGCTCTCTATTTACAATGGAAAGCATAGTTTGCAGTAGAGCAGAGCCGGTTGCTCAAAATAATGAACTTCAGGTCCCAAACCCAGAACAGGAAGATTCCCAAAAGAAGGTAAGTGATATTCTTAAAGGGGATAGGGATTTTACCATTTCGGAGTTGCTTGAATTGTTGAATCGGCCAAAAAAGATGCCGGAGCCCAAAAAAAGTACTAAATCGAAAATAATTGAAAATAGTGTTGACGATACCGATTTAACGGTTATTTTCCATGGCAAGGGCTGTGGACATGGCGTGGGCCTCTCCCAATGGGGTGCTCATGGTATGGCTAAATTAGGGTTCAATTACGAGGAAATTCTGAAGTATTATTATAAGGGAATCATATTAACAAAACTTTATTGAGAATGTTTTACCGGGAGTCACCAATGGATGTATCTCTTTTTGATTATCATCTGCCACTCCAATATATTGCACAGGAACCCCTTAAAAAGAGAGACCAGAGTCGCTTAATGGTTCTGAATAAAAAAACGGGAGCAATTGAGCATAAAAAGTTTTTTGAGATTATCAATTATTTGAATCCCGGTGACCTTCTGGTTTTGAATGATAGTAAAGTAATTCCCGTTCGCTTATTTGGACATAAAAAAAATACCGGAGGGAAAGTAGAGGTGTTGCTTACAAATTTCAAGGCAAACTCATTCTGGCAGGCTTTATTAAAACCGGGCCGCAGAACCCCTCCCGGAACTGAAATATTATTCTCCCCACAACTCAGCGCCATGGTTGTTAATAGGGATACAGAAGAGGGCACTTTCTTGCTGGAGTTGAAAGCAGATGGAAACATTTCAGAAATTTTACAGAAAATTGGGAAAATGCCCACCCCGCCTTATATCAAAAAGAAACTGCAAAACCCTTCGTTTTACCAGACTGTTTATGCTAGAAAAAATGGCTCTATCGCCGCTCCAACAGCAGGTATTCATTTCACAGATAAACTATTAGCCGAGATTAAGAGGAAGGGTGTTGAGCTAATTTTTTTAACTTTGCATATTGGTAGGGGAACCTTTGAATTGGTGAAGGTTGATAAGATTGAAAAACATAGAATGAAAAAAGAGCTATACACTGTCAGCAAAGAAAATGCCCTGGCTATCAATCGGGCTATTTTTGAAAAAAGAAGAATTGTAGGGGTAGGAACCTCAGTTGTCCGTGCTCTGGAATCTGCTTTTTCAGCAGATAGAGTGTCGGAAGGAACTTACTGGACTGACCTGTTTATTTATCCGGGATATCGGTTTAAGGTGATTAAAACTTTAATTACTAATTTTCATCTGCCACGCTCCACTCCGCTCTTGTTGGCCTCAGCCTTTGCTGAAAAAGACTATCTTTTCCGAGCATACGAAGAAGCTATTAAGGAAAATTACCGTTTCTATAGTTTCGGGGATGCCATGTTCATTTACTGATTGTTAGTACTTTTGCATACTATTTAGAAGATGAAAGGCCGGTATGTCTTTTAATTTTAAAGTTATAAAAGAAAATAGGGATGTCAATAATAAAGCTCGATTAGGAATCCTGGAGACTGCGCATGGGATTATCGAAACACCTGTATTTATGCCGGTAGGAACACAGGCTACAGTCAAAGGGCTATTACCAAAAGAAATTGACGATTTAGGGTTCTCTATTATATTAGCCAATGCCTATCACCTCTTTTTAAGGCCGGGACATCAGTTAATCTTAAAAAACGGGGGCTTGCATAAATTTATGGGCTGGAACAAATCGATTTTAACTGATAGTGGGGGATTTCAAGTTTTTAGTCTGGGGAAAATCAATAAGATTGGCGAAGAAGGGGTGACCTTCCAATCTTACCTGGATGGCTCCCGGCATTTTATTAATCCGGAAAAGGCAATGGAGATACAGATGGCCTTAGGCTCTGATATTGCTATGGTCTTTGACCAATGTAGCCCTTATCCTGCTAGCCGATTTGAAACACAATCAGCGGCTGATCGGACTTATAGATGGGCCAAAGAATGCCAGGATTATCATCGGCATCCGGAACAAGTATTATTTGGTATTATTCAAGGGGGACTTTTTGCTGATATCCGTAAAGAGAATGCCTTGAAGATGATAGAATTAAAATTCCCCGGTTATGCTATAGGCGGTCTGAGTGTGGGAGAGCCAAAATCTTTAATGTATGAAATACTTGATTCCATAGTTCCCCTACTACCGGCCGAAAAACCAAGATATTTAATGGGTGTAGGAGCGCCGGAGTCTATTTTAGAGGGTGTTTCTCGGGGAGTTGACATGTTTGATTGCGTCCTGCCCACCAGAAATGGAAGAAATGGCTGCCTATTTACTCATAATGGCAAAATATCTATAACTAATTCCAAATATAGAACAGACCTGCAACCCTTGGATTCTGACTGTCAATGCTATACCTGCCAAAATTTTACCCGGGCTTATTTACGACATCTTTTTTTAGCAAAAGAGATGTTGGGGCCGATTTTAGGAACAATTCACAATCTTTATTTTATGAACCGACTGATGAAAAGAATAAGAAGAGCAATTTCAGAAGATAATTTAGAAGCTTTGAAAAAGGATTTCTACAATAAATATAAAAATCAAGAAAAAAAAATTTGATAATTGGAAAACTATCATAATATTGTTAATAAAAATAAAGTATTAAAACATTTGATAAATATAAATTATTTAGCTATAATTTAATGGAATTAAAAAAGAAAGGTTTGGATTAATTGAAATGTCTCAAGGTGTGCAGCAATTTTTACCGTTAATCATTATTTTCGCCATTTTTTATTTTATCCTGATACGTCCGCAACAGCAAAGACAGAAAAAACATAAAGAGATGCTAGAAAGCTTAAAAGTGGGGGATAAGGTAATTACTATTGGCGGAATCTATGGCATTATTAGGGAGATTAAGGGTGATATATTTACTTTAGAAGTCTGCAAAGATGTAAGGATAAATACCACCAGAAGTGCTATCGGCCAAAAAGGGGAAGTTTAGGATTTCAGATACAAAGATACAGGAAAAAATTTAAGGGCTGGTTTTTAACCCGCCCTTCTTCTTGTTTAATTCTCTTTTAATTGCAGGGGGAATTCAGTTTCTCTTTTTATTGCTGAGCAATTAAGCCTTTAGAAAGAATGGTTGAAATAAATTAAGGATGCAATTGACTTATTTAATTTTTTAGCTACCCGTCAACATTCTTTTCTTTATTATCGATTGATATAAATTGAGATGGGCGCAGTTCAATTGAGTAAAATTGCTAGTATAGGATAAGTAAATATTTAGGGGAAATAGTTTTTCCTTTGCTACATTTGTTGAGGAGTTTTTAAATATGAAACAAATAAGAATGGTAAGATTAGCTTTTGTTGTTCTGGTTATTGGTATTGCCCTCTATTATGTCTTTCCTTTAAACAAAAATATTAACTTAGGACTTGATTTGCAGGGAGGCTCTCATATTGTCTTAGAATGCCTCGATTCACCGGATGCCCCGGTGGATAGCGATGCCGTAAACCGAGTAATAGAGATTATTACCAATCGAATCGATCCGGAAGGAGTGAAGGAACCTGTTATTCAGCGTCAAGGAGAAAGAAGGATTCTGATACAGTTGCCTGGTGTGGATGACCCCCAAGAAGCGGAGGATATTATCGGCAAGACTGCCTTACTAGAATTTAAAGATGCGTTAGGGGAGACCTTATTAACCGGAGCGTATTTGAAGAATGCCAAGTCTTCTTTTGACCGGTTTGGCAGACCTAATGTTTTGTTGGAGTTTAATGACGAAGGCGCAAAGCTGTTTGAAAAAGCTACTACTCAAAACGTGGGGAAAGTTTTAGCTATTACTCTCGATGGGCAGGAAATATCGGCACCGGTAGTACAGGAACCTATTCCTAGCGGAGAAGCCTCTATTGTGGGCTCATTCGCCGTTGAGGAAGCGCAGAGGCTGTCTTTATTGTTGAGGAGCGGTGCCCTTCCGGTGGAAGTCAAAATTTTGGAAAATCGTTCAGTTGGTCCAACTCTGGGCAAGGACTCCATTGACCGTAGCTTAAAAGCTGGTATAGTCGGCTTATTACTGGTATTTATTTTTATGCTAATTTTTTACAAGGGATTTGGCCTTATTGCCGATACTGCCTTATTAATATGTATGCTTTTAATAATGGGAGGGATGGCTATTTTTAAAGCTACTTTAACCCTACCGGGTATTGGCGGTATAGTGCTGACTATAGGTATGGCGGTAGATGCTAATATCCTGATTTTTGAAAGGATAAAAGAAGAATTAAGAATGGATAAAACCCTCAGAGCCTCCATTGAAGCAGGGTTCTCTAAAGCATTTATCACTATATTTGATTCCAATCTGACTACTTTAATTGCAGCTGTTGCCCTTCTTTATTTTGGCAGTGGTCCTATTAGAGGGTTTGCTGTTACTTTGAGTATAGGAATTGTGGTAAGCATGTTTACTGCAATTGTAGTGACTAAATTATTTTTAGAATTATTAGGGCCAAAACTTAATAAGAATGCTTTAGTTTGATATCGTGCAGGGAGGGCTTTGATGGATATATTTAAAGATGCTGACATTAAGTTCGTTTCCTTTAGGAAAAAAAGTTATCTTCTTTCCGGGATAATAATTTTGATTGGGCTCATATCCTTCTTAATACAGGGGTTCAGCTATGGTATAGATTTTGCCGGTGGTGCTTTGTTGCAGCTGGAATTTAATCGGAAAGATGTAGCTATTGCTGAGATTAGGAATGTATTGGGAGAAATAGATTTAGCCGGTAGTACTATTCAATCGCTATCCGATGGTGAATTTGTAATAAGAACAGCCCAGACCGAATTGCAAGAAAGGCAAAAAATATTAGATGTTATTAAAGAAAGAATTGGCCCCTTTCGGGTATTAAGGTTAGAAATAGTTGGTCCTGTTATTGGAGAATCATTAAAAAGACTGACCGCCCTGGCTATTATTTTTGCTTTTATTGGTATGATTCTATATATAACAGTTAGATTTCAATTTAAATATGCTATTACTGCAATTATTGCCCTGGCACATGATGTCTTAGTTACCTTAGCCGTACTCTCTTTATTACAGAAAGAGATAACAATTCCCATCGTAGCAGCACTTCTTACTATTGTAGGCTACTCCATAAATAATACCATTGTAATCTTTGATAGGCTTAGAGAGAATTTAAAGTTAAAGCCACAAGTCCCATTGCCAGAAATAATAAATCTTAGCATAAACCAATCTCTGACCAGGACTACCTATACTGCTGTCACCACCTTATTACCTGTACTGGCACTCTATTTCTTTGGCGGAACCTTATCCGATTTTGCTTTTGTTTTATTTATAGGAATTTCTGTAGGCACTTATTCCTCTAACTGTATTGCCGGACCCATGTTGTTAGAATTAAAGAAGAAGGGGAAAATATCTGCTAAATCTGTGTCGATAATTAATCAGGAAGAAAAAGTTAGGAAAAAAGAAATAAAAGTAACTAAAAAACAAAAAAAGAAGACCAAGTTAGAGTAAATACACAAAGGTGAACCTATTTCCATTTTGAGAATCGGAGGTTTTTGCTCAATGGATATAAGAAATATAATTCGGAATGTGCCGGATTTCCCGATAAAAGGGATACAGTTTAAAGATATTACTACCTTACTGAAAGACAAAGAGGCTTTTCGATATTGTGTTGACCAGATTACGCAGCACTGTAAAGGCTTAAATATCGACTATATTGCTGGGATTGAGGCACGTGGTTTTATTATAGGTGCTCCGGTTGCCTATAGTTTAGACGTAGGGTTTATTCCTATCCGCAAAGGAGGGCGGCTTCCCTATAAAGTAGAAAAGATTACCTACCAATTGGAATATGGGGAAAGTATCGTAGAAATCCACCAAGATGCCTTTCAAAAAGGTAACCGTATTATGGTAGTAGACGATTTGTTAGCTACCGGAGGAACCACTCTGGCCGTTTTTCAGCTTATTGAAAGATTGGGAGGGGTAGTGGTTGGGGCTGATTTTATTATAGAATTAGAAATGTTACAGGGAAGAGAAAAGCTTAAAAACTACCCGGTTTTTTCCCTAGTAAAATATAAGATATAATTACCCGAAATCAATATAAAATAACTAAGACAATTGCTATTTTCCATTCTAATTTAATCACCATAAAAGCATTTCAAAAGAGCACATTAATTTAGCAATAACTATATATAGACAAAAGTATTATAATGAAGTTGTTCCTTTCCTGAATAGCCATGTTAAGAGAAGAGGTATCCCAAATAGATATACCGGTTAAGATTGAAACAATAATAGATAAAATTAAAGACTACAATGCCGAAGCTGATTTTGATTTTTTGTGGAGGGCCTATATCTTCTCCCAGGAAGCCCACCAGAATCAAAAAAGATATTCCGGTGCACCTTATCTATCCCATCCATTAGAGGTAGCCGATATACTGGTAGATCTGAACATGGATATTACTACCATTGCCGCAGGTTTGCTGCACGATGTGGTAGAAGATACCCAGGTAAGTTTGGAAGAGATAAATAATATCTTTGGGGAAGAAGTTGCTATGTTGGTAAATGGAGTCACCAAGCTGAGTAAGATTTCTTTCCAGACTAAAGAGGAGGCACAGGCTGAAAATTTTCGAAAGATGTTTCTGGCTATTGCTGAAGATATCAGGGTTATTTTGATTAAATTAGCCGATAGATTGGATAATATGCGTACTTTAAAATATATGCCTGCGCCCAAACGTTTACTGAAAGCTCAGGAGACTTTAGATATATATGTTTCCATTGCTCATAGGCTAGGTCTATACCAGGTGAAGTGGGAGCTAGAAGATCTTTCTTTGCTCAATTTAAACCCTAGAAAATACAGAGAATTAGCTAAAAATGTGGCTAAAAGTAGGGAAGAAAGAGAGCAGTACATAGAATTTATAAAAAAGAAGATGGAAGAGGAGCTAAAGAAATTTGGCATCAAAGTCAGGATACAGGGAAGACCTAAAAATATCTACAGTATTTATAGGAAAATGAAAGAACAGGAAAAATACTTTTTTCAAATCCTGGATTTAATGGCAATTAGAATTATCTGTAACAATATTACCGATTGTTACGCTTCCCTGGGTCTTCTTCATTCTTTCTGGAAACCGATGCCGGGAAGGTTCAAAGATTATATTGCTATGCCTAAATCAAATATGTATCAGTCTCTGCACACTACTGTTATTACCTCAGAAGGTGAACCACTTGAAGTTCAAATTAGGACAGAGGAAATGCACCGTACAGCTGAGTATGGAATTGCCGCTCATTGGAAATATAAAGAAAAAGGAGAATCAATAAAAGATAGTAAATTTGAGGAAAGGTTAAGCTGGTTGCGCCAGATACTGGATTGGCAGAAAGAACTGAAAGACCCACGTGAATTTATGGAGAATCTGAGAATTGACCTATTACAGTATGAGGTATATACTTTCACTCCCAAAGGTGATGTAAAAATCTTGCCACTAGGTTCAACCCCAGTGGATTTTGCCTATTCTATACATACCGAAATTGGCCATCACTGTGTGGGTGCCAAGGTTAACAATAGAATTGTGCCGCTTGATAGAAAATTGTCCAGCGGCGACATTGTAGAAATAATAACATCTAAAACATCTGAAGGACCAAGTCGAGATTGGCTGAAATTTGTACAGACCTCATCTGCAAAAAGTAGAATTAAGGGCTGGTTTAAAAAAGAGTTTAAGGCAGAGAATATAGAAAAAGGGAGAACTATGTTGCTCAAGGAACTGGAAAAATTCAGAACTCCTTGGAGTCCCGAATTAGAGAAAAAACTTGCCGATATTTGTCAGTCAATGGGCTATACCGACTCTGATTCTTTATTGGAAGCAGTTGGTTATAAAAAATTGAACCCTGTTCAATTGATTAATAAATTGTTACCCCAAAAGAAAAAAGAGGAAGAAATTCAGGTTAAAGAAGAAGCCGTTAAAGAAAAAAGGATTGAAAAGGGTGTAAAGATTGATGGAGTAGATAATTTGCTGATACAATTTGCTAAATGCTGCCACCCGGTTCCGGGTGATGGTATCATTGGTTATATTACCAGAGGAAGGGGAGTCACCATTCATAGGGTTGAATGCCCCAATCTAATTAATCTTGCTCAGGATGGTGAAAGGATTATTAAGGCGGAGTGGTATGATACTGAGGAGAGTTATTTTCCGGTAAATATAAAAATCATAGCCACAGATAGAAAAAATTTACTCTCTGATATATCGATGGTACTATCAAATCTTAAAGCAGAAATAAAATATATCAATGGTGTTACCGACAAAAACAATGTTGTTATTATGAATCTTACCATTGAAGTTAATTCACTGGACCATTTAAAAGAAATATTGGCCCGGCTAAAGAGTCTGGCTGGTGTGAAAGAAGTAATAAGGACGGAAGGAGAATAGCGAAGTAGAACAATGAAAGCGGTTATCCAGAGGGTCAGTAATGCCCGAGTCATAGTAGGGGAGCAACAAATTGCTCAGATAGATAAAGGTATGTTAGTTTTACTGGGTGTAAAAAAGGAGGATACACAACAAGAGACCGAACTGTTAGCAAAAAAAACGGCAAATTTGCGGATCTTTAATGATGAAGATGGGAAAATGAATTTGTCTCTGCTGGATACAGAAGGGGAGGCCTTGGTAGTATCACAATTTACCCTATATGGTAATTGTAAAAAGGGGAGGAGGCCGAGCTTTATAGAGGCGGCCTTGCCGGAAAAGGCAGATTTACTTTATCAATATTATGTAGACTGTTTAAGGAAAGAGGGTATTTCTGTCCAAACTGGGCAGTTTCAGGCCATGATGCAGGTTGAATTAATTAATGATGGTCCGGTTACTATAATTTTAGATAGTGATGATTTTTAGTTCGATGGTAGTAAAATAAGGAAGGTTTTTATGAGTAGAGATCGGCAAAGCTTTTATTTAAAAAGGATAGTTATGGGGGATCTGGCTACCAATTGCTATCTTCTGGGATGCCTGAAGACTAATGAGGCTGCAGTTATTGACCCAGCCGAGGAGAGTGAAATTCTTTTAGATCTGATAGATGAGAAAGGATTTCAATTAAATTATATTATTAATACCCATGGCCATGGTGACCATATTGGTGGGAATAAACAATTAAAGGAAAAATATTCTGCCAAATTATTGATACATCAGCTAGATGAGGGTATGTTGATTAATCCTCAAAAGAATTTTTCTTTTTATATGGAAAAGCCTATCCAGTCCCCAGCGCCTGATGATTATTTAAGAGATGGAATGTGCCTAAATTTAGGTCTGCACCGTCTCTATATTATCCATACTCCAGGTCATTCTCCAGGCAGTGTTTCCATAAGATTAAATCATATTATCTTTACCGGAGATACTTTATTCAAAGAAGGTATAGGGCGAACAGACCTTCCTGGGGGTTCGCAACCAGTATTAATGCATTCCATTAAAGAAAAATTGTTAGGCTTAGATAGTTCCAGCGAGATCTTGCCCGGTCATGGTCCCGCTTCTACTTTAAAACATGAATTAGAGTATAACCCGTGGCTGTAATAAGTTAGGGTTAATATGGGATTGATAGAGGAGAAATTATGTTGTCATATGAGATAAAGGATATTAATTTGGCTGAGTCAGGGTTGAAACGGATAAGATGGGCACAAAATCAAATGCCTGTCCTGGTTGATATTAAAAAACGTTTTGAAAAAGAACAACCTTTGAAAGGCATTAACATCTCTGCCTGTCTGCATGTCACCACAGAGACTGCTGTATTAATGATTGCCTTAAAGGCAGGCGGCGCTCGTCCCGTCTTGTGCGCTTCTAATCCCCTAAGTACTCAGGATGATGTAGCAGCATCGCTGGTAAGGGACTGTCAAATTCCGGTTTTTGCTATTAAGGGAATTGATTCCAGTGGCTATTATCGCCATATCAACAGAGCATTAGACTGTGGACCACATCTTACTATGGATGACGGAGCAGATCTGGTTAGCATGGTTCATAGTTCGAGAAAAGAGCTTATTGCCAATATAACTGGCGGAACAGAAGAAACTACTACCGGCGTTATACGTTTAAGAAGTATGGAAAAAGAAGGGGTTTTACAGTATCCCATTATTGCTGTAAATGACGCTTTAACCAAACATCTTTTTGATAATAGATATGGAACAGGACAGAGCACCATTGATGGTTTATTCAGGAGTACCAATATTTTGCTTGCCGGTAAGGTAGTAGTAGTATGCGGATATGGATGGTGTGGCAGAGGTGTAGCGAACAGAGCGAGGGGGATGGGGGCTAGGGTAATCGTTACTGAGATTGATTCACTGAAAGCTCTAGAAGCAATAATGGATGGCTTTCAAGTAACCACAATAGGCAAAGCTGCCCAAATCGGTGATATTTTTATTACTTTAACCGGAAATAAAAATGTTATCGGCAAGAGTGAGTTTTCAGTAATGAAAAACGGCGCAGTCTTGGCTAATGCCGGACATTTTAATGCCGAGATCGATATCCCGGCACTGGAAGAAGTAACTATAAAAAAAGAATTAGCTAGAAATGGGGTTATATCCTACATTTTTAAGGATAAAAAACAGCTTTACTTATTAGCAGAGGGGAGATTGCTAAATTTATCTGCCGCTGAAGGGCATCCTGCCAGTGTTATGGACATGAGTTTTGCTAACCAGGCATTGTCGATAGAATACTTAATTAAAGAAACCGGGTCGCTATCTAAAAAGGTTTATTCCGTTCCGGAAGAGATAGACCAGCAAATAGCTTTGTTAAAATTAAATAGTATGGATATTACCATTGACCAACTAACCGAAGAGCAAAGAAAGTATTTGAGCAGTTGGCAAGAGGGTACCTGATTCTCTTAATGAAATAATTTAATATGGAATATAATTAATTTATGAAAAGATGGTTGATAATAATTTTTGGGATTATCTGAAAGAAGGATTTCTTAATCTTATTTATCCTCTTAGTTGTCAGAATTGTGGCAGACCAATTAAAGAGTCCAAGGGGTACAGCCTTTGTGATGATTGCCTGAAACTAATAAAATTAATCTCTCCTCCTTATTGCTATCGATGTGGTAAACCATTTTCAGGGGAGGTAGACTTTGAAGAAAAAGCAATTTGCGCTGATTGCCTTACAAAAAAGCGCCCTTACTATTTTACCAGGTCTGTTGCTTATTATCAGGGAGTGTTGAGAGAAGGCGTTCATTTACTTAAATACCAAAAACAAGTAAAATTAGTACAGCCTTTAGGGAATTTACTGGTTAGCTATCTGGCTAAGAATGATTTTATTATGATAAGAGAAATTGATTTAGTTGTACCGGTACCTTTGTTTAAGAAAGACTGCTTAAAAAGAGGTTTTAACCAGAGTAGTTTATTGGCAAAATATGTTGCTGATTACTTTTCCCTCTACTTTTCAGAGGATTTATTAATAAAAGATAAAATGAATTTATCTCAAGTCGGCTTATCAAAGACAGAAAGGAAGAAAAATGTCAGAAAGGTCTATACTCTAAATACCTCTTTTTCACTAGAAGGATTATCCAATATTCTTTTAATTGACGATATATTTACCACCGGTGCTACTATTGATGCCTGTTGCCGGGAATTAAAAAAAACAGGAGTAGAGAAATTATATGTCTTGACTTTGGCGAGAGGAGTATAAATACCATTGTAGAAATTCCTCCTTAGGGCTGTGGTTGAAAGTCGATGCCAGCCGCAGGCAAAACGACCCACGTAAGGTAACGATTATTAGTTACTGAGCATGGTGCGGTTTTGGAGTAAGTCCTGCCTTATTATAGGAATATAATAGGAGAAGAGTATTAGTGAAAAGATAGCGAGGCTCTCTGCAGGCGAATGTGGGGTAAAAGACCAGGTCAGCCTAAGGAGGGATACTTTTAAGGATAAACGAACCCTTAGCAGTAATGGAAAAATTAATTTTATAAATTAATTAAAGAAAGCATTAACGGAGATGCTATAATATTATAAATGTGTAAATAATGGATGAGTATATTCTCAATTCTTTTATTCAGAGAATAGGTTTGAAGAAAGTATGCCTTATCAGTTAAGTACTGTTTCTAAGCGAATAATATTGTTGAACCTAAATCAATTGAAGGAGGAGCAGAATGAATTTAATTATAAAAGGTAAACAATTTGAGGTAACAGATTCTATAGAGAACTATATCAGAAAAAAAATGACGAAATTAGAGAAGTATTTTGATCAGATTATGGAGGCAGTTGCCACAATTAGTGTTCAGAAGCATAGGCATATCTTCGAAGTTACTTTACAGGCTAAAAGGGCGATTATTAAAGCAGAAGAAGAGAGTGATGATATTTATAATTCTATTGATCGGGTTGTGGAAAGACTGGAAAGGCAAATAATTAAATATAAAGAAAAACTTTACTCTAAGCATGGTACTGAGTACAATAAAGGTAAAGTGGTAGAAATAAGTGAAAATGAAGACCTTGAAATAAGTTCTCCGCCTGAACAGGATAGAAAGATTGTGAAGACGAAAAGATTCGTCTTAAAGCCTATGTCCCCGGAAGAGGCAAGCTTACAAATGGACCTCTTGGACCATAATTTTTTTGTTTTCAGCAATGA
Organism: Candidatus Stramentimicrobium fermentans; assembly: GCA_012520575.1. Taxonomy (GTDB): domain Bacteria; phylum Atribacterota; class Phoenicimicrobiia; order Phoenicimicrobiales; family Stramentimicrobiaceae; genus Stramentimicrobium; species Stramentimicrobium fermentans. The sequence goes on from JAAYOB010000010.1 coordinate 17,983, forward strand.
AGAGTCCGGGCAAATCAATGTTATCTACAAGAGGAAGGATGGCAATTTTGGTTTAATAGAACCTGAAATATAAAAGAGGGAGCTATAGATGAACAATGTCTCCATAAATAATTTTCGTAATTTTATCACCTTACCCCAGTCTACTACTAAAATAAAAGAAATTGAAAATTCTATTAATTCTTTAAATGGGGTATTATTTTCCAAGATTGTTTTGGCTGAGGATAAAGAGATTAAAGAAATTCATATTATTACTAAAGATTTATATAGCCCCAAAAAGATTACCCGTGATATAGAATCTCTCCTAATGGCTAAATATAACATTCCTGTAGATTACCGTAAGATTAGTATTGCCCAGGTAGCTGAGGAAAAAAATTATTCTCCTCGCTTAAAGATTTCCGATCTCTCGGTTACTTCTGAAGGGGAAACCTTGCAGGTAATAGTAAAACTGGAAAATAATAATAAAATTTTCGAGGGAAAGATAAGCTGCATCAACTGGGACAAGAATAGGGAATATATTATCACCAGAGCGACATTAGAGGCAATCACTTCTTTTTTAAAAGGACGGGTATTCTTTCAGGTGGAAGAGATTAAAAAAGTATATTTAGAGGATAGGGAAGTGTTTCTAATTTCAATTAATCTGATTAATGAGCAAGGCAAGGAAAATCTAATAGGTGTTGCCCCGATTGATGATGACCAGCACAGATCCCTGGTTAAAGCTATCCTGAAGGCGGTAAACCGAAGAATAGCCTTTAATTAAAAAAATGATTAGAAATTGATGTAACGATATAATATAGATATAGATAGGTCGGTGATCCTTAGATAAAACCATTTAAAGGTGAAAATAAGTAGCAGATAGTTTTCTGAATGAGCGAAGCGTAGCGGTTTTTGCTTGTTCTTATTAGAACAAAGAAAAACCGTGGAGGTGCGACATGAAAATTAATAAAGCCAAATTAATCAGCTTTTTAATCAGTGTCATGGCCTTGCTACTGGCCGGTGGCGCCAAGTTTAGATGGTAAAAACTAGGGCTCACCGACCTATTTTTTAACAATAGGAGAAAATATTAGTTGAACCGCAAGCTAAAATTATTTATATTATTGATTTCCATATCCGCTACCGTGCTTTTTATTTTTTTACTCCCTAACATTACTGCAATTTCTGAAATATGGCTACCCTTCCTGTTTTTTACGATTATTGCAATTATTGCTGAACATAAACCCGTTGTATTGCCAGCGGGTGGAAATATTACAGTAGCCTTTCCCATTAGCTTTGTAGTAATATTGGTCTACGGACCTGCCATAGCTATGGTTTTAGAATTCTTTAGTATAATCTGGACCATTTTTAGAAAAAAAGGATCATGGTTTAAAGCCCTATTCAATGCAGCTCAATATTCATTGTCTTCAGGGTTAGCAGGGGTAGTATATATATTTACAGGTGGTGTGGTGGGAAAACAAAATTTTGTTCATTATATAATTCCGGCCGCATTATGTGCCTTAACTTATTGTGTAGTTAATACATTATTAGTTACTACTGTGATTTCCTTGGATTCGGGAATGAGTCTGGGAAAGGTGTTTAGGATTAATATTAGAGAGGTACTTCCCAGTTACTTGGCGGAGGCGCCCATGGGCTTTATTATGGCTATTATTTATGTACATATTGGCATTTTTGGTATCCTTCTCTTCTTCTTTCCACTTCTGTTAGCCCGTCAATCTTTTGAGCTATATACCAGAATGCGAAAAATTTATTTAGAAACTATTCGCACTCTGGCTGCTACCATCGATGCCAAAGACCCATACACTCTGGGCCATTCCGAGAGGGTATCACATTTAGCAGTTGACTTAGCTAAAAAATTAGATTTCGCTGAAACAGACATTGAATACTTAGAATATGCAGCAATTTTACATGATATCGGGAAAATAGGTATTGCGGACAGTATATTAGGGAAAAAAGATAGACTGACGGATGAAGAATATAAAAAAATAAAAGAACATCCCGTTATCGGAGCAAATATCATTGATTCCATTGAGTTTTTGAAAAAATGCTCTAAGGCGGTATTGCATCATCATGAGCGTTATGATGGTAATGGCTATCCCCAGGGATTAAAGGGAGAGGATATTCCTAAAACGGCAAGATTATTAGCTGTAATCGATGCCTATGATGCGATGAATTCCGATCGTCCCTATCGTAAAAAGCTTTCTCCGGAGGATATTGTACAGGAATTAAGAGATGAATCGGGCAAACAATTTGACCCGGTTATAGTAAAGGCATTCCTTTCCTTATTACAGGAAAGGAGGATAGGCTGATGTTATATATTATCATTATTGTTGCCAGTATAATAATTAGTTTAATTTGCGGGGGGGAACTGGAAAGACTGACCAATATTTCTATTGAGGGGGTACCCCTATTTGCCGTTGCTCTTTTATTAAGGTTAGGGGTATGGGCAGCAGAATTACTAAGTTTTTCGGGGATTGTGAGGTTTAGTCCTCATTTAATAATTATCTCCTATCTTATTCTAATTTTTGCATCGTTACGTAATATAAAACTGCCGGGCTTTAAATACATTGGTCTAGGGTTATTATTGAATGCCTTCGTTATTATGTTGAATGGGGGAAGAATGCCGGTATTGATAACCCAAGGCTTAGTGGAAAAATTTAATTCCGCTACTCTATCTCCGGCTGGAAACAGTGCAGTTCACTGCTTAAGGGGCAACATGACTCTGTTTGCCTTTTTAGGAGATGTTATTCCCATGCCCTGTTTTTTTCCGACTAATGAGTTATTAAGTGTAGGCGATATTATGCTCTTTATCGGTTTATTTGTTCTCATTCAACAAATAATGATGAAGGAAATGGCATTGCAGAAAGATTCGGCGAGTTCAGAATAAACAAGAAGGGAAAACTATAAATCATGCTTAGCATTGCCCGTAGATTATTTGGTGACGCTGACACGAAAGAATTGAATAGATTAAAACCATTAGTAAATAAGATTAATAATTTAGATGGTGTAATAAAAGGGTTAAAGGACATTGATTTAAAAGAAAAAACAGCATACTTTAAAAAACTTATTTCTGAGGGCGTTTCTATAGATTCTATACTTCCCGAGGCTTTCGCAGTAGTTAGAGAGGCTGCTCAAAGAACTATTAAGATGCGCCATTTCGATGTCCAGTTAATTGGCGGTATGGTACTGCACCAGGGGAAGATCGCCGAGATGGCAACCGGTGAAGGGAAGACCCTGGTGGCTACCTTGCCTGCTTATTTGAATGCCCTAACCGGAAAGAGTGTTCATATAGTTACGGTAAACGATTATCTGGCTAAAAGAGACCGTTTTTGGATGGGCCCGGTCTATGAATTTTTAGGATTGAAGGTAGGTCTCATCCAGCATGATATGGATCCTGAGCAGAGAAAAGAGGCCTATCAATCAGATGTAGTCTACGGGACTAATAATGAATTTGGATTTGATTACCTAAGAGACAATATGAGTATTACTCCTGAAGAAATAGTACAGCATGAACACGCATTTGCCATTATAGATGAGGTAGACAGCATCTTAATAGACGAGGCAAGAACTCCGCTGATAATCTCAGGGCCAACGGATGAATCTACCAGTAAGTATTTTCAAATAGATAAACTAATCTATCAGTTAAAAGAGGAGCAGGACTACAAGATTAATGAAAAGGAAAAGACTGCCTACCTTACAGAAGAGGGCGTAGTTCGTATGGAAAAACTGTTGGGGGTGGATAATCTTTATGATCAGAATAATGTACACTTACAGCACCATATTAACCAGGCCCTTAAAGCTCACCGATTATTCAGAAGAGATGTTGACTATGTAGTAAAAAATGGAGAGGTCATTATTGTAGATGAATTTACAGGACGACTTATGTTTGGCAGGCGATATAGTGACGGCTTGCATCAAGCCATTGAAGCAAAAGAAAATGTGGTTATAGCTCGTGAAAGCCAAACCTTAGCCACTATTACCTTTCAAAACTTCTTCCGGTTATATTGTAAATTAGCCGGTATGACCGGTACGGCAAAGACAGAGGAAGATGAATTTATTGAAATTTACAACTTGCCGGTAGTGGTAATACCACCCAACAGAACCTTAATCAGGCATAGTTTCCCGGATGTTATTTATAAAACGGAAAAGGAAAAATTTAAAGCAGCTATAGAAGAGATTAGAGAATTGCATAAACAGGGCAGACCGGTGCTGGTAGGTACGGTATCGATTGAAAAATCGGAAAGATTAAGCAGATTATTGGAAAAAGAACACATCGAGCATAATATCTTGAATGCTAAAAATCATGAAAAAGAAGCTGAAATAGTTGCTGAAGCTGGCCAGAGAGGGAAGGTGACTATCTCCACTAACATGGCTGGCAGGGGTACCGATATTGTTTTAGGGGAAGGCATAGCGGAAATGGGTGGCTTACATGTTATTGGTACTGAGCGGCACGAGAGCAGAAGAATAGATAATCAATTAAGAGGCAGGGCCGGCAGACAGGGAGATCCCGGTTCTTCCCGGTTTTTTTTAGCCTTGGAAGATGATCTTTTGCGCCTGTTTGGCTCGGACCGCATAGTTAGTGTCATGGAAAAATTAGGAGTAGAAGAAGATACCCCCATCGAACATCCTTTTATCACCCGCTCTATAGAAGGTGCTCAGAAAAGAGTTGAAGGCAGAAACTTTGAAATTAGAAAACAATTATTACAATTTGATAATGAAATGGAATTTCAGAGGAAGATTATCTATGAACAGAGAAAGACAGTTCTCGTGAGTGATAATGTTAAGGATATCATTTCTGACATGATTGATGACACTATAGATAACATGTTGCAAAGGTATGCCAGTAAGGATGTCTATCCGGAAGAATGGAACTTAGAGGCTTTAAAGGGAAATTTTTATGAGATATTTGGTCTTACCATGGACCTTCCCAAAGATGTTACTACTCTTACCATTCCTTATCTACAGGGAAATCTTCTGGAAAAAGTAAAAATGGGCTATCAGGAAAAAGAGAATGAACTCAGCTCTTTACTGTTGAGACAGATTGAAAAAATGATTTTGCTTAGAATTGTAGACAGAGAGTGGAAAGACCATTTAAAAAGATTGGATGATCTAAAACAGGGAATCGGTTTAAGGGCTTATGGACAAAAGGATCCCTTAACGGAATACCATTTTGAAGCCCATAATATGTTTCAGAATATGATAGACAATATTAAAGAAGATTGTATTAAATTTATTTTTAGAGTAAAAATTGAACAAAAGCCTCAACCTCCAATAACCGAGCAAAAATCAACAAGTGATGCATCAGTACTATTAGCAGGGCCTAAGGTTAAGGTTGAGCAGAAAAAGCAAATGACAAAAGATTCATCTACTAAGAAGAAGATGGGCAGAAATGACCCCTGTCTTTGCGGGAGCGGGTTGAAATATAAATATTGTTGTGGCAAAAAATAACTCAGATAGCATGACTATAAATAGACAAGGTTTTAGAGGGAAATAATATAAGATAAAATAGGAGCGAATGGTTAGAGAAATGATGGGAATTGATGTCAGCGTAATTAGATTAGAAATGAATCTGTTAAATGATAAGATAAAAAAACTGGGAGAACATCTTTGAAGTAGAGCATAAAAATGAACTGATTAAAGAGATTTGCCAAAAAATGCAATTCCCCACCTTCTGGCAAGAACAGGAAAGAGCCAATGCTTTAAGTAAAGAGCTTAAAGACCTACAGAATGTGGTACAAGATTATCAAAAAATAACAGAAGAGATGGAAGAATTAAATATTCTCTTTGAGCTGAATTGCCAGGAAAATAAGACCGAGATCTGGCAAGAGGTAGCCTTTAAGATTAAAAGATTAGAAGAGGAAGTTAATAGTCAGGAACGGAGCATCCTTTTTTCTGGAAGATATGATAAATACAATGCCATTGTCTCTATTCATCCTGGCGCAGGTGGCACCGAATCCCAGGACTGGGCAGAGATGCTGCTCAGAATGTATTTGAGATGGGCAGAAAAACATAATTTAAAGACTAAAATAGTTGATTTTATGCACGGAGATGAAGCAGGTATTAAGAGTGTTACCTTTACAGTCACCGGCAAGAATGCCTTTGGTTTCTTGAAATCGGAAAAAGGAATCCACCGCTTAGTCCGCATATCCCCATTCGATGCCAATAAAAGAAGGCATACTTCCTTCGCTTCAGTTGAAGTGATACCGGAAATTGATGATGAAATTGAAATAGAGATTAATGATTCAGATTTAAAGATTGATACCTATCGCGCTACCGGAGCCGGTGGGCAGCATGTCAATACTACCGACTCTGCTGTTCGAATAACTCATTTACCTACCGGAAGTGTAGTGCAATGCCAGAATGAGCGGTCTCAGCACAGCAATCGTCTAACTGCTATGAAAATTTTGCGAGCCAGGCTGTTCGAATATTATCAGAAAAAACAAGAAGAAGATCTGGAAAAAATAAGCGGGGATAAAAAAGATATTGCCTGGGGCAGTCAGATCCGTTCCTATGTATTTCAGCCCTACCAGATGGTTAAAGACCACCGTACTAAATTTGAAAGCAGTAATATACAGCAGGTCATGGATGGAGAGATACAAGATTTTATAGATACCTATCTACAAACTTATCAGAAGTATGAAAATAATTGATTTCAGAAACGGAGGAGTTTATATTTTATGCTGAAAGATCGAAAAATTAAAAACTTTTTAGATTTACTGGCCTCAAAAGCAGCCACTCCTGGTGGAGGAAGTGTAGCGGCTTTAACCGGAGCTATGGGAGCGGGTTTGCTCTCAATGGTGGGCAATTTAACCACAGGTAAAGAAAAGTATAAAGATGTAGAAGACCGGATAAAAGAATTATTAAGTAGAAGTGAAAACTTAAGAATAGAATTTGAAGGGTTAATGGAAAGCGATGTGGCAGTTTTTAATGAACTTATGGCTATAATGAAATTGCCCCGGGCTACTGAAGAGGAGAAAGAAAAAAGAGACCAGAAGATGCAGATTGCCTTAGTTGAGGCGGCAAAGGTGCCTTTAGCTGTAGCACAAAAAAGCAAAGAATTGATAGATTGTTGTAAAGAAATTGCGGGTATTGGGAGCAAAAATGCCATTAGCGATGTTGGGGTAGGTGTTTTATTGGCAGAAGCCGCTTTCCATAGTGCCATAATCAATGTAAAAATAAATTTAAATTTAATTAAAGATGAAAAAATAAAAGAAGAACTAAACGAAGAAATAAATAATCTAACTGAATCAGTAAAAGGTGAAAAGGACCAGGTCTTAGAAGTGGTACTACGAAGATTGTAAATCTTATTTCTTTGATTTTGGCCAATTATAAAACTTAAGCAAGTCTCTCTTGTTTCAACTGACAGAATTTTTTCATTCTTTATTGACAAAAGGAAAAGATATGGTATTCTGTAAATGGTTAATCCATTAGTCAATTAGTCCAATAGCCAAGGTTCAAAAACTGTGAAAATTGAAATCAACAAAAGTAGCAGAATACCGCTATATCTTCAGATTAAAGAGCAATTGAAAGGGCTTATACAAAACGGTCAACTATTTAAAGGCATGCAATTGCCCACAGAAAGAGAGCTATCTCATCAACTGAAAGTAAGTCGTAATACTGTGAGCATGGCTTATAAAGAGCTGTCTTTAGAAAAAATAATCTCCTCCACTTCAGGTAAGGGAACTTTTATTACAGCAGAAGCTGGACCGGAAAACCATTTACTCTCTAATACACAGAAGTCAACAGTAATCAGAAAAATAGATTTAGCCATTGAGAAAGCGTTAGAATCAAATATTCCAGTTGAAGATTTTATCCGCCTCATCAGCCATCGCTATAAAGAGAAGAGAGCTCTGTCGAACAATATTCATATAGCTTTCATTGAATGTAACCAGGAGCAATTGTTTTATTTTTCCCATAAATTAGAGCTGGGTACCGGTATTAATATAATACCTATCTTGATTGATGAGATGTATCTAAATAAGGTTAATTTTCAAAACCAAATAAAATCAGTTGATTTAATAGTTACTACCTTCTTTCACCTCCAGGAAGTAGAAGATTATTTGAAGAATGAAAACAAAAAGATTGTAGCCATAGCACTCGATCCTGAGATGGAGACCATGGTAAGGATTGCCCATATCGCTACCCCTGATATAAATATTGGTTTAGTATGTTTAACTGACAAATTTGCCGAAAGAGTCATAAAATCCATTAACAATAGTGGTATAAAATATAAAAATATTGCTTTCACCACCACTAAGGAATTAAATGAACTAAAAAGGTTAATTCGAAAAAATGATATCTTAATAGTTTCGCCCGGTAGAAAAAAAGAGGTTCAAAAATTGATTTCTAAGAATATTCCATTGATAGAGTTTATTTATGTTCCAGATAAGGGCTCTATTGATACTTTGAATAAAACAATAATCGATATTAAAAAGAAAGAGGTGACACCAGAGCGTAATGAATAAAAATATAAATCAAGAAATTTATGAAAATGAAAAGACCATCATTACTATAAATGAAGATTGGTGCAAGGCTTGTGGTATATGCATTCAATTTTGCCCAGCCAAAGTCTTGGTGAGCAGCGAAAGAGGTCATCCGGTGGTAAAAAATATTGAGGATTGCATCCATTGTAGGTTATGCGAGTTAAGATGTCCGGACTTTGTCATTAATGTTGTGAAAAAAGAGGAAAATCTTAGTCCTAGTCTAAATCAAAAAGGTCTGGAGGATTAGCTATGTCAGAGAAAAAAAGATTGGAAAAAATATTACAGGGAAATGAAGCATGTGTAGAAGGGGCAATTTTGGCAGGAGTTCGCTTCTTTGCCGGTTATCCCATTACCCCTGCTTCAGAAATAGCGGAAGGCATGGCGCAAAGACTTCCGGCGTTGGGAGGAGTGTTTATGCAGATGGAGGACGAGATTGCCAGCATGGCAGCAACTATAGGAGCTTCTTTGGCTGGAGCAAAGGCCATGACTGCCAGTTCCGGTCCGGGGATATGCCTAAAGCAGGAGAATATAGGTTTTGCGGCAATTTGCGAAGTTCCTTGTGTGATAGTTAATTCCCAGCGAGGAGGCCCCAGTACCGGCTTACCGACTAAACCGGCACAAGCTGATGTTATGCAAGCCCGCTGGGGAACACATGGAGACCACCCTATGATAGTGTTATCACCCTCTGATGTAACTGAGGTTTTAAATATTACTATAAAAGCCATTAATTTTAGTGAAAAATACCGCACCCCGGTGATGTTAATGTTAGATGAAGTAATTTCTCATATGCGCGAAAAAGTAATTATTCCCCCTAAAGAAGAGATTGAGATAATCGATAGGAAAAAACCGACTGTGGTTAAAGAAGACTTCCTGCCATATAAAGCTGATGATGACCTCGTTCCACCTATGGCCAATTTTGGGAGCGGTTACCGTTATCATGTAACTGGCTTAGTGCACAATGAAAAAGGTTATCCTACTTCAAATAATAAGGAAATTGATTATTTAATTAGAAGGCTTACCAATAAAGTTGAATTAAACAAGAAGGATATTATCTTAGAGGAAAAGTATTTACTGGATGATGCCAGAGTAGCAATAGTTGCCTATGGTTCTGTAGCAAGGGCAGCTGAAAGAACAGTTAAATTAGCGAGGGAAAAAGGAATAAAAGTAGGTTTGTTAAAACTAATTACTCTTTGGCCTTTTAGTGATGATACAATCAGCCAATTAGCAAGCCAGGTAGACTTAATAGTGGTTCCGGAAATGAATTTAGGGCAGATGGTTCGTGAAGTGCAAAGAGCAGCAGAAGGTAAATGCCGTGTTATCTCATACAGCAGAGTTGATGGGGAGCTAATTAATCCACTGGAAATTCTGGCTAAGATCGAGGAGGAGGGCAAATAATGAATAATGAAATAGTGCAATATTTACGAAAAGAGATGTTTCCTAATATCTGGTGTCCTGGCTGCGGTATAGGCATTGTCTTAGGTGCAATGCTGAGAGCTATTCATAGTATAGGTTGGGAAAAAGACGAAATAGTAATGGTTTCTGGAATTGGTTGTTCCAGCCGAATCACAGGCTATGTAGATTTTAATACTATGAATACTACTCATGGCAGAGCCTTACCATATGCTACTGGTATTAAAATGGCTAATCCCAGTTTAAAAGTAATTACCGTGATGGGGGATGGAGATTGTGCTGCCATTGGGGGCAACCATTTTATTCATGCCGCTCGTCGTAACATAGACATTACTGCCATAATTATTAATAATATGATTTATGGTATGACCGGTGGACAGTATTCTCCCTTAACTCCTACAGGTAAAATCGGTACCACAGCCCCTTATGGTAATATTGACCAGTGTTTTGACCTAACCTCATTGGCTGTGAGCGCCGGGGCTTCTTATGTGGCGCGTAGCAGTGTTTTTGATGTTATCCAGGCTACTCGATTTATTAAGAAGGCCTTTCTTAAAAAAGGCTTTTCGGTAGTAGAAATCATTTCAGATTGTCCTATTTCTTTTGGTAGAATTAATAGGATGAGGACTCCGGCGGAGATGTTAGAATGGATAAAGAGTATAACAGTTCCTAAAAATAAATGGGAAAAATTGACACCGGAAGAAAAAGAAGGAAAGTTACCTACCGGAGAATTTTTAGATATAAATATACCTGAATATTCAAAAAACTATCAGGAAGTCTGTATTAGGGCGCAACAAGGAGGGAAAGACAAATGAGAAAAGAGATCTGTTTAAGTGGTTCAGGTGGTCAGGGATTAATCCTGGCCGGGATTATTTTAGCTGAAGCTGCCGGTATCCATGATGGATTCGAAGTTGTTCAAACCCAGTCTTACGGCCCAGAAGCCAGAGGTGGTGCCAGTAGGTCAGAAGTTGTTATAAGTGATGAGAAGATTGATTATCCGAAGATTATCAAATCAGATATATTGTTAGCTTTAACCCAAAAAGCATGTTATAAATATATAGAAAATTTAAAGGAAGACGGGATATTACTGGTCGATTCTACTGATGTTACCAAGATACCCCCCTTCAAAGGAAGGGTGTATCAGCATCCCATTACCGAAGATGCCATTAAAGTGCTCGGGAACCAATTAGTAGCTAATATAATATCCTTAGGGATTCTTGTTCAAATAAGCGAAATTGTTTCCAAAGAAGCCCTTAAACAGGCTCTGCAGACCAGGATACCGGAAAGAATTAGGGATTTGAACAAAAAAGCATTAGAATATGGTTTTCAAATAGGGGAAAATTTAATAAATATTACGTAAGCATCTGGAAAGGAATAAGTTAAATGAAGATTTTAGTGGTAAACAGCGGAAGTTCATCGATTAAATATTGTCTGTTCGATATGACCGATCAGTCATTGTTAGCGAAGGGCCTGGTAGAAAGGATAGGAATCAAAGGTTCATGTATCAATCATTTTCCTACTGGTAAAGATGCTACAAAAAGGGTGATGGCGATTCCTGATCATCGCAAAGGAATTGAATTGGTGATAGATGCTTTATTAAACAGCAAAAGCGGTGTTATTGATGATATTAGCAAGATAACAGCCGTAGGTCATCGAGTGGTACATGGTGGTGAAAAATATTCCGGTTCAGTGTTATTAAATGATGATGTAATAAATACCCTGAATGAATTTATTGAATTGGCTCCACTGCATAACCCGCCCAATATTCTTGGTATAAAAGTATGTCAGGAATTGTTGCCGGATACCCCCCAGGTTGGAGTATTCGATACCGCTTTTCATCAATCTATTCCTAAAGAAGCCTTTCTTTATGGATTACCCTATTCCTATTATGAACAATACCGGATAAGAAGATACGGTTTTCATGGCACATCTCACCAATATGTGGCACAGAGAGCAGCTGAAATATTGGGAAAAGATATAAAGGAACTCAAGATAATCACCTGCCATATAGGCAATGGTTCCAGCATTACTGCTGTAAAAGAAGGCAAATCGGTTGATACCAGTCTTGGTTTCGGGACGATTTCAGGCATAATCATGGGTACTCGTTGTGGTGATGTAGACCCGGCAATTATTCCTTATCTAATGGAAAAGGAGAATCTTAGTTTTAAAGAAATAAATGATATTCTATATAGGAAGAGTGGGTTTATAGGACTGTCTGAAGGTATATCCAGCGACATGCGTGATCTGGAAGAGCAAGTACAGGCAGGAAATATTAAGGCAAAAAGAACTTTGGATGTTTTATTTTACGGTTTAAAAAAATATATCGGTGCCTATACTGCCGCCATGAATGGGCTGGATGTTCTGGTATTTACAGCAGGTATTGGGGAAAATGACCCTCGGTTGAGGAAAGAAGTATGTCAGAGTTTAGACTTTTTTGGAATAAATATTGATGATTCCAAAAACGATGGATTGAGAGGTAAAGAGGCAATTATAAGCACAGAAAATTCCAGAGTTACTGTTTTAGTAATACCAACTTATGAAGAATTAATGATTGCCCGAGATACAGTTGAAATATGTAATAATCTCAAGTGATTTATATATCCTAAGAAATAGGAGGGTTAATCAGGGTGTATCTTATTAAAAAGAAAACAAAATTGTATCAAAACATGTTCAGTATGTGGGTAGAAGTTCCGGAGATAGCCCAGACGGTGCAGCCCGGTCAGTTTGTTATCTTGATGACCGCCAAAAAAGGAGAGAGAATACCGCTAACCGTTGCTGATTATGACCGAGAGGAAGGGTTAGTGCAGATTGTTTTTCAAGCGGTGGGAAAGACAACAGAGGAATTATCCTGTATTCAAGAGGGAGAATACCTATACTCCTTCATCGGTCCTCTGGGACATAAGACAGAAATAGGCTTATTTGGAACAGTAGTGTTAGTAGGCGGAGGGACAGGTATAGCCTGCATACATCCCATAGCGCGAGGGTTAAAGGAAGCGGGGAACAGAGTTATTGCTATAATTGGTGCTCGTAACAAAGAGTTAATTATAATGGAAGAGGAATTAAAAAAAGTATCTGATGAACTTATAGTTACCACCGATGATGGCAGTTATGGCAGGAAGGGTTTTGTTACTCAGGCCTTAAAAGAAAAGCTGGACCGGGATCCGTCTATCAAAAAAATATGGGCCATTGGTCCTCCCATTATGATGAAAGTAACCACCAACCTCGTTAAATCTTATCCTGTTGATATTATTGTCAGCCTGAATACTATTATGGTTGATGGAACAGGAATGTGCGGCTCCTGCCGGGTAACCATTGGCAATGAAACAAAATTTGTTTGTACTGACGGCCCTGAGTTCGATGGTAGATTAGTGGATTGGGATGAATTTATGCACCGAAACAACCGCTATCAAAAGGAAGAAAAAGAATCCTGGCAGCATTTTAAAGATGAAAGTAAATGTGGGTGTAAGGAGGGCTGATATGGCTAAGATGATTGACATGAAAGAAAGAACAAAGAGAGAACAGGTGCCCATGAGAGAGCAGTTGCCTTCAGCGCGAATCCATAATTTTGAAGAAGTACCTCTGGGCTATACTAAAGAAGAAGCAATTTATGAAGCACAACGTTGTTTGCAATGCAAAAACCCTACCTGCATGATAGGATGTCCGGCAGAAATAAACATACCTGCCTTTATTCGTCTTGTAGTCGAAGAGGATTTCGAAAAGGCCTATCTAACAATCTTAAAGACAGATGCCTTACCAGCGGTAACCGGCAGAGTGTGCCCTCAAGAAGAGCAGTGCCAAAAAGAATGTGTATTAAACAAGAAGGGAAAACCTATTGCCATAGGCAGATTGGAACGTTTTGTGGCAGACTGGGCCAGGGAAAATAAGATAAAAGGGATAGAAAAATCAGATAGCCAAAAAGAGCAAAAAGTAGCTGTTGTCGGTTCCGGACCGGCAGGTTTGACCTGTGCCGCGGATCTGGCTAAATTAGGATATCAAGTGACCCTTTTTGAAGCATTGCATAAACCTGGAGGGGTACTTGTTTATGGGATTCCCGAGTTTAGACTTCCTAAATCCATTGTGGAATATGAGGTTGCCGGAATAGAAAAATTAGGTGTCAAAGTTGTTTGTAATCAAGTTATCGGTGCCACCAAAAGCGTAGAATCTTTAAAAAAGGAGTTTGATGCCATATTTTTAGCCAATGGTGCCGGGGCGCCCCGTTTTATGAATATTCCAGGCGAAAATAGGAATGATGTCTATTCAGCTAATGAATTTTTAACCCGTTCCAATTTAATGAAAGCCTACTTGTTTCCGGAATATGATACTCCCATAAAAATAAGAAAAAAGGCTGCGACTATTGGTGCCGGTAATGTTGCAATGGACGCTGCTCGGACCGCACTGCGGCTTGGGGCTGAGCAATCTTATATAGTTTATAGGCGTTCCAGGGCAGAGGTTCCTGCTCGGGCAGAAGAGGTACACCATGCTGAGGAAGAGGGGATAGTATTCCATTTTCTAACCTTACCGGTTAAAATTTTGGGAGACGAAGAGGGAAGGGTAACCGGAATGGAATGCCTGAGAATGGAGTTAGGGGAACCCGATGAATCTGGTAGAAGAAGGCCGGTTCCAATTCCGAATTCTAACTTTGTTTTGGAAGTAGATATGGTAATCGATGCTATTGGTACTATGGCTAATCCTATCGTAGCTAGAAGTGCCACCGGTGTTGAGGTTAATCAGTGGGGTTATTTTAAAGTAGACAAAATGACTAGAATGACTACCTGTGAAGGTATTTTTGCGGGAGGTGATATAGTCAGAGGTTCTGCTACAGTAATATCTGCTGTTGGGGATGGCAAATTTGCGGCTCGAGCTATAGATGAATATCTGCTATCAGGTAAGAGCTTGAGAAAAAATAGTTAAAATATCATTTAGGAGGAGTGAAATGGCTCAAGATAAAGAAATGAATCATTTTGAGATCGTTCAGGCACAGTTTGACGAAAATGCCAAAAAGTGTAACTTAGACAGTTCTATGCAGGAATTTTTAAGAGAGGCAGAGAGAGAAATCCAGGTTCGTATTCCCGTAGAAATGGATGACGGTTCTACCAAAACTTTTACCGGATTTCGGGTACAACATTCTACAGCACGAGGCCCTGCTAAGGGTGGTTTGAGATTTGCGGCAAATGAAACTATAGATATGGTTAGAGCCTTAGCCATCATGATGACCTGGAAGTGTGCAGTGGTAAATATTCCCTTAGGCGGAGGAAAGGGTGGAGTAGCCGTTGATCCTAGAGAACTTTCTGAGAGAGAGACTGAAAGACTCTGCCGTGGCTGGGTGAGGCAGGTATATGATATAGTAGGGCCCGAGATGGATGTTCCTGCACCGGACGTTGCAACCAATCCCCAAGATATGTTATGGATAATGGATGAATACGACACTATTGCCAGGAGCCGTAAACCCGGGTTTGTTACCGGTAAGGCTGTCGGGGTTGGCGGGTCCTTAGGTAGGGTGGAAGCAACCGGATATGGCGTTATTTTTTGCGTGAGAGAAGCCTTTAAAAGATTGAACATTGATTTTAAAGGAGCAACTGCCTCTATCCAGGGTGCTGGCAATAATGCCCAATATTGCTGTGCCAAATTTACGGAATATGGTGGGAAAGTCATAGCCATGTCCTGTTGGGATGCCAATGCTAAAAAAGCATTCACCTATAGCTGTGAAGATGGTATTAAACCTGAAGATCTCTTTGCTGAGGGGACATTAGACAAATTCGGTACTATAAATCCGGAAAAAGCCAAAGCTTTTGGCTGGAAACAAGAAGATGCGGATGCTTGGATTAGAAAACCGGTTACGGTATTAATACCGGCGGCATTAGGTTCTGCAGTACATAAAGATAATGTTAATGGAATAGATTTTAATACTGTTAAGGTATATGCTGAAGCAGCTAATTCGCCTACCACTCCGGATGCGGATAAAGTGATTAAAGAAAAAGGAGTTTTCGTAATTCCGGATTTCTTGTGCAATGCCGGTGGTGTAACTGTCTCTTATTTTGAACAGGTTCAGAATAATATGAATTATTACTGGCCTAAAGGAGAAGTGTTTGAAAAATTAGACCATATTATGACCTCTGCCTTCAATGATGTTATTGACTTAGCAGAAAAAGAAAAACTTTATACCAGAGATGCGGCTTATGTTATTGCAATTCAAAGGGTGGCCCACTCGGTTGCCGGCAGGGGCTGGGTAAAAACAAAGAAATAACAGTAGACTAGTTAAGCCAGGGGGAAATATTCCCCTGGCTTAGACTTTATTTGAGGTCTCTTAAAGAATTATGAAAGTATTTGCACTGGTAGGAGGAAGCGGTACTGGCAAGAGCCATAAGGCTCTCTTAATTGCTCACCGTGAGAATATTGAGTACATTATTGATGATGGTCTTCTTATCAATAAGAATAGAATTTTAGCCGGACTTTCTGCCAAAAAAGAATTAAATAAAATACAGGCCATCAGAAGAGCTATTTTTTTCGATAAAGAGCATGCTCAGGCAGTCAAAGATGCGCTAAAACAAGAAAAGCCTAAAAGTATAATGATTTTAGGTACTTCTCTGGGTATGGTTGAAAAAATAATAGAATCTCTGGAATTACCACCGATTAGTAGAACTTTTAATATAGAAGATGTTTCCAGTGATAAAGAAATCCAATTAGCCCGAACAAGCCGAACAAAGAATGGAACACATATTATTCCCTTACCGGGAATTGAGATACAGAGGAAGTTTCCTATCAATTTAGTGGAATCATTAGAAATATTTTATAGAAAAAGATATAGCAATAGAAAAATAGGTGAAAGAACGGTAGTTAGGCCGCCGTTTAGCTATTTCGGAAAATTGTATATTTCAGAAAATGCCATTTTAGATATTATATTTTTTAATATTAAAGATTTTAAAGACGTTGTTAGGATTGGAAAAACAAAGATCAATATAAATGAAGAAGGTATTTTAATACAGATTAACCTAATCTTGAAATATGGTAAAAACATACCTGATACCGTAAGAGATATTCAGAAAACTCTGAAGAAAGAATTGGACTATATCACCGGCATAAATATTAAAAAAATAGATATATTTGTGGAAGATTTTGTTATGGAAAAGGATAAGGCAATACATAAATATGTAGTAATTAATGAAAAATTAATCGCAAGCAGCAAGTTTTAATTTTAAAAATAATAAATTAACAAGCCTGAAGGAGGAGGTGCGGCAAGTTGGCTGAGCAAGACAGAAGAAGGAGAATGGAAGAAACCAAAAAACAATGGGAGGAAGGTTCATTAAAAAAAGTTTTAAACAGGTTTCCGGAGAGAAATAAAGTATTTGTTACCGGTTCCAATACCGAAGTAAACAGATTATATGACCCTTTTGATTTAATAGATTTTGATTATATAGATGAGCTGAATTTTCCGGGAGAATACCCTTATACCAGAGGGGTTCAGCCCACCATGTATCGAGGTAGATTATGGACTATGAGGCAATACGCCGGATTCGGAGATGCTGAAGAATCTAATAAAAGATATCAGTATCTGCTGAAAAATGGTCAGACCGGTTTGAGTATAGCTTTTGATCTGCCTACCCAGATCGGCTATGATTCTGACCATTCCATGTCCCATGGGGAAGTGGGGAAAGTTGGTGTTGCCATTGACAGCTTAGAGGATATGGAGACTTTGTTCAACAATATTCCTTTAGACAAAGTCAGCACTTCCATGACTATCAATGCTCCGGCAGCGGTCTTGCTGGCAATGTATATTGCTATTGCCGAGAAACAAGGAATTTCAAGCTCAGAGCTAAATGGTACCATTCAAAATGATATTTTAAAAGAATATATTGCCCGGGGAACCTATATATTTCCGCCTGTACCTTCCATGAGACTTATTACTGACATTTTTGACTATTGTTCTAAAGAACTGCCCAAATGGAATACAATCAGTATTAGTGGTTACCACATTAGAGAGGCAGGTGCAACTGCCATTCAGGAGATTGCTTTTACCTTAGCCAATGGAATTGCTTATGTCGATGCAGCAGCTAAAAAGGGTTTAGATATAGATACTTTTGCACCAAGGTTATCTTTTTTCTTCAATGCCCACAATGACCTCTTTGAAGAAGTAGCTAAATTTAGGGCTGCTCGAAGAATATGGGCAAAAATTATGAAAGAGCGTTTTGATGCAAAAGATCCCAAATCGATGATGTTAAGATTTCATACCCAGACAGCTGGCTGTACGCTCACAGCCCAACAGCCGGATAACAACGTGGTAAGAGTTGCCATACAGGCACTGGCAGCGGTTTTGGGGGGTACCCAATCTTTGCATACCAATTCTCGGGATGAAGCACTTTCTCTTCCCTCACAGAAATCGGTAAGGATTGCCCTAAGAACACAGCAGATAATTGCCTATGAGAGTGGAGTGGCAGAAACAATCGATCCCATGGCCGGTTCTTATTATCTGGAAAGTATGACTAAAAAAATTGAGCAAGGTGCAATGGATTATATTAACAAGATTGATCAGTTAGGTGGTTCTCCTAAGGCTATTGAAAAAGGATTTATACAGAGGGAGATACAGAATAGCGCCTATCAATATCAGAAAGATATTGAAGAAAAGAAGAGAATAGTTGTAGGAGTTAACCAATTTCAGTCCGAAGAGGAACCGATGAAAGACCTGTTGAAAGTTAACCCCGAGATTGAAAAGAGGCAGACCGAAAAGTTAAATAAGATGAAGAAGAAAAGAAATGAAGCAAAAGTTCAGAAAGAATTAAAATTGTTAAGAAAAACTGCTTTATCTAAACAGAATATAATGCCTTCTATTCTAAACTGTGTTAAATGTTATGCTACTTTAGGGGAAATCTGCGACGAACTCAGGTCAGTTTTCGGTGAATATAGAGAATCATTAAAGATATAGAAAGGCAAGGAAGGTATAGTATGAAGAATTCCATAATTAGAGTATTAGTTGCCAAACCGGGTTTGGATGGCCACGACCGGGGTGCAAAGGTAGTTGCGCGGGCATTGAGAGATGCTGGAATGGAAGTTATTTACACGGGATTAAGACAGACACCGGAACAGATAGTAGAAACAGCGATTCAAGAGGACGTAAATGTGATTGGACTAAGTATACTTTCCGGTGCGCATATGCACCTCTTTCCTAAATTAATGAAGTTGCTAAAAGAAAGAGAAGCCATCGATATTATAGTAATGGCGGGAGGAATTATTCCGGGGGAAGATATTGTTGAATTAAAGAAAATCGGTATCAAAGAAATATTTACCCCGGGAACAGATACTAACAGGATAATAGAGTTTATCAAAGAAAATGTTAAAGTTGTCCGATAGGACACAGGAGAGATAATTTATGAAGCTGAGCGATAGAATAAGACAGGGTGATACCAGGGCTGCAGCAAAACTCATTACTATGGTAGAAAACGACTTCCAGCAGGCTCAAAAATACTTAAAAGAATTGCAAGAATATTGTGGTCAGGCGACAGTTATAGGGATAACCGGTCCACCGGGCTCAGGTAAAAGTACAATTACTGATCGGTTGGCTAAACACATCAGAAAAATAGGGAAGAAGATTGCCATAATTGCCATTGATCCCAGTAGTCCCTTCACCGGTGGTGCAATTTTAGGGGACCGCATCAGAATGCAAGACCTTTCAACAGATAAAGATGTTTTTATTCGCAGTATTGGAACCAGGGGGCAATTGGGAGGTTTATCGCGCTCTACCCAAGCTGTTGTTAAAATCATGGACGCTATGGGAAAGGAGATTATTTTTATTGAAACAGTCGGGGTAGGGCAATCAGAAATTGAAGTGATAAAAGTTTCCGATATAATTTTATTGCTATTGATGCCGGGAATGGGAGACGATATCCAGATAATTAAGGCCGGGATTATGGAAATCGGTGATATATTCGTAGTGAACAAGTCTGATAGGGAAGGAACTGATCGGTTAATTGTCGAAATTGAGATGATGCTAAGCTTAAACGATGTTAGAAAAAGAAACCCGGCAATTATTAAAACAATAGGTACTGAAAATATAGGAATAGAGGAGTTATGGCAAGAGGTTGAGAGATTGAATGTTTATTTACAGGATAAGGGAGAGATGCAGCTGCGCAGGAAAAACCGTATCAGAAAAGAGATTCATGACCTCTTTTTGGAAAACTGGCAGGAGCTGTTTTTTCAATTTATTGGAGAAGATAATATAGAAAATGAAGTGCAAAAAATACTAAAGCAAGACATTGATCCTTATTCCGCAGTTCAGAAACTAACTGAAGTTTTTAAGAAGCAAATAATAAAGGGGGGGTAATTAATTTTGTTTAAAAAGATAGAGCACATCGGGGTGGCTGTAAAAAATATAAAAGACTCGCTTCATATCTTTCAGGATATTATGGGTATGGAATGTTCAGGTATAGAGGAAGTAGAAGAGCAGAAGGTGAAGACAGCATGTTTACCGATTGGTGAAAGTAAGATCGAATTATTAGAATCAACTTCTCCAGAGGGTACCATTGCTAAATATATTGAAAAAAGAGGAGAGGGTATACACCATATTGCCCTTGAGGTTGATGATTTGAATGCTGTGTTGACAGATTTAAAGAAAAAAGGGGTTGAATTAATAGACCGGGAACCTCGTTATGGTGTAGGTGGTACCAAAATTGCTTTTTTACATCCTAAAAGCACCAATGGAGTATTAATAGAGTTGTGCGAGCATAAGGCTTAGCAGTTACTATCATAATAGCTTGCACATTGAAAAGAACATTTTTGATTTCCGATTAGTTTTAGTTTTAATAATTAGGTATATATAAAATAAGAAAAGAGAGGTGGAGTTTTTAATGGAACTGAGTATTAATGATTTAATGAAAACCCTACAGGAAAAAAAAGACAAAATTCTGGCTGGCGGTGGGGAAAAAAGAATTAAAGCGCAGCATGATAGAGGGAAACTTACCGCCAGAGAGAGAATTTCTTTACTCTTAGATGAAGGCAGCTTCAATGAGCTTGACCTTTTTGTAGAACACCGTTGCACCACTTTTGACATGGCGGGTAAAGAAGTACCCGGAGAAGGAGTAGTAACCGGTTATGGGACTATTGATGGACGCTTAGTTTATGTCTTCTCACAGGATTTCACGGTAATCGGCGGTTCATTGGGAGAAATGCATTCTAAGAAAATTTGCAAAATTATAGACATGGCTATGAAAATGGGCGCCCCTATTATAGGCATAAATGACTCCGGAGGTGCCCGCATTCAAGAAGGAGTAGATTCTTTAAGCGGTTATGGGCAGATTTTTTATCGTAATACCATAGCTTCCGGTGTAGTGCCTCAGATATCTGTTGTAGTTGGCCCTGCTGCCGGAGGGGCTGTTTATTCACCTGCCATAATGGATTTTGTGTTTATGGTAAAAAAAATCGGAATTATGCATATTACCGGACCCAATGTAATTAAAGCTGTAACTGGTGAAGATGTCACCCCGGAAAAATTAGGTGGAGCCATGACCCATAACCAAAAAAGTGGAGTAGCACATTTTGCTATTGATAATGAGGAAGAAGTATATAAATCTGTTCGAAAAATGCTTGGCTACATCCCGTCTAATAATATGGAGATAGCTCCTGCTGTTGAAACCGGTGACCTTCCCGATAGAATGGAAGAAAATTTACTTACCATAGTCCCTACTGACCCCAATAAACCCTATGATATGAAAGATATAATAAGATATATTGTGGATGATGCAGATTTCTTTGAATCGCATGAGCACTTTGCCCAAAATATTGTAACGGGATTTGCTCGTTTAAATGGACAGAGTATCGGGATTATTGCCAACCAACCGAAAATCTTAGCAGGATGCCTCGATATCGATGCCTCAGATAAAGGAGCGCGCTTTATCCGTTTCTGCGATGCATTTAATATACCTATCTTAACCCTGGTTGATGTTCCCGGGTTTTTACCTGGAACTGCCCAGGAATATGGTGGTATTATCAGACATGGTGCTAAGATGCTCTATGCTTATTCAGAGGCAACGGTACCTAAGATAACATTGGTAGTTCGAAAATCTTACGGTGGTGCCTATCTGGCTATGTGCAGTAGAGATTTAGGTGCAGACCAGGTAATAGCCTGGCCCACAGCAGAGATAGCGGTAATGGGTTCTCAGGGGGCTGCTAATATTATTTTCAAAAGAGAGATTGAAACAGCAGACAATCCGGAGGAATACCGTCAGAAAAAAATTGATGAATATCAGGAAAAGTTCTCTAATCCTTATGTCGCTGCCAGCCGAGGCTATGTTGATATGGTAATTGACCCTCGTGAAACGAGACCTAGATTGATTAATGCTTTTGAAATGCTTTCTACTAAGAGAGAGAGCTTGCCGGGTAAGAAGCATGGTAATATACCTCTCTAATACTGGTAATATTGCTAATTTAATATAACAATATTTAATTGAATTTATTTTAATGATAGAAAGGGGAAGTTCATGTATGTTGGAATAAGAGGAGCGATTATGCTAACTATCATTGCCATGTCCTGCGTTTTCTTAGTTTTAGGCTTATTGGCTTTAATGATGGTAGCATTGAGGAAAATAGTTGGTCTTACATCTTCAAAAAAAAAAGAAATTAAGGATGATGCAGGAACAACTTTAGTACCGGATAGTACTAGCGGAGAAAAAGAAGATAGAGATATAATTGCTGTTATTTCTGCTGCAATATCGAGCTATTTTGAATCTGAGAGTGTGATGCAACCAATAAGAATTCTTAATATCCGTAGAATTACACCTTTGTCTCTAACCCCATGGGCGATGGCAGGAAAACAAAATCAAATGTTAGAAAGAAATTTAATTAGAACTAGAAAAAAAGGAGGATTTTAATATAATGAGAGAATTTAAGATTAGAGTAGACGGAAAAGAATATTTGGTAGAGGTTGAGGAGGTAGGTGCCGGAACCTCTCCGGCTTCCATACCAGTTGCTAAGGTTGAACCAAAAAAAGTTCAAGCCGAGTCTCCTAAGGCAGAAGCTAAGCCAGCCAAAGTGGAGGAAAAACCGGCTGCTACTGCCGGCAATGAGGGAGAGGAAATTAAGGCACCCTTACCTGGTAAAATTCTTAAAATCAATTTTGCCGAAGGTGATACCGTTGCCGAAGGTGACACCGTTATAATACTCGAAGCAATGAAAATGGAGAATGAAATACTGGCGCATTCCAGCGGTAAAATAAGAAAGATATTTGTTTCTCTAAATGATATGGTAGAAACGGATGATCCTCTTTTTATTATAGGGTAGGTGCTTAAAGATTAAAGAAAGGAGCATATCATATGGATGATTTTATTCGTTCACTCGTAGAATTAGTAAGAATATCGGGCTTTGCCGGTCTGAATCTTCCCAATTTAATAATGTTATTGGTAAGCTTGACCCTGCTCTATTTAGCCATAGTGAAAAACTATGAACCATTGCTACTGTTACCCATTGCCTTTGGCTCCATTTTAGTCAATCTTCCTCTGAGTGGTTTGATGGAGGAGGGTGGTTTTCTAAATATACTTTCTTTTGGCATACATAATGAACTTTTCCCCATCCTAATCTTTATGGGAATAGGAGCAATGACTGATTTTGGACCTTTATTAGCCAATCCGGTCACCTTTTTGTTAGGTGCCGCTGCTCAACTCGGTGTTTTTATGGCTATGATAGGTGCTGTTTTATTGGGTTTTGATATCAGAGAGGCTGCTTCTATCGGTATTGTGGGAGGTGCTGACGGTCCGACTACTATTTATCTGGCATCGAAGTTAGCGCCAAATATTATCGGGGCAGTGGCAGTAGCGGCTTATTCCTACATGTCATTGGTTCCCCTGATACAGCCGCCAATAATGAAGTTATTTACTACAAAGGAACAGAGAAAAATTGTTATGAAACAATTGCATCCGGTTTCTAAGACCGAAAAAATACTGTTCCCCATTCTATGCACTATTGTGGTCGGTTTATTATTACCGGCGACTATTCCTATTGTTGGTATTATGATGTTGGGCAACCTTTTCCGGGAAAGCTTGGTAGTAAATAGACTTTCCGAAACCACACAAAACGAACTCATTAACATTGTTACTATTTTCCTGGGTATCTGTGTAGGTGCTACTATGGAAGCAAAAAATTTTCTGACTCTCGGCACCATAAAAATAGTCATTCTAGGATTAATTGCTTTTGGTTTTAGTACCTTTGGTGGATTGATGTTCGGACAGTTATTATGTAAGCTGTCAGGTGGAAAGGTGAACCCCTTAATAGGGTCTGCCGGAGTATCTGCGGTACCGATGGCCGCAAGGGTAGCACAGAGAGTGGGGCAGGAAGCTAATCCTAAAAACTTCCTTTTAATGCACGCTATGGGCCCTAACGTTGCCGGAGTAATTGGTACAGCAGTAGCCGCGGGGGTCATGCTAACCCTATTAGGATAAACATTTTTAAAAGATTCAGAATTAAAAATAATTGTATACTTATGGAAAGTGTTGATATTGGAACACTTTTTTGTGTAATATCAACACTTTCCATAAGTATAAAGAGCAGACAATTATTTTCTGATGCTCACCGCTAAGATATAAGTCCCTCTTAAAGGGCTAAATAGTTACCTATTTTACGGATGAGTTCTTCATCATCCTTCATTAGGATTTTTATCAGACTATTATCTATAACACTCGTACTTTCTTATTATGCTAATATCCTATTCTGGTATATTTTAGCCACACAATTTTTTACAACGTATTTGGTCTATGTTACAATATGATTCATATTGATTAAAAATATGATTGAGGTAAAAATATATGGGGAAAACCTGCCATAAAATCCTTATTTCTTTGCTAATAATAGCAGTTGCCTTAGCCGTTATAATTGGATTTCAGAGGTATACACTGGAAAGGAATTACAAAACAGTTGAAACAGTTATGAGTTTAAATAAGGTGAGAGAATTGGCTTTAAAAGAGGGATTAGATGAGTATATATTATTAGAAAAATTAAAAACACATGGTCTTACCAGTATTGGCATACAGGAAGATAGTATTGAAACCTTAATGTTGGAGGGGAAAGTTGCTTTTGGAGGTTCCGCTGAAATTGCAAAGTTAAACTGGTTCAATGAAAGTTTCCTCATTCCCGAAAATGGAGATTTGTATGGTAAGAATCTTTTAATATGCCAGGATCATTCTCTTTGGCAGAGAATAAAAGAGTACCTGCAAAACTATTTGGGTATTAACCGGGTGCAGGAATTAATACTTAAAAATTATCATTACAGTCTGCTCATTACGGGTGACCCGGAAGAATTATTGAAATTGGGGGTGGGATTTTCAGAAGCTGATATAATCAAAATTAAAAATCTTGGTTTTCATGTTATTTTACGTCCCAAAAATTCACCTAAAGTAAAAACAGAAGTTCTCGCACAGAAACTATCAGCCCTGGAAGCAGTTGAGAACGTGTCGTTGATAATATTTGATGAAGAGGAAGTATTGGGTAACCCGGTGAACAAGCAACTTCTAACCACAGCAAACTTTTTGAAAGAGCATAACTATCCATTTGGAATAATAGAATTTACCTCTCAAAAAGGTATTGATGTTATTGCCGATTCAGTTAGTTCTCTGGCAGTAAGAGTTCACAGTATTACCAAAGAGGAGATGGAAACAATAAGTCAGAAAAAGGCTTTAGACCGTTGGCTCAGGGCTGCTCAGGAGAGAAATATCAGGCTTTTTTACATTAACCCTTTTTTAAATATCAGAGAAGGAAGCATAGTAGAAGCAAATCTGGGCTACCTTGAGAAAATTAAAGAAGAGTTGGCTCAAAACGGCTTTCATCTGGGTCAAGCCAGCCTATTACCCGAATTTCAGATTTCCTTAATATTTATCTACCTCATAGGCATAGGAGTTATAGCAGCAGGAATAATCCTATTAAAAGAATTTTTCAAATTTCAGGATAGGTTTATGTTTGTTCTGTTCTTTTTGGGTCTATTTTTTCTATTTTTTTTGAATTTAATAGCCGGTAAGATATGGTTAATTAAAATACTTGCTCTAAGCGTTGCTCTTCTATTTCCGTCCTTGGCGGTTATAAAAAATAAAAAGTATTTGCTTTCCCCTTCTTCTGAACAGGATTATATAGATTGCACTTTTACCGATGAGGCCAATTCCTATCTTGGGCTGATTAAAAAAATATTTTTGGGGATCTCCGGAATAATGGGCTTTTCAGTGGTTGGCGGATTGCTGGTGGGAGCATTGTTGACTAATTATCAATTTATGTTGGCTATAAGACTGTTTAGCGGGATAAAGATTGCTTATATTGTTCCTTTGTTGGTGATAGCATTGTATTTGTGGTGGAAAGAGAATAAAGAAAATATGGCACTCATAGAAGAATTAAGAAAGCCCATATTATTTGAACATGCTCTAATGGTATTCATTCTATTTGCTTTTTTAGCAGTCTATATTTTACGCTCAGGAAATTTTTCTTTTTTACCGGTACCTGCCATAGAAGAGAAAATGAGACTGTTTTTAGAAAAAACTTTAGTAGCAAGACCTCGCAATAAAGAATTTTTGATCGGCTATCCCTTGCTTACCTTAGCGATAACCCTTAATCATCTGAGAATAGCTTATCTAAAAAAAATAATCATAATCATGGGCTCAGTTGCCCCGGTTACA
The DNA here is from genome assembly GCA_012520575.1 of Candidatus Stramentimicrobium fermentans. Classification (GTDB taxonomy): domain Bacteria; phylum Atribacterota; class Phoenicimicrobiia; order Phoenicimicrobiales; family Stramentimicrobiaceae; genus Stramentimicrobium; species Stramentimicrobium fermentans. Next base: position 44,495 of record JAAYOB010000010.1, read on the forward strand.
GTATTAAATACTTTTTGCCATGTCCATACCCCACTTTGTTTTTCCCTATTACGAACCATGCATGGATATTGGTTAGGCTTGTTGCTGGGGATGGCATTGGCAACTATTTTTTATTTTTCGCTAAAGATATTCGGATTAAGGTTTAATGAACAAAAAAGTTGAGCAGAAAAAGTCTATTATAATTTCGGGTTACTATGGGTTCGATAATTGCGGAGACGAAGCTATTCTAATGGCAATGATTCAGAAATTATCGAAATTTATACCGCCAAAAAGAATAATAGTACTTTCCCAAACTCCTCAAAAAACAGAAATAGAATATAAAGTTAATGCAATTTATCGTCTGAATATTTATTCCATAATAGCTCAATTGAAAAATACTGGTGTTTTTATCAGTGGCGGGGGAGGCTTATTGCAAGATGTTAGCGGAAGAGGACTCAGCATTATTTATTATCTGAGTTTAATCGTCCTAGCCCTGTTATTTAAAGTCCCGGTGGTTGTCTATGGACAGGGAATAGGTCCGGTTAAAAAACCAATTAATCGCAAGCTGATTAAAATAGTGTTAGCGAAAGTAAAATTAATCATAGTAAGGGATGAACAATCTGGAATATTATTGCAAGAATTGGGAATAAAAAAGGATTCAGTTCAGGTATATTCTGATCCCTCTTTTCTATTGCTGAAAGAGGAATTGCCTGACCATATTTCGGAAAAGTATAAATTAAACCAAGAGGTAAAGGCATTTACTTCTAATCCGATTGCCGCTTTAGTGTTAAGAAATTGCGGAGAAATTAAGCAGGATTATAAGCAGAAGATTACCCAATTGATAAAGATAATGGATTATCTCACAGAAAAACAACAAACTAATATTTTTTTAGTACCATTCCAATTCAATAATGATTTATCTTTGTATGATGATTTAAGAAGAATGATTAGCAATTCAGAAGTGAATTATCTTTATGAGGGGCTCAATCCGGCCCAAATGTTATCGTTGTTTTCAAATTTTTCCTTGATTATTGGAATGAGATTCCACGCCGTTATTTTCGCAACTATTTGCAATATCCCTTTTATCGCTATAGACTATGACCCCAAAGTAAGAAATTATGTTAATGGGTTGGGATTGCCGGAATTATTGCTAAGCATAAATCAATTATCTGTTAAAAATGTCGCTGATAAATTAAGATATATTAAAGATAGTCAGGAAAACATTAAAACTCTTCTTAAGTCGGCAGCAAAAGAGTATCAGCATAGTGCCGGTGCGGGAGTTGATAAACTGATATCTTTTGTAAAGGACCATTATTAAAACCCGGAAGGAATTAAACAGCCTTGATTCGTATGTTTCATGTTTTTAAGACTTTTCCTAATAAAGTTAGCGCCCTATGGGATATCAGTATCCATATAAAAAAAGGGGAATTCGTTTTTTTAATAGGACCCACCGGTGCCGGTAAAACTACTTTCTTAAAATTGATTTACAGAGGTATACTTCCCAGTAAAGGACAGGTAATAGTAGATGGTGTTAATCTATCCAGATTAAAGCAATCTTACGTTCCTTTTTTAAGAAGAGAAATCGGGGTGGTATTCCAAGATTTTAAACTATTGTATGATCGCAACGTATTTGAGAATGTAGCCTTTAGTTTAAGAGTAACTGGTGTTAAAAATGCTATTATAAAGAAGGAAGTAAACGAAATTTTAAACATTATAGGTCTTTCTCATAAAAAAAATACCAATCCCCATCTGCTTTCCGGCGGAGAGCAGCAAAAACTATGTATAGCAAGGGCTGTAGTAAGCCGTCCTTTAATTTTGTTAACGGATGAGCCCACCGGCAATTTAGATCCGGATACCTCTTGGGAAATAATGAAGCTGCTATTTAAAATTAATATCTGGGGTACCACCGTTATCATGGCCTCACATGATAAACTGATGGTTGATAGAGCACAAAAAAGGGTTATTCGATTAGAACAGGGAAGGCTCGTTTCTGATACCATGAAAGGAGTCTATTCAAAAGAATGATTAGAAACCTCTTTTTTTATATTAGAGAAGCTTTTTTCAGTACCAAAAAAAACGGTATTATCAGTCTGGCTACCATAGTCTGTCTCACGGCTACCTTGATCATTGTGGGAATTTTTCTTATTATCTCTTTAAATATCAATATTTTTATAGCTAATCTGGAATCCCAATTGATTGCAGTAGCTTATTTAACAGATGACCTCTCTCAGGATGAGATTGAAAAGTTAGTTCAAAATACCGGTGGTTTGGAAGGGGTAAAAGGGGTCGATTATGTCTCCAAAGAAGAAGCCCTGCAAAGATTGAAAGAAGACTTAACTGAACACAAAGAGATTTTAGCTGGTATCCAGGAAAATCCACTCCCTTCTTCATTAGAGATTACTGTTTATGATAGTAATTATCTTGAGGAAGCTTCATACCAGATTAGTCAATTCAAGGGAATTGAAGAGGTCAATTACGGAGGTCAGCTGACTAAAAATTTATTGATAGTCTTTGAATTTATTCGAAAAGCCGGCTTAGGAATAATATTAGTACTGCTTTTTGTTTCTATCCTTATCATGTTTGCAGTAATAAAGATAAGTGTACATTCCCGACAGGAAGAAATAGAAATAATGGCTCTGGTAGGTGCTACCAATTGGTTTATTAGATGGCCCTTTATTATCGAAGGTTTCTTTAAAGGACTCATCTCCTCCCTTTTAGCCTTTGCTGTACTGGGTAAGGCTTATCAATATTTTTCGGGTCAAGCTAAGGAAATCATTCCCTTTATTTCTATTAATCTTGAGGTAGATTTTGCACTAAGAATTGGTATAATATTGCTGTTTCTTGGTATTTTTATCGGTGTTTTTGGCAGCATGCTTTCCTTAAGGAGGATAAGTTATGAGAAATTATAAAGGTTGAGGAAAGGGTTTTGGGAAAAGAATTTTATAAGATAGTTTTCCTGCTTTTGCTAATTGTGTTTACCTTTTCTATATTGGCTGAGAAAAGTATTGCTGCAGACCAGAATGATAATATTCAACAGCAACAAGAGCAGCTCAATAAGATAGAGCAGCGGAAAAAAGAAATACAGAAAGAAGTTGAAAGACTCAAACAGGAACAGGTAGATTATCAAAAATCTTTACAAAAAATTCAGCAATTGCTTGCCTCTGCTGAGAATGAAATGCAAACAACAAGAAAAACTTACGAAAATACTTTAAAAGAGATAGCAAAACTGGAAGAACAGTTAGAGGTTGAGCAGAATATACTCGATTTACAATTAATAATTTTTAAAAGCAGAATGAAAAAATTTTACAAATATAATAATGTTTCTTATCTGGCGGTCTTAGTTAACAGCAAAGATTTTTCTCAATTTTTGAATCGTTGCCGCTTTCTGGAGCAAATATTAGAAAATGATGCAGATATCATAAAACAGATTAGCGAACAAGTTGAATTGGTAAAAAAGCAAAGAGATAGCCTTTATAATAAAAAGGAGATTACTAAGATGCTGGAGCAGGAAATAGCTAAAGAAAAAGAGAATATTGCCCTATCGGTAGAAGCTAAGAATAAATATCTGGTTAAGATTGAAGAAGAGAGAAAAAAACAACTCACTGTCTTAGCCGAATTGGAGAAATCTTCTGCACAAATAAAGGAAATTATTGAAATTGCTTATCGAGAAAGAGAAAAAGCGCAGCAGGCTCAACAAACACAGCAGCAGCAAAGGTCTGGAGCAGCGAATAAAGAGCCCACCTTGCAGGCTAAAAAAGGTATTTTTCAGCTGCCTTTAAAGGGCAGTATCAGTTCTGATTATGGCCAGCAAAAGCAGCCAGGAGTCAATACTTATGTTTTTAATTCCGGTATCGATATAAATGCCCCCTTAGGTGAACCTGTTAGGGCAGTTAGTTTTGGAACGGTTATCTATATAGGAAATGTTAAGGGATATGGTGATATAATAATTTTAGACCATGGTGGTAATGTAGTTACCCTCTATGCTCATCTATCTAAAATATTGGTTAAACTAAATGGCCAGGTGGCAAAAGGTGAAATTATTGGGCAGGTTGGTATCAGTGGGGGTGTTCCTTCACCTAGATTGCATTTTGAAGTTAGAGTTGAAGGGAAACCGGTCAATCCCTTTGATTGGCTTTAGAAATATTTATATTACTGAATTGTATTTGTTTTTCTAAAATTATAGGATGGGTGGGGTGATGGTAGATATTATGAAAAAAAGTTTAAAAATTCGTTTATTATTGATTTTCTTTATCGTAATTGTTTTTGCTTTAGCTTATCTTGTTTCTGATACAGTAAACGGAAGTTCATATAAAGTAATATTGAATGATCTGGATCCCTTAAAAGAAGTTTTCAATTTTATCAGAAATGATTATATTGATAAAGAGGTAGACCCGACCAGATTAGTACAGGGTGCTATTAAAGGAATGTTACAAGAATTAAACGACCCCTATTCCAGATACCTCAACCCCATAACTTTTCAAAGAGAACAGGAAAATATATTAATGGGTCATTTCGGCGGATTAGGAATTCATGTAACTATGGTAGAGGAGCAGCTAACCGTGATATCTCCCATTGAAGATACCCCTGCTTATCAGGCCGGCATAAAAGCGAATGATAAGATCATGGCAATTGATGGAGAATCTACCAAAGGAATTTCTCTTGATGAAGCAGTTAATCTGATGCGTGGTGAGGAGGGGACTGCTGTAACACTGACAATTAAAAGGGAAAATATAGAGGATAACTTTGAGGTCGTTATTATCAGAGCTACTATTTCGGTAGAAGCAGTCAAAGAAAAGCTATTAGAAGATAATCAGATTGGCTATATTAGAATATCTACTTTTAATGCCAATACCGGGCCGGAACTAAAACGAGTTCTAAATGATTTTTCTAAAATACCCTTAGAAGGTATTATAATAGATTTGAGAAATAATCCGGGCGGTCTTTTAGAATCTGCTATAGACGTTGCCAGCCAATTTATTAAAGTTGGCGATATAGTAAGAATTAAAGGCAGAAGCAGTTTCACCAAAGCATATTATTCTTACGGTAATACCTACCCCGATTGGCCTTTGGTAGTATTAGTAAACAAGGGTAGTGCCAGTGCTTCAGAAATAGTTGCCGGTGCAATACAGGATAACTCCGAAGGTGTAGTATTGGGGGAGACTTCTTTTGGTAAGGGGTTGGTTCAACAGATTTATCCTTTATCCGATAATTCAGCAGTAACTATTTCTACTTCAGAGTACTATACCCCAAAGGGCAGAGTTATCAATAATATCGGTATTGAACCGGATATCTCGGTTACGGAGGAAGTGGATTCAGAAGAGGATGTACAATTGGAAGCAGCTCTCAATTTCTTATTAAAAGAAAAAGTCATTATTCCTAGCAGAGATACAGGATGAAAAAAGATATCTGGAATTACATTTACTCTTTTTTACTTTCAATAATCTTAATATTGCTAATAGCCATATTTTTTAATCTGACTAAAGATGAGTATAATATAAAAAATAATATGGTTAATAAGAAAACTTTAACTAACTCGGGATTATTAGAATTCGAGCAGCCTATCAGCAAAAGTGAAAAACGTTCTATTCTTTTGCATGATTTAATCGATCAGGGCGAGGAAGAATTCCAACTATTTGATAGGTTTATGAAAGATAGAAAAAAAGAGGAGCCGAAAGCTAAAGTCGCCATTATTATAGATGATATAGGATATCAGATGGAGGTAGTTGAACAGATTAACAAATTAACTTTCCCGGTAGCAATCTCTATCTTGCCCTTTATGCCCTATTCCCAGCTAGCAGCTGAAAAGGGGAAGGAAAAAGGATTGACGGTTCTATTGCATTTGCCTATGGAGCCGCATGACGCCAATATTAATCCAGGCAAAGGTGCTATCTTTACTACTATGAATGAGCAGGAGATAAGAGCAAAAATCTCAGCTAATTTGAAAGATATACCCAATATTGATGGGGTGAACAACCATATGGGCTCTAAGGCTACTGAGGATGTATATACCATGAGAATTGTCCTAAAAGAATTGAAGGAAAGAGATTTGTTTTTTGTGGACAGCAGGACCAGCCCTAATTCTATTGGCTATGAATTGAGCAAAGAAATGGATATTAATGCTGCCCAACGCGATATCTTTTTGGATAATGAACAGAATGTAGAGTATATTAGAAATCAGGTAATGGCATTAAAAGGATTAGCTTTGAAAAATGGCTATGCAATTGCTATTGGGCATCCTTATTGTAATACCATAACTGTGCTTAATGAAATAGAGTCGATGTTAGAGCCGGATGGTATAGAAATTGTGAGATTAGAAGAATTATTGGAATAGAATAGAATAATATATATTAATTAATATTATTTAGGGTGGAAGAATGGAGACAAAGAAAAAAAGTATCAGGGTACGATTTGCTCCTAGCCCAACTGGATATCTGCACATTGGCGGAGCAAGAACAGCTTTATTTAACTGGTTATATACCAGACATTATAATGGAACCTTTGTTCTTAGGATTGAAGATACCGACCTAGTCAGGTCTACCGATGAGGCTGTAACTGCTATTCTGGATGGAATGAAATGGCTGGGCTTGGATTGGGATGAAGGGCCGGAAAAAGGCGGAGAATATGGACCTTATTTTCAAACACAGAGGCTAAACTTATATAAACCGTTTGTTGACCGTTTATTGACCAGTGGAGAAGCATATTATTGCTATTGTACTCCGGAAGAGCTAAAAACAAGGCGCAAAAAGGAAATGGCTAGGGGGAAGGCCTATATTTATGACCGGAAATGCCTCAATCTAAGTGAAGCAGAAAAAGAAAAAATAAAGAGAGAGGGGAGAAAACCATCTATTAGGCTAAAAATGCCTGATAGAAAGATTATAGTGCAAGATTTAATTAAAGGAAAAATGGAATTTGATAGCAAACTGTTTAGTGATTTTGTCTTAGTCAAGTCGGATGGAATACCAACCTATAATTTCGCTGTAACGATTGATGATATTCTAATGAAAATATCTTTAGTAATGCGGGGAGATGACCATATTTCTAATACCCCAAAACAGATAGTTATTTACCAGGCTTTAGAGGCCCCCATTCCTGACTTCGCCCATATTCCTATGATTATGGGTTCTGATAATACTAGACTAAGCAAGAGGCATGGGGCTACTTCTGTGATGGAATTTCAAAAAATGGGCTTTTTGCCCGAAGCTGTTGTTAATTATATTGCTCATTTGGGATGGTCCTCAGGTACTGATAGGGAGGTATTTTCTACTGCAGAATTGATAGAAGGTTTTACTTTGGATAAAGTTTCCAGCCACGCTTCTATTTTTGACATGGAAAAGTTAAACTGGTTTAATGGTGAGTATTTAAAAGAGATGCCAAATGAGATGTATGTAAAAAATTTGACTCCTTTTTTAGAAGAGGCTGGTTTTATTGACTATTTATCTGACATTGAAATGAAGAGCTGGCTAGAAAAGATAGTTTCGCTAATGAAGACTAGAGTAAAAAATTTTAGACAGTTTTTGGAATATGGAGATTATTTTTTCAAGGAAGATTTTGTTACTGACGAGAATGCCGAACAAATATTGAAACAGAATGGTGTTAAAAATATTTTAAAAAACTTGGTAAAAGGGCTGCAGGAGTTAGATAGCTGGGATGAAGGAAGCATTGAGACTAAAGTAAGAGAAATTGCAACTCAGCTGAATATTAAAGGGAGGCAAATAATCCATCCCACGCGGGCTGCACTTTCAGGTAAAACAGTAGGACCAAGCCTATTTGCCTTAATGGAGGTATTGGGTAAAGATAAAAACATTAAAAGATTAGAAAAAACAATAGCTAATCTGGATTAGTATATATGTTTAAGCTGTTTCAAGGGGAGAATTCGCCTTAGTGACTTGACCTAAGAAATATATGTTGTAAAATATTAGGTGCTGTCTAAAAATATTGAGGGATCGTCTAGTGGTAGGACACCAGACTCTGGATCTGGGAGCGGTGGTTCGACCCCACCTCCCTCAGCCAATAAGGAGTGGCGCAATCGAATAGTGGTTAATTCAGCTGGCTCTCAATCAGCAAACGGGGGTTCAATTCCCCCTTGCGCCACCAGCTAAAATAAGGAGCAGGTCTTGCCTGCTTTTTTTAGTATTAGAAGGTCTGATGAAAAAATTTATCGAGAATAGAAGAACTAAAGTAATTAAGATTGATCCTGATAATATTGATTGGAAACATCTGCAGGAAGCAGGGCAAGCTATCCGGGAGGGGGAATTAGTTGCCTTTCCCACTGAAACCGTATACGGATTGGGTGCCGATGCTTTGAATAAGGAGGCAGTTTTAAAAATATTTATGGCCAAAAAGAGGCCATTTTTAGACCCCCTGATTGTGCATGTTGGAAATATGGCAGAGGCAAACTGTTTAGTGGATGTTTTTCCGGCAGATGCTAAGAAGTTGGGCGAATTGTTTTGGCCCGGACCGCTAACTATGGTTTTGAAAAAAAGTAAAATAATTCCGGACATAGTTACTTCTAAGCTGGATACCGTAGCTATAAGAATTCCTAATCATAAAGTTGCTCTGGCATTAATTCAGGAAGCGCAACGGCCCATCGCTGCCCCCAGTGCCAATATCTTCAGCTACACCAGCCCTACTCGGGCTCAGCATGTTTTATCTGATTTAAAGGATAGGGTAGACATTGTACTTGACAGTGGTGAAACAAAGATAGGTGTAGAATCTACCGTCCTAGATGTTACTGTCAAACCCTTTAAAATACTGAGATTAGGCGGTGCTACCTGGGAGAGTTTAAGAGAAGTAATTCCAGACATTATAATAGGTTCAGACCACGCAATAATAAAAAAGTCACCAGGAATGTTAAAAAAACATTACTCCCCTAAAGCTAAATTGATATTGGTGGAAGACAAAGGTGAAGAAATGGTCAAAAGGATTCAAATGCTGGCACAATTATATAAAAGTGAAGGCAAACAAGTTGGCATACTCTCCTGCCAGGGAAACTCTGAAAAATATTCTGGTTTTTTAGTTAAAATTTTAGGGGAAGCAGAAGATCTGGAATCCTGTGCCCGCCATTTATATAGCCATTTAAGGGCTTTGGATAATGAAAAATGCGATATTATAATTTCGGAAAACTTTAGTGATAGAGGATTAGGCAGGGCAATAATGGATCGTTTACGGAAAGCATCCGGCTAACCATTCCCGATGTTAGTGAATTTTAACTAAAGCTGCCGATTATAAATATAGCATTACGTTAGTTCAGAAAGCCCACACTATACACATAATGCCACAAGAGTTGAAGAATAAACAGAAGTCCTTGTATCGGTCTAAGCATATTCGCTGTATATTAGGTTAATGGCAAAATAGCTCAGAATATGTTATAATTATATCAGCCAAAAAGGAATTAAGATGGCTCAAAAAGATAGAGAAGATTACCAGATTATTACTGTAAATCGTAAAGCAAGGCACGATTATCATATTTTAGAAACATACGAAGCCGGACTTGTTTTAAGAGGGACCGAGGTTAAATCAATTCGTAATAGCCAGGTCAGCATCAAGGAAAGCTATGCTCAATTTAAAGGGGAGGAATTGTTTATTGTTGATATGCATATTGCTCCCTATAAATTTGGCAATAGATTTAACTTAGAACCGAAAAGGGATAGAAAACTCCTTTTAAATAAGAGAGAATTGGGTAGAATAAAAGGAAATATAGATACAAAAGGAGTAACCGTTATTCCCTTAAGACTTTACTTTAAAAATGGCTATGCCAAATTAGAAATTGCATTGGCTAAGGGGAAAAAACTTTACGACAAAAGGAGAGACCTGACTGAGAAAGCAATAAAGAGAGAATCAGAAAGAGAATTAAAAAATAAAACCTGGGGGCGATAGGTATCGACAGGGAAGACAGAGGTAAGGAAGGCGGGTCGAGGTTCCTGGTCCTCGTTAAACACAGGGAAAAACAATAACTGCCAACAATAACGAATTGGCTCTAGCAGCTTAATA
>JAAYOB010000002.1 GCA_012520575.1 Candidatus Stramentimicrobium fermentans
CATAAAATTTCTTAAAGATTTCTACGCCTTTTTGGTCAACATCGATATCCTGAAATGCCTCCGGATACATCAATTTCCCTACATAATAGGCATCGACAATTGCATTTTCTTTGTTGTAGGTATACCAACAGAAGGGCAAGATATAATGTACTTTATTTTCCCGGATTGCCTTAAGCTCTTTAAAAGGACTGGTTTGTAATTCATTTTCTATAATACCTATGGATACAGGAGATATGAATATTACATCGGGATTCCAACCGACTAATACTTCTTTATCTATATTAACTCCGGAACTCATCTCGGACAATTCTTGGGCAACATTCGGTACATTGGCCCAGTTAAAGGGTGGCCATTGGGGATCGGTTGCGGTCATTCCGTGGGAACCGTAAAAAGCCCGGCCGGCAATATAAGCCGTTAATTTTTGTTCATCGGGAATATTTTTGGTACGCTCGTTCAAATCCCGGGTGTAATATTCCATGATATTGATTAACTGCTCCGCTCGTTCTTTGTTACCTAGAGCTTCTCCGGTAGTCCTTAAAGATTGGTAAAACATCTCATCTTGTTTCGGTGTACCAACAGGATTGGTATATACTGTAATAACCGGAATCCTGGTCTTATTTTGTAAATCATCCGCCTTTTGCGGATCGCTTGCTCCCATAAAAATGATATCCGGATTTAACTGAATAATCACCTCATGGTTAAATCCGCTTCCTCCTACACCGACATTAACTACCGGCAAATCGTACAATTCAGGGAAAGCCAACATATATGGTAAATCAGAACCCTGCGGGGCTCCCTTTTCATCGGTTTCAGCTTTTTCGCGGTATTCAATACCTACAATCTTGTCGGCTACATCAAAAGAGAGCACTTCCCTAAGAGAACATCCTACTGCCAGAATTCGGTTGACCTCCTGTGGTATCAGCACTTCTCTGCCCAAGGTATCGGCTATCAGAATATCAGATGCCAGGCAATAGGGAGCGAAAATACTGACAAACATTAGGCTTAAAAAAATAACAAGAATACTTCTTTTTTTACTTAACATTACTAACCTCCATCATTTTAAATATTGTGTTACTTTTTTAATAATTGTAACACTATTCTAAAATAAAGCAAGGGGCCGTCTCCATTTTTATAATATAATTAAAAAATGCTTTTAAAATTAACCTCTTTAATGGCTAAGAAAATAATCCTTATTATAAAACTGTAGGGCCGGTAAGAGGTAATTCCGGCTAACAGGAAGAAGAAAGATTTATAAAAAGGCTTCAAATAAACTTTTTCATGGGACTAGGTCTGATTTATAATAGACAGATAGGAAAAGGAATTTTATTTATTAACCCATAGAGCAGAAAACTATGGGTTCACCCATAGATGAATGGGAAGGTGTCGATATGATAAAAAATAACATACAAACAAGGATTTCGGATTATATAGATGAGTGGTGTATAGAAAAAATAGCTTTTTGTATAAATGACATTAATATTTTTAGATATTAATTAAAAAATCACAATATTTTATTGACACCTCCTGATATTATTTATATAATCATAAAAAAGTTTTAATATTCTAAATAAGGATTTGTTTTGATAAAAGATAAATTATCCCCAAGAATGGAAGATTACCTGGAAACTATCTCTTTTATTGAAGAGAAAAAAGAAGTAGCCAGAGTCGGTGAGATAGCTGATGCTTTAGGTGTAAAAAGTTCCAGTGTTAATGTAATGTTAAAGATCTTGTCAGGGAAAGGCCTGCTTGTATATGAAAAATATGGCTATATTAAGCTAACCAAGGCTGGCCGGGAAATAGCTGAAAAAATAAAAGAAAGGCATCATTTTTTAAATAAGTTTTTGGTGAAATACTTAGGGATATCGCCTGATATAGCAGCCATCGATGCCTGTGGTTTGGAACATTCACTGAGCAAAGAGACCTTTGTCCAATTTAAAAAATTTGTTTCTTTTTTAGAAGAAGATAAGGACCATCAAAATATAAATATTCATAAAGAAATTGAAGAATATAGTAATAAGAAATAGATAGTAAATATTTTTTTTAACTTCAGTTTTAGATATATCTAACATAATAAGATGATTAAAACATATTACTGGTTATAACCAAACATATGGTGTTAGCTACAGGCAAATGAAAAAAGTTTCTATAGAAACAATTTACTGATTGATATTCAAAAAATTCAGGGGATGAGGATAAAAAATGTATTAATCAGAATAGAAGGCATACATTTTTGTAACCATATTGAGAAGGAGTTTCATTATCATAGATAGGTTAGTCGCTTTGTTAATAAAATAGCTTCTTGGATTAGGGGAAAGGCAACATAAGGACTTTTAAAATAATATTACTTAAAAAAGGAGGTGGATTGTTTTCAACTTTTCGTTTGGCTGGCAAAATTGAGTTTTAATGCAAGTAGTGTATTGATATTAGTTAATGGAGATATAGCGAGGATTTCTCCGTACAGGCAAGGATTTACTGTGAATTAGAAGAAAGTAGAGGTAATTTTAACATGATAAGAAATAGATTAACAATAGTTATTGCTGGCATGTTAGTTCTTGTATTAATGGCTTACGGTATCGGAATGGCACAAGAAGAAAGTGAAGTGTCCGATTTATCCTTGTGGGAAGGAGAGAATGAAACCTATGTGAATATTTTTGATACAGCAAGTGCGGGCGAGTTATTTAACGAGATAGCTAAATATGTTGAAGGTTATGATGGCGAAATGGTCCGCAATTTCTATAACAAATTTTACGAGACTCCATTTTCTACAATAAGGATAATGGGGAAGAAGACCGTTATTTTTGATGAAGAGATTGAGGCGGATTACGAATATATTGGGGTGTTAAATACAAAATGGGGAGAATACAATATTGCATGGCATATCTTTAGAACGGATAACAGCCGGGCAATCGATGCTGGCTACAGACATCTAATCCTTATGCCTTATCACGGCCATGGTGAAGGAAGCATAAGGCATTGTCATATGCGTTATGGCAATGAAAATTTTGATTTCTTAACCACGGATCCGTCAATTTCCAATTGGTGGCCCACTCTTTATAGACCCAATGAGGTGAATAAGGAAGAAGTGGTTAAGAATATGATGGGGCAGGCAAAAATGCTTGCTGATACGCTGAAAACGTCTGAAAAATAGATAGCCGGGAAAAGAAAACAGCGGAATTAGCTGACCTTAGCCTTTGAGATTTTAATTATCAATAATCAAACTTAGCTTGAGCTTGACCGGGCGAGCAAGGCTAAGGTCGTCATTCATAAGAATAATATAACAAAATTTATTTAAGTATTTTGTGCAGCGAAAAAAGGAAAAATAAAAAAAGGAGATTGAGAAAGTGTTTAAAAAAATAAACTTACTTTTAACAGTCGTTGTTTTGGGCATGCTAGCAATCATGCCGGTCAATGCCCATACCCCGATGCTTTATGTAGATGATTACGGAGACGGCACTGTTTATTTGGAAGGTGGCTATTCTGATGGTTCTTCTGCCTCCGGGGTTGAGATATTGTTGGTAGAGGACAAGCCCTTCGCAAATGATACCAAAGCAAGAGACAGCTATCTTGAATTGATTTTCCGTAATGAAGATTTTATAGATTTACGGAATGCATATCTAAAGTATATTGCTGAAAAAGGAAATGAATCCGAGATTTTAAAACTTACCAAGATAGAAGGAGATAGGGTTACTTTTAATGAACAAAACGAAGAAGTAGATTTTAGTAAACTACAACCTGAAATGTATCAGGAAAAACAGCTCATTATTTTTAGAAGTGCTTTAGATGAATACAGCTCGTTGAATCTTCCAAAACCGGATGGGGCATATCTGGTGGTATTAAATGGAGGACCGGGCCATATCGTTGAAAAGAAAGGTCCGGTACTGACAGACGAAGAGAGGGAATTTCTTAGTGAATAAATAAAGAGAAATATTATCAATTACGAATAATAAAAATAATAAAAAGGAGACAATTTAATGAAAAAATGTATCATTTTGTTTGTAGCAATGTTACTGATAATGGGTACTGCATTTAGCGCCTCAGCGCATTTTCAAGTCATTCTACCTTCAGATGATCTTATCAATGATGGTGAAAGTACAGAATTAGAAATTCAGTTGATATTTACCCATCCCAGTGAAGCCTCTCATACCATGGATATGGAAAAACCGGAATTGTTTGGCGTACTGCATAAAGGGAAAAAAGTGGATCTAACTAAGACTCTGGAGTCTTTCACTTTTCATGGCGGAGATGCCTGGAAAGCCTCTTTTAACGCGAAGGGATTTGGAGACTTCTTGTTTTATTTGGTACCTGCCCCTTATTATGAATCAGCTGAAGATAAATATATCACCCAGATAACCAAAGTAGTGGTAAATAATCTGGGAATGCCTACAGACTGGGATGCAGAGCTTGATTTACAGGCAGAGATCGTACCGCTTAACAAACCTTATGGCCTTTGGACCGGAAATGTATTTCAGGGTGTTGTCAAAATGGATGGCGAACCGGTTCCTTATGCTGAAGTGGAAGTTGAAAGAATCAATTCTCAAGCCTTCAGTGGTTTAGCAGGGGAAGAGCCGAAGTTTCCTTCTGATGCCCATATAACACAGGTAATTCGGGCAGACGAAAATGGTGTTTTTACTTATGGTATACCTAAATCAGGATGGTGGGGATTTGCTGCCTTAATGGAAGGAGAGGAAATTAAAGGCAAAGACCATGAAATAGGAGCAGTTATGTGGGTTAAAGCTTACGATTTGAATTAAAACTTAAGATTTGTAGTATATAAATAAGAGAAACTGCAAGAATATCTTGCATAATAAGTTCTACTTTATGCAAGATATTCTTCTGATTCTACGCAAGATCTAAGATAGACAAGATGAACTTTAAAGGGGATTTGTTGTATGGATAGGAACATCATAGATTATGTTGAGAAAAAAAGAGAAGAAATCAAAGAGAAAGAAGGGAAAGATCCTGAAAGGATTATTTCACTGCAGTATAATAAAAGAGCGATGCAAATTGCTTCAAAATGCATAAAAGAAACTAAAAAAGGGCAGCAATCTTTAACCAGTAAAATTGACAAAATTGTTTTAAATAGATATTTTGGCCCGATTATTCTGTTAGGTATTATCTATCTCTTATACCATTTTAGTATTGTTCAAGGTTACAAGATAACCAATTACACCTGGCCAATTTTAGCATCATTCAGGGATTTAATTATTTTGATTCTCCCCCCGGAAGGTTTGCTTTTCGATCCGTTATTGCGCTCCATGACCCTTAGCGTGGTTGATGGTGTTCTGGCTGTTTTAAATTATATTCCTATTTTTGCCATCCTGTATACCTTGGTGGCTGTCCTGGAAGATGTTGGCTATATACCTCGAATGACTTTTATTATGGATCGGGTTTTCCGTCATTTTGGACTACATGGGCAGTCATTGTTCCCTCTTGTTTTAGGTGGCGTGTTTGTTGGTGGTTGCGCTATCCCAGGCGTTATGGCTACCAGAGGAATAAAGGACGAGAGAGCTCGTTTGGCAACTATTCTTATCGTTCCGCTTATGAATTGTGCGGCTAAGACCCCCTTGTATCTTCTTCTAATCGGTATATTTTTTGCCCAGTATCAAAGTTTTGTTATATTTTTTATGGCTACAATTACGTTGATTATTGCCCTTAGTGTCAGCAAGTTATTTTCGTTAACAATCCTAAAGAATAAAGAACAAGCACCTTTTGTTTTAGAGATGCCCCCCTATCATTTACCTACCGTTGGCGGTGTTTTAAGAAGATGTATTGAGAGATTATGGATATTTATCAGAAAGATGGTCACCGTAGTTGTGGCAGTCATGATTCTAGTGTTTGTTTTGACAAATTTTCCAGGCATTAATCAAGAATCGAGAAGTAATTATCAATCACAAATGAATCGGATTGTTGACAAGTTTTACCGTAGTATAGGAGAAGAATCTCCTTATCGTGCTGTACTTTCAGGAGATAATCTGGAAAGCTATATCAACTATAGCAATGATTATAGTTTGGCAAAACGGGGTGCAAATGGCGCAAAAAAGGAAGACATAATTGAGCAAAAGTTTAGGGAAAGAAACAAAGATTTTTACATCATTGCCAATAGAGGAATATATAGAGAAGAGGGTGAGCTTACAAGAGATAAAGATGCCATACAGGTATCTAAGGCGCTTACTCAGTTTGAACGAAGCAGAAAAGAAATAAGAGCCGAGATACACGACAAGACTGTTATTGGCAGTGTGCTTGGTTTTGTTGGCCGTAAATTAGAGCCAATAACTAAATACGCCGGATTTAATTGGCGGGTCAATATTGCCCTGATCAGTTCTTTTGCTACAAAAGAAAGCAGTGTCGCAACTTTAGGCAGTATCTATAAATCAGACGAAGGGGCAAGTTTGGAACAAAAGGTTGCTGAACAGGAAACAGGATGGACCCCACTACATGCACTTGCCATTATGTTGTTTATGGCCATGTATCCGCCGTGTATTCCTACGCTGTTGGCTGTACGATTGGAAACCGGTAGTACCAAATGGATGCTCTTTGCTACTTTTTATCCTATTATTTTGGGTTCCATTATTGCAGTGCTTATTTTTAGTGGAGGGAGTTCGTTAGGTCTTACCGGTATACAGGCGGTAATATGGTTTTATGTTTTAGCAATTATTGTAATGATCTTAATGGGTCTTATTAAAAATAGAACCGATGAAATTAATGATAATTTGTAATCCAATAAAAAATTTATTAACCAGATAAATAACCAGGAAATGGAGAATCAGAGAATGGTGTTTAATCAATCTAAAATTATACCACTGGCTCAACTTAAAGCAGGGCAAAAAGGCCGGGTAACTTTAGTCGGGCTTTGTGGAGGAAGAGATTTTTCTCAACATTTGCATGATATGGGTATTATTGAAGGATCAGAAATTGAAGTGATTACCCCCGGTAGGCCAGGTCCTTTTTTGGTCAACATAAATAATACATCTTTGGCTATCGGTCAGGGAGTGGCCGGCAAAATCATGATTGAAGAGAGAAGATAGAGGAGGAAGTTTTTCTATGTCAAAAAACAAAGCATTCTATTTGAACCAATTAAAACCCGGTCAAAAATGTAAGTTGGTTGATGTTAATATAGGTGGGGCTACAGGTCAGAGATTAACAGATATGGGCTTTATTCCGGGTGTTGAGATAGAAGTGTTACGCAATGCTCCCTTAGTTGATCCGGTTGAATTGAAAATAAGGGGTTACAATGTGAGCATTCGTCATTCTGACGCCAAATATATAGAGGTAAATATTTTATGAATAAGAACAAACAAGAATATATCGTTGCGGTAGCAGGGCAGCCAAATTCCGGTAAATCTACTGTCTTTAATATGTTAACCGGAGCCAGGCAATTTGTAGCTAATTATCCCGGCGTTACGGTAGAGAAAAGGATTGGTATTTATTCTTATCAGGGGCAAAAGATCAAATTGGTTGATTTGCCCGGAACCTATAGCCTGACTTCATACAGTTTAGAAGAAAGAGTTGCCCGCAACTTTTTAATAAACGAAAACCCTGATCTGGTACTGAATATTGCCGATGCTTCCAATCTGGAACGCCATCTCGTCTTAACTGTCCAGCTTTTAGAGATGGGCATGCCCTTAGTCGTTGCTTTAAATATGATGGATATTTCCAAAGGTAGAGGATTTGAAATTGATGAAGAGAGCCTTGCTAAAGAACTTGGAGTGCCCGTTGTTCCGACTATTGCCCAAAAAGGAAGAGGGAAAGAAGAATTGCGGCAGGCTATTTTAAAAGGTTGCCTTGGCAAAGATAAGTACAAGAATAGTCTTGTAGTAGATTATGGTCAAAAAATAGAACAAATTTTAGATGAGTTGACACAGAATATTGCTAATGATAATAGGTATTCTAATTATAATCCCCGCTGGCTGGCAATCAAACTATTAGCCGGTGATACGGAAGTAAGGAGTATGTTCCACCAATGAGGAATTAATGAAGGAGAAAATAGTTATGGATAATATCATATTAATCATTGTTGGTCTGATAAGCGGGTACTATATTTATCGAAAATTATTTAAATGTAGCACCGGTAAAAACTTTTGTAAATCATGCGGGACGTGTAATGTCTGTCAGATATCAAAAACCAAAAAAAGATAGAGTTTGTTTTATTTTTACTGGATATATTCTTTAAAAGTGATGATAGAATTATAATCCGTTCTTTATGGTCTTTTTGTATTATTTTTCCTATGGAATATTTTAATGAATAAAGAAATAAATAATATTGAAGAGAATTCGGCAATATCTTTTTCATTTATTTTTCACCTTTAAAGACAAGCCGTTCATAAAGTGTAAAAATACTTCTATCCATTTTTTTAGAAAAGAGATCAATTATCGGAATATTAATCGAGATAGTTTACTTCTCTTTATTTCAACTGCCTGTTCAGGGCATAATTCCTGACAGCAGAAACAGCGAATGCAACGCGTAAGGTCTGCCTGGGGTTTACTTGCAATCATCTCAATACATTGGGGCGGACAGTTGCGGGCACATAGACCGCAGTTAATACATTTTTTGTGTATAAAAATAGGCTTAGGACGTAATAGTTTATAAAAGAAATCGTCCAATTTAGCAGGTAGGGGAATGGGAAGATGTCTGCTTCTGGAGGTAGCAGGTACTTTGAAAGGTATCGGTTTGAATTCTTCATCGGCTATTCCTCGAATATCCAGTTCCCGGATATTCTTTGGTATCAGCCCTCTTGCTATAGCCTTCTGCAAGGTAGGTACCTGCTCAGGGTTAAGTCCAATGATATAACAGCAAGCCAGGTCGAGCCCATGCGGGTTTTCCGATGCGGCTAAAAGGCCTACTGATTTCGGTTCACCGGCAGAAGGGCCCGGACCCTCCATGGCAATAACGGCATCCATAATGGATAGAGTTGGTTTTACAAATTGAGCGATATCGACCAACATATCAGAAAAATCTCTTACATCATCCAGCCTTAAATGGTAATCCGCTTTCAGGAGACCGGGTATAGTGCCGAAAAGATTCTTTACCGCACCGGTATAGATGGTAAAACCATGTGTTTTTAGTTTAGCCAGAGAAATAACAACATCTGCTTCTTTAACAATTTTTGCCAGGGTAATATGTTTTAAGATTCTACCTTCCGGATAAGAAAATTCCTGCTGCTCAAAATTCCAATTTAGCTCAGCACCGGTCCGTTTAGCAACTTTTACCATGCCGGTTTCCTGATAGATACCCTTTAACCAGGCTTTGGTAAATGGACCGCCCGGACTATCAGCTATAATGGTTTTTGCCCCCAGGGCTTGGATTTGATTAACAAGAGCTTCCACTAAAGCCGGATGTGTGGTGACTGCAGCCTCCGGGGGTTTTTTCATTAAAAGGTTGACCTTCAAGAGTACCTTTTGTCCGGGCTTTATATATTGGGCTAAACCCCCTAATTCAGCGAGTAATTGCTGAACAGCCTGGTTCACTTCATTTTGTTGATAGGTCTTACAAGGTATAAAGGCTACCTTTTTATTTAACATAATTACACTTCTCTCAACCTTCATTTTTAATCATCCTATTATAACAAAACTTCGTTAGAATAGACAGAAGAATATAGAAGTTTACAAGTTGCCCTTTACAAAAAAATACACTCGTTCTGAGGAAATTTTAATATTCAGAACGAGTGTATTCATTTTTAAAATAAACTGATTTTAATAATTAAATATCTTAGTTAGTCATCATGCATTGAGCCAGGTTTTTGGCAAATTCCTCTTCATCCGTTTTTAACAAGTCAATAACCTGGGGGTAACAATCTGAAATTTTATTTAAATCACCTACAAAATAGGCATTTACCAGATTATTCCAGATAGAGGTCATCTTAATTTTTGCTATTCCGTCATTAACTAAAGCCAAGATACCCTTCGGGTCGCCTTTTGGGGCGAAACAGACATACTCCTCTTCGGTATTGATGGTGCCTACTATTTTGATGGGGTTGACTTTGGTAAAGGCTTCCGCTGCGGGAGTATCAGCCACAAATACGTCAATTCGTTTATTTACCAGGTCTATAATCCCCAGATCATTCGTTTCGTAAAGTTCCAATGATTTAATATTGGCTCCCTCTTGCACCAAGTTATCTTCCAGCCAGTCTGCTTGGGTGGTGCCCCTTTGAGCGCCGACAGTATATCCACCGATTAAAGCTGTGGCTATGTTCAGGTCCGAGTCTTCTCGAACCATTACTCCCTGGTTACCGGACCAGTAAGAGCTTGACGCATCTGCTACTGCCAACCTCTCTTCCGTAAGAGACATACCGGCAACGAGTAGATCGACTTTACCTGACTGCAGGGCCGGAATAAGAGAATCAAAACCGATATCGAGTATTTCCAGCTCAAATCCTTGAATTTTAGCAATAATTTTCATTAAATCCATGTCAAATCCCACAAAATTGTTGTTGGCATCTACCCATTCAAAGGGCGGCCAGTCAGCCGAAGTGCCTACTACAACCTTAGCCGGTGCAGCCGAAGAAATAAGTGCCGCAGACACCATTACCATTGCAAAAATAAATAAGAGACTAACTGTTTTTTTAATTACTTTGGTAATCATATATTTTATATCCTCCTTAAAATTTATTATAAATTACCCAGTAAATTGTTTAGAAAACGGTAGTTATCTCACCCCCTTCTCGCCTGCTATAAGCCGGGTATGCGAAATTTACTCTCCATCAGGTCTAAAAATTTAGAAAGTATTAAGACTACAACAAGATAAATTACCGTAATAACAATAAAAACCTCAAAGGTTCTAAAGTTGCGAGAGGAAATTAATCTGCCCTGGGAAATAATTTCCGGAGCCTGAATCATATAAGCCATAGAGGTATATTTGAGCAGATAGATGAGCTCATTGGACCAGGAAGGGATTACCAGACGGAGCATTTGAGGCAGGACCACATATCTTATGGCTTGAACCTGTTTCATTCCAAGTGAATAAGCTGCTATCAACTGCTCTTCTTTAACCGACTGAATGGCTCCTCTAAAATACTCTGCCTGATATGCGGCACTGTTTAGACCCATACCAATCACAGCTGCGGTAAACGGTGAAAGCATCACGCCTACACTGGGCAAGCCGAAATAAAGGATAAAGAGCTGGGTCAAAAGGGGGGTACCGCGGAAAATCTCCACAAAAAAAGTACAAAAAATATAAATTAGCTTAGAGCCATATACCCTGCCAAGGGCAATTGGGATACCCAGTAAAGCTCCCATAGTGATAGCAATAATGGTAAGCTCTAAAGTGACTACCATGCCTTCTAACAATTTTGGCAAAATACTCCAGGCTAATTCCGGAAAGCTCACTCTTTCTTTCCTCCGTAAAGTTCAGTAATTTTATGTAAAAACTCTCTGGTCCTGGGGTTTTTGCAATAATTAAACATAGCCTCAGGTGTCCCTTCTTCCACAATTACCCCATTTTCCATAAAGATAATATCATTGGCAACCGCCCGCGCAAATCCCATTTCATGGGAAACAACTATCATGGTCATGCCACTTTTGGCCAGTTCTATCATTACATTTAACACCTCTCCAATTAATTCCGGGTCAAGAGCAGAGGTGGGCTCATCAAAAAGAATGAGTTTGGGACTCATAGCCAGAGCCCGGGCAATAGATACCCGCTGCTGCTGTCCACCTGATAGTTCAGCAGGATAAGAATGCAGTTTATCCTCTAATCCTACTAATTTAAGCTTTTCTATGCCGATTTCAGTTGCCCTTTCCGGCGATATTTTTTTTACCACGGTTAGTCCTAAGCGAACATTGTCCAGGGCATTCAAATGGGTAAAGAGATTAAAATGCTGAAAGACCATGCCGATAGAAGAACGTACCATATTGAGGTCTGTTTTCGGATCGGTAATCTCAATGTCTTCTAACCAGATACGGCCCTTATCCGGTGGGGTAATCTGATTGATACAGGTCAGCAGTGTACTCTTTCCGGTACCGGAAGAGCCGATTATAACCGTAGTCTCCCCTTGTCTTACCTGAAAAGAAATACCCTTCAATACTTCCAGATTACCGTAACTCTTATGTAAGTTTTCAACTTTTAAAACAGTCTTTGGCATTTTAGATCCTTTCCAAGACAGATTGATCTCTTCTTTCTTGTATTTCAAATCCGGGAATCTTATATTTTTTTTCCAGGAATTTTAACAATTGATTGCCTGCGAAAACTAAAACAAAATAGATAAGGGCACAGGCCGAGTAAACCAGTAATGCATTACCGAAAGTACGGGCTACAATATAGCGGCCCTGCCTCAGCAGTTCGGTCACACCTATAGCATAGGCCAATGAGCTGTCCTTAAGTACCACAGCATATTCATTAGCCCAGGAGGGGATAGAGAGCCTTAAAGCCTGCGGAAGAATCACATATCTAATTGACTGTAAGGTACTCATACCCAAAGAGCGAGCTGCCCTCATCTGATCTTCTCCAATTGATTGTATGGCTCCCCGAAATATCTGCGATTGATAGGCGGCAGAGCGTAAACCCATAGCCAATACTGCAGCCATAAAAGCACTGATATTGATACGAAAAAAGG
Organism: Candidatus Stramentimicrobium fermentans; assembly: GCA_012520575.1. Lineage (GTDB taxonomy): Bacteria > Atribacterota > Phoenicimicrobiia > Phoenicimicrobiales > Stramentimicrobiaceae > Stramentimicrobium > Stramentimicrobium fermentans. Next base: position 12,549 of record JAAYOB010000002.1, read on the forward strand.
AAGAACCGAAAAAAAACAGAAACAACAATACCAGTTCGGGAACAGCCCTGAAAAAACGTTCAAAAGGTACAATAAAAAAGATTTTTAAAGGAAAGGGGCCATAGACCTGCCCCAGGGCAAGTACTATTCCCAGTAAAAAACCGAGTATCAAAAAATAGAAGGTTAGATTTAAGGTAACCAAGGTTCCCGCCAACAGGGAAGGCAAGCCTTGCCAGATTATCTGTAATTGATTCATAATGTTAACAGCTCCCAATTTTGGCTTTTAAATATTTGCTGACCAATAGGTAAAAAAAATCTCGCTCCTCTTCTTGTCTCTATAACCTGCCAAGAAAGAGGGGCGAGATAATATTCCCGTGGTACCACCCTGTTTGGAAAAATGAATTAATTATGCTCACTTTTCCCACTTATGGTCAGTTTTTAAAGGCGACTAGCCTATTCTTAACCTGTAAATAAGGGCTTCTATTCGGGTAAAAATCAACTAAGGCATTTTCACCTGTATACCTTTCTCTGTATTTGCAGTTTACCCTACTTTGCCGTTTACTTAATTTTTACAATTGCCAAATTACTATCATTGTAGTTCTAAAACCATACTAAGGAATAAATACTTTTTTGTCAAGAAGTTAATGAATTGGTTTGGTATTTTAAAAGTTTTTAATAAGCTCTTTCAGTTCCTCAATCTTGCTTTGAGTTTCAATCTCACCTTGCCTAATAATGGCCACCCGGTCCTTCTTTTTTAGAAAATAGGAGACCTCGCCCTGATAATGGGGCTTAAGGACCAGATCGGCACCTAAAAGAGAAAGCTCGGTCAGGTCTTCTATCATTATGTCCACACTTCTCTCAATGATGGAGATAACATTATTGGGGCTTTTTTGTTCACCGATAATTTCCTGTAAACTTACCGCAATTACGATATCAGCTCCCATTTCGCGAACCACATCAACCGGTACAGGGTCTTTTAAGGCACCATCAACTAAAACCCTGCCTCCGTATTCGAAGGGGTAGAATACTCCCGGAATGGAGATAGAGGCAGCAACGCCATTAGAAACCTTTCCGCTATCCATAATAACTCTCTCACCGGTTATTAAATCTGTAGCAACTGCTTTAAAAGGTATTTTTAAATCATATTCAAAATGCGACCAATCGGTAAGCTGGTCAAATTTATCCCTGATAGCGGTAGTAGACAAGAGTCCCCTGGGCCAGGTTGCCTCTGCTATCATTTTAGGAAGATTTACAAAGATACCCGTTACTTTCTTGTCCTGATACTCTTCAAATTCAAAGGTAATATTCTTAAAAGAGATATATTCGGTAAAGTTTTCTTTCAAAATGTAATCTTCTATCTTTTTAACATCAAAACCGAGAGCATAGAAGGCTCCCACTAAACTGCCTATACTGGTTCCGGCAATGTAATCGATCTTAATTCCTTCCCTTTCCAGTACTTTCAATACTCCCAGATGGGCATAGCCTTTGGGTCCCCCGGCACCTAAAGCTAAGCCTATTTTTGGCTCAGTCCGGGCAACTGAAAATATAGAGCAGAGCAAGAATATAGAAATAGTAACAATTAGAATTAAGGTTAAGGATTTACTTTTGTCCATAGTCGTTATTATAGTATATTACTATTCTCCCTGCAAGCCTAACTTGCTCAGCTCAAAGCCCTACTGGTTACTACTATTAAGAGCATAGATCAAAGAGTATAGTTTTGTGTATTAGATACTACTAATTTGAGAACAACCGATATATACCAAATTAGAGAGAGAAACAATTGTTTAATTTGTCGGACATTTAGATGAGTTGTTTTTAAGCCTATTCTTTAGACAATTAAGAGAAAATATGCTAAAATTTGGGCAATCTATTTATCTTTTTGCTTTTTAAGACAGAGGAGAACGAGTATGAAGGAAACCGGATTTGTAAAAGAGATTGCCTCTCAAGAAGAGGCCTTTTCTCAATGGTATATCGATGTAGTAAAAAAAGCCGATTTAGCGGATTACACCTCAGTAAAAGGCTGTATGGTAATTAAACCGTACGGATATGGTCTGTGGGAAAATATGCAGCATTGCCTGGACCGGAGAATTAAAGCCACCGGTCATAAGAATGCCTATTTCCCTCTCTTTATCCCGGAAAGCCTCTTAAAAAAAGAGGCAGAACATGTAGAAGGATTTGCACCTGAGGTAGCTTGGGTCACCCATGGCGGTAGTGAAAAATTGGAAGAGCGATTGGCAGTCAGGCCAACATCTGAAGCAATCATTGGCAGTCTTTATTCTAAATGGATTAAGTCCTGGCGTGATTTGCCTGTGCTAATCAATCAGTGGGCCAATATCGTACGTTGGGAAAAGGTAACTCGCCCTTTCCTAAGAACAACGGAATTTTTATGGCAGGAAGGTCATACCGCCCATAAAAACCGGGAAGAGGCCGAGGAGGAAACTTTAAAAATATTGAACGTATATAAAGATTACATAGAAACTGATCTTGCTATTCCCGTCATTATCGGGCGGAAGAGCGACAATGAGAAATTTGCCGGCGCCATGCACACCTATACCCTGGAGGCTTTAATGGGTGATGGCAAGATTCTGCAGGCAGGAACCTCTCACAATCTGGGTCAGAATTTTGCTCAAGCCTTTGATATTCGTTTTCTGGATGAAAATCAACAGGAACAGTATGTCTGGACCACCTCCTGGGGAACCTCCACCAGACTGGTTGGTGCTATAATTATGGTACATGGAGATGAGAGAGGTTTAAAATTGCCCCCTCAAGTTGCCCCGACCCAAATAGTCCTGGTTCCTATTTTCTTCGATAAATCAAAAAAGGAAGTAATGGAAAAAACTCGAGAATACAAGAGATTGCTGGAAGAGAAATTTAGAGTGGAATTGGATGACCGCGACAGTTATACACCCGGCTGGAAGTTTAACGAATGGGAGATGAAGGGGGTTCCGGTGCGGTTAGAAATCGGGCCACGTGACTTAGCTGAGAAACAGGTTACCGCAGTGAGAAGGGATAAGGGGAATAAGATAGCTATACCGGAAAACGAATTAGTTCCTGCTTTAGAAAAATGGCTGAATGATATTCAAAATAATCTATATATACAAGCCCGGACTCGTTTAGAGGAGAATATTCGGTTTACGGAAAACTATGAAGAATTTAAGGAGATAATAAAAGAAAAACTTGGCTTTATAAAGGCATATTGGTGCGGAGATGAGCTATGCGAAAATCAGATTAAAGCAGAGACCAAAGCCACAATTCGCTGTATTTCCTTAGAAGAACAGCAAGGAAAGGGTAAGTGTATTTTTTGCGGTAAGGAATCTACTACTCAGGTTTATTTCGGCAGGGCTTATTAGTAGAATAAGAAAAGAACTTAATTAACAGGGTAATTCTATTTGTTTTGATAATTTAAATTAAAAAAATCAGTTAGGAAAGGAGGACTCTGCAATGGAAAAGTTTTTAATTGGTCATGTGGTAAGTTACTTTGCTAAGATTGGTGTAGCGGCAATTGAAATTGAATCAGGAGAAATCAAAGTAGGAGACACTCTCTATTTTAGCGGACATACTACTGATTTTGAACAGCAGATTGAATCTATACAGATTGACCGTAATCCTGTGGAATCTGCTCAAGCCGGTGACTCTGTCGGTATAAAAGTAAAAGATAGAGTTAGAGATGGAGACGAAGTATACAAAGTAACCGACTGAGCAAGTGGTACTAAGTTAACATGCTCTTTTATAAAATAGCCTTGTTTGAATAAGAATAAAATATAGTGTGAAGAATAATCAGGGGGAAAGTCCCTGATTATTTTATGTAATAATCAGCTTAAATCAGTTATCTTTATACTTACCTCCCTCTCTGAGAGAGGATAGCAATGCCCCTCTACATCGATTTGTATTGCCCTGTCTGTCATTAATAAATGATATAATAAAAAGATCGGCAGGGGAACCGTAAATACAATTTAGCCACTCCTACCAGAAAAATTCAACCACAAAAAAGCAATTTATTAAAGCAGGCAAGGACCAAAAATGATTAGTTTGGAGCTGAGCTACCATGATTTAATCATACCGGGTGATTGGACGCCAATGTTCAGAAAAATCCAGAACCAAAATGGAGTAATAATGGTCTTGGGTAAATCTGATTCCGGAAAAACTAGCCTAATTAAATTACTTGCCGCATATCTGGTGAGGAGAAATAGGAAAATAGCCCTGATAGATTTAGACATAGGGCAATCTATTTTAGGATTACCCGGTACTATGGGAATAGGTATTGTAAACCGGTCAAATTTAAAGAATGGCTTGGTTCAGGTAAATCACAGGTCCTTTTTCGGAGCCACTTCTCCGGCGAAAGGTATAGATAGATTTCTGGAGAAAGCCTATCGATTATATACCGTTGCTCATAAAGAGAATGCAGATGTATTCTTAATTGATACTACCGGACTGGTAATGGGTAGTTTGGGAGCATATCTGAAGGGTAATCTAATAAAGCGAATTAATCCGACGGCCTTAATAGCCCTCCAATTCGAGCAGGAATTAGAGCCAATTCTAACAGAATGTGAAATCCTTCCTGCTCTTAAGATTTACCGTGTAAAACCATATCAAAGAATTATCAGGAAAAATTGGACGGAAAGGAAAACCAGAAGGAAAAAGCAATTTGAGCTTTATTTTCAAGATGCACAATTGCGGGATCTTGATTTTTCAGCGATACCTATAAGGGATTTTAATTTTGATTTTGATTTCGGCAGCAAGAGCAGCAGAGCAGCACAAATTTTCCGGCAATTTCAACGGGAGATTATTTCAACAAAGATAGTAGAAAAAAGGACTCTAATGGTTTTATCGCCTGAACCGCAGTATAATCCTGACAAGGAATTGCTAAGCAAAATAAAAGATTATTTTAAAGTAGAGCATATAGTTATAATCTTTCCGGAGTGGTTCCAAAATCTGTTAATATCTCTTACTGACACCGAAGGGCTGAGTAATGGATTAGGAATAATAGGAAATATTGATTTTAAGAAGAAGATAATGACTACTTATTTACCAATATCTGTTTCGTCAAAAGCCTTAGCTCAAATAGAGTTAGGCATGTTCAGAATTAGACTTGACGGCACGGAGTTGCCCTATCTTGAGCCGGAACAATATTAGATTACCGGGAAGGTTAAAAAGGAGAAGAAAAGATAGTGTAATGAATAGAAAAGAGAAAGAAGGGGTGCTGCTGGTAATCCTTTGTGTATTGATGCATGGTGCTCACCCTATTTTGGGCAAGTATGGTGTCTCTTTAGTGCAACCTCTATTTTTTGCCAGTGTCACCAATCTTATTGCCGCAGTGAGTTTAATTTTGATTATCTTGTTTAAAAAAGAGTCACTTCTGCTCTTAATAGATAAGAGATACTTTCTTTCCCTTCTGTCTATCGGATTTTTTGGAACCACCCTCTCCAGTATTGTCTTTTTTTATGGTGTGAGATTAACCAGTGGAATAAATTCGGCAATTTTATTGCAGGCAGAACCGGTCTATTCTCTTGTTATCGGATATCTGCTATTGCAAGAAAAAGTAACCACCAGACAGATAATTTCTACTATAGTAATTATTATAGGAACCGTACTGGTTATTTATCAGGGAACCTCTCGTCTGAATTGGGGCGATATTTTAGTTTTATTAACCCCTCTCTGCTACCAAGTGGGACATTATTTTAGCAAAAGATTGCTAAATCAGACCGAAATAAGCCCTCTTTTTATAGCTGCCGGAAGAACCTTCTATGGCGGGGTGTTCTTATTTATATTAAACCGGTTAGCCGGAACAGGTGACTTTAAGATACTTACTCAACCCAATATTTTTGCTATTTTTATCTTTTACGGAACTGTAGTATATGCCTTAACCTATTTAACATTCTATGCCGCTATAAAACGCATCAATCTTTCTAAAGCCAGTGCCATTATCTCCATTTATCCCGCTATATCAATCGTGTTGGCTAATGTAATTTTAAAAGAAGTACCTGATGTTTATCAGTCAAGTGGATTTTTAATTGTATTGGCCGGTGTATTCTATCTCTCCAATCTCAAAAGCGAATTACGAAAAGATCGTTAACTAAAATTATTTTAATAACATATCTCCCATGTTATATATCTTAAGCAGTTACTAAGAAATTTAAAAAATCTTGAATGTTGTTCTTTACTTAAAAAGCTATAATTACTTAATTCCGTCAGTGTAAAATTTTAGCAGCCATTTCTCGGATTAAGTTTGTCAGTTAGTCAACAAAAAAGACAGACTTACCTCTAGCAGTAACCAAAGAAAAAGAAGAGACATTCTTTTTCTAAAGAGAGGTAAATCTACCGAATGAAAGAACTAAAACTAATTATTATACTGCCATCTTTTGAGCTTGCTATATCGGAAGATAGGCTCAATACAAAGTATTTATAGTTTTCTTTTTGTATTATTATCTATGGTTACATTATGCTAAATTAAGTATAGCTAGGCAAAAAAGGATGGGTTTTGCACAGTCTGCCGCTCCTATGACAGTTTATCTTTATTTGCGGTAGGCTTGCTGGGCGGCAATGATGCCATGCTGTGCTGCTTTATAACCCTGTTCCTGTAAGATATTCTCCAGTGCCGCAAGAAGCAGCATGACATTGTCACGGGAGCAGGAATAGCCCATCAGTCCGATACGCCAAGCTTTACCCTTGAACTTACCCAATCCTCCGCCGATTTCAATACCATAATCGCTGAGTAGTGCTTTTCTGACTTTCACATCATCAATACCCTCCGGGATATAGACTGAGTTTAACTCCGGTAGCCGATACTCAGGAGCTACCACCATCTCTAACCCCATTGCCTCCAGACCTGCCACCAGTGCTTTGGAATGGAGCTTGTGTCTTTTGAAACGTTCTTCCAATCCTTCCTCTAAGACTAAGCGCAGGGCTTCATGCAGGGCATAGGACATGCTGATTGGTGCGGTATGGTGGTAGAATCGCTCTTGACCCCAGTAACTGCCCAGCATCTTCATATCTAAATACCAGCTTTGAATAGGGGTGGTACGCTGAGTCATAACCTCCCGGGCGGCTTCACTAAAGGAGACCGGTGAAAGTCCAGGTGGGCAACTGATACATTTTTGAGTACCGCTATAGATGGCATCGATCTGCCATTTGTCGGTCTCTACTGGTATACCGGCGAGTGAGGTTACCGCATCCACTACGAAGAGTGCTCCGGCTTCTTTTACCAGCCGGGATATCTCTTCTAAAGGTTGTCTTACTCCTGTTGAGGTCTCGGCATGGACTATAGCAAGCAGTTTTACCTTGCCGATATCAGCAAGGACTTTTTTGACTTCATCCGGCTCTACGATGGTGCCCCATTCGGCATTCAGGATTATCGGTTCTGCCCCACAACGCCTGACAATATCTGCCATACGCTCACCAAAGTAACCGTTGATACAGACAACCGCTTTATCACCCGGCTCAAGCAGATTAACCAATACTGCCTCCATACCGGCACTACCGGTACCGGAGATGGCGATAGTCAGTTCATTTTTGGTCTGATAGACCTCTCTTAGCATCTCTCTGGTCTCATTCATTATCTCTAAGAAGTCGGGGTCTAAGTGGCCTACTAAGGGGGTTGCCATGGTCTTTAAGACACGGGGATGGACATCACTGGGACCCGGGCCCATTAAAATTCTTTTTCCGGGGTTTAAATCGGTATAATTTTTCATTATAATTACCTCCAATATCTTTCTTTGAATTTATTACTATCTAATATTTACTATAAATAACTTTAAATTAATATCTTACTAAAAGTTGAATAAAATTCTGTTTCTTTCTCTATTACGGTGATATCCTGTTTACGGGCAATTCCCTTCTGTTCCTCTGTACAATACCCCCAGCCGGCTAAAAAGACCTGCACTCCTAACTCCTTTGATTCCTCCAGATAATTAAGCTGATCATCGATAAAACAGATATTATTAAAATCGGTCCGGTACTGTGCTGCTATGGCTCTCATATGGTCGGATTTACTCCGGCCGTAGTTTTTATCGAATATATCCTCTATTGGCAGTACAAATCCTAAATAATCCTGATGGAAGGCCGGATGAATAGCAGTACCCAAATTAGAAGTAGCAATGACTACTTTCACTCCCTCTTGTAATAGCCGTTTTATTCCGGTTGTGACCCCTTTATAGGCAGGGGATAGGGCAAACCATTTCGTAAAATCTTTCTTTTGCCAGATCTCTTTCTCCTGAAAAAATAGTTCGTGAAAGATTTCGTAGTCTAAATCCAGTTCACTGCGGATTTTTCTAAACTCTTGTTGGTCACGTACCGGTATTTCTTCTTCTATAATCTTAATCATGACCAGAAAATCACAGGAATACTCCACATAGGCACGCAACCGTTGGTATTTCTCCATCTCCCGGTGGTATTCCTTCTTCTTACGCTCCCAATTGTCAAAGGTGAAAATCTCCCCACCAAAATTCTTTTTCACCTCAGAGCCAAAATAACGGCAATAGGCATTGTGGGCGGTGAATAATGATTTTAAAGCACTATCACTGATTACCCCATCATAATCAACAGCTAATATCTTCATTGAGACCCTCTGCTATCATAAAATTTATTCTGCTATCTTACCTATAATTTTAATTGATTTGTGAACCATAGTCTAGTTGGCAGACGAACGATTATTTATAAGGTATCAGGCATAGAAACCTTAACAATTCCTCTCCCGTGTTTTTAAACCCGTGCTCCAGCCCCGGCTCCACAAAGACCACACTGTCTTTTTTAATAGGATAGCTTTTGCCCTCTATCTTGACTTCTCCCTCGCCTTCCAGTACGAATACTTCATGTTCCCAATCATGGGCATGGTAGGGAATGTGACCCTCGGCGTCAATTTCAAACATCCTCATAGCAAAATTTTCGGCATCATCCTTATCGGAAATAAGCCATCTCACTTTCGCACCTTTGGTATCTTCCATTGCCATATCTTCTAAAGGCACTTCCTGATAAGCAGCTACTTTCATCCGCTGATTCCTCCTTTTTCACTTCAAATAATTATTCTTTCACACTTATCACGCATGATTTTCAGCTTTATTCATATATCTCTTGATAGTTGGATAGAAATCCGCTGTTTTTTCTATAACCGGGATGTTCTGCTTATTTGCCTTTCTCTTTTGCTGGGAAGTTGCATAGCTCCAACCGGCGAGCAAGACATTGATTCCTAAAGGACGAGTCTGCACCAGATGCGCCAGCTGGTCATCAACAAAGTAAATCTCTGCAAATTTAGCCCCATAAAAACTGTTCATATACTTAATCTGATTGGATTTATCTTCTCCAAAACTGATATCGAGTATATCCTCTTCTTTGATGGGAATATTATAGTATTGCGGAAGAAAAGCCCGGGCAATGGTGTCACGGAGATTAGAGGTAGCTACCGCCACTTTTACCCCTTCTTGCACAAATTTTTTAATCCCCCCTACTATTTCCGGATAAGCGGGCTCCAGAGCCAACCATTTTTGAAAACTAATCTCCTGTAATCTCTTTCTCTCTCTATAAAATAGTTCGTAAAACTTATCAAATTCAAATTTAACCGTATTGCGGTATTGGTCAAATTCTACCTGAGTAGAGATATAATTTTTTTCTTCGAGCAGTTTTTGTATCAAGCCATAGTCGGTAGCCGCTCTGATATAAGGCCTTAGAGAGCGATAATGGGCAATATCTCGGGCATATTTCTTTTGAATATCAGCCCAGTTTTGAAAAGTAAACTTTTCTCCGCCAAATACTTTGCTATTGTTGTTACCTATCAACTGCAAATAGGCATTATGGCTGACAAAGAGGGCATCCATTTCACTATCTACAATTACCCCGTCATAATCAAGTGCCAATACTTTCATCTAATTTCCCTTTTTACTACTATTGTGCCGCTAATCAGGACAAAAAATCTTCTCTGACGGGATAGAAAATGTCAATTATCTGAGCACCTTCTACCAGAGCATGTACCTCATGGGTCATATTAGAAGGAATAATAGCCCCTTCGCCTGCTTTTAAGACTTGTTCTTTACAGCCGACAATCATTTTTACAGAACCTTTGAGGACATAACAGATCTGCTCATGCGGATGTTCATGTTCCGGCATAATAGTATCTTCGGAACCAAAATCAAACAAGCTCATCATGACATGGTTATGGGCTACTGCCCTAATCTGGGAGTTTTTTAATACCGGTTTTACCTTTAATTCATCTTTTTTAAAAAATTTTACTTCTTCCATATTGGTGTTCTTTACTCCTGATTACCTCTGAAAATAATTTAGTTATGATAAATATTGTATTAATTAGAAAAATATTTTTAAGAACAGCCGAAAACTTGCTCTACTGCCTCCTGCTGAAAGGGGAAGGCCAGGGGAGGCATATCTGCAATATTAAAATATTCAGCCCTTTCTGCATCATCACCGGCACGCAACTCCCCACCAATAATGCCCGCCTCATAGGTGATAATAATTACATGGCCATATAAATCACTCTCATGGTTAAAAATTTTAATAAAATTGTTTACAATGCCCTTTAAACCGGTCTCCTCCTCCAATTCTCTCAATGCCGCCTGAATAGCTGATTCTCCATTATTAATAAATCCACCCGGTAAAGACCATTTTCCTTTCCCCGGCTCTGATTTTCTCTTTACCAATACTATGCGGTCATTCCCATCACTAACCACCACTGCTACACTGGGGAGGGGATTATCATAATAGGTAGTCTGACAATTTTCGCAATACTTCCGAACCTTGCCCTCTTCTTCCATTTGGGTCAACAGGCTGCCGCATTTGGTGCAATACTTTATATTAATCTGTTTCATCCGATTCTCCTCTATCAATATTTTTACTTTGTGGGCTACTTATTTTTACAATTTCAAATCTGCCCCATCTGGGCGAAGCTATAAAAGCATTTTTCTCCTATTATAATATGGTCCAGCACCTTTACCCCTAACATGGCACAGGACTGACACAATCTTTTAGTCAATTCCAGGTCTTGCGGACTGGGGTTGGGGTCACCACTGGGATGGTTGTGTAAAAAGACAATGGCTGCGGCTGATTCTTTAATAACCTCTTTCATCACCTCGCGGGGATGGACGGTGGTCTCATTCAGGCTACCCATAGAAATAAGTACATCACGGATAATCTGGTATCTAATATCAAGCAGTAAAATATGAAATACCTCTTTTTTCTTGTCTTTCATTTTGCTATAGTAGTAATCAACTATATCCTGGGCTTTTTGTATTCTCGTTCCCGGTAAGACCTTCTCCCTTGATAATCTGACTGCCACCTCTAAAGCCGCCCTTATCTGGGCATATTTGGCTTGTCCTATACCTTTTATTTCTTTTATTTCGGCAAAAGAAGCCGTTGCTAAATTCCTGAGGCTGCCGAATTGGGCCAGCAAATCCCGAGCCACTTCCAATGCAGTCTTACCGGAATGGCCCTTGTTAATTATAAGAGCTAATAACTCGGCATCAGTCAAAAATTGAGGACCATGCTGCAATAATCTCTCACGAGGACGTTCGTATTCCGGCCAATCCTTGATGGTATAATTCTTTTTTCCTTTTCTATATTCTATGGTCACTTCTTACTCACTTCACTACCCTTCAGAACAAGAAAATCCTTCCCTTTGTTTTTTCCTTTTTATACGGGCTAAGCGATGATCTAAATCCTTTCGCCACTCTGTTTTCACGCTCCCGGAAATGTTTTCCCGGTTTAACCTATGTAAAGCCTCTTCAACAATACTTTCAGCCTGACCATAGTCCTTCTTTTGGTGTTCATAATATTTTGCCAATTCTTCATAGGGATAGGGCGAAAAATCTCTACTTAAAGAGATAATATCACGCCAGGCGGCCTCTGCTTTGTCCCATTTTAATTGCTTCTTATAGGCAAAGGCACACAATCTTAAGGTTTCCACTGCCTCTTCATCAGAGAGGTCGCATTTTAAGGCTTCCTCATAACATTTGCTGCTATATTGAAAATCCCTATGTCCTTCAAATATTTTACCGATGCTGCATAAGTCTAATGCTGACTTTACCATCTCTAAGGGATCTTCTAATACCTGACCAATCCTGGTAGCGAGAAGCACCAGGGAAATAATGTCCTGCTGATTGTGGGCAAATACCGGTTTAAGGGGCCGGGCATCTTTATCCAGCAGATAGCGAAAATAGACTTGGGGAATAAGATAACCGGGTATATCTCCGTTTCTCCTAATTTTCAAAACTTCCTTCTCAATATTTTGCAGGGTGCAGTCCTGTAGCCTCCTCTTCCATAGTCTGCGAGTGGGGAAGAGTAAATCAAGATGGTGAGAGGTATTCAAGTGAAAGGGCTGCCGCGTCATAATGTAGCGGGTCTGCAATAGAGGGAAATCATAACTTTTCCCATTATAAGTAACCAATATCTTAAAGCCCTGACCAAAAAGCTGGTTAACCCCCCATAAGAGGGCTTCCTCTTCATGGTAGTCCGACATAAAATATTGTCTGATATGGAACTCTTCGCCTCTAAAAAAGCCGAGGCCCAATAAAAAAATATACGTGCCGGAACCTCCCGCCAATCCGGTCGTTTCGGTATCAAAAAAGAGCATCTCTTCTAATTTGAACTCTTCGCCTCTCCTATTAAATTGCGGCAACCAAAGATGCAATCCGGGGGTAAAATAGCGTTGTATGTCGGATAAGGAGTTTTCACCAAAAGAGGTATCCGGGGTAATGATTCTTTCCGCATAGAAACAATTGCCATGCGGTGTCTCAATGGTATTTCCGGGTACAATTTCCGAGACAGATGACTTATTGTTACTTTTTTTAGAAAAAGTATTTTTCTGATTACGGTTATTGCTGATTTGCTGTACTTTTTTCTTCAGACTCTCAATCTGCTCCAGTCGGTCACGTAAGTTCATAATTAACGAATGGCCTCCTTCAGAATGAAGAGTGCACTCTGCTTCCCCTGTTTCCCAACCTGATTAATGGGTCCCACACAGGAAGGACATCCTTCATCGCAGCCGCAATTTTCGATCAAATTACGAGCTGCCGCTAAGATTTTAGAGCGTAACTCAAAAATTTTCTCACTAAAACCAACCCCTCCCGGGTAATTATCATAGATAAAGAGTGTGGGTAAATCGGTAAAAGGAGAGCGAACTTGGGCCACTGCTTTAATATCATTGGGATCACACATTACAAATAAGGGGGCTACATTGACCAGAACATTGGAGAGAGCTAATAAGCCCCCTGCCAGGTCAAAGGCAGCACCGGGGGCAATTTTTCCACCCACTAGCTGGGGAAAGGTTTCCGCTAAAATAAGCCAATAGGCAGTAGTATGCATATCCTCTGCCGGTAAATTAATCTTGCCATAACCCAAATTTTCATGGGTATAGAATTTTACCTTTTTATACATAGTGGAGAGGGTAGTAATAGCTATCTCACCATGCTGATGGTAAACATTTTCTTCCTCATGCAGATTAAAGACATCCATAACTTTAATATCACTCTCTACCTGGGCATCGGTATAATAATTGACCTCCACCTTCTTGGCATAAGCCTTATAATCATCATAATCAAGTTTGGTAATGGTGTATTGTTCACCCTCATGTATATAGATAGCCCCTTCAAATATGGTAGTGTGGACGCTTTCTCGGTCAACCTCTCCGATAACCTTGTCCATTCCCTCCTCTACATCGATAATGGTAAAGTTATCCGGGGAAGCACTGCGCAGACTGATTTCATCAGCCGGATAGGCATCGCTCATCCAGTGCCATTTATTTCGTGAGAAATGAAGAATTCCTTTATCCTCTAGGAATTGCAGTATCTCTTCCAGCTCTTCTGTACCAAATTTTTCCTCCGGGATAAAGGGGAGTTCAAAGGCGGCACATTTGATATGACTGATTAAAATACTCAAATTGTCAGGGTCAATAACGGCACTCTCCGGGGTCTCCTTAAAAAAGTAATCAGGGGAATTGATAATATACTGGTCTAAGGGGATACTGGAGGCAACCAATATAGCCACTGAGGAGTGGGAACGCCGACCGGCGCGACCTGCCTGCTGCCAGGTACTGGTAATGGTACCCGGATAGCCGGCAATGAAGCAGGCATCCAATTGTCCTATATCTACCCCTAATTCTAAGGCATTGGTGCTGACCACACCCTTGATATGGCCCTCTTTAAGCCCTTTTTCAATCTCACGCCTCAGATTGGGCAGATAACCGCCCCGATACCCTCTTACTAAGTCGCGGTCTTGTCCCAATTTTTCAAAATAATCTTTCAGATAACTGGTCAAAAGCTCGGTGGCCAGACGGCTGCGGGCAAAAACGATAGTCTGTATATCGTGATTTAGAAATTTACTGACCAGGCGCGATGTTTCTTTAATCAAGCTTTTCCTTATACCGAGTTCTCTGTTGATTACCGGTGGATTATAAAAGAGAAAATATTTTTCTCCGCTGGGCGCCCCATTGTTATTAATCAGGGTAAATTTTTCTCCGGTAATTCTTTCCGCCAACTCCTGAGGATTGGCGATAGTGGCTGAACAGCAGATAAACTGCGGCTTAGAACCATAAAATTCACAGATTCGTTTTAAACGGCGCAATACATTAGCCATGTGGCTGCCGAACACACCACGATAGATATGTATCTCATCTATGACAATATATTTCAAATTTTGAAACAATCTATGCCACTTAGTATGGTGGGGCAATATACCGGTATGCAGCATATCAGGATTAGTGACAATGATGTTCCCCTGATTACGGATAGCCGAACGAGCTGATACCGGGGTATCTCCGTCATAGGTGTGGGTACCGATAGATTTATCCAGGGCTTCTACCAACCGATATAGTTCTCTCAGTTGGTCCTGAGCCAGAGCTTTAGTGGGAAAAAGATAGATTGCCCGGCTCTCCGGCTCTCTGATAACCCTATTCAATACCGGCAAATTATAGCAAAGTGTTTTACCGGAAGCAGTAGGGGTAACCACCACCGCATTTTGCCCCTCTTGGATAGCATTTAAGGCACTCACTTGATGTGAATAGAGCCTGGTTATGCCATCCTCTTTTAAACGGTTAATCAGTTCCGGCTTCAGCCAGCCCGGGTAATCGGCTAACTTGGCTTCCTGTGCCGGCAGATACTCCAGCGCAGTCAGGTATGGACGGATAGTATAATCCTGTTCCAGTTCCTGAATGATGGATTTAACATCACATTTCATTTTGCTGCTCCCTTATTTCAAGTAAATCATAAATTCTACTATAAATTAATATCGCTACCAGTATACCATACCTGATGAAAAAACATGTATGAGCGAAATGCCAAGAGCTGCAAGCTTTTCATCGTTGACTTTAAGTTTTTTATTTATTATTAGGAATAAAGGAATAGGGTATGTTTGAAGTAGAGAAGACTTTCAATGTAACCC
This sequence comes from Candidatus Stramentimicrobium fermentans, assembly GCA_012520575.1. Taxonomy (GTDB): domain Bacteria; phylum Atribacterota; class Phoenicimicrobiia; order Phoenicimicrobiales; family Stramentimicrobiaceae; genus Stramentimicrobium; species Stramentimicrobium fermentans. Next base: position 27,900 of record JAAYOB010000002.1, read on the forward strand.
CGGACCGAATGCGAGGAAACAAGTATTCGAATAATTCTATTTTAAAAACAATCCTAATAAGTTAATTTTAATTTTTTTAAGAGTTCTACAAAAGGAATGGGTGTTAAGGAGATAAAAATAACTACCAGCCATTGGACAGCAGTAAGTGCTGTTACTTGAAAAACAGATTGTAAAAAAGGTATCAACATAACACCCAACTGTAAAAAAGCAGAGGCAATGATAGCCAGCACTAAATAACGGTTACTAAAAATACCTAAACTGAAGATAGAAAATTTATTGGAGCGAGAGTTGAGGGAGTGAGCCAGTTGACTCAAACTCAAAGCACCAAAAGCCATAGTTTCACCAACCGCTAAAGAATACCGGCTATAGCCATAATAAAAAGCAATCAGGGTTATTGATCCAATAAAAACCCCTTGAGAGAAAATATTAAAGCCCATCTTGCCTGAAAAGAAACCTTCCTTGGGATTACGGGGGTGTTGACTCATCACATCCCGTTCTGCCGGGTCTAGCCCTAAAGCCAAAGCAGCTAAACCATCGGTCACCAGATTGACCCAGAGAATTTGAATAGGCAAGAGCGGACGTGGCCAGCCGATCAGGATAGCCACAAATATGGTTAAAATTTCTCCTAAATTGCAAGATAGTAAATAATTAATAAATTTTCTGATATTCTGATAAATCTTTCGGCCTTCTTCTATGGCTCGCACGATAGAGTAAAAATTATCATCAGTTAAAACCATATCCGCTGCCTCTTTAGCTACATCGGTCCCGGTGATGCCCATAGCCACCCCGATATCCGCCTCTTTCAGTGCCGGTGCGTCATTGGCACCATCCCCGGTCATGGCTACCACCTGTCCGTTCTTTTGCAGAGCTTGAACAATCCTCATCTTGTGACGTGGCGATACCCGGGCAAAAATTGCAGTCTGTCCTACCACCTGTTCCAATTCCTCTTGAGACATCTGTTCTAATTCTATGCCGGTAATTATTTTATCCTGGGGATAATATATGCCTATCTTCTCAGCAATCGCCTGGGCGGTTAGGGCAAAATCACCGGTTATGATAACGGGGCGAATTCCTGCCTGACGGCAAGTCTGCACCGCCTCAACCGCCTCTTTGCGGGGCGGGTCAATCATAGCAGCCAGCCCTAAAAAGGTTAACCCATTTTCCAACCGGTCAGGATCCAATTTTTTATTCTTATCTATTCCTTCCAACTCTTGAGGGCTTATACGCCGGTAAGCAACCGCCAAAACACGCAATGCCATGGCTGCTAATTCATTATTCCGTGCTATAATCTTTTCCCTAAAGCCATCAGATACAGTTAGTTCTTGTCCATCATTTCTAAAGGTAACACTGCGCTCTATAATACTTTCCGAGGCTCCTTTGGTAAACAGCATATAATCCCCTGCCGGTGTGCGGTGAATGGTGGACATTCTCTTCCGTTCAGCATCAAAAAGTACCTCCCTGACGCGGGGGTATTCTTTTTCCAATCCTTCCTTCTGATAACCTGCTTTGGCAGCAGCTACCACCAATGCTCCTTCAGTGGGATCACCGATAATCTCCCATTGCCGGTCATCTTCGTTCTTTCTTAAATAGGAATTGTTACAAAGTGCGGCGGCTTTTAATAAGAGAGATAGGGTTTCATAATCACGAGGACTAATAATGTGCACACCTTCCAGAAAATGTCCGGCAGGTTGATATCCTACACCTTCCACCTCAATCTCTCGTTCCGGCAAAACCAGTCTTTGTACTGTCATCTGGTTTTGAGTCAATGTTCCGGTCTTATCAGAGCAGATTACAGTCGTGGCACCTAAGGTTTCTACTGCCGGCAGACGTCTGATAATGGCATTTTTCTTAATCATCTGTTGTACGCCTAAAGCAAGCACTATAGTGACAACCGCCGGTAACCCTTCCGGAACTGCGGCAACCGCCAGGGAAATACCGGTAAGGAACATATCAAAAAAGGGAATTCCCCGCCAGTAGCCTAATAAAACAACAACTATTACTATTGCCAGGATAATTATTCCTAAGTTTTTTCCAACCTGGTTCAGCTTTTTTTGCAGAGGCGTTAACTCTCTTTGTTGTTCCTGCAACATCCCGGCAATTTGGCCGATTTCAGTATTCATACCGGTGCCAACTACTATTCCCTTGCCACGACCGGTTACTATCGTAGTGCCCGTATAAGCCATATTGAAACGGTCGCCCAACGACACCTCTCCCTGACTGGTCAGCTCCCGATCATTCTTTTCTACCGGTTCTGATTCTCCGGTCAATACCGCTTCTTGAATACCTAATTCAGTAACTTCAAATAGGCGTAGGTCAGCAGGAATCCGCTCACCTGCCTCTAAAAATACTATATCTCCGGGCACTAATTGAGTAGATTTTATTTTTTTCTGTCTTCCTCCCCTTAATACCAGGGCTTCCGGAACGGTCATCTTTTTTAAGGCATCGAGGGATTTCTCTGCTTTAAACTCCTGTACTACGCTCAAGGTAGCATTTAAAATTACAATGATACCGATAATAATCGCATCAGTCACCTCTCCCAATAACACAGAAATAGCGGCAGAGACTAATAAGATTATAATCAAAACATCGCTAAACTGGTCTAAGAACATCTGCCAGATAGTCCTTTTTCTACCCTCTTGCAATTGGTTCGGCCCGATTTTCTCCAACCGCAGCTCAGCCTCAGCAGGCGTTAGCCCCACCTGTAAAGAGGTTTTTAAATCCTGCTCGACCTCTGGCACTGTCTTTAAATAATATTTAACTGGTACTTGCTCTATTTTTTCATTCATCGGTTAAATTTAACACCTCGCCGAACTAACATTATAATTTTACTCAAAATACTTTTTAAGTAGGGGTATATTTTTCAGTTCCTGTATGCATCCACCAAAGCTCTTGCCCTTATCGGATAAGCTTGTTAAAAGGCTGCTGTGTATTTTTAGAGTTTGGCGGCAGTGCTCTCGGTAAAATTGTTTACCTTCCCCAGAAAGGGCAACCAGCACCTCCGCCTATCCTGTTGGGCACGGCACCTTTGCAGCAATCCCCGTTTAATCAGGCAGTCTACCATACTGGTCATAGTATTGGGGACAACTCGAATTAATTGAGAGGGCTTGCCCATAGATACAAATGTTTCTTGCCTAAATATTCGATAATAAAGTGTTTACAAATGCTTAAAGTTGGACCTTCCTTGCTACAAGAACACCGGGCAACATGTAGCCGGAGCATTTCCATTAATTTAAGAAGGGGCTCTCCATGTTACTGGCGGCCTTTCCCCCCGGCTTTACTTCCCTGCCCATTCTCATAAGCAAGAAATAGCCCTATCGTACGAATATCGTATATTGTAATTTTTGTTCTATCAATATGGTAGGAACCTGCACTCGGAAAGTCAAGATAATGCCAACGAAAAAAGATAATACACCTTAAAAATTTGTTCCTGCCAATTTTTCTTAGTTGTTTTAGTTCTCTTCTTAAAAATCTAAAATAATCTCAGCTAGCTTCAAAGCTGGATCCTATCGGAAAATGCCAGAGATTGATAAACAGGTTGGCCAGAAGGCCTATGCCTGAACCATCTGTTCTTTTATGCCGCTTTATTTTCGCTATTTACTTTTCAAAGGATTTATCAAGTTAAATTTACTGCTTAGGTTGAATATTTTTTATTGAATTGGCAGAGTATTTTGGGTGATAAAGAGATTATTGATTTAAAAAAATAGTTGATTTAAATTGTTTTATTTACATTCCTATTTTTGCTTATTAATTTAATTAGCCAGCCCATTCGCAATATCATCAAACAAATATGAAAACTCTTGGACCATGATCTGAAAGAGCTCTTTTCCTGTGCTTTTTAAAGCTGCCCTAGGCTCTCCAATAACTCCAATATCGCTATAATGAGAAAAAGGCCTATACTGGTGTATTCTTTTGTTTGTGAACATGCCGGGCTGAAAATATTTTTTAGCTTCTATTATTCCCCCCATTAAATTTTCAGTATCAACAAGGTCGGGAGACAGGTAAAGTTGCAATGAAGTTTCTAGCTCCCCGGCATGCCCCATTCCTCCTTTTTGTGACCTTTGAGCTTTTTGGATAATTTCTGAAAAATAATTATAGTATGTTACGAGTATAGGGTAAATATTATGACTTGCTCCTAATTCATCAACCACTGTTCTTAAAATTCCGACATTCCCCCCATGGCTATTTATAATTAGAATATTCTTTATTTTATGAGCATCTAGACTCACACAAATATCCAAAACGAAGTTGCTAAAAGTTGCCTGTCTTAAGGTTATGCTGCCGCAAAAATCCATGTGATGAGGCGAATAACCAACCCAAATAGGTGGTAAAATTAACACTTTTTCCTTTGCTAGCAAAGCTGCTTCCTCTATTAAACGATATCCGATTGTTGTATCTGTTTCCAAGGGCAGATGAAAACCGTGCTGTTCACAAGAGCCTACGGCAATAACAACTACTGTTTTATCGTCAATATAAGACTTCAGTTCATTAGATTTAAATTTAACCCAATAAATATTTTTGTTTTTCATGATACGATAATTACTCCTTCTTACAGTTTTATTTGTACTAATTTTAAATAGTGTCTACGCTTTAGTCTAAACTAATCTAAAAAAATTGGCCATGCATGTTCACTTTCCTATAGAATATTTATAACCGAAAGGATTAGCATAGGAGGAGCAGAAGCACACTTGACCAAAATCTAACCGTATTATCATTTTAATTACAGCGTACTTGGACACGGATATAAAAGAATGTAAGCTGCTTAGCCTATACAGGTCGCCTACTTGCTATGGTTTATCAATAAATTTACTTGAATTTATTTTTATAATGATGTTTTCTATTAAATTTTGTCCAATTTCCTGGTTTAATATATTGATAATTTCACCTTTTCTAATAACTATTTCGCTTGCCCAGATATGGTTTTTAACCATTAAAAAAAGATTATTATTCTGAATTTTCAGTGGTTTGGTATTTAGGGCAATTTCAGGAGGAAGAATATCTTCCCAAGAATCAAAAAAATTGTAACCATCGACTCTCTGTGTCCAATTGCGCGATTTAAAAAATGATTGGACAATCTCATTGATATGTCTTGGTTCCTTACTCTCCATCATTCTGCATTGTCCCGTCCTTTATTCGGAATATTTTTGAGGAGGAATTAATATTATATTGTGTCAAGTCTTCTATATCTATACTGGTAATAAAAGTTTGCAGAGGCCTTTCTTTGATTATTTTCATTAAAAATAATCTTCTTTCTGAATCAAGCTCTGATAAGACATCATCTAGCAGCAAGGGGGGGTACTCACGGTCTTTCTCCTTCAATAGTTCCAATTCGGCCATTTTCAGAGCTAACACTGCGGTGCGCTGCTGCCCCTGGGAACCATAAATACCTAAATCCACTAAATTGTTCATAATAAAGTAATCATCTCGATGGGGACCGACAGTGGTTACTTTAAGTCTTAAATCTTGTTCTTTGGCCTGGCTGAGTTTCTGTTCAAAAATATTTCCTATCTCCTCATTATCTTCTGAAAAAGATGTTAAAATATTACTGTTATATTTTAGTTTTAAAACTTCCTGGTTTTTAGTCATCAATTGATGTATGATTTTAACTTTTTGATTCATTATTTGTAAGGTTTTCACCCTATACCGGATAATCATGCTTCCTATTTCTACTATTTTCTGGTCCCAGACAGTTAAGTGTTGCTCTAAATTGCTTTTACTTTCTATGCTCTTTAACAACATATTTCTCTGGAATAGTACGCGGCTATAGTCCCTTAGGTAGCGTTCATAGATAGGATTAAGATTAATAATCACCTCATCCAAAAATTTTCTTCTAACAGAGGGAGAGCTTTTAATGATTTGCAGGTCTTCTGGTGTAAATATTACCGGGGTGAATCTTTTGGTGAGCCAGGATTTTTGCCGGTATTTTTTATTTACTTTGATAATTTTTTTGGCTTTTTTAGGCAGGGAATTTATCCGGTCAATGTCTTGGAGTAGAATATTAATTTGAAATTTTTCTTTATTTTTACTTACTTCCCCTAAAATATAACTTTCTTTTTCAGACCAGTTTATTAAATTGGAATCCTCTTTGGCTCGGTAACTATTTCCTCTTAGTAAGGTATAAATCGATTCAATAACATTTGTTTTACCTTGGGCATTATCGCCTATGAAAATGTTTAAGGAGCTATGAAAATTAAAAGAAGCATCTTTAAAATTTCTAAAATTAATTAATCTAATCTTATCAACATTCAAATAATTTTTCCTTCCTGTATTATCCTCACCTACGCCCTTATAGGAGTGTTGTCCTCACTGGATTAACTCATTCTTACCGGCATCAAAACATAGCTATATTGTTCTTCTTTAGCAACTGGATTAATCATAGCAGGATTTAGATTTTCATTTAATTTTATCTCAGTCTGATCTGTTTTAATAATTCTTAAAACATCATTTATATAACGGGAATTGAAGGATATCTCAATATATTCCCCATCTATTAAGCAGGGAATCTGTTCACTGGCATCCCCTATATCCGGTGTGTTTACCTTTAAAATTAATTCTCCCCTATTTTCTCCTACCTGCTGAGAATAAATATGTGTTTCTAATCTGATAGTATTAATATCTTCTGTAACAAATAAACTGATTCTTTCCATTCTTTGTCTAAATTCTTCGGTATCTATTTTAATAGTAGTTTTAAATTGTTGAGGTATTATTTGGTGGTAATCAGGATATTGGCCATCGATAATGCGGGAAAATAACCTAATTCTATTCTTTTCCCCTTCCGAATTTAAAGTAAAAATAACCTGTTTTTCACCTAAATCTATTTCCACTATATTGTCATCCTCAAAGCTGAGTAATTTAAATAATTCAGATAGTGCTCTCTGGGGAATAATAACTTCAAATTGGCTGTCTGTATCAATCCTATTCTTACCGGTTAATTTAATTTTTTTTAAGGCCAGACGGTGGCTGTCGGTTGCTACAATCTCTATTCCTTTTTCTACATTTTTAAATAAAATACCATTTAGAAAAGATCTGCTCTCATCCCTAGAAGAAGCAAATACCACCTCTTGTATGGTCTCTTTTAATATTTTCTGTGTTAGTTTAATCTTTACTCTGCTTTGAACATCAGGAAATGGTGAAAAATCTTCAGCAGAAAACCCTAATATTTTATAGTTAGACATATCTTCTTCTTTAATATGAATTATATTATTTTTATCTACCTCAATCTCTATATTACCTTCCGGAAATTTTCTGATTAAATCGCTGAAAATTTTATTGGGAATAACTACCGCACCATGTTCTATAATCTGTGCGGAAATATAACAATCAATTCCTATTTCTAAATCGGTTGAAAATAAGTGAATTTTATTATCTTTAGTCACTTCAAAAAGAATACCGTTATATATAGGTAAACCAAGTTTGGTAGAAATGGCCTTCTGTACTATTTGAGTTCCGTTTTCTAAACTTTTTTGAGAACAGATAACTTTCATTTTTTTTCTCCCATTCTTTATAGTTTGCTTAATATTTTTGAAATATATTAAATATAAGAATAAGTAGTATTAGTAGTAATAATGTTAATAAAGTGAATAAATATTTTAATCTCATCTAATTTAACAGTTAAATATGTGGATATTATTCTTAATAATTATATCTTTTATTAACAATATTCACATAACCATATTTATTATTATATTAATTTATTTACTTAAAAAACGAAGAAATTATTAATAAGTGTTATATTATAATATTGAAGGTATATTTCAAATTACAAATTATTTTCTTACCCATTAAAAAGATATTAATAATTATTCATTATGAGCAAAATATATTTATTGTTTAAGAACTATTTTTAATCTTATTTATTATTCTATCTATATCCAATTTTAGTTTGTTATCTTTTAACAGCTGTTCTCTAATCTTATTGCAGGAGTGAAGAACAGTGGTATGGTCTTTCCCTCCAAAAGAGGCACCAATCACAGGGAGGGAGTTATCGGTTAATTCCCGGGACAGATACATGGCAATATGACGGGCAGTTACTATATTTCTAGTTCTTTTTTTGGATAATAATAAACCCATTTTGATATTAAAAAATTCTGCAGTGTGTCTTTGAATTAAAGGGATGGATATCTCTTTTCTCTCAATAGGAATAAGGTCTTTTAAGATTTGCTGGGCTTGGGTAAAGTCAACCTCTTTTTGACCTGTTAAATCTAAATATGCCTTCAATTTAATTAAAGCACTTTCCAATTGACGAATATTAGATGGCTTTTCGGCGATATGATTTATAATATCATCAGAAACCTCTAATTGATAAAATTCTGACTTCTTTTGTAATATAGCAATCCTGGTTTCAAATTCAGGCATCTGAATATCAGTGATAAGACCCCATTCAAATCGGGAAACCAAACGGCTCTCTAAATTGGCGATATCTTTAGGTGGTTTATCCGAAGTAATAACAATCTGTTTTCCGGCATTGTATAGCGTATTAAAGGTATGAAAAAACTCTTCCTGAGTTCTTTCCTTCCCTACTAGGAACTGTATATCATCAATCAATAGGACATCATAATTACGATATTTTTCTCTAAAGGATACTGTGGCATCTTCTTTAATAGCGTTAATTAATTCATTGGTAAACTTTTCAGAAGAAATAAAAGCAATATTTATAGAATGAAGAGAATTTTTGTTAACAATATAGTTTCCAATGGCATGCATAAGGTGTGTTTTACCTAATCCTACCCCACCATAGATAAAGAGGGGATTATAAGATTTTCCGGGAGATTGAGCTACTGCCAAGCTGGCAGCCTGGGCTAATCGGTTAGAGTCCCCTACCACAAAATCATCAAAAGTATATTTGCTATTTAAACCGGTTTCTCGATATTGTTTCTCCAGGATATCTTTATCCGCCGCCTTGTTCTTCTTCCCCCCGGCAATTAAATTTGTGGACGACTTCGGGCTTTTGATTGTATCTATACTAAATTTAATGTTAATATCCCCCTCTAGCCCCAGTTGTTCCATAAAAATATTATTGATGAAATGGATGTGGTTTTTTTCCAGCCATTCTTTACAAAACTTATCGGGTACCGCAAGATGTAATTCATTATTTTTAAAGTCGATGAGTTGAATTCTGGAAAACCAGGTATTAAATATCTGCAGGCCCACTCTGTCCCGAATAATATTTAGAGCTTCCTCCCATTTTTCATCTAATCGGTGATAGTTCATAATAACCCTTAAATAGCATATAGTTTAATGGTAATTTAAGCAGCTGTTGAAAAGTTCAGCCCCAACTATTAAATAATTAAGAATTTAAAAAAGTATTAACAGTATTAACAATAGACTGTGGAAAACAATCTATGGGCTTCTTGATTAGATCAAAAAAGCCTTTGCCGTAATAAAAGTATTTTTCAAAAAAAATGGCTTTCAAAGGTTTCGGTAATAATAAAAGGTTTTTATCTAATTCACAGTTTATTAACAGTTGTGGATAAATAAGAAAAACAAAACCCAATTAAAATAAGAGCAAATTTAAAGTTTGTGTTTAAATTATACTCCTAATATCATAGCAAAAATATGGAAACATGCCAAGAAATTTTTTGAACACTTTCTCCAGCCAGAAGCAATGACAAATTTTAAAACGCTTTTCAGATTTTATAATATCTTGTTATTATAATTGAAATGAGGTAGACTATTTCAGTATTTGACATATTTATGGAATTATAGTTATAATTTGGAATCATAACTCGCTGGCTCAATATCAGCATGATTGGTTAAGTCTAACCAAGACAGGAAAGATATAAAACAATTTCTAAATAGCTAACAGGAGAATAAAAACAAATGAAGCGTACTTATCAGCCCAGTACCAGAAAGAGACTGAAGACACACGGATTTCGTAAACGTATGAGTACTAAAAGCGGAAGACTTATCTTGAAAAGAAGAAGACAAAAAGGAAGGAAGAGATTAACCGTTTCCGGTTAGATGGCAACCTAGTTAAGGAGAGTTCCATAAAAACTAGTGAGTTTAGAAGAGTTTTTTCCGGTGGAAATAAGATATTAGGAAAGAATATTGTACTCCATGTCCTATCAACTCAGCAGGAGAATAATAAGGTAGGTATTATCGTTAAAAAGAGCATTGGCAATGCTGTACAGCGCAACAAAATTAGGCGAAGATTAAGGGAGATCTGGCGTCAACAGAATAAGGTGCTAAGTCCGGGCTATGATATGGTTATCGTCGCTCGAAAGGAGATTATCTCAGCTACGTTTGCCGAGATAGAACAAGAAATTATAGAATTATTGCAAAGGAATAATATCAAATTGGTAAAGAGAGAAACATAAGAGAATTCTTATGTTAATACTATAATGATGAAAAAAATACTAATTACAGTGATTGTCTTTTATCAAAAGCATATTTCCCCTTTAAAACCGGCAACTTGTAGGTTTTACCCTACTTGTTCCGAATACGCTCTACAGGCCATTCGCAAATATGGCTATTTAAAAGGAACCTGGCTATCTTTAAAGAGGGTGTTGAGATGCCACCCTTATCATCCCGGCGGTTTTGACCCGGTACCGGTACTTGATAAGTAATGTTAATTAGATAGAAAGCTTAATAGAAATAGATAAATACAGGCGGTATTTTTAAAGAGAAAAGGAGAATAGTGATTTGGGAATTTGGAATACATTGGCAGGTTGGGTAGAACAATTACTCAGTATATTATATGGAATTACTCATAATTATGGCTTAGCTATAATTATTTTAACCCTCATTATTAGAGCCATCATGTACCCTCTGATGCAAAAACAGATAGTGGCTATGCGTGACACACAAAAAATTCAGCCCCTTATACAGGAAATACAAAAAAAGTATAGCCATGATAAAGAGCGCATGAATCAGGAAGTAATGGCTTTATACAAACAGCATAAGATTAACCCCATGGGAGGGTGCCTCCCCTTACTCATTCAGATGCCTATCCTGATTCTATTTTTTAGGGTTTTAAGGGAATTCAAGTATTTTATTCCTAACACCGAGATTATAGACAGCGGATTTTTATGGATTAAAAATCTAGCCGCACCTGATGAGTTATTTGGTGTCATGGGAAATTATAGTATTGGCATTTTGCCATTCTTAGTAGCAGCCTCTATGTATTTTCAACAAAAACTGACCATGTCCGCTATGCCGGCAGCCGGTCAGAGCAGTGCCTCATCTTCTTCCAACCCGGCTGCTGATACCCAAAAAATTATGGGAACAGTAATGCCGCTGATGATAGGCTTTATCAGCTTTAATCTGCCCTCGGGATTAAGCCTATACTGGCTTACCTCCACTCTTTTTGATATCGGACAAAGGCTGATAATTAACAAAAAAGACAAAAATACTGAGGCAGAAAAGAAACCGGTTGCCGATATCTCTCCGGAGCAAACAGTTCCGGAGCAAACAGCTCTAGAACAGAAACCGGAACAGAAACCTAAAAAGAAAACCCAACCAAAACCTAAAAAGCCGGATACTTCCTGGATACCGGGATATGAAACACCTTCTGCTAAAAAAACTAAAAAACAATAAACCAAATGATAGTCCTATTAGCTGGAGTTCTTGGTAGAAATTAGCAAATCGCTGAAAAGAGGTATCTTTTGCTACATTTTGAAAATGATGGAATAAGATATAGTGAGCAGGACCAAAAAGCATGGCAGATTGTTTCTCGAATTGTAGAAAGCATAAGTGCAGGTGCAGAAGTAAAGATTGTCACTGCTGATCAGGGCCATACTCTTTTTGAGATAGTGAAAACAGACCCCGGAATTATTATTGGGAAACATGGCCATACCCTTGATGCTATTCAATATATAGTGAATTTGATTATGAATAGGAGGAGAGGTTCGGAAAACTATAAGAATTACATAGTCGATATTGATGGATATCGCAAAAGAAGAGAAGAATCCCTAAAACGTTATGCCCGAGAACAGGCAGAATTAGCCAAAAGAAAGGGCTATAACATTTCACTTTATTATATGAATAGTATGGAAAGAAGATTGGTGCATATGGCTTTGCAGGAAGATTCTGATATTATTACTTTTAGTGAGGGAAGGGAGCCTTATCGTAGAATTATCATCAAGCCGAGCTCGATTAAAAATGAAGAAGACAGGCTTTAAAAAGCACTTATTAGAGACCGCCAAGGAGTATGCCTTAAAAAGGGCTTAATAAAGATTACCGTTAAATAACAGTTAAAGCAAGACTATCTACAATAATAAAAACAAGTTTATAAAAATACATAATTATTTTGTTAATAATTTAAATAAGAAATTGCAGATACCCACGGGCAAACTCGTGGGTATCTGCGCAAAAGAAGATGCCGGTAAGAGACTAATAGATAAAACGCGATGTAAGATGAAAACCAAGCCATTCTGTAATAAGAATAAAGAAAATGATACCATCGTTGCCATATCTACACCACAAGGTATTGGCGGTATTGGAATTGTTCGTATCAGCGGTCCCCGTGCCATTGAGATTGCCGGTAAAATATTTCGCTCTAAAGGGAAAATAGAGATGAAACCCGGAGCATTTTACAGTCACCGCATCTATTATGGAACAATTGTTTGCCCGGTCTCAGATTCTGTAGTAGATGAGGTTTTACTGACCGTGATGCGCAAGCCGAAGACTTATACCAGAGAGGATGTGGTGGAAATCAATTGTCATGGCGGCTATTTTGCGGTGAATAAAGTGCTGGAAATGGTCCATAAACTGGGAGCTAGGATCGCGGAACCGGGAGAATTTACCAAATTAGCTTTTTTAAGTGGACGAATAGACTTAAGTCAAGCGGAAGCAGTTATCGATGTCATTAATGCCGGTAATGAAAAAAGTTTGTGTTCTTCCTTAAAACATCTTTCCGGGGGCTTAAAGAACAAAATAGCCGAGTTAAAGAACCGTATAATCAGTTTAAATGCCGGGATTGAAGCAATGCTCGATTTTCCGGACCAGGGTCTTGGCGATATTGACAAGGAGAAAATAAAAAAAATACTAAAAATATGTCTCCGAGAAGTAGATAAATTGTTGAATACCGTAAAATACGGAATGCTTATCAAAGAAGGAATCGGCACCATTATTTTAGGAAAGACCAATGTGGGAAAATCCAGCCTTTTTAACCTATTATTAAAGAAAAATAAATCAATAGTCACTCCATTACCGGGAACAACAAGAGACATCATTGAGGGAACTATAGACATTAAAGGACTTACTTTTAATTTAATTGATACTGCCGGAATCAAAACTCCCGAAAATATTGTAGAAAAGATAAGCTTACAGAAGGTAAACGAGCAAATGGAATTTGCCAGTCTGTTCTTAATAATGTTTGATATTAGTCAACCGCTTGATTCTCACGATCTTAACCTCATTAAAAGAATAAAATCTTTCCATAATAGTAATATCATCAAAATATTTATTTTAAATAAGACTGACCTTCCGCCAAAGTTGGACCAATCCAAATTAGTGCATCTGCTTGGAGGAGATAAATTTGTTAAAATATCCATTAAAAAAGGGATAGGCATCAATGCTTTATTAGAAAATATAGCTCAGCATATTTTATCCGACCTCTATATACCTGAGGAAGGACTTGTAATAAGCAATAAAAGGCACCAAGAATATTTACTTAAAATACAAAACTCTCTATCCAGTCTTATTCAAAGCTTAAGGGAAGGGATGCCCATTGATTTGGTAACCCTGGACCTTAGATACATTATCAATCAACTGGCTAATATTACCGGCGAATCTTATGACGATGAAATAATCAAAACTATATTTTCCCGGTTCTGTATCGGTAAATAAGAATGCTTTAAAAAATCTAAGTCTATCTTAAAATACCCGTCCCCATATTAGGCTGTCTCAGAACATCATTAAAACCGAAACTGCATATCCGGCCTTGCCTCGGCTAAGTTAAGAAAGTTCCCATAATTTTGCAAAATTAGGGATGCATCATATCAGTTAACATAGGTTAAAACTAACAAAAATAGATAATATTGAACCAATATTATCTTTATAGAAATCTTTCTATGACTTTAAAGAAGTAGAAATAGTTTAATGTTCCACGTGGAACATTAAACTCAAACATAATTCATTATCATATTAAAAACGGAAATTGCTGTTTCGGTCTGCTGTTTGATAAATTATTAATTAGATATAAAGAAAAGCTAATATCTAATTGTTGCCATATTCTTTATATATTAAGGCAGAATAACAGAATCAGTTTAAGGTAAGATTTACGCTTAAAGGAAACAAAGAAGACTTATTTTTTATATACTGTCCGTAATTAATGAGAAGCTTTACCGGCAGAAAAGTCCCTTCCTCCAGAATAATAAGAGATAAGGAGAAGTAAAAAACTATAGATTCTAATAAGATTTTATATTTGTGAATAAGCTGTGGAAAAATACAAAAACACACTTTTGGTTGCACCTAGAGAAAATTAACAAAAAGATAGTTCGAAAATTATTTAGGAGAAATAGAGGAGAATTTTACGTTGAAAGGCATACTTCTACAGGCCTTTTTATGAAAATAACTAAAAAATAACCCGGAATTCTATTAGCCTAATATACATATATAAATATAATAATAAATTGTGGAAAACCTGTGGAAAATGAAAATTGTTAATGTGGAAGACAGAAATTAGAATGTTATGGAAGATGGCGCCCCCCAATCCGGGTAAGGAATGTTTGAAAAGACCTTTGTATTTTGGATATTTTTTTGATAATATAAAATTGCTTTGTTTTGTTAAAGTATAAAAAGCATTGACTATTTTACCGGTTTCCAAAGTATGGAGTAACTTTATGCAATAACTTATTGTTAGATTAGTATTTAATATTTTTATTTTCTACTGTATAATTGGAGAGAAGTTCGAAATTAACCCTTAATCTGCCGAGATGTTTTTATGAATTTAATATGTTCCACGTGGAACAATTTTTTAAATAAGAGGACTGGTCGATAATGGGTAAAATAATAGTAATCGGCAATCAAAAGGGCGGAGTGGGGAAGACCACTACCGCCATTAATTTGAGTGCTTTCTTAGCCCTGGAGGGAAAGAAGGTATTATTGGTTGATATTGATCCACAGGGCAATGCCAGCAGTGGTATAGGAGTGGAACGTTCTAAAATTAAGAAGACTATCTACGATAGTTTGATTAATCAAGTTCCTATACAGGAAGTTCTGATTCCCAGCCAGATTAAAAATCTTGATGTTTTGCCATCCACACTGCAGTTAGCTGGTGCTGAAATTGAATTAGTAAATTATATTTCTCGAGAAAACCGTTTAAAACAACTTCTTCGAACCATTAGAGAGGATTACAATTATATTATTATTGACACCCCTCCTTCTCTAGGGCTTCTTACCTTAAACGCCCTGAATGCCGCCGATTCCGTTATTATTCCGGTGCAATGTGAGTACTACGCTCTGGAAGGTATCGGGCAATTGCTCAATACCATAACGCTGGTAAAAGAAAATTTAAATCCTAATTTAGCCATAGAGGGGATTTTGTTGACCATGTATGATGTTCGAAATAATCTCTCGAAAGAGGTAGCAGAAGAGATCGAAAAACATTTCCACGGCAGTGTTTTCCAGTCGGTTATTCCTCGTAATGTGCGTTTAAGTGAGGCGCCCAGCTATGGCCAGCCCATTGTTCTCTATGAGGCAAAGTCCCGGGGTGCGCAAGCCTATCACAAGTTAGCCGGGGAGGTAATAGCTAATGGCTAAAAAGGGTTTAGGAAAAGGATTGGAATCGATAATACCAATCTCTAGTATACAGGATAGGTCCTACGTGATGGAGGTGGAGATTGAACAGCTAACCCCCAATTTATATCAACCACGACAGGCTTTTGATCAGGAAAAAATGAATGAACTAAAGGAGTCCATAAGAGCACATGGTATTATTCAGCCCATTATTGTTCGAGAATCAGCTCAAGGGTACGAAATAGTAGCCGGTGAAAGGAGATTGAGAGCTGCCCAAGAACTGGGCATGAAAACCATACCGGTTATTATTCGCCAATTCAATAATCTCAAGACTTTAGAAGTAGCCTTAGTGGAGAACATACAAAGAGAAGACTTGAATCCAATTGAACAGGCGTTTGCCTTTAAAAGATTAGTAGAAGAATTTAAACTTACTCATCAAGAATTGGCTGCCATAACCGGGAAGAGCAGATCTTTTATTACCAATACTCTGCGCTTACTTAATTTAGATGAATGGGTCAGGGAAAAGATAGCTTCTGGTAAGATTACCTCCGGACATGGCAAGGTGCTGTTAGGCATAGAAGAAAAGCAGATTCAAAAGGAATTCGGACAAAAAATAATGGAACAGGAGTTATCCGTACGAGATTCGGAAAGATTAGTGGAGCGTTGGCTAAAAATAAAAGATAAAAAATTCTCTTACAATAAAAGCAAGATCCAATATTATCCTGAAATAGAGAAAAAGTTGAGAACCAAATTAGGAACCAGAGTAAATGTTAAATTTAGCGGGAAAAAAGGAAAGATTACTATTGAATTTTATAGCAGTGATGATTTGAACAGAATTTCCGGCTTTATTCTAAATTAATTTTAAGAGGTTATAGAGGCATTGTTTTTTATATGAAAGAAAAAGTCTTTAACAGTATAGTGTTTGTTTTTTTTATTGTTATATTGTTGACAGTATCTTTGAAATGTTTTTTAATATCTTTCCATATTATTGAGAGAGAGCATTTAATTAATCTCATTGTAGAGAATCTAAATCTGATTTACAGCGATGTGATTTATAAGACAATGCTGGCTTTAGTCGGATTAGTCTTTTTCTTACTGGCCCTTGGTCTTATATTGGTCAAACAGAGGATGGTGCAGCGGCAGCTCCATGTTAAAGTTATTACTGATTTTGGTGAGATAAAGGTTTCTCTTTTCTCTTTAGAGCAGGTTATTCTAAATATACTTAAAGAAGTGGGCGGGGTAAAGAGAATAAAACCGGAGATTCAAATACAGAAAGGCGGAGATATTAAAACAGTTTTAGAACTGGTTGTTGCTAAAGATAGTAATATACCGGATGTTGCAACCACCATTCAGCGTAAATTAAAAGAAGAACTGCCTAAAATCAGCGGAGCTGTTTTAAGGGAAGTAAAAATTAACGTTAACAAGATTGACTTTGAGTAATATAAAATAAATCCAAAATTAAGGGGGTATTAATTTATGGATATTCTGGAAAATAAGAATATAGAAAAAAAATCGGCAGAAGAAGAGAAGAATTTAGAATTGGGGAAAATCTCTGTTTCTAAAGATGTTGTTGCTATTATCGTAGCAATGGAGGCAATTAAAGTAAAAGGTGTAGTGGGCTTAACAGGCGGCAGAAAAGGTCTTGCCGCACCGATTTTAGATAAGAACAATTTGAACAAAGGTATTGATGTGGTGATGGCCCAGAATCAGAAAGAAGTTGCCTTAACTGTATCATTGGTAGCAGACTATAGTGTTGGTATCTATCAGACTGCCCGGGAAGTACAGAAAAATATTAAAAAAGCTGTAGAGACCATGGCCGGCTTAATAGTCTCTAAGGTAGATATAAATGTTCTCGATGTTAAATTTAAAGAAGACTTAGAAAAGGAGAAAAAAGAGGAAGATACTAAAAAAGAGAAGCCTGTTGAGGTAAAAGAAAAAACTCCTGCTAAAAAGGATGATAAATAAGTATAAAATTAAACCCGGAATATAAATTTTGAAAAATATTTCTCTAAAATTTTCAAATTCTAGGGAAATATTTTTCATTTTTAATACCGGCAGAAGGAGAGCGTCTTGACTGAAAGTATCAAATTATTTTCTGTAACAATACTTATAGTCTTTTTGTTGAGAATGAGGTGTGATTTAGGTCTAACCATGTTTCTGGCTTCACTCTCCTTAAGTATTCTATTTAAGATTGGCTTTAAATCACTATTTTACAATGCTTATCTCACCATCATTGACCCCATCACCCTGCTCTTGGTTGGGGCAGTAGTATTTGTCTATATCTTGAGCGGGATTTTAAAAAGAACAAAGAACATGGAAGGTATTGTGGGGTCCTTGCAATATCTAATTGCCGACCATCGGCTGATACTATTTTTAATTGCCTCTTTTTTAGGTTTAATTCCTATGGTATCAGGTGCCATGTTTTCCGCACCTTTAGTAAAGGAGATTGGAGAGAAGAGCCGGGTAAAGTCTGAAGATATGATGCTGTCCAATTATTGGTTTCGACACGTCTGGGAATTTATCTGGCCCCTGATTCCCGGGGTGGCATTATATGCTTCTATGCTCGGGATTAGCTTATCAGAAATGATGGTCAGACAATTCCCCTTAACTATTATAGCCTTAGGCATTGGATTTTTCTGGATGTTTCTTAGTATAGAAAAAAGAAATAATCATAATAAGAATCTAAATGATTATAAATCACATCTATTAACATTTTTACAGGGTGTTTGGCCTATACTATTGGTGCTCTCTTTAGTGCTTTTTTTAAGAGTTCACCTTCTTACCGCTTTAAGTGTAAGTGCCATCCTTTTGATTATAGTGCATAAACTATCTCTGAAAACGCTGCTGGAGATTATTAAATACGATATTCCCCTTAAGGTCGTTACCATGATTTTCGGAATTATGCTCTTCAAACAAATCTTAAATGCCACTAATTCCTTAGGCTCCGTTTCTCAATTTCTTTCTGATATGGGCATTAATATATGGGCTATCTTGTTTGTGATTCCTTTTTTATTAGGGCTATTAACAGGTATTACCGCTGGTTTCGTGGGGGTGAGTTTTCCCATTGTGCTGCCATTGATAACGAAGAATGGTTCCCCGAATATATCTATGGCTATGTTTGCTTACTTGGCCGGCCTTTCGGGTATGATGCTATCGCCAATGCATCTCTGTCTTGCTTTAACCGCAGAGTATTTTAAGGTTGATCTGTCAAAATTATATAAAAAATTATTTTTAAATGTATTTGCCTTAATAATTTTCGGTTCTATCTATATCATCCTATTTGTCCGATGACTGTTAATATTGAATATTTCTGTTCAGTCGGCAATTATCAATTAGGAAAGAATGTTAAATACTGTAAATAATCAAAAATAATAAAATTAAGAGCGATTTATAGATAATAAATGTTTTTATGAAAATTCTCAGATTTTTATATTGATAAGGAGTAGAAGTAATGTCTGATATGATTTTTAAATGTGATAATTTAATAAGTTTTTCTCAAGAAATCCTTAAAAAACTAGGCTTGAATGAAAATGATGCAAAAACCGTAAGTAAAATATTAATAGAAGCAGATTTGAGAGGTATTTCTTCACATGGAATTGCCAGATTACCGATATATGCGAAAAGGATTGAATACGGCCTAATTAATCCAAAGCCCGCAATTAAAGTATTAGAAGAAAACCAAACCTCGGCATTGTTAGATGCCGATAATGGTATGGGACATATTGCCTCATACCAGGCAATGGAATTATGCATAAAAAAAGCTAAAATATCCGGTACGGCATCGGTTGCAGTAAAAAATTCGAATCATTTTGGGATTAATGCTTATTATACAATGATGGCAACAAAGGCAAATCTAATCGGGATGGCATTTACGAATACCTCTCCTTTAATGGCACCTTTTGGCGGAAGAGAAAGACTTTTGGGTTCAAATCCTTTAAGTATAGCTATTCCCGCAGGTAATGAGCCGGACGTTGTTATCGATATGGCAACAAGCGTGGCGGCAAGGGGAAAGCTTGAGGTAGCGGAAAGGAAGGGGGAAAGCATTCCTAAGGACTGGGCAATAGATGAAAAAGGCGAAGCAACAATTGATCCCAGAAAGGGATTAGCCGGAGCATTATTGCCTTTTGGGGGGCCAAAAGGATATGGTCTGGCAATTTTTGTTGATATTGTTTCTGGCATTATTACGGGATCGAATTTTGGCCCAAATTGTGGTTCTTTGTTCGAAGACCTTGATCGTCCTCAAAACATTGGACACTTTTTTTTAGCAATAAATATAGAAAATTTTATTGAAATAAAAGAATTTAAGAAAAAAATGGACATTATGATACAAAATATTAAGACTTCTAAAAAGGCAGTAGGTTTTCAAAGAATTTACATGCCAGGGGAGATTGAATACGATAAACATATTGAACTTTTAAAAAATGGCATCAAATTGAGCGAAAATACAATAGAGCAACTCAATAAATTAGCTCAAAATCTTGGAGTACCAAATCGTTTATCTTGATATATAGTTCTTTTATATTAATTAATGAGCAAGATCTCATTAGTGTCGCTCAGACTGTGTTATGATAACATCTGTTTATCCATGATCGGGAGTTAAGTCAAAAAAATAAATGATAATAGGGATTAAATAATTACAGACTAACCTCCGCCCATTAATAATGTATTCTTGATTAACACCGGTAAATTATAAGGGCTAGATTGAAACAGGTGCCAAAATAAAGTAGATTTTTACTATAAATTAAGTAAAATAAGGATATCTCGTGCGTGCGTATTTTAAACTATTTCTTTTCTAACCGGCAAGGCAGGGGTTACCTGAAATCATTATAATCTGGTAAGAGAAAAAAGTACCTACAAAAATTTGGTACATACACATACTTATATATTCTATAAATATATTTTGGAAAGGAGAGGAATTATGTCTAAACCGAAGATTGGTTTTATTGGAATTGGCATCATGGGTTTTCCTATGGCTTGCAATCTGCTCAAGGCAGATTATCCCCTTATTGCTTATAATACCAGTGAACCATCCTTAAACAAGGTAGTTAAAGAGGGTGCTGAAAGAGGAAAGTCCTGTGCCCAGGTGGCAAATAGCTGTGATATTATCATTACCATGCTGCCCAATTCTCCTGATGTTCAGAGAGCTGTACTGGGTGAGGGGGGAATTTTAGAGGGAGCCAGTAAGGGCCAAATCTATATAGATATGAGCTCCATTGCCCCTTTAGTTTCCCGATCCGTCGCCCGGGAATTGGCTAAGAAGAGCATAGATATGCTGGATGCCCCGGTTAGCGGTGGACAGGAAAAAGCCCAATCAGGAACTTTGGCTATCATGGTGGGAGGGAAAGAAGAGATTTTCAATTATTGTAAACCCGTGTTAGAGGTCTTAGGGAAACCGGTTTTAGTAGGAGATATAGGTGCCGGGCAGACGGCGAAATTAGTTAATCAGGCCATCGTAGCTGTTAATATTGCCATAGTTGCCGAAGCCTTTCTGTTGGGCAAAAAAGCGGGAGTTGACCCGGAAAAAATCTTTAATGCCATCAAGGGCGGGTTAGCCGGTAGTCAATGCCTTACCGACAAACTACCCCGCATGTTTAACGGAAATTTTGACCCCGGTTTCCGCTTGAGACTACATGCCAAAGACCTGAATAATGTTTTACAGACCAGTCAGGAGCTGCATAATGCCATGCCCTTAACTGCCCAGGTTATGGAGATGGTGCAGTCCTTGCTTGCTGAAGGTTACGACGAGTTAGACCATGCCGGACTGGCATTATTCTATGAGAATATGAATAAAATTTCCCTAAAAAAATAATTTAGGGAAATAGAAGGAGTTAGACATGAAGGTAGTTCTGGAAGAAAAACGAAAAGAAAATGAAGGCGTATATAGTCTTGTTTTTCAGACTGAAGAACCGGTCTCCTGGCAAGCCGGCCAGTATATGGTTTTAAATATTCCTCATGCTAATCCTGATGATAGAGGAGAAACTCGCCATTTTACCATCTCATCAGCACCTTTTCAAAAAAAACCCATGATTACCACCCATTATCTAGCGGAAGAAGGCAGCTCTTTTAAAAGGGCCCTCTTTGCCAAAAAGCAGGGAGATACGGTGGAAGTCCTGAGAATTGATGGAGAATTTACTTTAAATAAGGAATATAAAAAGTTAGCTTTTATTGCAGGCGGCATCGGAATAACTCCTTACCACGCCATGCTCTTAGAATTAGCAAAAGAAAAAGATGATAGGGATGTAATATTGATTTATAGCAACAAAGATAAAAATCATATTGCTTTTAAAGACACCTTAGAACGCTTAGAAAAAGAGTATAACAGCTTAAAATTAGTAAATATTTTTTCACCCCGGAGAGCCGATACTAACTTAATCAAAGAAGTAGTTCCGGACATGGTTGAGCGGGCTTTCTATCTCTCCGGTCCCATAAGATTGGTTAAAGCGGTAGAGGAAGTATTACAGCAGCTCAATATCAGCAGAGACCATATAAGGAAAGATTATTTTCCACGTGTTGATGAGTAATTTTTAAACAGTTATAGAATAAATTTTTAAAATTAAAACATTTGTCCATATATAGCATGCGGGCGTAATGATTATTATGTTGATAAGGAAAGTAAGCAGTTGGCTATAGAATATTCTGAAAAAGAGAGAGAAGGCATAATTGTTATCGGTGGTGCCAATATAGATGTAAAGGGTAAACCAAAAAATTTCCTGCAATGGATGACCTCCAACCCAGGCAGTATTCAAGTCAGCCATGGCGGAGTGGGAAGAAACATTGCCCATTATTTAGGACTGCTTAATATCCCTGTTACCTTTTTAAGTGCTGTTGGTGATGATGAAGCGGGCAGAGAGATATTGGAGAAGCTGAGACATGCGCAGGTACAGACCGGTGAGATTATTCAGTCTAAAAAGGACCCGACCGGAAAATATATAGCTGTTCTCAATGAAAAAGGAGATATGGAGGTCGGGATAAGTGATACGGAAATTATGAAAAGGGTTACCCCTCGCTATCTTATTGCCAAAGCAGGGATTATCAGGAAAAACCGCATGGTGATTATCGATGCCAATCTCACTACCCGTGCCCTAAACCATATTGCCTCTTTCTGCAGTAGTGAAAATATTCCCATACTTGTTGATCCGGTATCTGTAGAAAAAAGCAGAAAACTATTAGGAATCCTGCCTAAAATTGATTTTTTAACTCCCAATATGGGAGAACTTAGTTCTCTTTCCGGTACTATAATTAAAGAGATAGGTGATAGCAAAAGAGCAATAGAGCGACTTATGAAAAAAGGAGTTAATCATATTATCTTAACCGGAGGCACACAGGGGGCTTACCTCTATTCTAAGGAAGTCCCGGAGGGAAAGTTTATCAGAACCAGGAGAAGAAAAATGGTAGATAGTACCGGAGCGGGGGATGCCCTGTTGGCCGGTTTTGCTTATGGCTTGTATCATAATTATGAACTTAGTCAAGCGGTTCAGGCGGGTCTTATTATGTCGGCTTTAACGGTTACTTCTTCCCAGACGGTATACTCGAAATTAAATGAGATGATGCTAAAGAAAGAGTTTTCCAGAACATTTAGCAGGAGCTTATAATATGGATTACTTTGAAATTTCAAAAGAAATTAAAGAAGCAATTGGCAAGGGCAGAGAAGGTAAGCCCGTAGTGGCACTGGAATCCAATCTTATTACTCATGGCCTTCCTTTTCCGGAAAATATTAATACTGCTTTTCAGATGGAAAAGAACATTCGCGATGAGGGGGCAATCCCCGCTACTATAGCCATTTTAAATGGTAAGATAAAAGTTGGCTTGAGTCATGACGAAATTGAAAAACTGGCACAATTCCCAAATACCATTAAAGCCAGTAAGAGAGATTTATCCGCACTGTTAACCAAAGAAATGAATGGCGGCACCACGGTTGCCTTAACCATGTGGATTGCCCATCGCTGTCAGATAGTGTTCTTTGCCACAGGAGGTATTGGCGGAGTACATAGCGACTTTGGGGGAGAAGATAATATGGATATCTCGGCTGATTTGACCGAACTTTCCCGAACCCCGGTTGCGGTTCTCTGTTCCGGTCCCAAGGCCATTTTGGATATCCCTCGCACCATGGAATATTTAGAAACCATGGGTGTTCCGGTATTGGGCTATAAGACCAAAGAACTGCCGGATTTTTACAGTCAATCCAGCCATGTAAAGGTAGATTTTCCGGTGAAAGATGCGCAGGAAGCAGCGCAAATTGTCTGGACCCATCTGCACTTAAAGATGGGCACCGGTTTGGTAATCGCTAATCCGATACCGACAGAATTTGCTCTCAGCAAAAAGAAGGTGGACCATTGGATAGAACAAGCCCAACAGTCCGCCCAAAAGGAGAATATAAAGGGCAAACAACTTACCCCGTATCTCTTAAATAAGATTAAGGAATTTAGTGAGGGAAGAAGTTTAAAAGCAAATATAGAACTGTTAAAACATAATGCTACCGTAACAGCCCAAATTGCACTGGCTTATCAGGAGATTCTTCTTTCCGGCCCCCATAAATGATTATATTTTATACCAAAGCTGCCCTATTATCGGAAAGCACTCTCAGTTGGCCGGAAGAAAAGGAACTAAGTTCTTTTCAGTAAGCTGTTTTTAATCTGTTTTAACGCTCTATGCCTTCTATAATTAATGGTTTGTTGGGATTCATTTAACAATTCCCCAATCTCGGCATCACGATAACCCCACCAATAATAGAGCAATATAATTTCGCGGTCCTGCCGGCTAAGTTCATCCAAACACCCTTTTAAAGTATTGCTTTTAAATTTACATTCTATACCATAGTAATCCATTTATTTCTCCCGCCCCTTTTCATACATTTTTCTAAAATATGTCCATAATCCCCATTTGAGTCTTTTCTTTATATAGCCGGCAAAGGTAACAGGGGGCATAGGCGTATATTGGTAGACTCCGGTAATGAAGTACAAAACAGACTGTTGATAAATATCTTCGTATTCTGATCCCATTTGATAATAAAAACAGGCCTTCCTCTTAAAAAGTGGACTGAATTGTTCTATTAGTTGCAGCATGGCTTCTTTATCCCCTGTCTTAGCTTTCTGAATTAATTGGTCAGTCATATCTTTATTTTGATTAAAATTGCTGGGCTCTCTTCTGCCCTCTGAATCAGCCATCCTTAATCAGCTCCTTCTGTTAATATATTATTTCTTTCATTCTTCTTGTCTAATAGTAAGCTGTAGAGGGTGTTGTTGTAGTCTGAAACCGGTAAATATAGAGGATATTTTTGATACATTTTTACCTGAATATTACTTTAATCTGAAATAACAGTCTAATAGCGATCTGAAAATACTCAGGACTATAGCAGAAAAGAGTGAAAAGCATCTTAACCAGGGAATTAGAAAGCTAAACGGGATAAGAAGAGGGTGCAAAATCTAATTTTATTAAATATTGCAAGATAATATCTCCTGGCATAGACCAAGAAAAAACACACTTTTTCTACTTGTTTTTATCTTAAAAATATGAGGAAAAAATGAGAATATTTAGAAGAATAGCATTACTTGAGATATTAATGACCTTTCCCGTTACCTCATTATTAAGCACTATTGTTTATTTGTAGAATGGTCGGAATCGTAGGCACGGTTGAAGAGCAGCAAATAATCTTCTTTGGTCATCGGTCTGGGGTTACTGCTATTGGAACCGTTTTGAAAGGACATTTCTGCCAACATTTCAAAATCACCCGGATTTACCCCTAAAGACCTAATCCCCGGTAAACCAATCTCCTTAACCAATTTTTTAATAAGTTCAATGCCTCTTGCCGCTGCTCTCCGGTCATTATGCTCCGTAATTCCCATGGCTCTTGCTACCCTGGCATATTTATATTCGGCATAAGGTAAATTATATTCCATAACGTAGGGCAGTAATATGGCATTACACATACCATGAGGTGCGTCGTATACCCCACCCATTGATTCTGCCATACAGTGCACCGAGCCCACATCAGCATGGCTGAAGGATAGCCCCGCTAAAAGACTGCCCATCATCATCTTATCTCGTGCCTCAAGGTTTTCTCCGTTTTTTACCGCTTCAACTACATTTGAGGCAATGAATTCTACAGCGTACAATCCCGCGGCCTCCGCTATCGGTTCAGTACAGTTGGCGGTGTAGCCCTCTATGGCATGGGTGAGGGCATCGATTCCGGTAGCGGCAGTAATCAGAGGAGGAACGGTTACGGTCAGCTCCGGGTCTACAAGAGCGGTTTTCGCCGCTATAGAAGCACTTTTGATGGTAAATTTAAATTTTTCTTGAGTATCGGTAATAACAGAGGAGAAAGTTATCTCACTTCCGGTACCGGCGGTAGTCGGTATAGTGATAAGGGGCAGACAATCACCCTGCACTTTATTTATACCGCGGTAATCTTTTGCCTTACCTTCCTGAATTGCCAAAACGGCAACGGCTTTGGCCGCATCTATTGGACTTCCGCCGCCGAAAGCGATCAGCGTATCGACTGCCTCTTCTTTTGCTCTCTGGGTACAGGCTTCTACTTCATAGTCTTTTGGGTTTGCTCCAATCTCATCATAGACAGTAAATTCAATTTTTTCAGCACCTAATAGTCCGGATAATTTGTTAACCATTCCGGTTTTAACCAGACCTTTGTCGGTTATGACCATCACTTTTTTGGCCTTTAATATTTGCAGCTCTTCTCCCAATACTGTTAACATTCCTGCACCATACCTTATCTTGGTAGGTAAAACAAATTCAAACGGACTGATCATGATTTCCTAACTCCCTCCCCATAACAAATTGTTAAAGCACGGATAATTATTACCTACTTGTTTTTCATTACAGGTAAACCGTTTTTCAGTTTCCATTTCCCGGTTTTCAGAAAGAAAGACAAAAAATAATACACTTCTATAATATACAAGATTTATCTTTGTATAAAAAGAATTTTTCAAATGTTTTTCTTTAATTATAATCTTTCTCTAAAATACTAATACCTATCTCGCCAATTTTCCATTATAATGAAATATCATACTTTACATTTTTTACAGATTTGCTTTCAACAAAAACTGATAAGATCTTGAACCGGAATATTTATTTCAGAAAGTTGAGCTACAGATTAACTTTAATTGGGAGGAGAAAGTAACATGAATCTGATTATCGTAAAAGACTATCAAGAACTCAGTCAAGCAGCTGCTGATTTGGTTGCCCGGGAAATAATTGCCAAGCCCGATACAGTTCTCTGTTTACCGACAGGTGAGACTCCTATCGGTATGTATCGGGAATTGATTCAGAAATATCAAAGGGGAGAAATAGATTTTTCTGAAGCAGTTGCTTTTAGTTTAGATGAATATTGTAGCTTATCTCCTGAGCATCCTCAAAGCTACTATTATTACATGCAGCATACCTTCTTCCGGCATATTAATATCAAAGCAGAGAATATCTATCTCTTAAATGGAATTACGCAGGATATTGTAGCTGAATGTGAAAACTATGACAAACAAATTCTGGAAAATGGGGGTATAGATCTGCAGATACTGGGCATAGGCAATAACGGTCATCTCGGTTTTAATGAACCGGCTATCAGTTTGAATAGCAAGACCCATCTGGTAAACCTGTCAGATGATACTATTCATGCCAATTCCCGATTTTTTAAAAACATCGAGGAAGTTCCTACCAAAGCTCTAACCGTAGGTATGGGGGCCATTATGAAAGCTACGAAGATTATGCTTTTAGCGAGCGGAGAGAAAAAAACGGCTGCTATAAATAAGACTATCAACGGCTTAATCAGTACCCGGTCACCTTCCACTTTCTTGCAGCTGCACCCCGATGTAACCATAATTATTGACAAAGATGCCGCCTCCAAGCTCTGATTTACGCTACAGTATAATTGTAAGAACACAAGGTTTTGGTTTTTTAGTTCCCCGTTTTCAGTAAAATGCGAAATAGTTTGCGTCATAAGTAATGTATAGTGTATAATAAAAATATCTAAAGTTCTCTCTTTATTCCTTGCGGGCATTCCTCTCTTTGTCTTTGTATTTCTTTGCTGCTTTAGCAGCAGACGGTAATCTCATCCTCTATAGCTTGCAATCTTTCTTTTTTATTTTCCCTGACAACTATTTTGTTCCATTTGAACAAAACCTCATTTTAATATAAAATAAAAATTAAAACTAATCTATAACTAAGCAATAACTAACGAGAGGAGCACATTACATAATGAAAGGTAATTTTGGAAAATATCTTTATGTTGACTTAAGTGAGAATGAAGTAAAAGATTATCCTATTCCTGAGGAATGGTACCGTAAGTATTTGGGCGGCAGGGGTATCGCCGCTCGCATATTATTACAAGAACTCGGCCCCAATACAGAACCCCTATCTGCTGACAATATCATGATCATGGCTGGTGGCCCCTTACAAGGTTTAGGTATTGCCGGTGCAGCTCGTTTTCTGGTCATGGGTAAATCCCCTAAAACCAAAACCATCAATGATTCCTTCTGCGGCGGCAGCTTTGGTGATATCTTAGGCAAATCCGGTTATGATGGCATCATCATCAAGGGTAAAGCCCAAGCACCGGTTTATCTCTTAGTGGATAATGGTACTGCCCGGATATTATCGGCAGAAGACCTTTGGGGTTTAGACCCTAAACAGGTAGAGGAGAAGCTTAATCCACTCTATAAAGGCTGCTCTATCGCCTGTATCGGAAAAGCAGGAGAAAACTTGGGCATGCAATCCTGTATTATTATAGACCGCAACCGTTCCGCTGGCCGCCCTGCCTATGGCGCCCTGATGGGTTCTAAAAACTTAAAAGCAATAGTAATTCGTGGCAACCGGAAGAAGGAGATCGCTGACGCCGAAAGATTTAAAAAATTAAGGAAAGAATTTACCCAAAGAATAATAAAAACAGGTACATATAATGGACGTCAGAAGTATGGAACCCCCGGAGGAGTGGAAGCCCTAAGTATAAACGGAGTACTTCCCACCAAAAACTTCACAGATGGTCGGTATGCTGATGCCGGTAAAATCAGTGGGCAGGCTCTGGTCAAGAGCAAGGTTTGGATAGGCAATGATACCTGTCCCGGGTGTCCTATCAGATGTAAAAGAGTAGTGGAAGGTGTCTATAATGGTGAACCATTTGAAAGAGCATGGGGAGGGCCCGAATATGAGACCATCGCCTCCTTCGGCTCACTTCTCCTAATCAATGACTTAGAGGCTATAAGTCTCTTCAATAAGAAGTGCAATCAGTATGGTCTGGATACCATCTCAGTGGGAGTACAGATTGCCTATCTAATGGAGGCAACCGAGCGGGGGCTCCTCTCTGAAGAAGACCGGATTAGCTGGGGTGACGCCAAAGCAGTTTCATCTCTAATTGATAAGATTGCCCACAGGGAAGGCATAGGTGATTGGGTAGCAGGAGGGTGTGATAAAATCTCAGAGAAAGTAGGAGACGGCTCCTTCTTAGTGCAATGTAAAGGACAAGAGATTCCCATGCATGACCCCCGAGGTAAATATTCCTTGGCAGTCTACTATGCCACCACTCCCAGGGGAGGTAACCATATGGAGGGTACCCATGACCCGACACCGGCCCATCCGGAATTGAATTTACCCGACAATCCAGCTCAAACATGGGAAAACAGGGCTCTCATTGTTGGTGAGTATCTGCACTTGCGTTCCTTTGCCAACTCAGCCATTCTCTGTGCCTTTACCTCCGGCTTGAATTATCCGGAAAGTGAATACCTCTTCCCTCTAATCCGCGACATAATAGAGGCGGCTACTGGTCAGAAACTCTCTGTTAAGGAAATGCTTACCATTGGTGAAAGAAATTATGGATTGCTCCGAGTCTTTGCCGAGAAAGCCGGCTATACCCGGGAAGATGATAAGCTCCATCCCAGATTCTTTGAATCCCAAACTTCAACCGGCTTTGCCATAGATGAGGAGAAACTGAACGCGACTATCGATGAATACTATAAGCTCTATAGTTATGATAAATACGGTCCTGACCGAAAGAAAGCTGAACAACTTGGTATATCTGCATTGCTTTAATCTATACTAATTTTTGTATAATACAAAGAGAACCTTTAGTCTCCAACTTAAGGATGTATTCCTACTTTTACTTCACCTTTTTAGACTTTATTGAAATGTTGTTACAACTTTATCTCCTACTACCACAATAATTTCTTCTAAATTATTTATGAATAATGTTGACTTTTATTTTAAAATATATATACTATGTTCAATAATATAAAACAGTGTTTCATAGTACAAGACATAGAATATAGAATGTAAATATACTAATGACTTCTACAAATAACAAAAAACGGTCAAATTATTATGTTCGTTCAATTAATAGGGCAATCAATATAATTAATCTGTTAGCCAATAAAAAAGAAGAACAAGGAATAACAGAATTAAGCTTACAATTAAACCTGCATAAAAGTACTGTCCATCGCCTTTTAGTTACTTTAGAAGATGAAGGATTTATAGTACAGAATACCATTACTCAAAAATATAGTCTCGGATTAAAATTTCTTGAATTAGGAAATATTGTTCAAGAACGGATAGAAATCAAAAGATTAGCATTTCCAGTAATGCAATCCCTTGCCCAAAAAACCCAAGAGAGCATAGACCTTAATATTTTAATAGATGATAAAAGAGTTAGTATAGAAAAGATTGATAGTCCTCATGATTTGAGAAGAATAATACAGTTAGGCAAGAGTCTGCCATTATATTGCGGGGGTTCTGGGAAAGCAATCCTGGCTTTCCAATCAGACACAGAAATCGACAGGATACTTGATAAAGAAGATTTAATTTCTTACGGGGTAAATACTATAACAGATAAGGTTAAATTAAAAAAACACTTAGCAGAAGTACGAAAGAATGGCTATGCTATAAGTTTTGAAGAGAGAACTATTGGTTCAGCCTCTATCGCGGCTCCTATTTTTAACTTTCAGGGGAAAGTTATATATTCCTTGAGTATTTCTGGGCCCATAACTCGCTTTACCAAGCAAAAAATATACTTGTATATTTCCTTAATAAAGAATGCAGCGAGCGAAATTTCGAAGACTTTAGGCTATCGTTAAATTAACAAAAATATTTTTCTATATTTTAGACAGGCAACTACTATTAAAAACCTATCTTGAAAAATAAAAATGTAGAAGAGGTGGTAATCGTATGAAAAACAAGGCTATAGACAAAGAAGTAGGCATAGAATTACTTGAGAGTGAATCAAAAACAGAAGACTTGATACTGTTTGACAATACCGACAAGCCTTTTTTGGTCTTGTATTTATTCATATTTATCTTTGGCATTATTTTGACTGTAATAAGTATTTAGGTTAGATAATCACACAATGACAATGCCGATACAAATCATTATTTTAATACTATATTTTATCTTAATAATATTCCTGGGAATATTAGCTATGAAAAAGGTGAAAGGCTCTGATGACCTTTTAGTAGCTGGTAGGAATTTAGGAATGATGTATGTTTCTGTTTCTATTGCTGCCGAATACATGGGAGGATTGGGTACAGTGGGAACGGCAGAGGTAGCCTTTAGCCAGGGAATGGGAGTAATCTGGTATCATATAGCCTCAGCCTTTGGATTAATACTGTTTGGAGTAGGGTTTGCCCACTATTACCGCAAATACAATGTCATAACAGTACCGGAGTATCTCTACTTTCTCTATGATATAAAGACCTGGAAGGCATCTTCCTTTTTAAATGTTTTTGCTTATTGGATTTTTACCGTTATTCAGATGACTGCTATGGGCTCGCTAGTTGCTAGCGTAACCGGATTTGATTTAAAATGGAGTGCTTTCATCTGCGGAATTGGTATGACTGTCTATCTCCTAGCAGCCGGTATGTGGTCGGTTGCTTTTACCAGTGTAGCTTTTATGATTACCATAGGTACAGGCATCCCACTCGCTTTTTGGTGGGTCATGAAACATGAGATGCCCCTTCTGGCAACCTCAGGCGGTATTTCCGGTTTTGCCGGTTTGGCCAATGCACTTTCCGCCGCAGGTCTTGATGCAGCACATCTAATGAATCCTTATAGTTTAGGAGGAATGGCAATACTGGGATATTTCTTAGGCGGAGTGTTAGGGATACCCGCAGCACAAGCAACTATTAATTATTCATTTGGTGCCCGCAACTGGAAAATAGCGAGATTGGCACCGGTGTTAGCAGCTATTCTGATACTGCCGCTAAGTATCTGGACCGGTTCTATGGGACTTTTTGCCAGAGCAGCAGACTTGACTACCAATCCGAAGTTGGCACTCGGAGCTACCTTGATGCATATCAATCCTATAATTGGAGGCATTGGTATTGCCGGCATATTTGCCGCACTGGTTTCTACCGTGGCTGGCATATTATTTGGCTGTGCCTCTATTATGGCAAAAGATATCTGGCAAAGATGGCTGCACCCTAATACCGATGACAAATACTTAGCCAAGTGGACCAGATTATGGATACTCATTATTGGGGTTACCTCTGCTTTCGGAGCAATGAGTCTGCCCAAAATACTACACCAAGCCTATTTTGTCTATTCCATCAGAAGTGCTCTCATGATAGTAGTAGCCTTCGGCTTATGGTGGAAGGCAGCCCATCCTAATGCTGCTTATTGGAGTATGATAGTGGCATTGGTAGGGGGAACCATGTATCAATTCAATATTCCTATTAACTTTCAGTCATATTTTCATTTACATATTGCGATCTGGTGTGGACTCCTAAGCTTTATTACTTTCATAATTGTCAGTTTTTTTTCTAAATGGACTTCCCAAACAGCCGGAGAGTTGCCGCCAGCCTATGTAAAACAGAGATAAGGAGAAAAAATGAAAACTTTTCTTTTCCCCGAATTTCTTAAATTAGACTTGATAATCTGGGCAATATTAGTAATTATTTTTGTCCTATTTACCTGGCATATCCATAGTTTACCCTATGATGCCATCGATAAGGTCAAAGCACAGGCCATTGAAAATAAAAAACGATTAGGAATTAAAATCTATAAAATATAATATATTTTTAACATTATTTCTTAAAACCTTACTTTTCCCAAATAGATACAGAAACTGAAATAATTGTCTAGAAGTAAATGGATATTGGAAAGGGGAACAAAAATTATTGCCGGACTTGCCTTTGGAATAATTCATACGGCTACCATTAGGGAATATATACTAGTGACATTGCTATCAGCTCTGATAGGAAAGGCATTTTTAATTTCAAATTAGAAAAGAAAAAATAAAAACTTTGCAAAAGCTGATTGAACAAAGTAAACAATAATTGGCTTAGTACATACTTTATATCTACAAAAGGAGATGAGTCTATTTGGCAAAAACGGAGAAATATTTTAGTATTTAGCTACTTTGTATGATACTTTTAGCTTTTCCCACCTATAATTAAGGAGGAAAGGAAGCTATGAAAAAAAGTTGTAAAAAGCAATACATTTTAGTAACCCATATTATCAAAAAAGAAAACGAACAATATGTAGCTACTTGCCCAGAATTTGATGTATCTTCTTTTGGCGATACTGTGGAAGAAGCTAATAATAGTTTGAGAGAGGCAATTTTGTTATATTTAGAAGGTATAGAAAGCT
Source organism: Candidatus Stramentimicrobium fermentans (assembly GCA_012520575.1). Taxonomy (GTDB): domain Bacteria; phylum Atribacterota; class Phoenicimicrobiia; order Phoenicimicrobiales; family Stramentimicrobiaceae; genus Stramentimicrobium; species Stramentimicrobium fermentans. The sequence goes on from JAAYOB010000002.1 coordinate 61,149, forward strand.
TAAATATTCTAGATCAAATTTTCAAAGAAAAAGCCATTGTAACTTATGAAAGAAAACCTAAATCTGTAACCAGTGATTATAGATTTGCAGATGATCTGGATGGCCAGCCTTTTGTTACTAAAAAGTCTCTAAATGTTGCTTTATGCAATTCTTAATAAAATGTAAAATTTCCCCATAATAACTGGTGAAGATTTAATAAGTAGACTATGCAAAGCTGGTTACATAGTATTAAGAACGAAAAGTTCTCACACTTTCTTGACTTTGCAGGCCACCCTGAAGTGTCTACTGTAGTAAAAAATACCTCTAAAGATATTCCCCAAGGAACATTGGCTTCTATTAGAAAACAATTAAGATTAACTCGAGAAAAATTTATCGAGATTATTTCTTAATAATGGGTATTGTTAAAAACTAAGATGAATATAGAGTAATATACTACTAACTATATAATACATTTTTATTTGATGATTAACTTTATAATCTATGAAAATGATTTCTAAGTATACCTAAATCCGTACATGATGAAACATTAATATCAAAAATTGTTAATACAATAAGAATTCTTCATTCAACGAAATTATTCAAATAAAGGTCTTTATAAATTCAGGAGGGGGAAATGCAGGCAATAAATAAAAATTTTTTGCAATTTCTAGAGGGAGTGGACAAAAGGTTTTCAATTCCGGTCTTTCAAAGAAATTATGATTGGCAAAGAGAGCATTGCGAACAATTGTTTAATGATTTACTGGACATAATAAAATTTAATTTCCGCAGCCACTTTTTAGGGTCACTTGTGTATGTATTTGATGAATCAAAACCAGGTTTTGAATTGTTAATTATTGATGGGCAACAGAGAATCGCAACCTTATCTATTTTACTTTTAGCGCTGCATAATCTATTAGAAAACAATGAGATTCAATCTCGCTCTGAATCATTAAGCGAACAGATTAGAGATACTTACTTGATTGACAAATATGCTCAAGAAGGTAAGAAAATAAAGTTCGAACCGGTCAAAGAGGATAATGAAGCCTATCTGAAATTGTTTAAAAATAATAGCGAAGAGTTCATTAAAAATTCTAATATTACTATCAATTATCAATATTTTGTTGATAGGATTAAAAGAAGCAATTTGTTAGCTGATGATTTATTTGAGGCAATTAAGAAACTAACTATAGTAGATATTAGGTTAGATAGTAATCATGATGATCCACAGTTAATATTCGAAAGTCTGAATTCTACTGGTTTAAATTTAACCCAGTCCGATTTAGTTAGGAATTTTATCCTAATGGGGAAGAATAAGAGCGAACAGAAAAGATTGCATGAAGATTATTGGCTCATTATAGAAAAAAATACAGGAGATCAGGTCGATTCCTTCGTAAGGGATTACCTTACTCTCAAAGAAAGAATTATTCCTAACAAAAATAAAATCTACATTAGCTTTAAGAAGCATGTAAAAAAAGAATATTCCAATGATGATATCGAAAGTTTACTAAAAGAGTTAAAAAGATATTCCCAATACTACCAAAGAATTATTTTCCCATTAGATGATAAATCCAAGATAAATGTTGTCTTAAAAAGAATTAATAAATTAGATATTACTGTATCTTATCCCTTTTTATTGGAAGTTTTTAGCTATCACGATGACAAGGTTATAGATGATGAAACACTTGTTAATATTTTAGATACCATAGTATCTTTTGCTTTTAGAAGACTAATATGTAATGTACCAACCAATGCCCTAAATAAGATGTTTGCTACTATCGGAAGAGATATCCAAAAATATCCTGACTTCAAAGTAAATTATTTTGAAATATTCAAGCATATTTTGATTAATAAGAAATACAGTCAAAGATTTCCAACAGATGAAGAGTTTTCAGAAATACTGGTCACTCGGGATATCTATAATCTGCAAAGTAAAAATAAATTACATCTATTAGAGAGGTTAGAGAATTATGACAATAAGGAAAGAGTCAAAGTAGAAGAACTGCTGAATGAAGGGGATTTAAATATTGAACACATTATGCCCCAAACACTGACTCCGAGTTGGAAGGCTGCCTTGGGAGACAACTGGGATGAAATATATAATAAATATTTGAACACTCTTGGCAATTTGACACTTACCGGATACAACACCAAGATGAGCAATAAGCCTTTTTTAGAGAAAAGAGATATGGAAAAAGGGTATGAAGATAGCAGCCTTGCTCTCAATAAATATCTCCGCACCCTAGAAAATTGGAATGAGGAGACAATTATTGAAAGGGCAAATCAACTAACAAGCACTGCTTTAAAAATCTGGACATACCCCAAAACGGAATATAAGGGACAGATAGAAGAATCAAATAAATTTATCTTATCCGATGACCACGATTTTACCGGAGACAAAATAGCGTCCTTTACCCTTTTAGGACAAGACTTTTCAGTAAACAGTTGGAGGGATTTTTATATCAAACTAGCGCAAAATTTAATCGAAATTAACCCTAATATTTTTGCTGATTTTTTAAAGGATAAGAGGTTTATTGAAGAGAGAAAAATAATTTCTGCTCAAGCCGAATCTTTGAGCAATCCTTTTGAAATTGCAGAAGGTATTTTTTTAGAAACACATTTGAGTGCCCAGTCTATTGTTAATAATGCTTTGTTGATTTTAAGTAAATATGAAATTGATGAAGATGGAGTAGCAGTAATCTTGAGTAATAAGAATAGCCAAGAACTAGCAGATTTCCAAAAGAAAAGAATAAAATTTTGGGGAGGATTATTAGAAATAAATAAAGATAGAATAAAATATTTCAAGAAAAATACAAGTTTTATACATTATGACCTCTATAGCGGAACCGGGATAACAAGGTGTTCTTACTTTTATCGTATTAAACAAAAAAGCGGTACGGTGGGATTGTCTATTGATACGTATGACAAAGAGAAAAATGAGCATATTTACAACAAACTATTAGAAAAGAAAAACGAAATAGAAAACGCCTTTGGAGAAAAACTTGAATGGTTTGACGGTGAAAAGACTCAGTTTAAGTCTATCTATAAAGAATATAAATATACTGGCCTTAAAAATGAAGACAAATGGCCGGCTTTACAGCAAGACATGGCTGATGGCATGGCAAGATTTACTGAAATATTAGATGAATACCTTGCAGAATTTAAATAAACTATAAAAAATTTTATAAATGGAGGAAACTAAAATGCCAAACAGAATATGCGACTCATGTGGAAAACTAAAAGATGTGCAGGGTGGTAAAACCTGTGAAAACGGTCACTTCATCTGCAAGGATTGCGTCTATGCCGGTATAGGGTTTATGGGATTTGGAAGTGTCTTGACCACCTGTCCTATTTGCAAAAAACCATTGAGATAATTCCAAAATAAACTGCAGTATTATGTGTGAGAGTCAGATTTTGAATTATCAGTTTTGCGATATTTCAAATCCTGATTCCATAAGAACTTTGTGCAAACCTTGTATATAATAGAAGATTTTTTGTTCTGCAATATAGAGAAGTTTGCCCTGTCCCTATCATGAGAATTATTTTGTTCAGATTTTTATCTGAGGCATTAATACTTTTTCATATATATTGTTGATGAAGCGATTCGATTATTTGTCAGGCAGTCAACAAAAATGTATACTATCTATTGCAGATACAGCAGAAGTTACTTTTTCTTTATTGTACCAGCAAATAATATTAATAATATTTAAAAAAGGAATTTATATGAAAAATAACATTGGTAATGATTTAAAAATTCCACCGATTGGCAGAAAACCCCTGAATGTAAAGGTTTATGAAACCCTTAAAAAATCAATTATTAATGGTACATGTCAACCAAATACAAAATTAAGTGAATCTGAATTAGCTAAACAAATGAATGTTAGTCCTACTCCTGTGAGAGAGGCATTTCGCCGATTAGCTGCGGAAGGATTAGTGAAAATTATACCATGGAAGGGTGCTGTTGTTAGTAGTTATTCATTAGCAGACATTAAAGATACATATCAATGCAGAGAAGCATTGGAGGTATATATGACTCGTTTAGCGGTACCCAATATCGATAAAAAAGGTATAAGCAAGCTGCGAATGCTGCTAGAACAATCGAAAGAAGCAAAAAATGAGACAGAATTAGTTGAAATTAATTCTAGAATTCACACTACTATTACGGATTATGCAAATAATAGCAAAATGAAAAGCCTTTTGGATTCCCTGAGAGATGTCATTATTCACGATCGTAATCTATCTGCATATAGTTCTGATCGTCGGATTAAGATATATGAAGAACATGTAGAATTAATTAATGCAATAGAAGAGAAAAATATACCAAAAGCAGAGGAAACAATGAGAAAGCATATCATTAATGGATACAAGTATATTGTTGAAAAAATTAAGTTTTCAAATAATTTAAATAGAAACTAAAAAATTTGACAAAAGATACTATAGAATATAGAATATATTTTAATTAATAAAAACTCAAGCATTTTATTTTTCGAAAAGTACTACTCTTAAATACCTAACTGGTAATTTTATTTATAGAAAAATATATTGAACTTGACATGAACATAAGTAAATAGTGTCCAGCATAAAAAAGTAAACTTAGGAAAAGAGGAATTTTAATTAATGAATAGTATTCTCATGAGTAAGGGAGCACGGACAATAGTTGAAGTATGCGCTGGTGTTAGACCTAAAGAAATTGTATTGATAGTTACTGAACATAAAATGATAAAGATTGCGGAAAGTGTAGCATCCGCTGTTTATGCTAACGGAGCAGAACCCATTCTATCCGTTATGGTTCCTAGATTGTTCGATGGTAAAGAGCCGCCTAATTCTATTGCTGCTGCAATGAAAAGTAGTGATGTTTTTATTTGTGCAGTTTATAAATCAATAACTCATACTCAGGCAGTAAAGAATGCGATCTTATCAGGCTCAAGAGGAATCATGCTTACACAATTTGATGAAAATATGTTAATTAAAGGCGGTATTGAAGCAGACTTTAGAAAAATTGCGCCAATGTGTCATAGAATGTCAAAGGAATTAGAAGACAAAAATGAGATAGTTCTTACAACACCACATGGGACGAATTTAAGATTTTCATCAAAAGGCAGGAAAGGAAATGCTTTGACTTGTTTGGTCTCAAAGGGAGAATTTGCTCCGGTACCTACTATTGAGGCAAATGTTTCACCTTTAGAGGGAACAGCTAATGGCACTATAGTTGCAAATGCTAGTATTCCTTATATTAATATTGGTGTTTTGCAAGAGCCGGTTTCAGCAGAGGTAATAAATGGTATGATTGTTTCTATTTCCGGTGGTGAGCAGGCAAAAATGCTGGAAAAGAATTTACAATCCATGAATGATCCACTTGTATATAATATTGCTGAGCTTGGAATAGGGTTAAATCCCAAATGCACTTTTATAGGTTCGATGCTTGAAGATGAGGGAGTATACGGCTCTGTACATATAGGTATTGGCACAAACATTACCCTTGGCGGAAAGACCAAGGCATCCTGTCATTATGATTTAATTATGACAGAACCAACAGTTATTGCTGACGGTAAGGCATTGCTTAAGAATGGCGAAATCTGTATTTAATTATTTTCCCCCCAAATACGCAAGGTTTATGAGGAATAATTTACGTTTGGTATCTTAAAAAATTTAAGATGTAGGAATCAATATACATGTTAAATTATGTAATTAAAAGAATTATCTCCATGATTATAACTTTGTTAATCATTGTGACTATAACTTTTATATTAATGCATTTAGTGCCAGGCGGCCCTTTTACAGATTCAGAACGAGCATTATCTCCAGCTGTAGAACAGGCATTAATGGAAAAATATAAACTGAATGATCCAATATGGAAACAGTATTTGGAATATATAAAAGGGATAATTAGATTCGATTTAGGACCTTCATATGCATATACAGGACGAAATGTAACAGATTTAATAAAAAATGGTTTTCCGGTAACAGCAAAATTAGCTGTAATTTCTTTTGTGTTAATTTTAATTATTGGAGTTCCTCTCGGTGTCACATCAGCATTGCAACATAATAAATTTATGGATAGATTAATCATGGTATTTTCTACTTTGGGGGTAACAATACCAAAATTTGTAATAGCAACTTTACTATTATTTTTGTTTGCATACAAATTAAAATGGTTTCCAATTTTCGGTGCTGAAAGTTTGAAAAGTTATATTTTGCCTGCTATTGCCAATGCCTTAGCTTCTATTGCTTATATTACAAGGTTAAATCGCTCAAGTATGCTGGAAGTCTTAGAACAGGATTACATAAGAACAGCTAGAGCAAAAGGGGTTAAAGGATATAAGATTGTTTATAAACATGCATTAAAAAATGCCACCATACCTACTGTAACTGTTTTGGGTACGCAAATGGTAACACTTTTGTCGGGTTCATTTATAATAGAAAAAATATTTGCTCTACCTGGGATAGGTAGATATTTCGTACAGAGTGTCAGCAATAGAGACTATCCAACAATTATGGGTGTTACTATATTCTTTTCATTTATGCTTCTCTTAATGACGTTAATAGTGGATATTGCTTATGGTTATTTAGATCCCAGGGTTAGAATCCAGAAAACAAGTAAAGGTGACAAGTGATAAGCTATGTTAAATGATCGTCAACTCAACCAAATTGATTTTCCTTCTGATTCATGGGATGAATTGGATAAAGATTTTCAATTTGTCGAAGATGAAGACCTGCCTACTATGACATATTGGCAAGATGTATGGAGAAGATTCAAACAGAATAAACTTTCTATAATGGGAGTTATTATTATTTTTCTCATTACTATAATTGCAATTTTCGGTCCCTTAATTTCTCCTTATACCTACTCACATCAAGATTTAAATTACACAGCCATACCTCCTTTATTAAATTTATGGAAAATAGGTAATGAAGATACATATATCTATATTCACAAGTCTCTAAGAATATATACATCTACTGTTAAAGGAAGGCTAATAGAGTATATTCCTCTACAAAAAAATGACTTAATTAATAAGAAGGCCATTGTAGTAGTTAATGGTGAGGAAATAACCATTGATTATAACTTTAAACCATTCAAGGTATTTACTCATACCGGCAAAGAAATATCTATATTCAAAAAAGTTTATAATAAATCATTTATTTTTGGGACAGATGACTTAGGAAGAGATCTTTTAATTCGTGTGATTTATGGGGCGCGAATATCTTTAATTATTGGCTTTGTTTCATCTTTGGTTAATCTTACTGTAGGAATTTTGTATGGGGGTATTTCCGGATATTTAGGTGGCAATATTGATAACTTTTTGATGAGAGTTGTTGATATTATGAGATCTATACCTAGACTTTTGTATGTTATTATTTTCATGGTTATTTTTGGATCAGGTATGAAAACAGTAGCCCTAACAATTGGATTAGTGTATTGGTTAAATATGGCTAGAATTGTAAGGGGACAGGTGTTGTCACTTAAGGAACATGAATTCATATTAGCTGCAAAGACTATAGGTGCAGGAACATGGAGAATCTTGATAAGGCACTTATTGCCAAATGCAATGGGTCCTATTCTGGTAGTTGCTACAATGCAGATACCTAATGCTATTTTTACAGAGGCTTTCTTAAGTTTTGTGGGATTAGGAGTTTCGGCTCCCCAGGCTTCATGGGGTACACTCTGCAATGATGCTTTAGCAGGTATTGGGACAAATCCTTATCAGTTGTTTTTTCCGGCAATGGCTATTTCTATCACAGTATTAGCGTTTAATTTTTTAGGTGATGGACTAAGAGATTCACTTGATCCAAGACTTCGAAAATAGGTTTGAGGTTTTTTAGTGACGAGAGACATAATTAAAGTAAAGAATTTAAAGATATCTTTTTTTACTCATCTTGGAGAAGTGCAGGCAGTTCGAGGAATAAACTTTCATATAAAAAATGGAGAAGTTCTTGGTATCGTAGGGGAATCCGGTAGTGGGAAAAGTGTTACAGCTCTATCAATTTTAAAACTATTACAATACCCAGGTGTAATAAAAAATGGTGAGATAGTTTTCGGTGGAGAAGATTTAGTAAAAAAATCTGAAAACGAAATGAACAAAAAGATAAGGGGTAACAAAATATCTATGATATTTCAAGATCCCATGACATCTTTAAATCCTGTTTTCAAAATTGGTGATCAAATTACTGAAGCGATTTTAATTCATAATAAAATCAGTAGAAAGAATGCACGGAAAAAAGCCCTTGAAATGCTTGAATTAGTAAGTATAGCCTCTCCTGAAATAAGGGTAAATAATTACCCTCACGAATTAAGCGGCGGCATGAGGCAAAGAGTGATGATAGCAATGGCATTATCATGCCAACCAGATTTACTAATTGCAGATGAACCTACCACTGCCTTAGATGTTACTATTCAAGCCCAGATTATTTTATTATTAAAAGAGTTGCAAAGAAAGACAAATGTATCTATTTTACTTATTACACATGATCTTGGTGTTGTAGCAGATATTTGTGATAGGATTATTGTTATGTACAGTGGATTATTAATGGAAGAGGGGAGCACAAGAGATATATTTTATAATCCATTACACCCTTATACAAAAGGATTACTGAAGGCAGTCCCTACTCCAGAAATAAGTAAAGAAAATAGATTATTAACGATTCCCGGAAAACCACCTGAATTATTAAATCCCCCAACCGGATGTCCTTTTGCAAAAAGATGCCCTTATGTCATGAATATTTGTACAAGACAATTACCTCCAAAATTTCGTGAATCAGAACATCATTATACTATGTGCTGGTTGTTACATCCCAGTTGTCCAATAAAAGATTAATATATTGCTATAGACTTATTATAATTCAAATTACTGATACTTAAATTTATTTAAAGTGTATCTTGAAATGGAAATAAAAATGAATGATTACAATGAGAATCCTCTACTTGAAGTTAAAAATCTAAAAAAGTATTTTCCCATTAAAAAAAGTATATTGAAAAGAAAAACAAGCTATCTTAAGGCAGTTGATGATGTCAGCTTTTCTATTGAAAAAGGAGAAACATTTGGTTTAGTAGGAGAATCCGGCTGTGGGAAATCAACAATAGCGAGGACTATAATAAGACTATATAATGTAACAGGCGGGAATGTAATTTTTGATAATCAGCATTTAGAAAATCTTACAGATACAGAGATGCAGCCGATAAGAAAAAAAATGCAAATGATTTTCCAAGATCCTTATGCATCACTAAACACCAGGATGACTGTTGGAGATATAATTGGAGAGCCTTTAGATATTTTTAAAATTGCATATGGTAGGGATAGACAAAATATTATTAATTCATTACTAGATAAAATAGGTCTTAGCAGTAAATATGCAAATAGATATCCTCATGAATTTAGTGGTGGACAGCGACAAAGAATTGGAATAGCAAGAGCATTAATATTAAATCCTCAATTAATTATATGTGATGAACCAATTTCTGCTCTGGATGTATCTATTCAAGCTCAAATAGTCAATATGTTGCAAGATTTACAACAAGAACTTGGTCTTACATATTTATTCATAGCCCATGACTTATCTATGGTAAAATATATTTCTGATAGAATAGGAGTAATGTATTTAGGAAAACTTATTGAATTAGCAAGAAGCCAGGATTTATATAATAATCATTTCCATCCTTATACAAAAGCACTTCTTTCTTCCATACCTATTGCCGATCCAGAAAAATCTAAGAATAGGAATAGAATCATTCTTGAAGGCAATGTACCAAGTGCAATAAATCCACCTTCCGGATGTAGATTCAGAACAAGATGTGTATATTCTATGAAAGTGTGTTCTGAAATTGAGCCAGAACTAAAGGAGGTGAGCATTGAACACAAGGTCGCTTGTCACTTAACTAATAAATGAATATTATTGTGAATTAATAAATTAAAAATAGAAAGGAAGATGAAGAAATGAAGAAATCGTTAACAATTTTTTTAGCTACAATTATTTTCTTATCTATAGTTATAGGATTTGTATATGCAATTGACGCTAAAGGAAATCAAGATGAATATTCTGTGTTAATTTTTAATGGAGAAATAGATCCTCCCACTTTAGATCCACAATTGAATACAATTAGTCATGGTAGTTTGATTATATATAATATGTTTGAAGGACTTGTCAAGACGAATACCAGGAATGAGCAAACACCGGGTGTAGCAGAGAAATGGGAAATCAGCGATGATGGAAAACAGTACAAATTTTTTATAAGAGATGACGCAAAATGGTCTGATGGAAAGGCTGTCACTGCTTATGATTTTGAGTATGCCTGGAAGAGGGCAGTTAATCCTGCGAATGCTGTGAAATATGTAAACCACATGTTTTACCTTAAAAATGCTAAAGATATTTTCGATGGGAAAAAACCCATGGAAGAATTAGGAGTTGAAGTAGTTGATGAAAAAACATTAATTGCCACTCTTGAAGCCCCAGTTCCATATATGTTAGAAATGTTTTCTTTTGGTGTATACAAGCCAGTGAGAGAAGATATCGTTGAAAAGAATCCTGATAACTGGACAACTAATCCTGATACTTGTATATCCAATGGTCCCTTTAAAATGACAGAATACAAGATGAACGATAGGTTAACACTTGTGAAAGATGAAAATTATTGGGATCAAGATCGTGTGAAGTTGAATGAATTGCAATTTGTGTTTATTGAAGAAGAAGGAACAGCACTTTCTGCATTTCAAGCAGGAGAGATCGATGGCTTATTGAATATTCCTACCCAGCAAATACCCACTTTAATGATGGAAAGTGACGAATTTTTTATAAAACCTAGATTAAGACTTACCTATGCAGCATTTAATGTTACAGCATTTCCTTTTGATAATATTAAAGTAAGAGAAGCTTTTACAAAGTCGATAGATCGTCAGAAAATAGTAGATACAGTAATTCTTACCGGAGAAATTCCTGCAAGTGGGTTCGTTCCCCATGGCTTAATTGTTAATGGTAAGGACTTTAGAGAAGAGGGCGGCAACTTTGGTATTCAACCTACAGTAATGTTAGAAGAAGCACAGAAAGCTTTAGCTGAAGCCGGATATCCGAATGGTGAAGGTTGGCCAAAAAATGTTGAATATCTCTATAATACAAACGATTTGAATAAGAAAATCGCGGAGACACTTCAGGAGATGTGGAAAAAGAATTTGAATGTTGATGTTAGTTTAGTGAATGTAGAATCAAAAGTACATTCACAAAGAAGACATAGCGGTGACTTCCAGATTGCAAGAGCCGGTTGGGGTGCAGACTATAACCATCCTATGACTTTCTTAGATTTATTTACTTCGGAAGCCGGGAATAATACACCTCAATATAGAAAAGCAGAGTATGATAGTTTAATTGAGCAGGCGAAATTATCAACAGATCCTGAAAAGACTATCGAATTACTCCATAAGGCTGAGGAGATGTTTATGAATGATTGGGCGGTTTGCCCTATATCTTATGCGACTCAACCAATCATGATGAAAGAGCACGTCAAGAATTGGGATTTAAGTCCATTAGGAGATATTAACTTTGACGAGATCTATATTGAAAAATAGTATAATTAACAAGGCTATATAATAGCAAATATAAGAGTGTAGTTAATCCAGAATATTAGGATGAACTACACTCTTATATTTAATTTATATTATGTTCTACAAAAAATAGTGTATATTCTACTTTGGAATCTTTATTTTATTAATCTTATGTTCATCGCATATTATTTTTTCTTTTAGATATCCACAATAGAATAAAAAAATTCCAAATCCATTTTAAGGTAACCTTATATAATAGTTTTTTGAGTCTGGAAAACATATTCAATATTACCTATGTTCCCTTTTGTTTAGATATTTAAATATAAGATTAATAGCCTTTCAGAAAACTCGCTCTTTAAAAACTAAATATTCGGAAGAAAATATTTCACAAAGCGAATCTTGTCTTTATTTCCAGTTCAGGCAGCCGTTAAGGCAACCAACATAAGTGATATGGGCAATGGTATAATGAGTAGAGATAGCTTGCGAACCTCTGAGAGTAGGGTCTTGTATGGATAGCTCCAGCAGCTTGGAGAAGATTCTTTCCGACCCATTGTGCAGGCTATAGACTTTCTTGAACTTTCTACTCCCACAGGTAATCTGCTTGCGGATGTCTTCGTCTACCACCTGCTGGTAGATGAAACAGCCGGCACTCTTGGCAAACTAGGGATGCATCCAGGGACAGTAGGAGTTTTCCTCTTTGAACTTCCTGGAATGGATCATCGGGCAGACAGGCTTGATTCGAATTCTCCCCCTCCTGGCATTTGCCCCAATAAAGCATCTCAAAGCCAGCCAGATCCGACTGTTCCTTAGCTTGACTAAGTCGAGAAAGGATTACCTTTCGGCCTGTTCTGCTTTAAAAAGCAGTCTCTGATGAATTTTAAATCGACCCATACCTTACCCTGTTTTTCTGAAAGGTAGCCTGGCAAAACTTAATATAGCATAAGATGAGATCCGGCTGGAGGTGAAATATAAAAGCGTATAATCCGGATATTCTTGTAAGGTAAGGGCTCAGAGTTTTCTGAAAACATGTAAGAATAATAATAAGGAGTGATGAATGATGAAAATTAATATTGTTTCCAACAAATTAGAGATAAAAGAATTGGATACTTTAATTGTTTTTTGCTATGAGGGTGGAGAGAATCTTGGGGATATTCAGTATTTTTTCCCGGATGTGTTAGAAAAGCAGAAGTTTATAATTAATAACAATGAGTTTGTTGGCAAAAAAGAGGAAGTAGTATCCATTAACTTTGCAAAATGTGAAAACCTACGAAAAATCATTTTTGCCGGTGTTGGTAGCAGGGAAGAAGTTGACGCTGAAACAATTAGAAGAGTGTTTAGTAAAGCAATAAAGGAAGCTATAAATTTAAAATCAAAAATAGTAGGGATTTCATTTCTAAATATTAAATATGAATTTCCTCTGGAAGTACATATAAATAGCGTCATTGATTCTGCAATATTGGCAAGTTATTCATTTAGAAAATATAAAAGTAAACATTGTTCACAAAATACCATTCATTCTCTTCAATTAATAGTAGATCAAGAGCTTTCCAATAAAGCAAAGAAATGGTGTAAAGAATCAATGATAGTAGCTGAATCTACCATTTTAGCAAGGGATTTGGTTAATGAACCGGCCAATTATTTAACCCCGATAAAGTTAGCTGAAAAGGCAAGCTGTTTAGCTCAAAGTAGTCCAATGTTTAGTATTAAAATATTTGAACAAGATGAAATTAAGAAATTAGAAATGAATGCTTTCCTCGAAGTCGCTAAGGCTTCAAATAATTCACCCAGATTAATTGTAATGAGATACTATGGTAATAGTGAAGATAATCAAGTAATAGGTCTTATAGGAAAGGGTATTACCTACGATAGTGGAGGGTTATCGCTAAAAGACAAACAGCGACTTATTACCATGAAGCATGACATGGCAGGAGCAGCTGCTGTTATTGGCGTCATGAGTGCGGTTTCAAGAATGAGTTTAAAGGTCAATGTTGTGGGAATTATAGCTGCATGTGAAAATATGCTTTCTGCGAATGGCTACAAACCCGGTGATATTATAAAGTCTATGGCAGGGAAAACAATACTAATAAATAGTACTGATGCGGAAGGGCGATTAACTCTGGTTGATGCAATTCATTATGGTATAGAAAAGGAAGGCATTAATAAAATAATAGATATAGCTTCTTTAACTGGAGGTGCCAGACTAACCTTCGGTGATGTTGTGACTGCAGTGTTTACGAATGATGATGGATTTATGAATAATCTACTACTTGCTTCAAAAATTTCAGGTGAGAAATTTTGGAGATTACCATTATTTGATGATTATAGAAGTAAAATTAATTGCGACATTGCAGATTTAGTAAATTCTTCAGAAGATGAAAGCGCAAAGGCAATTGTTGGAGGGATGTTTATTAAAGAATTTGCTCAGAATAAACCCTGGCTTCATTTGGACATTGCTGGAACATGCTGGTCAAATAAAAATATATATTATTTATCAAAAGGTGGAACCGGTGTCGGAGTGAAGAGCCTATACTATTTATTAAAGAGTTTACAGTAGGTTTTAATTAAACGTAATATTTACTATTGATAGGGTTATGGGTGAGGTCTTGGAAATATAAGTTTCATTGAAATTTTCTTAATATCGCGGGATTTTTTTAAAAAAAACAATTCAATCTACCGTTGTCAGAATATGTTCATATCAAAACAGTACTCAATTAAAAGAATATGTTCTTAATAAAGTCAGGTATTTTATCAACTACTGGAGTAACCTGTATTCATATGATTTAGTCAAGTGTTTTAATACAGAAGAAGAGATTGATTACATAGAGGAGTTGAATATCGGTAACCAATGTTTTTAAAAACATTTAATAATAATTTAAATGATTTTACAAAAGCTGCAGATAGCATTATTAGAAGCCCAAGAGATTATTTTCAACTTACTTTCGTAGAAGAACCCTCCAAAGAAAAGTCCCCACCCCATTAATATCGGCATGCATCGCACCTTTATGAATATTTTTATTTTGTTGAGCCGGGAGAATGGCAGAAAATCCTGATATACTAACATAGAAGATTTATAAAAGGATGTAGATAATGGTTCGCACACAATATCTTCTTTCTAAAGAGGATTTTTTTTGAATGGAAACCCAGAATGGTATGTGATTTATTTGAATCTATTTTATAGAAAAATAAATAATAGGGGGTAATAATGATGGTTATAAAAGATTTATTTGAGATTAATAGGAGACTATCTTATGATTTATGGAATGTAACTTGTCGTAATGAAAAGCCAACAGGGTTATCGCCGAGATTGATTTTTCCAGTTAAGCGCATTCAACACGAAATTCGCATCAGCGAACAAGAGGCTAGAATATTATATTGTAATATTTTAAATAACCTTAATTATTTTTATTCAATCGAAACCCCGACAGATAAACGTTATAAACACACGGGCAATACAGAGGTTAGTGCGCTTTCTGATTTAAGTATTTATAAAAATACATGTGATAAAAAGAATCACCAAAATTATTATTTTGATAAGTTGGCAAATATTGAGTTTAAAGCACATAATCCTGCTGAAAAAAATATTGAAAAAGATATAGAGAAATTAGTTAAAGAAGGTATTGATGGAAATTGGGTACATATCTTGAAAAACATTAACAGTGCAACACTACCGGTCCTTTTTCAAAAATTTATTAATTCAATAAAAGAATGTTCTAAAAAATTTGATAAAATATCTATTTTATTTGGTATTACTGTTCTAGATAAAAAGTTTAGTATAATTAAACACTTAGGATGGAATAATAGTGGTATAGGAATTGACCAATATTTAAAAGATTTTTTTGTAATGCCTCAATTACAAGGGCAATCTATTGACCAACAAAAAGTACTTTTAGTGAATAATCAATGGGACTTTTTGAAATGTAAATAAAAATTGATAGTGGCTAAGTAAAGTAGCTATTATAAAAGCAAATAGAAATATAGTGTTTCTTATTAAGAGTGGCTAAGGGACGGACCCTGTGAAGCCCGGCAACCTGTCATTACAGAGATTATGATGCTGGTGCCAATTCCCGCGGAATGATATTCAATTCCGAGAGATGAGAAAAATAATGAACCTCTTCGGACTCGAAGGGTGGTTTTTGTTTTTAATAAAAATAATGGTGTAACGCATGAGGGCAGGTCTAAAGATATAACAAAACCCATTTCTTTCAAGAGCTGATCCCAAAGTGCGCAGCAAGGCCAGAATTAAAATTGACAGTGGTAATCAATTTGCTAAAATTTAGTAAAATTGAATAGAGTAATGCTCCGATTTTATGTTTCCGGCAATAAACACTGCTTAAATAGGGAAATACAAAACGCTAGGTTAAAAAAGTAATTTTTTAGCCCGTCGTAATTGCAAAGGGGTTTTCACATCAAGGTGAAAGCCCCTTTTTTAATTGGTAATTACAGTAAAGCAGAAAGCTAAAATTTTTAAACTTTCATTCCTACAAAACAAAAAGTACTTACTGGTAACCATTCTATAAAAAATAAAAGGAGGATTATTATGAATACCGTTACTGGCAAAGTTCTCAGAATTAATCTGACTGACCGAAGCACAAAGGTTATGGATATTGGAAAAGAATGGCAGGACTTGTATGTCGGCGGAAGGATTGGCGGCAAAATTACTCTATGACAATCTTAAACCGGGACTGGATCCTTTTAGTGAAAGGAATATATTGGTATTTGCTGCCGGTCCTTTAACCGGAACGAAGGCGGCGCCTTGTTCAGGGAGATTGGTTATCGGTTTTAAATCTCCGCTAACGGGAACCATCGGTATCAGTAATTCCGGTGGATACCTTGCACCCATGATTAAACGTTCCGGCTGGGATGCCATCGTTGCGGAAGGAAAGAGCAGTTCCCTGGTCTATCTCTATGTAAATGATGATAAGGTAGAATTTAAGGATGCTGCATATTTGTGGGGAATGAGTTCAGGGGATACCGAAGATAAGATTAGAGAAGAGCTCCAAAGTCCTAAGGTCAGGATTGCTGAGATCGGTCCGGCAGGTGAAAATAAAGTATTAATGTCTGCTGTTATGGTCGATAAAACCAGGGCTGCGGTCGTGGCGGTGCCGGTGCAATTATGGGCAGCAAGAATCTAAAAGCCTTGGCTGTCTATAGTGCTAATAAAATAGAAGTTGATAATCCTGAAATGATGGAGAAATTTGTTCAACAGGCGCGGAAAGAATTGAATGAGGAAGCCTTTGTGAGAGATGAGCTGATGATCTACGGAACTTCTTCTTTTACTAATTCTATCCATGCATCGGGACTTTTGCCCACCAGAAACTGGCAATACACTACCTTTGATAAGATGGATAAGATTGGACATGCTGCCTACCATGAGATCTTAAAAGTAAAGCCCCGGGCTTGTTAATGAAAAGATATCTCCTTTTACCGATGAGAATAAATGGTGGGTAAAACCTTTTATGGAATTATCCATGATGACTAATCTTTTAGGGGTATGTCTTTTTGCCAGTATCACTTTAGCGGTGAAGGGACACACTTGGACCGGCCTTTACAATGCTGCAACAGGTGATAATAAGACCTTTGAAGAGGTGATGGAATCTGCCGAAAGAGTCATAAACTTGGAAAGATTATTCAATGAGAGAGAGGGCTTCAGTATAAAGGATGAGGTACTTCCCTGTAGACTGAAGAATGAGCCTGCTCCTGACGGTCTGGGCAAAGGAAATGTAGCAAATGAAGAAATAATGTTAGATGAATTTTATGATAGTATGGGCTGGGATAAGAAGGCCGGACTGCCGACTGCGGAAACTCTGCAGAGATTGAAGCTGAAATAGCAGATTGAACTAAATAAGAGCAACCCTTACTATTCTTAGTAATAGTTGTTCAGTGTAAATAATTACTGAGTAGAATTCCCTTACTTATGGAGGTGAGTAGGGGAATTCTATTATTTAAAGTAATTAAAAATAATTTGGGAAAAAATGCAAAGGATTTAGTCTTGACCCGGTGCTAACCTTGAACTGTAAGGTTAATAATGCTATATTAATTTTATTATCAATATCCGAAATGCTGCTTAGCTGGTTTCCCCAACCGTATTATTGGCGGGAAATGTCTGACATAAAAACATTTTTAATTGAAATAGTCTTTTAGCTATCCGACTTCATCAGAATATAATATGGTTTTACTTGCCATTATCTTTTTAGGTAAACTCTGGTCAATAAAAATATAAGAGGGGGGTGGGAATATGTGTGATACTATTGTGACTTTAGGTTCGGCAACAGAGGGCGGGATTACTTTATTCGGTAAAAACAGTGACCGTGAGCCGGATGAAACACAAAATATTAAAATTATTCCTGCTGAAAAATATTCTGCCGGAGCAGAAGTGAAATGTACTTACATTACTATTCCGCAAGCAGACCAAACGGCACGGGTATTTCTCTGTCAGCCTTTCTGGATGTTTGGTGCTGAAATGGGTGCCAACGAGTATGGGGTGGCAATCGGTAATGAGGCAATATTTACTAAAGAAAAACCGGCTCAGACCGGTCTTACCGGAATGGATCTGGTACGGTTAGGATTGGAGAGGAGCCGTTCGGCTCGGGAGGCCCTGGATACCATTATCAAA
>JAAYOB010000011.1 GCA_012520575.1 Candidatus Stramentimicrobium fermentans
AAAGAACAGGTGGATTTCATGAGAAGCCTAGCCTGTGATGAGATACAGGGATATTACTTCTCCAAACCCCTTCCTCCTGATGTGTTGGAAGAGTTCCTGAAGAAGAATGGTGATCGGTGAAGGCCGCCGCAGCAAGCTGCCAGGGTATAATGCCAACGATTTGACTTTCCCTTTGATTTTGCTATGTATTTATGTATCATAAAGTTGGTAAGTTTTGAGTTTAAGTTTTGTGTTTTAAGGAGTTTGGTATGACCTTAAGGCCCTCCGGTGAGATGTATTTCGAATCTATTTATGTTCTTTCTAAGACAAAATCCCCGGTGTGCTCTATTGATGTTGCAGAGTATATGAGTTACTCCAAACCCAGCGTCAGCCGCGGCATCGGAATCCTTAGAAAAGAAAAATATATTACCGTTGATAATGACGGATATATTTCTCTGACTGACAGCGGCCTCTTGCTTGCACGGAAAATCTATGAAAAGCACACGGTTTTAAGCAAAATTCTTACGATGCTTGGTGTTGATGAGAAAACAGCAATAGAGGATGCTTGCAAGATCGAGCATGTTATCAGTGACAAGTCTTTCCAAGCCCTAAAAAAACATATAGAGCGCATAAAAGACAGATAACTGTTTTTAAAAGATTGGTTTTCGGCTCTCAATTATGCATTACCGGTATTTTGTTTGAGCTTTCCATATCAATTTTTAAGAACCTTCTTTGTTCTTGCTTCTTAGTTGGGCATGCCATGCTTTCAATTTATATTGTCTTTCCTTTTATATTTTCTCCTTTTATTAATCTCTGCCTTATTCTCTTTATCACGCGTTTATCCGAGCAAATATAGTGCAAATTCAGTCTTGTAATCGGAACTCAACTTGAGTTTTAAAGTGTTTGCTGCTTACTAATATTTTAATTAGGCATTGACTTAATTAAAACCAGTCCCTATAATTTAATTAGTTGTACACTTAATTAAATTATAAGGAGGATTATTATGGATAAGAAAAAGATACTGAAAGCTATTGCTGATGAGACGCGCATGGACATTTTGAATTTGCTTCTGCGGCATAATTATTGTGTTCGAGCGCTGGCAAATGAGTTGCATCTAACCGAAGCAACTGTATCCCAGCATCTAAAAGTGTTGCGGGAGGCAGGTCTGCTTGTGGGAGAAAAACGTGGATACTTTATGCACTACAATGTAGAACAATCGGTACTACGCGAACTCGCAAAGGAAATCGAAGCTTTGGCCGCCCTCGAACGGAAAGATTGTAAACCGGAAGAGCGCGACGATTGTCCTGCCACAGAAAAACGGGATTGCCCCAAGAAAGGGAAATGTAGTAATGAGGTTCAGGAGTTCTGCCACGGTGCAGATCACGGTAAGGAAGAATAGCGATCATGGCAATGGTCAGTGTCACAAATCTAAAAAAGACATATGGTAACTTTACCGCTGTAGATAATATCTCTTTTGAAATTGAAAAAGGTGAAATATTCGGCTTTTTAGGACCGAACGGAGCGGGAAAAACATCTACGATCAATATGATTATTGGCCTGTCCCGACCAACGAGCGGAGAGATTACAGTTGATGGTATAGACGTAAAGCAGCAGACAAAAAAGGCGCAGGCAATCATGGGAATCGTTCCGGATGAAAGCAATCTTTACAATGAAATGGATGGATTTGATAATCTCTGTTTTTGTGCCGCACTGTATGGAATGCGTAAGGAGGAAAGAGAGCCAAAAGCCCGTCAGCTTTTAGAGCAGTTCAGGCTAAAAGATGCAGGAAAACGGCCGTTTAAAGCCTATTCCAAGGGAATGCGTCGCAAGCTGACAATAGCGGCAGCACTTATTCATTCCCCGCAGGTTTTATTTCTGGATGAGCCGACAACAGGGATTGACGTAGAGAGTTCCAGGCAAATTCGCGATATGATATTGGAGCTGAAAAAGAAGGGAACTACAATCTTCTTCACTACTCACTATATTGAGGAAGCTGAGCGCATCTGTGACAGGATTGCTTTTATA
Organism: Candidatus Stramentimicrobium fermentans; assembly: GCA_012520575.1. Taxonomy (GTDB): domain Bacteria; phylum Atribacterota; class Phoenicimicrobiia; order Phoenicimicrobiales; family Stramentimicrobiaceae; genus Stramentimicrobium; species Stramentimicrobium fermentans. The sequence goes on from JAAYOB010000011.1 coordinate 2,005, forward strand.
GCGGAGGGTCAAATTGTTGCATCAGGCACTGTTTCTCAACTGATGGAAAGTGTTTCTCATGGACATGCTATCCGATTTGTTATAGATAAAAACGCCGAAAGTTCTGTCGCCGAACTTAAAACCCATTTTAAGGAGAATGAGGTCACAACCTCGCCTGACAATTCCCTTGTGATGGTATCAGATCAACGTATTCCGCTATTCCCGGTTATGGAGTTTTTTCACGACAGGGAGATTGGGGTGTATGAAGCACGGGAAATACGTCCTTCTTTGGAAGATGTGTTTGTCAAGCTGACCGGTATTGAATCCTCTGTGTTGAAAAAGGACCGGGAAAAAAGAGGTTGCTGATGAAAAGCTGGATTGCGTTTTGGAACATTTTAAAAAAAGATGTGAAAAGCTATTATCTAAAACCGCCGAATATCAGTTGGGGCATCATTTTCCCCCTTTCGTGGACACTTATGCAGCTCATCCGCTCTCCCGGCGGGAGTATCTTAGAGTTGCTTCCCGGTTTAATTTCCATGAGCGTTTTGTTCGGTACGACCTCTATGCTTGCTGTCACGATTACCTTTGAACGGAGCGGGAGATCGTTTGAGCGGCTGCTGCTGGCTCCTATAAGTATAAGTATAATGGTACTTGCCAAAATTGCGGGGACGGTTCTATTCGGTATTTTCAATGCATTTGTTCCGGTCATTTTCGCAAGCTTTTTTATCGACTTCAGTATGGTAAACTGGGGATTACTATTGTTTGCAGTTTTAATGATTGCCACAACCTCGGCATTAATGGGGCTATTGATTGCGGTATCGGCTGAACAGGTATTTGAAGCGCAAACATTTTCAAATTTCTTCCGCTTCCCAATGCTGTTTCTCTGCGGACTATTTATCCCGATTTCAAGTCTGCCCGTATTCCTAAGACCTCTTTCCTACTGTCTGCCGCTCACCTACGGAACCGATATCCTAAAAGGTGCGATTACGGGTACAAACATTCTTTCTCCGTTACTGTCTTTCGGGATGTTACCGGTGTTTGAGGTGGCACTGTTTTTTATATGCCGACACAATATTAATCGAAAATGGATTTTGTAATAGATAAACTCAGATAAGGGTTAGAAGATAAAGAGCAGTGATTTTTGAAGGTCCTATGTTAGAATATAGTTAACGGCAATGATGAGGAGTTTAACCACGATTATTAGAAAATTATCGGATATGTCCATTATACAATACAACGCACAAAGTTGATGTCTGAAATCTTTGTAGTACCGAACACGCAATAATGTCAGTTATTACTTTGAAACCAGGACAATTAAGTACCATTCCAACAGAGCCAGGATTTAGGTCAAGTGAAGCTTGTGGATTTTAAAAGTGCCACGGGCTTGCTCGTGGGTATCTACTGTCCACTCCAAAGGTGGTTACACAACGCTACTGTGAATGTTGATGGGATAGAAGTATTGGTACAGCGTAAAAGATAAAAAATCTCTATCTCAGGGTTTTGCCTACAGATGGGGTGGCAAAAGTATCTCCACCCTTAAATATGAATGAGGGTGCATCTGTACTTTTGTAATTAGTTGGATTGATTGGATAAAAAACAACAAGCTAAATCAAAATTTTATATCGGATGTCACTGCCGATTTTCGGGTACTTTTGAGTAAATTGTAAAGTTTTTATTTATTGCTGGCTTTGAAAGCCAAATTTAATTTTGGGACCTTCCGTTTCTTTCAAACTGCCGTATTTATTTTCATATTTTTTTAAATTATCCTGTAGGGCTTTCACCATTCTTTTCATATGTCCGGGACTTATTATTACTCGGGCTGTTACCTTTCCCGTAGGTGGGGCAACCAGTACGAAATCCATGATAAATTCTTCTCTGGTATGGGCGATAAAGGTATTATTGGCATAGACTCCTCCAATAATCTCCGGAGGAAATTGGATTTTTATTTCTTTTTGTTCTGCCATTTTTTCTCTCCTTTTTACAAATTGGTATAAAAAATTAGCCAATCTTTTATTTTAATAATTTTTTAACGGTCAGATAAGCCAAATTCGGCGTTGTTTCAAAAGAATGTTTCATATGTACTCTTTCTGTCATCATATGCCCATCTTTACCGTATGTTCCAATAGTAACCACGGGTACACTGATACTTAGGATGTCCTCTACATTGTGAAAATATTTTGTGCCCCAAGCCGGCATATTCAGCTCTAAGGCTTTCATACTTGGCACATCATCACTGAGATTCATAAAGCTGATATCGGAAATATAGGGATAAAACATCTTGGTAACAATGGTATTTTCCACTTCATTTTGGAGCAACGCTATTGATTCCTTTACACTATCGAGTAGAGTTTTTTCTTTTTCCGTCTCGCCGGTTACTTCTATCCTGGCAAAGTAGGTGGAGGAAAAGAAAATAATTATGGCAGGGCTCTTATCCACTGCCCACTCCCAGGCTTCTTCTACAATTCTTACACTAAATTCTCTCAGGTCCATATCAGGGTGTTTTTCATTCAATTCTTTAGCAAAGGAAAGGAGGGAAGTTTTAAATTTTTCTCCGCGAATGGCAACTAATTCATTATAAAATTCTTCCCAGGTATAAACTCTTTTGTGCCAGGGTAACTTTGTGTAAGTGCAATTCGTCATTTCATAAAATTTTTTACGGCGCTTATTCACATATTCTATAACATTAGTAAATGCTTCCTCTGCTACCGGCTTCAACTTATCCATCACATCCTTGGGGCTCATACTGTATTTAAAAAAGTTATAATAGGAATAGGCGGCGGTTGCAGTTTGTACCGAATATTTTTCTTTTAAGTCCGATTGTTTTAAAGAAATAGGAGGATTGGTTACCTCACCATGCGCTTTATCACATAAATCGGGATTTAATGATATCAGTCGGGTTAATTCTGCCACCAGCAAGTTGGGGTCTAAACCTCCGAATGCCTGCCCCACATGTGTTTCTCTGCCGGTACAAAAAAATGTCGGTAATAATTTACCCACAGTGCCGAAGTATACATAGAGATTATCATCTTTTTCATGGTATGGGGTGCTATAGTCGGCATTGATAGCAGCAATATATCCTAATCCATCTTTTTCTTTCATCTCCCTTAAAACTTTTAAAGCGGTGATTACCCCATTGGAATTATCTTCTTCATCGCATGTGGCAAGAGATATTAAATGTCCGTTTAATTCCTCCCTATGTTCAGAAAAATATTTAATAAGGTACATGTGCCCGGCAATGCCTGATTTCATATCGAGCACCCCCCTACCGAACATGTATTCACCGGAGGCAATATCTTCATTTACTTCTTCACTAATGTTCAATTTTTTTAATTTGCTTGGCAGTATATCGGGATTAAAAGCATATTTCTTATAATAGCCAAAATCATCTATCTCCACTGTATCTAAGTGCCCCATCATAATAACTGCTTTCTTGGAATCACCTTTAGTTCCTTCAACCTGAGCCAGAACTATGTATCTTTCAATCTCATCATCTATGGTTTGCACCAATTGTAATTTTTCGGGGTTTTCTTTAAAATAGGGTAATTCAGCATACCACTCATAAATGGTTTTAGCGCAATCTGTCTCCCCACTAGTCTTGACAATGCTCGGTACTCTAACCAGCATTTCAGTTAACTGCTTTACTTCCTTAAAACAATCTAAATGCATTATATTATTTTTCTCCTATTGTTGTATTGGGGTTTCCATGCAATATCTTATCATATAATGTAATTGCTTCAAAATATATAACTTCTTTCGATATATCTGAATGGTGTCTCAAATGCATTGCCTGAGAAACCGACAGGTTGGTCAACAAGAATATTGGGCTCTATTTTGCGAGAAGGATGTAGTATTAGAAATTTAGTTCTACTATTTAATTTTCAGACGAACATAAAGAAGAATATCAAATCTTGGCAGGATACCTTGTTTTTCTGACTTTATAATAATTATTTTGATAATGTGTCGCTACTATATGATATAATTTCAAATGCATATTCAATCCATATATAAAATGTGGTAAGATATTTTTAATAATTAGAAACAGACAATTTTAAAACTCGTTTTTATACAGTCCGTATTTTATTTTCTACATGAATTGTTTTGTTAAGTTACATTGTTGTAAATGAGAGTGAAGGAAGTGCAAGAAATTGTAGCAGTAGCCGTTTCTTTTTTTACCATTCCCATTTTAAGTAAAAAGAAAGTTCCTATTGGAATAGCTATTTGTATCTGTTCCATGGTTATGGCTTTGATAGGAGGGTTAGATCTATTATCAATCAAAGACATTCTAAAGGAAACTTTTTTAAATTTTAATAAAGTAAGGCAATACATAGTTATTGCAGAAGTAGGCATTCTGGGAGTATTGCTAAGAGACTATAGAATTATTGATAATGTTATCAAGTATTTATACAGAACCATATCTAATAAGCGAGTAATTCTGATGAGTATACCGGCCATAATTGGTTTGCTATCGGTACCGGGAGGGGCTATTATCTCTGCCCCTTTTATTGATAGGCTTGGAGAAGAAGCTAACCTTCCCAAGACCCAAAGAGCTATTATAAACTTAGTCTATAGACATGTTCCTATGCACGTAATGCCATACAGTTCGGGTTTTTTAATAGTCGCATCCCTGGCTCCCCGGATTTCTCTATATAAATTAGCCGGAGTTAACCTCATATTTGTAATGTTATATGTGGTTATTGGCTATTTTTTGTACATTTTGCCAATAAAAGACATAGCCCCCACTTCGGGAAGAATAAGTTTATCTAATTTGTTTAATCTACTGAAGTATACCTCTCCTGTCTATTCAGCAGTACTATTGAATATCTTTTTTGGTTTACCGTTTTATTTGGGACTATTAGCCAATCTGCTGATTGTATACCTACTTTCTCCCAAAAACACTTTTCTGATAGATATAACAAGGGCTTTTAATTTTAAGATTTTATCGGCTTTGGTTGGTGTTTATCTGATTCAGGGAGTTATTGGGGAAATGGAATTATTAAGTACTTACCTGACTGCGATTTTTGCTGACCCTAAAGCAATTGTTTTTGGTATTGTACTTATCTCTTTTTTCTTTGGCATGACCACCGGTTATCAACCGACTGCTCTAGGCATGATAATGCCTATCCTGGCTGCATTACCGCTGTCAGATATGCAGTTATTGTTTTATTGCCATTTTACTTTTGAATGGAGTTTTATAGGATACTTCTTCTCCCCTTTGCATCTATGTCAATTATTTACCTGCGAGCACTTAGGAGTTTCTACATTAGAATTGTATAAAGAATACTGGAAGCTATTCCTTTCTTTAGTTGCTGTACTGATTATTAATTATTTTTTATTAGGGATCTGGATGAGTTAAGAGCGTATTCTTTGATTTTGTCAGTACTATTATTTAATATTTCAATCTTAGCAACAAAGTTACACAACCTTGCTAATCGGTTGTCTTTCCGAGTAACAATGCAGAATTGCTGTTAAGAGTAATTAAAGCCGGTTTTTCCGAAGATAATTTAATACTTACCCCATGTATTTATTAAATACCAGTCTAACCTTTTTCTGTTAATTATTTTTATATTTTTAGAATAAAACACTTGACAAAAAATAGTATGGGCTTTAAAATGATAATGACAATCATTATCAATAAGAAATAAAATAGTTATGATTATTAAAGTCAAATAAAAAACTTACCGAGATAATGCGGTGAGTACTGAATGATAAAGCTAATTATTAGGTAGATGCTTCAACTCAAAAATGGTTGCCATAGAGTAAAAATATAATGAAATTTCGTTAACAGAGGAGGTGAATATTATGCCAGGTGGTGATAGAACTGGTCCGATGGGCTTTGGTCCAATGTCCGGTCGGAGAGCCGGCTATTGCGCCGGTCATGCTGTTCCGGGTTATACCAACCCTATAGGAGGCCGTATAGGTATGGGATATGGACGAGGAAGAGGTTTTAGAAGAGGTGCTTGCTATGGTTATCCTACATATTCTCCCTATGCCGCAGCCCCTCCCACCTATCCCTGCTATGGACCCGGTTATCCTTATCAAGGAACAATGGATCCCAAACAGGAAATGGATTTACTCCAGTCAGAGGCAGAGGACATTAAGGCTGAATTGGAAGCAGTCAATAAAAGAATTGATGAATTAAAAAAAGAGAATAAAGAGTAAATTCTTTTATGTTTTGAATCAGAGTGATCAAAAAACCACCGGTTACTTTGAAAAGAGCTAGCTGGTGGTTTCAATTTTGTTAGATATGGTATCGAGTGCAATTATATCAAGGTATTTTAGAGCTCAAAGGTGAATTTGCTTTCTAAATTTGCCTTCAAGACTCATAATAGATGATAGTACTATATCTATGTTTAGTTAAACAATTAAAATTAATAGGAGAGTTTTCATGAAAATTGCAATTACTTCTTCCGGAAGAGATTTACAGAGTGATATCGATCCGAGATTCGGTAGATGCCCCAATTTTATTATCTATGATACTGACAATGGACAGTTTGAAGCGGTGGAAAACACCAATATCGGCGGGATGGGCGGAGTCGGGGTTCAATCAGCCCAGCTCATGATAGATAAAGGGGTCAAAGCGGTAATCACCGGTAACTGTGGGCCCAATGCCTTCAGTACTCTCAGTGCAGCAGGGATTAAGATTATTACTGGTGCTAGTGGTAAAGTTGAGGGCGTAATAGAGGAATACCAAAAAGGAAACCTGAAGAATGCTGACAAACCAAATTCAGCACCTCATTCCGGATTAGGACCAAGATAAAGAGATAAATTAGGAGGACTTTATGGAAATAATTGCTATTTCTACTGATGGTAGTCAGGTAGCAGAACATTTTGGCAGATGCCCGGCTTATACCATCATTAAATTAGAAGACAATGTTGTTGCTAAAAGAGAGGTTATTGCCAATCCCGGTCATCGTACCGGATTTTTGCCCGAATATTTGGCTCAACGGGGAGTAAAGGTAGTTATCTGTGGTGGAATGGGGAAAAGAGCGATAGACCTTTTTTTAGAAAAAGGGGTACGTCCTATCATGGGTATTAGCGGAGAAATAGATGAGGCAGTAGAACAGTATAGGCTTGGCCAATTGGAGGGGAGAGAATCTCTTTGTCAGCCCGGTAGGGGTAAGGGATATGGTATGGACAAAGAAGACCATGGTCAGGGATCTGAACATGACCACTCTTCACACCATTGTCAATGACATAGTGCCGAACAATAGTAAGCAGAAATAGAGGACGTAAAATTAAATAGGCATATGACGTAAATCTATAAAATATAAAAAACTGAATTACCAAGGTTTTATTGATAGGGTATAGTAGAAAGATAAGGGAATATTATGGCAATAAATACAAGTAACAAAACAGTTGAGGAAAGAACTCAGGAAGATCTGATACGAGAAAGAATGCAAGCCAATGAAGAGATGGAAGAAAAATTGAAACATAATATGGCTGACATTAAGCATAAAATATTAGTTTTATCTAATAAAGGAGGAGTTGGGAAAAGTACCGTTTCGGTAAATTTATCCTGTATCTTAGCAAATAAGGGATATCGGGTTGGGCTCTTAGATGCCGATCTGCACGGCCCGTCAATTGTAAAAATGTTCGGTTTGGAGGGAAAACAATTAACAGGTAGTAATGGAGAGATAAATCCTCTGCCGGTCAGAAAGAATTTGGTTGCTGTCTCTATGGCTTCTTTGATTGAATCACCGGATACCCCTCTGGTTTGGAGAGGTCCTTTAAAAGGTGCAGCCATAAAACAGCTTTTAATGGAAGTGAATTGGGGGAAATTGGATTATTTAGTCATCGATTCACCCCCCGGTACCGGCGATGAACCCCTTTCTATCTGTCAGCTTATTCCTGAGCTTGACGGCGGTGTTATAGTTACCACGCCTCAGGAGGTTGCTTTAATAGATTCTCGCAAATCCATTACTTTTTTAAGAAATCTCCATATTCCTATTTTTGGAATAGTTGAAAATATGAGTGGTTTTAAATGTCCTCACTGCGGCACACGGATTGATTTATTCAAAACAGGCGGCGGAGAAAAAGCAGCTAAAGATTTTAAAGTGCCATTTTTAGGCAAAATACCTCTGGATGCAGAATTAGTCAGTTGCGGAGACCAGGGTGAACCCCTCATGTGTAGTAATAAAAAAAGTATCGCTCGAGAGGCCTTTGAGGAGGTAGTGCGGTCCATTTTGGCTCAAATAGAAGGCTAAAAACAAAATTATAGCAAAACCAACAAAAGTGTGATATAATAAAGAGCAATTAAAGATTTTAATTCCAATCATTTGGACTTACAAACACCTCAATGCTCCTGAATTGTAGTAAACTCAAAAACTATTTTTATCCGAAGAAGAAGTAATATAATACAGTACTATTAATTAACAGGTATTGAGCCGAGATCTAAAATTAACAGACTTATTAAACCTTCACAACAAACAGCTTTCAAAAGAAAGTCTATCTGGTTTTAAACGGTTCGCGCAATAAATATTGAAAGAGGAGATGCTAATGAAAAATAAGAATATTGGTATCCGGCTTTCTCTATTCCACCCGATGAACTTTACTGACCAAAAATTATTTTATAAAAAGCGGGTGGTATTATGCGTACCTATTTAGATTGTATCCCCTGTTTTTTTCGACAAGCCCTACAGGCGGCCAGGATTTCCGGTGCCGACCTGGAAATCCAAAAAGAGGTACTGTACAATCTGTCCCAATTAGTTCCCGATTTCTCATATGATACCTCCCCCGTAGAGATGGGAAGAATAATCTATACCATGGTAAGTAAAGCAACCGGTAAAAAAGACCCTTATAAAGAAATTAAAGAAGAGAGTAACAGACTGGCTCTCAAAATATACCCCGAGTTAAAGAAAAAAGTGAGAGAATCAGATAATCCACTTTTAACAGCCGTGATGTTAGCTATTAAGGGCAACCTAATTGATTTTAATCTGAAGGATAGTCAAGAGATATCTTCTGAAATTGATAGAATAGCAAGTCATAATTTTGATTTAGGGGCTATCTGCTCTAATAAACATTTTAATTATCAATATTTTTATCAGTATTTATTGAAATCTAAATATATCCTTTATCTGGCTGATAATGCCGGTGAGGTAGTGTTTGATAGAATTTTAATAGAACAACTGGTTGATGATTATAAAAAGAATATACTATATGTAGTGAAGGGTAAGCCTGCTCTCAATAATGCTTTAGTGGATGATGCTATCTATTGTGGGATAAATAATATTGCTAAGGTAATTTCTTGCGGTGCTGATTGTCCCGGCGTGCTATTAGAAGAGTGTTCTTCTGAATTTATGCGTCTTTTTGAGGAGGCCGAGATGATTATCAGTAAAGGGCAGGGTAATTATGAGGCATTATCTGAAGAAAGCAGCCCCATTTTCTTTTTATTGATTGCCAAGTGTCCTGTGATTGCTAAGCATATTGGTTGTGGAATCGGCGATTTTATTTTACAGAATAAATCTTTAAAATTAGAAATCGATTCTTCCGGGGAGGCTAATAAAGGCAAAGAGAAAGAAAATATATCCGGATGATTTTGAAAAAATAGCCGGTTTAGTTCATAAAAAAGCCCTTGGTTCTACCTATATTCTCCTAATTTTTATGGTTCAATCCCAACGCTTACAAATTGGAAAGCTCGGTTGGATTGATTTTGAACAAGGTTATTATGTTTATATTGGTTCTGCTCGGAGAGCAATGCAGTCGCGGCTCCTCCGCCATTTAAGTCAGAAAAAAAACAGATTCTGGCATATTGATTATCTCCTCAGTACCCCCTCTTTAGGTACAATAACCAATATTTGGATTAGTTCTGAACCCTGTGAATGTACCATTAGTCAAAAAATATTTCAACATAGGATAGGAATGATAGTTAGGAAGAGTTTCGGTTCTTCTGATTGCATCTGTCCTGCCCATTTATTTAAAGTAAATCCCGAAGGTCTCATTCCATTGAGTCAAATTTTAGCCCAAAATGGATTCTATTCTTTACCGGAATTAGATGAAGAGTCTGTTAAATAATTTACCCGTCATTAATTTCTTACTTTTATCCATTAACTTATTTCTCCCCCAGCCATTTCTTAATAAATAGTAGTTTTAAAGGTTTCGGTATTGACAAAGCAATTAATTTCTGTCAGTATATAATTGAGAATGATTATCAATTGCATTTGGAGAATAAATTGTCTCTCTATGAAGAACAGTTTAAAAATTATCTAAAGAATAATGATTTAAAATATACAAATGAGAGAAAAGAATTACTTAAAGCAATTACTATACTGAAAGACCATTTTCATGTGGAAGATATTTACCAACAGGTAAGGAAGCAGAAGTCCGATGTCTCCTTAGCTACTGTTTATCGGACTATTCCCATTCTGATAGAGAGTGGATTAATAACCGAGACTTTATCCGAAGGCGATAAAATAGTCTACGAAAAGATATATAATGAACCACGCCATGACCATATGGTCTGTCTTAACTGTGGCAAGATAATGGAGTTTAGCTGTCCGGGTATGGAAAAACTACAAAAAAATATCTGCCGGGAACATTCTTTTATACCGGTAGAGCACCGCTTGGAACTAAGGGGATATTGCCGGAACTGCTGGAAAAATATTAAGCAGAAAATAAATAACGGGAAATATAATCAGGAGTTGAAATAGCTATGGTAGTAAATTTAATAAATGTGAAACCAGGTAGCAGGGTCAAAGTAATTCGGATTCAAGGTGGGCTGGGTGTCAGGCAGAGATTAAGCTGTTTGGGGATACATCCGGGCGATTTAATGGCGGTGCAAACCAGTGCCATTATGCAAGGTCCTATTGTGGTGGGTATACATGGGAACAAAGTGGCTATAGGCAGATGTGTGGCAGCTAAAATATTGGTGGAGGAGGTATAATGAAAATCGCACTGGTGGGACAGCCGAATTCCGGAAAGAGTACCATCTTCAACCATGCTGCCGGCTATAAGGCAATTACTTCTAATTTTCCCGGCAAGACAGTCACCTATACTGTGAGTAAGATGACCTTTCAGGGAGTCACTATTGAAATAGCGGATTTACCCGGCACCTATTCCCTGACCTCTTTTGATTTAGCGGAATTAGAGACCAGGAAATATTTACTGAGGGAAAAAGTTGATGTAGTGGTTAATGTGGTAGATGCTGCCTTATTAAGTAGAGAGTTAGAATTAACCTTACAGGTTTTAGAGTTAAATTTGCCTACAGTTCTTTGCCTGAATATGATTGATGAAGCAGAGGCTAGAGGTATTGAGATTGATGAGCAGAAATTAGCACAACTTTTAGATATACCGGTAGTAAAGACTGTAGCCCATAAAGGATGGGGTATCGATGAGTTGTTCGAAAATGTTATAAAAATGAAGTCTAATCCCAGTAAGGGGAAAATACCTACTTTAAGTAAAGATGTGGAAGATGTACTAAAAGGACTAGTAGGCGAGTTAGAAGATAAAAACTATAGAGACAAGTTCAATGTCCCGCTTCGTTTCCTGGCTACCAAGCTTTTAGAAAATGACCAGTACTTTATTGAGGAAGTAAAAAACATAGATGTTGGGTTTATTAAGAATATAAAAAATTATCAAAAGGCGTTGGAACAGTGCCGTGACCGTGATTCAGATGTAGTTATTTCCTCCGAGCGTCACCATCTATCTATGGACCTTTATGAGAAGGTGGTTAATCTTACCAAGCCCAAAATGGAACTGCGTAGCTATTTGGACAATATTTTTATGCACCCTATTTGGGGTTATGTCTCTATGATTGCAATTTTATACCTCTTTTTTAATTTTGTTTTTTATGTGGGAAATTTTTTTGAAGAACCTTTACTGGATTTTTTTTATCAATTCCTTCCCTATATTGAAGATAGGATGGGTGCAAATACTCTGCTGTTTAATATTACCAATGGCATTGTGCAAGGTTTAGCCGGTGGTATTGCCATTGTCCTTCCTTTTTTATTCCCTTTTTTGTTGGGATTAGCTTTTTTGGAAGATGTAGGATATATACCCCGTATTGCCTTTCTCATGGATGCCTTCTTGCATCGTATTGGGCTCCATGGCAAGGCAATAATTCCTTTAATATTAGGCTATGGCTGTACGGTTCCGGCAGTAATGGCAACCCGTATTTTAGAATCCGAACGAGACCGTTTCATAGCCAGTGTTTTGACCACTATGATACCTTGTGCCGCGAGAATTACCATTATTTTTGGCTTAGTGGCTTTTTATCTTGGACCTAAAGCAGCATTATTTGTTTATGTTTTAAATATAGTGGTAGTTGCTATTGCCGGTAAAATTCTTTCCCGGCTCCTGCCGGAGGTTACTCCCGGTATGATAATGGAGATACCCTCATACCATATTCCTTCTCTAAAAGTATTATTGGCCAAAGTCTGGTTAAGGATGAAAGAATTTATTGTTGTTGCCTGGCCCTTGTTAATCGCCGGCAGTGTTGCTCTAAGCCTATTAAAGTACTGGCAATTAGAATCTTTTATTAATAAATTGGTATCACCTATTACCCTATTATTAGGATTACCGGCAGCAGTGGGAGTCACTCTTATTTTTGGAGTTTTAAGGAAAGAACTTTCTATGGTAATGCTGGTACAGGCATTGGGGGCAACAAATATAAGCACTGTAATGAGCGCTACTCAAATTATGACCTTTACCATTTTTGTGCTCTTCTACACGCCTTGTGTAGCCACTATTGCCGTTTTAATCAAAGAGATTGGCAGTAAAAGAACTATCTTCGCCATGGTTTTTACATTTTTTATTGCCATTCTTTTAGCTACAGCTACTCGTCTCGTTTATTGAGCCCAAATCTCGAGGTAATATGAATATAGAAACCATTACCAGATAAGAAATACTTAGTTTGAAAAAGTATAATTACTCATTTTACTCATTGGTATTATTATCTTCTTCTGTTATTTCGGTCTGCTTTTCCAAAGATTTAGAGTCTAGGGTTATAGTGGCTTTTGTCCTTTTTAAGTGTGTGAGGAAATTAAATAAAAAACTGGTAATTAATCCGGCAATAAAAGCCATTATCAAAACAAGGGCAAGAGAACTTTTTACTTGCCAGAAGAGAAAACTTACGGTAATGGGAACGGCGTTTTGTAAAGCAAATATAACCGCTAATACCGCAATGAAAGCTGCAATGAAAAGAAAAATCTGCACAATAATAATCCATCCTTTCTTGTTCTCTAAAACATTAAAACAGAATTATAAAATTCTCCAGGCTAATCTACTTATTTTCCTTACCGGCTAACAGCATAGTTGGGGGAAGGTAGGCAATTTCAATTTTTCTCTTTTCTAATTCTTCCTTAAGCCGTAAGTTAATCTCTTGCTGAATATCCATGTATAGTTTATAGTCCCTGCCATTTACATAATATACCACTTCAAAAATTAGGCTGAAATCTCCGAAAGAAGAAAAGTGTACCCTATCTAAAGTAGCACGGTCTATTTTTTGAAAGATAGAAGTAACCAGATCAGGTATTGCTTTTAATTGTTCCAGCGAGGTCTGGTAAGTAACTTTGAAATTAAAGGATACACGCCGCTTTCTCATCCGTTTATAGTTACGCAGACGTGAATTAACTAGATTAGTATTGGAAAATATCAGCTCTTCGCCACCGAGACTTCTAATTCGGGTAGTCTTTATTCCGATATTTTCTACTGAGCCGGAAAAATTATCAATTACTAAAAAATCACCAATCTCAAATGGTCGATCAAAATAGATAATAAAATAACTGAATAGATCGCCTAATATATTTTGAGAAGCGAGAGCAATAGCAATACCACCGATACCGAGACCGGCAAGTAGTGCGGAAATTTGAATGCCCAGGTTATCCAGTAAGATTATAAAAGCTATGGACCATACTACAATTTTAAGAAAGGTTTCAATGCCTCGGGCAGCAGTGATACGGGAGGAATTCTTTTCTTTTTTCAACCAATAGTTTTCTATAAAATAAGAGGAGATAGAAAGGATAAATCTGGCTATATAATAGATAAACAGAACAACAATAAGAAGTTTAAAGTATTTTTCTACAATAATAGATATTTTTAATTGATTAAAACTAAAATAAAAGGCAGCAAAATAGAGCAAGTTGATAGACGGCTTGAGCTTATTCTGTACCGTTTCTACAAAACGTTCATCGATAGTAGTAGTTTTTTTAAGTGCCTGTCTCTTCAGAATACCAATTAAAAAATTTTTTAGGATAATAATAGTCAGGATAGCCGTTCCGAAGATTACCAGGGCTATAATATAGTCGATTACCCGGTTTTGGAAATAAACCTGTTCTAAAAAATTATTAACCATCAAATTCCTCCTTTAACGTGATACGTGTTAAAATTAAGCTGTCTAATTAAGGGTAAATCTGGTCAAAGAGCAAGTTTGCTATATTTTGTTCTAAGTTTTTCAATATTTTATATTCTTCTAGTGCCATGCTTCTTTCTCCCAGTGCCAGATAAGACATACCTAAGCCATAATGAGCGTAAGCATAATCCGGATCGAGGCAAATTGTTTCCTGATAGGTTTTTTTGGCCTCTTCATAATTTTCTAATTTGCCATAGACCCAGCCCAGGGCATAATGGGAATCAGCATCGACAGGAGACATCTCAATTGCTTTTTGGAATGTTTCAGCCGCTTTCTGATAATCTTCTTTGTCGCTGTAGGCCCATCCTAAATTGTAATAAGCATCCGGGTAATCGGGTTTTAAGGAGATGACTTTTTCGTATGCTGCAATGCTCTCTTCAAATTGCCCATTCAGATTGTAAAGCCAGCCTAAAAAATAATAGGCATCAGGAAACTCTTCATTGTGCCGGGTGGCTTTTTCCAGTGCTTCTATAGCTTTACTGTAATCTTGCTCTTTTTCATATATCATCCCGATTCGGTAATAGATTTGGTCAGCCTGTTTGGGAAGGTAGTGCCCGGCCCTCTCTAAGGAACTAAGGGCATCTTGTTCCTGCCCTAAGGAAAGATAAATCATACCCAACTCATAGAAAGCCTCTCCATAGTCGGGCTTCAATTCCAGTGCCTTAAGCAGCCATGGTATAGCATTCTGTTCTTCCCCCAGTTTTTTATAACTGATTCCTATTCCATACAAGGATTGATAATCGTTTGGGTTAAGATTTATAGCTATCAGAAAGGAGTCTATAGCCCGGGTAGGCTGCTCTAAACCCAAAAGGGTTGAACCGAGACTGTAGTGAGCTTCGGAAAAATCAGGGTCTATCCGAATGGCCTCTTTAAATGCTTCCAGCGCATTAATGTATTTTGCCAGCTCCAGCTCAACAATCCCTAAAGAATAATATGCTGACAGATAGTCTGGTCTGAGGTTGATGGCATTCTGATAGTATATTTTTGCTTTTTCTGGCTGCCCAATAAGTCGATAGATATTACCAATCTGGAAGTGGGATTCAGGATGTTTGGGGTCATATTTTAAAATGGTATGGAAAATTTGTAAGGCCGCATCATAATCTTGTTCCACCTCAATGAGATGTACCCCTTGAAAATAAGCATCCCCAACTGTCCACGATTCTGATTGGACTACTACAGGAGTATAAATTATACTTAGTATAATAGTCATAAATATTATAATTGATCGGATTAAAGGTGTTTTAACAAAAATTTTCATTTTTACCTCTATCTCCAGATTATATTTTGGGGAATTTTTAAATTAATTCCAACTCTATTGTTTTTTTGGTTTATAGTCCAAACATTTGTACAGAACACTTTCAATTCAGTAAGTATTGCATTAGCCCATATTCCAACAGATCCATATTAATATAATAGCACAAGATTAACTGATTACCCAAGACGATAATAGGTACCAGTAATACATTGGCTTGATTACCACCATCTAACATAATTCAGATTTAAAAATGTAAGTTTTGTGTATAGAAATTGCCCTATAACTCTCGACTAAGCTTTAGTTCAGAAAGTGTATCAACAAAAGGCAGAGCTATCTTAATATAGTCATTGTGCCATCATATTATTATATTACATATTATTCTCTTTCGGTATCATTTAGCAGTAATTTTAGAGAGAATACAATTTTTTGAGAGCCGGGAGGCGGTTTGTCTCGGTTTTTACATTTTTGTTTTTAGTCGATATAGACATGCAGAAAGTACTTTTCTTATAGAATCTTGGAATGCTTTTAGTACATTATTTTACCAGAAAAATTCAAGTATTCCGGTAACCTATATTGACAAATAGGAACTATTACTATATAGTAACTTTAAGAAATATACTCGAATAGTTATTTTTAATATTTTCCCAAATATAAGAAAAATATAGGGAATAGTTACGAAAATCTCAGGTTGATAGTCAGAAAATGAAAGGGATTAGTGAGTTGGAACAAACCTTATCTTTTTGCCGAGAAAAACTAGAGCAGCATAGTTTTAGAATTACCCCACAAAGGGTGGCTATTTTTTTCTGCCTGCTACAGTCAAAAGACCATCCCTCTGCCGAGATGGTACACCATCGGGTAAAAAAAGAATTTTCCAATATATCCTTTGATACTGTCAATCGTACTCTCCATTGCTTAGCAGAAAAAGGGCTGCTTAGAGTGGTGGAAAGCGGTCCCGGTCCGCGCCGTTTCGATGCTCAATTAAAGAAGCATTACCATTTCCGTTGCTGTAATTGTAAAAAGATTATAGATTTTGATTGTGCAGAGTATGATAGTATAAAAATTCCTGAACATATTGCTCGGAAATTTAAGGTTTTTAGGCAGGACATTGTACTGGAAGGTTTATGTTCGGAATGTGCCTTAAAAAAAAGAGAGTAAAGAACAAACTCTAACTCAGGCAGTTAACTTGTTAGAAAACGTATTACCATAATCGGTCATGGTAATTGTTCAAAAATAATTAATAAAAGGAGGTTTCCAAATATGGGAACAAAAGGAAGAGAGATTATAGGAATAGATGTAGATAAATTGGTTGAAGAACTGAATAAGGCATTAGCAGATGAATGGTTAGCTTACTATCAATACTGGATTGGAGCAAAAGTTGCCGTAGGGCAGATGAGGAATGCAGTAGTGGCGGAATTAGAGGAGCATGCATCTGAAGAGCTGGAGCATGCCGGAATGCTGGTAGAGAGAATTTTACAGTTAGGAGGAACACCATTGCTGAACCCGGAAGATTGGTTTAAAGTTGGTAATTGTGATTATGAAATTCCCAGTAATCCCAGAGTGAAAAAACTGTTAGAACAGAACATCAAGGGTGAGCAATGTGCCATAGAAGTCTATAATAGACTATTGAATTTAGTCAAAGATGCTGATCCCATAACCTACAAGATGGTCTTAGAAATTTTAGAAGATGAAATAGAACACGAGGAAGACCTGGAAGCATTGATGGGGGATTTGGAGACATTGTAAATCGGGGATAGCGCTGTTAACTGGCCAAGCTAAGCAATCGATCGAAAAAAATCATGTCTTTATCAATTACAAATTGATAAAGACATTGAGGCAAGATGGTCAATAAGGATTTAAAATGTTTTGATTGATGACTTTACTTTAAAAATTACAAAATAAAAGGAGATGTATTTATGGCTAAAAAGTATGAGATTTATAAATGTGACCCGTGTGGCAACATTGTAGAAGTTCTTCATGGAGGGAGGGGTGAGTTAGTATGTTGTGGCAAGCCGATGAAATTGATGGAAGAACAGACTGCTGAGCAGGTTTATGAAAAACATGTTCCCGTAGTAGAGAAGACTTCTGATGGTATTAAGGTTAAGGTCGGCTCTACGGTCCATCCTATGGAAGAAAAGCACTATATTGAGTGGATACAGGTAATTACCGATAAAGGAGAATGTAGGAAATTCTTAAGACCGGGTGATCCGCCTGAGGTAGAATTTAAGGATGTGGAGAATATACAAAAAGTCAGGGAGTATTGCAATCTCCATTTTTTGTGGAAATATGAAGAATAATTAAAAAATAAACTCTAAATAACAAGAGAATAGCTGTATCATTACGAATTTCCTCTTGTTATTTAGAGTTTTTTTCATGAAAGCTAACTTTGAATTAATAATAGTTTTGGCCAATTATTCATAAAAGCACCGTAGCTACTTTTTAAATTATATGGTTAATATAATCTCAATAAATAGAAAAAATGAAAAAATTTTCTTATTACGCCTTAACTATTCTAATACTCATATCCATGGTTCTTATATCTTTTACAACCATAGGTGCGGCTCAATATCTTTTTGATGATATAAAGATATATACCAATATTAATTATATTCAGGACAATGAACAACCTGGCATACAAAGTGTTCAAATAAGAGATCAGCTATTAGATATATATCGGCCTCAAGACTGCATATCATGTCCAGTGGTTATTTATATTCATGGAGGTTATTGGGTTTTAGGGGATAAGGGAGGTTTTAACTATAAAGCAAAGGCCTTCACAGCCCATAATTATATCTATATCAGCATGAATTATCGTTTGGCGCCAGATTATCCCTTCCCGCATAATGTTCAGGATGTAGCCAGGGCCTTTCATTGGGTAAAAGAAAATATTGGTGGGTATGGAGGAAATCCAAAACAGGTTTATATCTTAGGTCACTCAGCAGGTGGTCATCTGGCTGCCCTGATAGCGCTCGATGAACAATACCTCTTTCCATTTGACCTTTCTCCCTCAGATATTGCCGGTATCATAGGATTGGATAGTGCGGCTTATTATCTGCCTGATTTAATTGCCGCAGAGCCTGAAAATCAAGATCTTTTTTATTGGGCTTTTGGGGATAATCCGGAAGATTGGGAGAGGGCTTCTCCCATCAATTACATTAAGGCAGTTCAAAAAGAAGAACCAGCCCCGCCCTTCCTGTTATTAGTTGCCGGTGGCCGAACTGTATCAGAGGATGTGAATAGGTCATTTTATGAGAGATTAACAGACGATGGCTATTACGCAAGCATGTTGCATTATCGAGGAAAAGACCATGTCTCAATTGATTCCGAGTTAGGGAAAGAGGGTGATCCGGTTTTTCCTGCTATTTTGGCGTGGCTAGAGGGTATTCAAAACCTTAAAAGATAAAGGGTAAGGCGAACCAGTATGGTCACAATGGCGGTAGCCAGTAAAGTTGGGCAAACTCCCTGTCGCCGCATTTCATTAGCCAATAGACCCGGTATAATATATCCGATACTTTGAATTTCTACATTAACTATAGGCAATTGAAATAGAAAACCTTCTACTAACCATTTCACTATAAAACTTATCAGTACCATACTTAAAAAACGCCGCTTTCCATACAAAATAAGATGATTGGAAAGGAAAAGAACAGTATAGTAGGTCAACAATGCGATACCTATAGTAAGAACAATCCGTCCGGGTTGGTCAATAAAAAGCGCTAGATAGCCGGGGACTACTATCCCCCCCGGAGAGAGCCCCACTACTTCGTAAAATAGAAACCCGATTATAATGCCTATTCCAATGGCTTGAAATATCATAATTTTTCACCTTTTTCCTTTAAGTAGTCCATCAATTGTAAGCCAAATCCGCGAGTATTGCCAAGCCCATAAACTATTCCCGCTTCTTTGTTGAGTTCCACGATTTGCTCCAGAACAGATTCAATGTTAGTCTCATTTTGTATTATACTTAAATGTTTTGAGTCTGAAGAATATCCATATTTTTTCAGTTGATTATAGCTGAGCCGGCTATTCTGACCCGCTAAAAAAATATGGTCTACTTTAAAATCTTTAGTTAAAATCTCAACAAATTGTATAGTTCTGGTAACCCGATCATCACGATTGTTTAAGAGGACAATTTTAGCAGAATTCAATACAGCAGCAGGCAAAAGCCGGTTTACTTTATCTCTTATTAATATAATAGATTCCCGGTCATTAGCGGCAAAGGCATTGATAAACCATAATACCCGGTCTCTCACCTTCAATTTATAAATAGTGAGAGCGCCCGGATCCGGTTTTGCTTTTAGTATTCCTTGCCAGCAAATTTTTTCGGTAATATTTAGAAGTCTTCCCACCTCTAAGGCGATAGCAACATTATCTTTAAAGAGGATATTTTCGGATTCTTTTTTTTGTGAGGGAAGTGTTATTTTGTTTAGGTCAACCGGTATACATTTAGAATTCAATTTTTCCGCCTGTTTTTGAAATAAGGGGAAGAAATTTTGTTCTGCAGTTACTAAAAAACCATTCCTAGGAATTGTTAATTTTAAGAAATTGGCGGCATCTTCTAATTCAGGTCCATAAACATCCTGGTGATCTTCTCTTACATTGGTAATCACGCCGATAGTGGAATGAATTAATCGATGCTCGCTTACCCATTGTGTTTCCGGATGGACTGCCATACATTCCACCACTATAGCATTGCATTCTCTTTGAGCAGCTTTTTTAATAAAATGTTTTTGTTCTATAATGTTGGTAGAACCTCTTCTTTTAATTATCTCCTCTTCACCGTTTTCTAATATAATTCTTGGTGCAGTTCCTGTTGTTTTTGCCAGAACACGATAGCCGGCTTCTCTTAAAATAGAGGCAATCAGCCTTACTGTAGTAGATTTCCCACGAGTGCCGTTGACCTGAATCCTGATGGGAATATTTTCAATTCTTTTTCGGTGAAAATAATTTTCCAGAAAGCCCATTACAAAAATCAGGAGGATAAGGAGGAATAAAATAAACATAAAAGAGTACCTTATTAACAAGATTTTGTTACTTAATACTATAGGAAAGTTATCTAATTGTAAATATTACAAAACCGGTGCACAGGTTCTTTTATTGTGATAAGTAAGAGGCCGTGAAACAAAAACCCGCTTTGCTTTTGGCAAAGCGGGTTCGAAAGGAGGTATAAAAATGAAAAGAATATCTAGTGGTTTTGTTTCTCTATCTTTAAGCCAGGAATATTATAGCACTGATTTTTCCGATGTCAAGTGTTTAGTAAAAAATATTTATAAATTTTTTAATTAATCTCTCTTTTCGTTAGTTTCCTCAATAATTTCAGCATCAATAGTGGTTTGATACTGCCCCGGTGAATTGTTCTCCTTTTCTTTAGCGGAAGAGTAGGATTCCCCTGCTGATGGTGCTAAGGGGATAATCAGCCAGGCAACCAGATAGGCAATGATTCCCCCTCCGCCAAAAAATATAGTCAGTACTGCTAACAGTCTTATAATAGTAGAATCAACGTTAAAGTATTCAGCAATTCCTCCACACACCCCGGCAATCTTACTGTCTTGTAGAGAACGATACAGTCTCTTCATAATACGACCCCCTTCAACAATAATTATAAAATTAATAAGTTTTTAAATCAGACATTAAGAGTCATAAGTACAATATTTTGCTAATTATTGCTAAATATAACACAACCATTACCATTATAGCAATTATTAGGATTGCTGTGAGGGTTTACTAAGAATAATTATCAATAATTACCGGTAAGGCGGTGTAAAAACCATATTAGTTCAAGGAAGGCATTATTATTCTTAATTATTCTACTCGGGCGTAGGTGCGGGAGAGGTCAGCTAATTTGGGAAAAGCTTCTTCCTGTAGCTCGGGTAATTGTTTACTCATAAGAAGCCATTGCCAGTTGGATTGAGTGGTAGCCGGATTATTAATACGAGCACCGCTTCCTAATTTGAGTAGGTCTTGTATTGTAATAATGGCTAAGCTTGCTACAGAAGACTGTGCTATTCTGATGAATTCCCAGTTTATATTGATAGCATTAATTTCTTTACCTAAATATTTTTTAATCCTCTCCTTTTGTTCTCCTTTTATTTCTTTTTGCCACCAGCCCTGTATCGTATCATTATCATGGGTGCCGGTAAATACTGCACAGTTGGGGATGTGATTGTGAGGAAGGTGTAAGTTATGCGGGAAGCTATCTCCAAAGGCAAACTGCAATACTCGCATACCCGGAAACTCATATTTTCTTATAATCTCTACAACATCATCGGTTATGACACCAAGGTCTTCGGCAATGAAGGGTAAATCGGGAAATTCTCTTTTCAGCATCCGGAAAAAGTCTTTTCCGCCGCCCTTTACCCACTTGCCCCCGGCTGCAGTCTTATCACCCGCCGGTATTTCCCAGTATGCCAACAACCCTCGGAAATGGTCTATACGCAATAAATCATATAAAGCGAGATTATGAGTCACACGCCTTTGCCACCATTGAAAATCTTCCTTTAGGTGCACCGGCCAATTATATACCGGATTACCCCAGAGTTGTCCGGTGATGCTGAAATAGTCAGGTGGAACACCGGCCTGGAAGAGTTGGTCTCCACTCTTATCCAGTTTGAACAATTCCGGATGAGTCCAGACTTCGACACTCTGATAGGTCACATAGATAGGCATATCGCCAATAATTTTGATGCCTTTGTTATTGCAGTATTGCTTAAACTCATTCCACTGTCTGAAAAAGAGAAATTGTATAATCTTATATCTTTCTATCTCAGTTGATTCTTTATTTCTAAATTCCAACAGTGCCTCTTTTTTTCTCTCTTTGAGAGGTAAGGGCCATTCATTCCAATTTTTACCGCTAAAATAGCGGCGCAAAACTTCAAAGAGGGCATAGTCCTCTAACCAGCTCAATTGTTGCTGGCAGAATTCGGAATATTCTTGTTGCAGTTTTGGTAATTTCGAAAATTCCAGTACTGCTTTGTGCAGTAATTGTCGTTTCAAAGGATAAACCCGGCTAAAATCTATCTCCGATTTTTCCGGTAGATGAAATTTTTCCAGTTCCTGTTTGTTTAATAAGCCATCTCGATAAAGTTGTTCCGGACTGATTAAGAGAGGATTACCGGCAAAGGCAGAGTACGAGAAATAAGGTGAGTTGCCATGTATCAATTCTGTTGGGTTTAAAGGAAGTATTTGCCAGAATTGCTGCTTATTTCTGCACAGAAAATCGGCAAATTGGTAAGCCCGTGGCCCTAAGTCTCCGATTCCAAAACAGGAGGGGAGGCTAAATATAGGCATTAATATTCCACTGGCGCGCTTGTTTAACAATTTTTACTTCCTCATTTTTCTAGTTAATGTGAACGAAAAAAGCAATGGTCTTGTGAATTACCTTGATATAATATGGTAAATAATCAATTTCCTGTATTTTAAAGAAGAGCAAATTAGTAGATTTACTCTTCTTCTTCTTCGTACTATCCGATTATAGAGTCTAATTACAATTTATTGAAGTATTCGATCGTAGTATATTCCTTATGCCCAAGTTCATTGGGAATGTTAAGAGATGTTATTTTGAGCAATTCATGCAGATCATCTGAAAACTCAATTTCAAGAAATGTGTTATACAAAAATCCCATTTCTTCCCAAGACACTTTGATTACTCCACCCAATATATCATTTTTCTTTACTCGTCTAATTTCCCATTCACAGTCTTCAGGGGAGCACTTACCCCACACTTTAATGAAAAGAGAATTGCCAAAACTACTTATTGTTACTTTAGTAATATGGCCAGTACTTTCATTTTCGTTAAGCCAGGTTCCTACAAAATTTTCTAATTCTTGTGAAGGGTGAGGCAGTCCTCCATTATCTGCAGTACAAGCCGTAAATAAGCTTAGTAAACAAACTAAAACTAATAGATTTAGAATATTTTTCATTTTGTCTCACCTCCTTTCTATTATTTTTCTTTAAAAGCAAATTTTTTATTAGATTTTGTGAATCGCCCCTTCTTATAGATTTATT
The DNA here is from genome assembly GCA_012520575.1 of Candidatus Stramentimicrobium fermentans. GTDB lineage: Bacteria > Atribacterota > Phoenicimicrobiia > Phoenicimicrobiales > Stramentimicrobiaceae > Stramentimicrobium > Stramentimicrobium fermentans. Next base: position 25,584 of record JAAYOB010000011.1, read on the forward strand.
GAATTTGAAGAATAATATGCTAAGCATAATTATCCTAAGCACTAAGATATCAAAACAACTTATGCGATACAAGCACAAATTTCAAATATTTAAGATCTTTATGGTAGAGCAATTTTGAGCAATGTTGCTAATTCTTGAAAAGACGACTGCCAGAGAAGGATATCCTTATCCTGTAGTTTTATTTTTTCCGGTAAAAGGGGCAACAGCTCTTGTCTTAGTTCAAAATAGGTATTTTGGGCTTCCCAAATGTTAGGGTATATCCGGAAATCACTTAAGAGTTTTAAAACATTAACTATTTCCTGAATCTTTTTGAACTCAAATGGTTTATTTTTTATTTCAGAAATAGCATGGTTGAGCCATTCAGTCACTTTAAATTGAAAAATATTTTTTTCCAGTTCTAAGGACAAATCTTCAATCCCTTGAAGCAAGCCATTAAGTTTTTCCAAATCAATAGATTCTTTAGTAAAAATACTGTTTAGTTTCTGGTTGGTAGCCTGCTCGGCTATAAAAGTGAGATTTTTGGGAACAGGCATATCCAGTTGCTTTAAAAAGCCAATAATATTACGGTTAGCAAGGTAAATTTGGTCAAAGTTGTTTTCGATTCCATCTATGATGGGCTCCAGGATTCTTTTCATCACCTCTCTCTGTTCATCTTTAAAGAGGTCCAAAAGGGAATAGCCTTTTGTGCTAAAATGTTTGTCCATTAACCTGATGATATCCACCACGTCAGCCTTTTGAAAAGATGAGCTAATCTCCTGAATCATATTTTGATGGGATTCTTCATCATGATACCTTTTTACTCTACCATTTACATTGTGACTGCCTAAATAAAGAACGGCAAAGGCGATTCTGTCCTGTTCCAAGGTAATTTCGGATTGGATTTTGGCAGAACCGAGAATTATTTGTAAGGGGCTATTTTCCTTTCTTCGTATTTCATCTTCCAAAATTCGATAGGCATAGATTTTTCT
>JAAYOB010000012.1 GCA_012520575.1 Candidatus Stramentimicrobium fermentans
CTGGGGGCGATAGGTATCGACAGGGAAGACAGAGGTAAGGAAGGCGGGTCGAGGTTCCTGGTCCTCGTTAAACACAGGGAAAAACAATAACTGCCAACAATAACGAATTGGCTCTAGCAGCTTAATATAAGCTGCTCATCTTTAGAAAGTTATGCCTGTAAACTTTCTGATAGGTGTAATACTGAACAGGCTATTCCTGTCGAATGTTCCGATTGATAGGAAGAAAATAAGGAACTAACTTATTTGAATCCGGTCTATGGGAGTTAAATAAAGCGAAAACAAAGCATAGACTACACTCGTAGTATTTCTTGCTAACGATTCTCTGGACGCGAGTTCGATTCTCGCCGCCTCCACCATCTTTGATACCCGAATTATTTATTCGGGTTTTTCTTTAACTGAAAATTTATAAATTGCAGTAATATTATCTAGAGTAAAATTGCTTTGTTGAAAAGATTTGGTGGAATGACATTATAAAATTTGCTAAAATAAAACAAGTGTTGTTAAATGTAGACGAGCCATTTATCATACTCAGATTAATCAGGGAATAGGACGATAGAATAGTGAACTCATTTTTAGACAAACAGAGCAAGTTCTTAATACAGTTGGTTATCGGGCTGATAATTTTTTGTTTTATGTTCCGTAGACTGAACTGGATTTTAGTATATTTTAGCTTAGCGCTCTTTTTAGCCTATTTCTTTAACCCTTTTTATAATTTTTTATTAGAAAGAGGTGTTAAAAAAACATTATCAATTCTGTTAATTTTCTCCATAATCCTTGCTTTTGCTATTTTTCTAATGTTTTTTATTATCCCTAATACTATCAATGAATTAAACCTGCTCTATAAGGAAATTCCCGGCCTTTTATCCCGTTTTCAAGATATGCTGCTTTCACATGAACATATATTTGATAAAATTTTATATTCGGGTAACTTAAAAACATTTTTTAATGACCTTTTTTTGGAGATACAAAGAGGACTTTTAATCTTCTCCAGAACAGCTATATCTACCTTGTCTGCCTTTGTTACCAGATTTGGATTGGGCATTATTATTGTACCCCTTGTCCTCTATTACCTTTTAATAGATATGGATTTGTTTAAGAATAGCTTGTTAATATTTGTCTCACCGTCAAACAGAAAAGATTTAAAAGAAATAGTTCTGAAAATTGATGGTATCCTGAGCAGTTTTATACGAGGTCGTCTAATAGTCTGTCTAATTGTGGGGGCATTGATTACCATTGGGCTTTTTCTATTAAAATCAAAATTTTTTTTTCTTATCGGTATGGTCTCGGGGATACTAAATTTTGTTCCTTATTTCGGCCCGGTTGTCGGTTGGGTTTTATCCTTATTTTTTGTGATAGGGAGGCCTTGGTCGGTATATATATGGGTTACCATTTTGTTTGTTGGAGTGAATCAGATAGAGGCAATCTGGTTAAATCCCAAAATATTAGGGAAAGAGATGGGGTTGCATCCTCTGACTATTATTTTTGCGGTATTGATCTTTGGAGATTTATTGGGTTTCTTAGGCATATTGTTTGCGGTACCAATAGCTGCTACGCTTAAAGTAATTATTCATAGATACTTAGCTCAGGAGGAGAAGGCAACTTGATGTATAAAAATAGAGTATTAACAGTTTTATTCATTCTTCTGCTATTACATATTATTGCTGTTCAGGGTGTTGCACAGCAAGATAATCTTGGATTGAAACTAAATAAGGCTGTTCTAGATACGGATGTCCCGCCAGTGGTAGTAGATGGCAGGGTATATTTACCTGCCAGAGATATAATCGAATCATTGGGCGGTAGAATAACCTGGTTTCCGGCTTTGAAATTATTAAACCTGAATCTAGGGAAAAAAGAGGTTAGTTTAGTAATAGATATTCCTGAGGCGGAGATAAATGGGGAAAAGGTGCTTTTACAGAATGCTCCGGCAATCATAGAGGATAGGGTGATGATTCCCTTAGAAGTAGTGCAATTATTGACTGAGGTGGAGGCGGAATGGGATAAAACGGCTCAAGAAATAAATATTACCAGTCGTCAACCTTATATAACATCTATCAGAAGTTATTCTCATCCTGATAAGACTCGTATTGTCATAGATATGTCTGAAAAGAGTACTTACAATATCTTTATTCTTAGCGGACCTGATAGAGTGGTCGTTGATATAAAGGCCTCTCTTAGCCAATTGAATAAAGAGCAGCAAGAAGTAGAGGTAAATGATCTTTTGGTGAGCAGGGTTAGAAGTGGTCAGTTTACCCCAGATACGGTCCGGATAGTATCTGATCTTAAAGGGAAATATAATTCTCAAGTTTTCGATTTGACTGGACCGAATCGAATTGTAATAGATGTTTTTGCACCTGAAATATTGTTAGGCGAGGCTGAGCAATTGGAAATCCCACCGGAGGCAATTACCAAACCCGAAGGGATAAAGGATGGTGGAAAGCAGGTTGTAGTAATTGACCCGGGACATGGCGGCTCTCAACCGGGGGCTATAGGTTACAGTGGGCTGAAAGAGAAAGAGGTAGTTTTAGATATTGCCTTAAAACTAAAGAAAATGTTACAGGAAAAAGGATTTACCGTGTACCTTACCAGGGAAAAAGATGTAGATGTAGCTTTGGAAAATAGGCCGCTTATCGCTATGCAGAAAGAGGCGGCTGTATTTGTTAGTATTCATACCAATTCTGCTTTACAGAAAGGTTCCCCGACTGCTAAGGGAGTGGAGACCTATGTCTTGAATTCTCGTTATATCGGTGCCTCAGCAAAGGATGTCGCTGATAGAGAGAATAAAGCAAGTAAGCTTTATCACTATGAAGACAATATATTGAATCAAATAATAGCAGATTTAGAAGAAAGTGCCAGTATCGGGTTTAGTTTAAATTTTGCCGATATTGTTCAGAAGAAGCTAGTACAGCATACCGGACTAGGCAACAGAGGGGTGAAACAAGCACCTTTTCTGGTATTGAAGGGAGTAAACATGGCGGCGGTATTAATAGAGGTAGGCTTTATCTCTAATCCCAATGAGGAAAAACTTTTGAAAACCCCTGAATTTAGAGAAAAGGTAGCATTGGCCATCAGCCAGGCTATACAAGATTATCTAAAAAATATGCCTAAGGACATTTAAATAGAGGACGACAATGGCTAGAAGAAGAAAAAAGAAGAAGAATATATTTAATTCTACCGTAAACTTAATATTGTTGATTTTTCTACTGGTTGCGATCTTCTTTTTAATTAACAGATTTGTTCTTCCCTGGTATAAGGACAGGGGGGAAATAGGAATAGAATTAGAAAAACCTATAGAGGAGATTAGGGAAGAGCCCCCTTCAGTTTTAGAAGAAGCAGAGATTGTTTTATATTTTGCAGATGATAATGGCCAGTTTTTAATTCCGGAAGCCAGGAGAATTAAGAAAACCAATGACCTAGCCAAACAGGCTGTTTTAGAGTTGATTAAGGGTCCTACTGGTAGCGATCTTTATCCCACCATACCCCCTGCTACCATTATCAATGCGTTGTATATCAGTGATAGGATTGCTTATATCGATCTCTCTCCGGAATTAATTAAAAATCATCCCGGGGGAAGTACCGGGGAATTGCTAACTGTAAATTCTTTGGTATTAACTCTAACCTCTTTCCCCGATATTGATAAGGTGCAGATACTGGTTGGGGGAAGCAGTAAGGATACCTTAGCAGGCCATATAGATGTCAGTATGCCGCTGGAAAGGGATGAAAGCTGGTTAAGAAAAACATTATAATTACCTAAATTATTTAAGATATTTAGTATGAGGTATGGGCAATAAAGAACGTTTGGATAAATTGCTGGTTGATAAAGGATTAGTGGAATCCCGAGAGAAAGCCAAAAGGTTTATTATGGCAAACCTGGTGCAAGTAAATGGGGTAACAGTCACTAAATCGGGTACCAGGATTGATACGAATAGCCATTTGATGGTAAATAACAGAGCTGAACATTATGTCAGCAGAGGCGGTAATAAACTAAATAAAGCTTTAATTGAGTTTAATATTGTGCTAATCGAAAAAACAGTAATAGATGTAGGCGCCTCTACCGGCGGTTTTACCGATTGTCTTCTACAGTTTGGAGCTGAAAAAGTTTGCTGTGTGGATGTCGGCTATGGACAACTTGATTGGTCTTTGCGCCATGACCCGCGGGTAATAAATATGGAAAAGACCAACATAAGATACCTTACCAAAGAGCATTTCGATTTTCTTTTTGATTTAGCCACTGTCGATGTCTCTTTTATTTCCTTAGAAAAAGTGTTTCCGGTACTGGCAGAATTGTTAAAGCCGGAGGGAGAGGTTATCGCTTTAGTAAAGCCGCAATTTGAAGCTGGTAGAAAATTGGTTAAAAAAGGTGGTATTGTAGACAATCCGGATGTCCATTTGGAGGTAATTAATAATCTTGTAGAAAGAGTACAGGATAATTTCCGGTTAATCGATACGACCTTTTCCCCATTGAAGAATGTTCCGGGAAATATAGAATATTTTCTTTATTTGAAAAAGAAAAAGGGGAAGAATTGCTTAAATCCGGCAAATAATACACCCATCAAAAAGATGATAGAGGAAGCTCATCAATATTTTTCCAAAGAGTATAAGAGGGGAGAATCTCTCTGATATATTTAATTATAGGCACATTATTATCGGGCGGAATAATATCCCTCCTTCTTTTTCTGAAAATAAAAAGTATTTTTGGCAGTAGACAGGCCACTAAAAGAACGTTAATTAGTAAGCGGGCAGAAAATAAAGCTGAAAAATATCTAAAGAATAATGGTTTTCAGATTATCGGAAAACAGCAGAGCAAACCTTTAATCATAAAAGCGGGGACAATTACCCATCACTACTTAATAAGAGCTGATCTATTAGCAAGAAAGAATGGCAGGACCTATGTTGTTGAAGTAAAGAGCGGTTCTCAAAATAAAATAACTAACAGAGAGACCAGAAGACAATTATTGGAATATTTTCTGGCTTATCGGCCTTATGGGATTATTCTCTTCGATATGGAGACCAAAAAATTTTCTGAGATAAAATTTCTTTTACCTTATTTTCGTTCCCGATTAATGGAAAATACCATCTTCTTTCTACTGGGCGCCTTGCTTACTCTGTTGGGTTTCTATATTGTTCTTAAAATGGTCTGAGGAGAAAAGATGAAGATTACTAAAACAGGTTTAATAGTTAATAAGGAGAGGGACAGAAACTTCTTAATAACTAAAAAATTGGTCAATTATTTAATAGGGAAAGGGGTAGAAGTTTTTATCCCTGAAGATATTATACTAAAATTTCCTGAATCAAAATTGATACATACCCTTACCGAATCTTATCAAGGACTTAATATGTTTTTTTCTTTGGGAGGAGACGGAACATTGCTGAGAGCCGCCAGGTTGGCCTCTCCCCATGGTATCCCGGTCTGCGGCATAAATTTAGGAGGGCTAGGTTTTTTAACCCAAGTAGGTATAGAGGAAATAGACCATTACTTACCTCAAATATTGGCCAACGATTGCCGGATAGAAGAAAGAATGATGTTATCTGGCTATATACACAGAAATGGTAAAAAGACAGGGAGATTTTATTGTCTTAACGATGTAGTTATTTCCAAAAAATTATTTGCCCGATTAGTGGAGCTAGAGATGTTTATTAATGAAGAGTATGTTATTCAATATGCTGCTGATGGTTTAATCATTTCTACCTCCACCGGTTCAACTGCCTATTCTCTTTCTGCCGGTGGACCTATTATCTATCCTGACATAAAGACTATTATTATTACACCCATCTGCCCTCATACTCTTTCTGCCAGAACCCTGGTTGTTCATCATAATGACCATATTAAAATTATTATTCGCTCCAAAGAAGAGGAAGTAATGCTGACCATTGATGGTCAGCAAGGATTTGATCTTGAGGAGAATGATGTAATAGAAATATATAAGTCCAGGTATAAAACTCAATTAGTGACTTTTCCCGGAAAGAGTTTCTATAGCATTTTAAGGAGAAAATTAAAATGGAGCGGCAGAGTCATTCCCCCTATTGCTGAACGTAAGGAAGGGTCATAAATTATGCTCTGTTACCTTAAGATAAAAAACTTTGCTCTGATAGATGATCTTAATGTAGAATTTGAAAAAGGGCTCAATGTACTTACCGGAGAAACCGGAGCAGGAAAGTCAATGGTCATAGAGGCTATAAATATAGTCTTAGGAGCCCCCTTTAAGCAAAGCTGGATTAAGAATGGTCAAGAATCTTTAGATATTGAAGCTTTATTTTGCTTAGTTGGCATGCCTTCAAAACAATGGCAAGAATTGCAAAATGTTACTAATATACCCCTTGAAGACCAGCAAATAATCATTAGACGAAAGATACACCATACCAGAAGAAGTAGTTGTTTCATTAACGGCCAGCTGGCTACCCTGTCGATGCTTCAACAGATCGGTAATTATTTGATAGATTTGCATGGTCAGCATGAACACCAATCATTATTAAACCCTGAATATCATATTGACCTTGTTGATAGTTTTGGAGATGGCTCTTTTTTAGCCAAAAAAGAAATGCATCAGAAGATTTATAAAAAGTGGCAGAATAAAATAAAACTGCTCAATCAACTGGAACAAAAACACACAGAGGTTTTATCTCAGAGGGATTATCTCTTATTCCAGCTTAGTGAGATTGAGCAGGCAAATTTAAAAGAGGGGGAAGACCGAGAAATAGAAGAGACCTTAAGCATAATTCAACATCAAGCCAAAATAAAAGAAGTTATGGAAATAGCCCATGAAGCTTTGTTTGAAAGCAATAACGAAGGAGGTTCTCCTATTTATGATATTTTAACCAGACTTATCAGCCAATTTAATACCATTTCTTTACCGGAGCAAAAATTTAATAACATTAAAGCACAATTGACAGACCTGCAATTTAAAGTAGAAGATATATCTGCACAAATAATGGAGTATAAGGAAAAAATTGACTTGGATGTTTATCAATTGCAGGAAATTGAAGAGAGATTAAATATAATAAATCATTTAAAACAGAAATATAACCCGCAAATAGGAGAAATATTAAAATACCATGAACGGCTACAGGAGCAAATGGATTCAATAGAAGATGGCCGGGCAAAGATTGATATACTGAAAAAAGAAATTTTTGAGTATGAGCAGAGTTTGATTAACCTATCTTTAGAATTGAGCTGCCAGCGAAAAAAAATATCTCAACGGCTAGCGCAAGATATTATCAAAGAATTGGCAGATCTGAATATGAAAGATTGTGATTTTGTAGTAAAGACTGAACAACAAGAAGAACAAAATGGTTTAAGGATTGGAGATAAACAAATAAAGATAACTTCCAAGGGTATTGACCGGATTGAATTCTTTATCTCTACAAATATCGGAGAAAAGGTTAAACCGTTATCTGAAATAGTTTCAGGGGGAGAAGTGTCCAGAATAATGTTGGGTTTAAAATCTATTCTGAGTAAGGCAGACCAAATACCAACAATGATTTTTGATGAAATTGATAGCGGTGTGGGGGCACGTTTAGGTGAGAACATCGCTCAAAAATTAGCGAAGTTAGCAGAAAGTCATCAGGTTATAGCAGTTACACATCTGCCCCAAATTGCCTCTCTGGCAGACCAGCATCTTTATATCAGCAAATATACTTCTCAGAAAAAGACTGCACTAACCATAAAGAGGTTACAAGGAGATGAGCAACTTTCTGAGATAGCTCGAATGCTTGATGGTGAAAAATATGGTGCCCTTAGTATTGAACATGCCCGTAAGATGCTCTATCGGAAGGGAGAGTGATAAAATGAAAGATAAAAAAAACTACATTGAGCAGTCCCTTCTTAAGGAAATAAATAAGCAGAAAGAAATTTTAAGTACCCTAAGAGCAATTATAAATTCTACCGATGATGCTATCTCGGTAGTAAATGAAAAGGGGATACATACCATAGTAAATGATGCCTATACCAGGTTGATAGGATTAACAGAGCAAGATGTGTTGGGAAAATCATCAAATGTGGACATTGCCGAAGGCGAAAGTATGCATATGAAAGTACTGAAAACCAGACAATCAGTACATGGAGTTAGAATGAAAGTAGGACCTAATAAAAAAGAGGTAATTGTAAATGTGGCTCCGGTAATAGTCGATGGTGAACTAAAAGGCAGTGTGGCTGTGATACATGACTTATCAGAAATAAGAAATTTAACAGAAGAGTTGGATCAAGTTAAAAAAAGGGTTCGTCATTTAGAAGCTAAATATACCTTTGATGATATTGTAGGTAAAAGTAGGGCAATAATGATAGCCAAAGAACAAGCCATTAGAGCTGCCGTAACACCGGCGACTGTATTGCTATACGGTGAGAGCGGTACCGGTAAGGAATTATTTGCCCATGCTATTCATAATCACAGTGTTCGAAAAATCCGACAGTTTATCAGGGTTAACTGCTCTGCTTTGGCCGATACCTTGCTGGAAAGCGAACTTTTTGGTTATGAAAGCGGGGCTTTTACTGGCGCCGATAAAAAAGGTCGAAAAGGATTATTTGAAGAGGCTGACGGCGGTACCATATTCTTAGATGAAATTGCCATGATGAGTTTGAATTTACAGGCAAAACTATTAAGGGTTTTACAGGAAAAAGAAATAATCAGAGTAGGTAGCAATAAACCTATTAATGTTGATGTCAGAATTATTTCCGCTACCAACACCAATTTAGAAGAAAGAGTAGCGAAGGGACATTTTAGAGAAGACCTTTATTATCGGTTATATGTGATACCTATTTCGATACCTCCTTTAAGAGATAGAAGAGAAGATATCCCTATATTAGTACACAATATCATTAGGAGATGCAATCAAGAATTCGGTAGAAACATTAAAGATGTCTCCAAGGAAGTAATTTCTTTGTTGCAAAATTATTCCTGGCCCGGGAATATCAGAGAACTGGAAAATGTCATCGAGAGAGCAGTGATAAATATGAAGGATCAAGAAAATGTCTTAAAGGCAATTCATCTTCCCGAATTTATATGTTTGACAAACCAAAATGGCGGAGAGAAAGAAGTGCCAAGTCTAAATAAGCTACCAGAAATTACGGGGGAACCGGTCAGCCAATTGAAAAACTTGCAAGCAGAAACAGAAAAGAAGATTATTATAACAACCCTAAACGAAGTCAATGGCAATTGCCAAAAAGCGGCTCAACAATTAGGCATTAGTA
>JAAYOB010000013.1 GCA_012520575.1 Candidatus Stramentimicrobium fermentans
AGGCGATTCTGTCCTGTTCCAAGGTAATTTCGGATTGGATTTTGGCAGAACCGAGAATTATTTGTAAGGGGCTATTTTCCTTTCTTCGTATTTCATCTTCCAAAATTCGATAGGCATAGATTTTTCTAAGCTTGTCATTGAAGAGGGCAGTGATGGCATAATGGGCTCCAACTCTTGGTAAATCAGTAATGACCGGTTTCACAAACAATTGGTAAATTTTAGCGCCATTTTGATAGAGAGGGATATTGCTGGGAGCCAATTCTAATTTTTTTAAAAATTCTTCTTCTAAACTAATAGTATCTAATTCATTGATAAACTGTATTACGCGAGCTGCATATCTTAAATTCTGTATGGTTTCTATGCGGGAAATATCATCAAAAAACCAGCCGCAGCTGGTGTACATGAGCATGGCATTTCGCTCTAATTCCAAATATTTGAGAGCGCGAACGGTTTCCTCTGTATTGAGAATATGGCGGGCAAATTTTGCTAAAAAATCATGAATATGTTCAGGAGTACGATTCAGAATTAGATTAATATATTCATTCCTCACTTGCCAGACATCTTTAAAGTACAAGGCAGCACCTTTTTGAAAAATCTCAATTGCTTCATCACGCAGCCAATCCAGAGTTTCTCGTAATGGTTTACGCCATTTTTGCTGCCAATCGTGATGCCCCCCGGTTTTACAGCCGCAATCGGCTCTCCAACGTTCTATACCATGCAGACAACTCCAGGAGGTATTCTCTGCAATTTGCACCTCATAGGTTGGTGGGTTTAATTCCAGATATTCGCCATAATTGGTTATCTTAGCCAGTTTATTTTCCTCTAAATGGTGTAGACAGTAGGAGAGTGCCATCTCTCCGAAATGGTGATGGTGTCCAAAAGTCTCTCCATCGGTAGCAAGGTTTACTAATTCTGGAGTTTCGCTGTTCGGTGAAAACTCTGCTACCAAGCGGCGAGCAAAAGTTTCTCCATCTTTTAGTAGATCTCCAAAGCTGAGGTCGTGTGCCAGGGGGCCATTATAAAAAAATATGCTTATTGATTTTCCGGAGGAAAGTGAACAATGATAAGCTCGTCTGGAATCAATATTTTGGCCAATAATTTTCTGCCAGGGAGCGTCACTCCCCATTTTTCTGATATGAGCCGCCTGGTTAGGGGCTAAAATAGTATATTTAATGCCGGACTCAGCTAACACTTCCAAGGTTTCGTAATTAACAGCCGTCTCCGGTAGCCACATTCCTTCCGGGAAGCGCCCAAATCGCTTCTGAAAGTCTCTGATTCCCCACCATACCTGGGTAAGTTTATCCTGTCTGTTAGCCAGAGGCATTATCATATGGTTGTAAGACTGGGCAATGGCTGAGCCATGGCCATTAAATCTTTTTTGACTGGTTTTATCTGCCTCCAGTATGGTACTATAGATTCCCGGCTGATGTTTTTCTAACCAGGCCAACAGTGTAGGTCCAAAATTAAAGCTGATCTGAGTATAGTTATTAACAATTTTGGTGATATTCCCTTTTTTATCTAATATGCGGGAGGTGGCATTAGCTTTATAACATTCCTCGGTAATCCTCTCATTCCAATCATGGTAGGGGTGGGCTGAATCCTGCAGTTCAACATCTTCTAACCAGGGGTTTTCACGGGGTGGTTGATAGAAATGACTATGGATGCAGATGTATCGATTCTTACTCATTTTAGTTAAATTTCTCCTTAATCCTTTTTAAGCTATCAAGATTAAATTTTCATTTTTTTAAAGAAGAGAATGCCCAGTGGCGGAAGGGTAATATTCAGCGAATAATCATTCCCATGGCTGGGTATGGGTTTAGCGGTTGCCTTGCCCATATTGCCATGTCCGCTGCCCCCATAGGTAGAGGCATCACTATTTAAACATTCCTGCCAGATACCTTTTTCCGGTACCCCGATTCGATAATTAGTCCAGGGGGTCGGTACAAAGTTACAGGTAACCAAGATCTGTTCTTTACCATCTTTGCTCTTTCTTAAAAACACCAATACGCTATGCTCATTATCATTGCTTTCCAGCCATTGAAAACCGTCACTTTCAAAATCAACTTCGTGAAGCGCTTTTTCTTGACGGTAAAATTGGTTGAGGTCTTTAATCCAGCTCTGTATACCTTGATGTGAAGAATATTTTAACAAATGCCAATCTAAGGAGTGGTCATGTCGCCATTCCTGGCGCTGACCGAACTCGCTGCCCATAAAGAGCAGTTTCTTTCCGGGGTGAGCGTAAAGGTAGCCAAAGAGCAGTCGTAAGCCGGCAAATTTTTGCCAGTCATCTCCGGGCATCTTTTCCAATAAAGATTTTTTGCCATGCACTACCTCATCATGTGATAGCGATAGAAGGAAGTTTTCATTAAAGGCATATAAAAGACTGAAAGTAAGTTCCCGATGGTGGTATTTGCGATAGATGGGGTCTCGGCTTAAATAGGAGAGAGTATCGTGCATCCAGCCCATATTCCATTTCATACCAAAACCGAGTCCTCCTGTATAAGTGGGACGAGAAACCATAGGCCAGTCGGTAGACTCCTCAGCAATCATCTGAATATCGGGAAAGAAGTGGTAGGCCGTCTCATTCAGTTTTTTTAAAAAGGAAATAGCTTCCAGATTTTCCCTGCCTCCATATTTATTGGGAATCCATTCACCTTCCTTCCGAGAATAATCCAGATAGAGCATAGAGGCAACTGCATCTACCCTTAAGCCGTCGGCATGGTAATGGTCGAGCCAGAATAGTGCACTGCTGATGAGGAATGCCCGCACCTCATTGCGGCTATAGTTAAAGATGTAACTCTTCCAATCGGGGTGGAAGCCCTGCCTGGGGTCAGCGTGTTCATAGAGATGGGTACCGTCAAAGTAGATTAAACCATGCTCATCACCGGGGAAGTGAGAGGGAACCCAATCTAAGATTACTCCTATTTCGCGTTGATGTAGATAATCGATTAAAAACATTAAATCTTGCGGTGTGCCATAACGGCTGGTTGGGGAAAAGTAACCCATGGTTTGATATCCCCAGGAGCCATAAAAAGGGTGTTCCATTATTGGCAATAATTCTACATGGGTAAAACCGTTTTCCTTACAGTATTGAGCAAGTTTTGGGGCTATTTCTCGATAACTCAGGAAAGTGTTTTCCGGTTCTAATTTTCTCTGCCAGGAGCCGAGATGGACCTCATAGATAGAAAAAGGTTGGTTTAATCGATTCCTCTTTTTACGCAATTCTAGCCACTTTTGGTCTCGCCACCGGTATTCTAAATCCCAGATAATGGATGCAGTTAAAGGTGGTTTTTCTCCATAGAAGGCGAAAGGGTCTTGTTTGTCAACTTGATACTGTTGAAATCTCGATTTGATATGGTACTTATATTTAGCACCTTTTTCCAGATTAGAGATAGTTCCTTCCCAGATGCCACTGCCAATATGAATCTGTTTCAGAGGGTGAGAACCATGGCGCCACTCGTTGAAATCTCCTATAACAGAAACATACTCGGCATTGGGAGCCCAAACTGCAAAATGCACACTTTTTTTCTTTTTATTAACTATTATATGTGCCCCTAAATGGCGGTATAATTGATAATGGGTACCTTCGTTAAACAGAAAAACATCATCATGATTAAAAATAGATTGGTTATATAAAATATTATTCTTCTTTTTCACTGTTAATTTTTTTCACCTCGAAGAGAAGACCTTTTAAGGGTATTGCTAGCCAGTCGGGCCTGTTGTCCATCTCATATCTTATCTCATATGTTACTTTTTCCAATAGGTATATATTTAACAATTGGCTTATTTCTAATTGGTTTTTCGGGATAAGGGTCTGTTGAATATGCTCGAAATATGCATTCAAAAATACCTTGCTGATATAAAAAATCCATAGTTTAGCCCATTGTTCCAGTTTATCATAATCACCGCCGGTAATCTTTTTTTGCAGCGGTGGGGTAAAGGCGGCATAATAAAAAGAGCGCAACATACCGGCTACATCCTTTAAGGGACAGTGTTTCAATCTCCTTACTCCCAGTGGTCTCGCTGGTTCACCTTCAAAATCAATAATATAGAAATCATTCCCGGTATAGAGAACCTGTCCGAGATGGTAATCACCATGTATTCTAATTTTCTTAGCATCAAGCTTCTGGGTGGTAATTTGCCGGCTATAGGTGATTATTTGTGATTCCAGAGAGAGAACTTTTTGCAGGTCTTCCTGTATTGTTTCCGGGTATAGTTTATAATTTTTCTTCAAGGAAAGGAATACTCTTTTCACCAGACTCTGTAATGATTGAAAGACTGATCTCTGGTAAAGTGTGGAAAATGATTCTGGCTTAAACTCTCGGTCTTGTGTGGAGCTGCCCAGTGTATTATGCAATTCGGCGGTTCTTTTTCCCAGAAGGGAGACCATTTCTATAAAGGGTACTTCAATTAGTTCTTGTATTTCTTCTGGTATATCTTGCTCTATATTCGGGAAGAAAGAATCAGGAAGAGAGGGTTGGCTGGGTTGAGACAAGACCTTTTCGTAGTATCTGACAAGATAATCCTGAGCTAGTTCCCAAGCACTGCCTTCATTAGGAATAAAGGGAGATAACATACCCAGGGTAATTTGGGAGCCATCTTTTTTCCAATATTCCAGAGCACCGGCAAAAGAAGGAGTATTTTGAAAATAAGTTTTTTTAGAGAGATACTTAGTAAGTTCTAAATCAGGATTGATGCCCTCATCCAATTTTCGGAATAGCTTTAAGATTAATGTGCGATCATAAAGTATAGAGGAATTACTCTGTTCCGTAGTAAGCAGATGCGATTGTTCAACTCTGTTGATAAGTTTAGTCAGTCCCTTAAAATACTTACCGGGATAAGCTTTTAATTTTCCTTCTACACCTCCAACAATATGTCTATGGGCAATTAATTGTAATAGAGTTTGATGAAAAGACTCATCTAGCGTTGCATCATAGATAAAACCTTCCTGTGTGTCTGATTGATATTGCAGCAAGATAGATTGTGGTTTTTCTATCAGGAGTTCATGGGCGTACTCAATTGAGGCAAAAGAGAGCGGGATGGAATAGATTTCTTCGGATGCCGCAGAATAATTTACCTTTAACAGGAGCAGAATGTTCACACTGTTTTTCTGTGGCAAGGTGAGAACCTCGCTAATGCTTATTTTTAAAATTCTTTGTGATTTACTACCAAACCATCTCTGCTCTTTTAAAAATTGCGGGAAGACCTCATTTTCCATCCTTTTTCTTAACTGTCCCTTGGTATTGAATAGTTGCGTCCAGTCTACATCGGACTTTATCATAGGGATTTCTCTGACCGTTTTTGTCGAAGAAACATCTTCCTCTTTTTGTAGTATAAACCAGAAATAATCATAGAACCCCAGGGTCATAATATAGGGTTTTTCCTGTATAGTGGGAAAAGGGTTCTTACTGAAGAGCTCAACAGGAGTATAGCCGGCATAAGAGGCAAGATTTATTTCTACTACCTGGGAGAATCGAGAAAGGTTTACTACAACTAATATGGTTTCCTGTTCATACTTTCTTAGAAAGACGAGAACTTTAGAATTGTCAGAGTGTAAAAACTCAAGGGTGCCTCGGCTAAAGGCTTTGTAATTTTTACGCATATTAATAACCCTTTTCATCCACCAGAGGAGAGAGGTCTGATTCTGTTCCTGAGTCTCAACATTTACGGTCTCATAATGGTAGGCAGGGTCGATGATAGTCGGTAGATAAAGCTGCTGGGGGTTAGCCCGGGAAAATCCGGCATTACGGTCAGGACTCCATTGCATAGGAGTCCTGACTCCATCTCGGTCTCCTAAAAAGTGATTATCTCCCATACCTATTTCATCGCCATAGTAAAGGGTAGGTGTGCCGGGAAGTGAGAATAGCAAAATATTCATAATCTCAATTTTACGGCGGTGATTTTCCATAAGAGGAGCCAAGCGTCTTCTTATGCCTAAATTAATTCTAGCAGTCTTATCTTTGGCGTAAACCCGATACATGTAGTCTCGTTCTTCATCGGTAACCATCTCCAATGTTAACTCATCGTGATTTCGTAAAAAGAGAGCCCATTGACAATTATCGGGAATAGGAGGAGTCTGTTCTAAAATATCAATAATAGGGAAACGATCTTCCATTCTAAAAGCCATAAACATACGGGGCATAAGTGGGAAATGAAAGGCCATATG
Source organism: Candidatus Stramentimicrobium fermentans (assembly GCA_012520575.1). Lineage (GTDB taxonomy): Bacteria > Atribacterota > Phoenicimicrobiia > Phoenicimicrobiales > Stramentimicrobiaceae > Stramentimicrobium > Stramentimicrobium fermentans. The sequence goes on from JAAYOB010000013.1 coordinate 6,167, forward strand.
GCAGGCATCGCCATCACCAAAATAAAGAACGGTATCTTCCGGCCATTGGTTAGCTTCTGCCAGAATCATACGGTTAGCATATTTTTTGTCAACATGTGCTCGCATTTTCTTTAAAAAATCTAATGATTCAGGCAGATTTTCGCAATTAGTACCTTCCCGTTCAAAAAGATAAGGGACTGCATCTAACCGTACACCATCAACACCCATCTCAAACCAGAAATCGAGTACTTTTAAAATAGCTTCTTGCACTTCCGGATTATCATAGTTCAGGTCCGGCTGATGGGAATAGAAACGGTGCCAAAAATATAATCCGTTTTCAGGATCTCTGGTCCAATTAGAAGTCTCAAAATCCTGGAAGATAATACGTGTATCTAAATATTTATCCGGGGTTTCACTCCAGACATAAAAATCTCGCCATCTCTTAGGAGCATCTTTTTTCCGAGCCCGTTGAAACCATTGGTGTTGGTCTGAGGTATGGTTGAGTACCAGCTCAATAACCACCTTTAACTCCCGGCGATGGGCTTCTTTTAAAAATTTTTTGAATTGAGCCATAGTGCCGTAAAGAGGGTGAATACTGGTATAATCAGCAATATCATAACCATCATCTTTTAATGGTGAAGGGAAAAAGGGCAGCAGCCAGATAGTATTTATACCCAAACTTTCCAGATAGTCAAGTTTTTCTATGAGACCCTTAAAATCACCTACACCATCACCATCTTTATCATAAAAGGTTTTGACATGCAGCTCATAGATAATAGCATCCTTGTACCATAAAGGGTTCTCTGAAAATTTTTTCTGACTAAACATAGTTTTCCTCCTAACTAAAATAATCAAATTGTTGTTCTTTTTTGAGCTGTTTCTTTATTCTAATGATATGAGCCGGTAATATATTAGGATTCAGTTCTACATAGTTATATTCGCCCTGCCATATGTATTTTCCTCCACCCAACAAATCATGGGCCAGGAAAGACTCTCTTGGGGAGATGCCTAATTCGAAAAGGGGCACTTTCACCCATCCGGATTGAGTATAATTTTGGTCTAAATTAATCACTACCAAGATAGCATCATTGCCCTCTTCGTTAAACTTGGCGAAATAGAGTAATTGATTGTTTTCCACCGGTAAGAACCGTATATTATCAATTCTTTGGAATTCGGGATTTTCCTCCCTGATACGATTGATAGCAGCAAAAAATTCTCTGGTACTCTCCTTTACTTCTTCAGGCCGCCAATGTTTAATCTCATATTTTTCAGAATCGAGATATTCTTCTTTACCAGGTAAGGGTGTATTGATAAAACGTTCATAGGGTGGCCCATAAATCCCGTAATTAGGAGAAAGTGTTGCCGCTAATAAGAATCTAATAAGAAATGCCGGCTTATTACTATTCTGCAAATATTCAGAGAGAATATCGGGAGTGTTAGGCCAAAAATTGGGTCGGAAATATTCTTTTACTTCAGTCTGACTCAATTCGGTCAGATAATCAATAAATTCCTGTTTGGTATTTCGCCAGGTAAAATAGGTGTAGGACTGAGTAAAGCCCAATTTTGCCAGACGGTACATTACTTTGGGCCGGGTAAAGGCTTCCGATAAAAAAATTACTTCGGGATAATCACTTTTGATCTCTGTTATCAGCCACTCCCAGAAGAGAAATGGTTTGGTATGAGGATTGTCAACTCTAAAGATTTTCACCCCTTGTTTAATCCAGAAAAGTACAATGTTTTTTAGCTCTTCCCAGAGCTCTTTCCATTGTTCAGTCTCAAAGTTAAAAGGAACAATATCTTCGTATTTCTTAGGTGGATTCTCAGCATATTGGATAGTGCCATCAACCCGCCAACGAAACCACTCGGGGTGTTCTGTAATATAAGGATGGTCTGGCGAACATTGAAAGGCCAGGTCTAATGCAATTTCCATGCCATATTCCTGAGTTTTTTGGATTACCCGCTGAAAATCTTTCCAGCTTCCAAGCTCGGGGTGTAAAGCCATATGCCCGCCCAATTCATTGCCGATTGCCCAGGGGCTGCCCGGGTCATCGGTTTCAGCAACAATGGAATTATTTTTCCCCTTGCGATGCGTTCTACCTATAGGATGAATCGGAGGAAAATAAAGGACATTGAATCCCATATTGGCAATTTCCGGAATCCAATTCAAACAATCCCGGAAAGTGCCGTGAGAGCCCGGTTTAGGAGAGCAGGAGCGGGGAAATAGTTCATACCAGGCGCTAAATCCGGCTCTTTTTCGGTCTACCGTTACTCCTAATCTTTGCCCATAGGTAGTGACATGATTAGACAAAGGATACTGCATTAAAAACTCATCATCTAATTCTTTTTCTAACAGCTTTATTATTATATTTTGGTCTTCACCTTCTTGGATAAGGGTTATAATCTCCTGCAGGGCAGCTTTCTTATTAGGCTCTTTAATTTTAGCGGACAGTCCGTCCAAAAGTGAAAGTCCACTCTTTAAATCAACCGAAATATTACCGGAGGTCGCAGCCTTTTTTTGAATATCCTGCCGCCAGGTGGTTAAATGGTCTACCATTGCCTCAATGGTGTATTCATAAATACCCGGCTCAGGAACGGTAAATTCACCCTGCCAAAGATCTTTTGCTATAACCATCATGGAATTTTTTTGCCAATTTCGTTGCCTTTTTTTGCGAAAAAGCAGATAAGCCCGCACTTCATCATGCCCATCGGCATAAATGTTGGCAGTAACCCTTACGGTTTCTCCTTCAACCCTACGAATGGCAAATCTGCCATTATTAATTTCCGGTTGTACATTTTCAACAACAACCCGTTGTTTCCCATCGATCTTATTTAAATTTATAATTTTAACAATCCTCTCTTCTTCTCTCTTTTTGTTTTAGATTACTGTCCATAATCCGGCAATACCAATCATTTCTTAAATATTATATATGGTGGGTGGCGCCAAATTTGTTTCAAATTTATAAACAGATCCAGCCTAATATAGGCCCTACTAATATTATAAGATAAAAAAGCTCTAATTCAAAATCAATCCGAAACCTCTTTAAATAATAAATATTTTACTTAAAACATTAAAATAGGTAATCCTATACTTAAGTTGCACTTAGAACCTTGAAAAACTGTTGATAAATCAGTATAAAAGAGTATGAAAACATGTCCTCGCTGCGGCAGTAAAAAATTCTGGTCTCTTTCTACCGGTCAGATA
>JAAYOB010000048.1 GCA_012520575.1 Candidatus Stramentimicrobium fermentans
CCGAAAGCACGACTTCTTTTACATATTTTTTATATTCATTAGTGAAATCCTTCTTTGGACTGTTTCTATGCTACAAAAAAGCGGCTTTTGCATAATTGCCAAAACCGCTTTGTCTACGGTCTGAGCCGTGGTAATTCCACAGCTTTTTTGTTAATTGGTGGGTTAAATTTTGTTTCCCTCTTTTTTTGATAAAGCTAATAAATATAATTTTTCGGTAAAAAGAAAAAAACTTCAAAAGGTTATTGACATATGTCGGAAATGCGTGTATAGTGTAGTTAATGGCATATGTCACAAACAAAAAGGAGGTGAACACAGTGCCCAGAATGGATGGAACAGGCCCCGAAGGCAGGGGCGCGATGACCGGCAGAGGTCTTGGCCCTTGTGGCGGCGGAAATGCCGTAAGAGGCGGTGGTCTTGGCCGCCGTGGCCGTGGTAATCGTCCCCTTTGTGGACGTGGTTATGGCAGAGGCTTTGGCCGAGGTTTCGGTATGAACGAAGTTTCCGCTGAAAACCGCAGGCAGCGGCTTGAAGAACACAAGGCTCTTTTGCAGGAAGAATTAAACGCAATCAATCAAGAATTAGACAGCCAGTAAGGCATTGGTAGGGAATAATACTGCGTTACCCTTAAACCAGCGTTTTCTCGTATATCTTTTCCACTTTGGCTGTGCCTTGTTCAGTTGGCATAGGATCCACTATGCTTCCCTCACAAGGCTTTGCCAAAGCGAAAAATCCGTTGCGATAAATTCGCTCCTCTAAAAGTAACACAGTATAAGGAGGACGCTCCTATTCCCTTTTAGAAAGGAAAAAACCGTGGCAAGACCCAGAAAACGCAGGCAGATATGTGCCCTGCCCCAAAACAACCGATTTGGCCCCCTTGGAAAATCGGCTGAGCCTAGCGACCCCATCGTCTTGACGGTGGATGAGTTTGAAACCATCCGCTTAATTGACCTTGAGGGCTTTCAGCAGGAAGAATGCGCTAAGCAAATGAATGTTGCCCGCACCACCGTACAGGGCATCTATGTGGAGGCCAGAAAAAAACTGGCGGAGGCCTTGGTACACGCAAGGCCGCTTGTGATTGAGGGCGGTGAGTACCGGCTTTGTGACGGAACGGGGCAAGGCTGCGGCAGGGGCTGCCAGAGGAGAGGCCGGGGCAGGCGCTTGGATTAAAAGAAATAAGCAAGACGAAAAAATTCCCAATGATTTGGGGGAGTAGCAGCGTCTTTTTAGGCGGACGGATTATTTAATCCTCCCGTTTTTTATTGCCCTTTTTTAAAAATCCCCCATTTGGAGGCGACATAGTTAAACGCCACCACACACACATTGGCCACAATTTTCACCGGCGCGTGGTGCAGGGAAAAGACCACCACCAAGAGGTTGTATAGCCCTACATCAAAGAGAAAATAGCTGCCCAGGCGGGCGGTAAAAAAAAGCAAAAGCTCCCGCCCCGCAGCGGCGTGTTTGGCCGTGCTTTTAAACACATAGCGCTTGTTGGTCACATAGGCAAACAGTACGCTCAGCACCCAGGCCACGGCGTTTGAGAGGTTGAGCCAAAGGGCATCCTGCCCGCCCTCGCCTTTAACCAAAAGGGCGGTCAGGCCAAAATAAACCGCCCAGTTCACCAGCGTGGTTAAAACGCCGAAAATCAGGTAGGCAATGGCCTCCACGGCGTTTGGGTTGGCGGTCAGCTTTTGATACAGTTGTTTTAACTTATTCATTTTTTTCTCCGTACAGGTCAATTTCGCCCTTGTCACCCCGCGCGTAGCCGCAGGAAAGGAGGCGCTCATAGGAGGCGAATAATTCCTGTTTCTTTTTTCTTTGCGTATAATTAAAACCGTTTTCTAAAAGCTGTGTTACCTGAATGTTCAGGTTGCGGATTTGGCCCTCCTCATCCATGAGTATGGCCTTGATGGTTTTTTGATGGCGCAGGGAGTACGCTAAAAACCGTTGGTTCATGGCGCTTCAAAGATGATGGTGGAACCGTCTTCGGACTCAAAGGCTATTTCGTAGCGGTCAAAAAGGGCCTGCTCATCCACACTGTAGCGGTACAGCTCGTCGGGCGAGAGGAGAATGTAGGAAGCCCCATACTTTTTGGGGATGTCTTTTCCAAGTTCGGGATTTTCATAAAATAACCGCAAGTCGCTTTCCCGCTTGGCAATATCAAAGCCGTGCCAATAGAGCCACAGCGACGGCCCGCACACAATTCGACGGCCCGCAAGGGCGCTCACGGGATTCAGGTGGTTGGTGTCTGTTACAAACAGGGCGTCCTGCTCGGTGTTTTCCTCAACCCAAGCGGCAGTTTCGCAGTCTGCCGCTGAAAACATGGAGTAGTCGCTTTTGGCTTCACGAATCAACGCCAAGCCGCCCGATACAAACATCACAAAGCAGCAAAGGGCGGCTATAAGCCTTCGGGCGCCGACGCCCTTTAATTTTTTGTAAAGCATGAGGGCATACTCGCTTACGCCCGGCAATACAAGCAGGTAGGCGACATACAGCAGCTTGTTGTTATCGTAAATGTTGGGCTGGAAGGCAATAAATTCCGCCGGCAGCCAGATGAACAGCGCCCCCATGTACAAAAACCGCCAATGGCTGTTTTTTTCAAAAAGCGACAGGATAAATAAAAGGAAGGGCAGGCCGATATTTTTCAGGTAGAAAAACAGTACGCTGTCTTTCAGCCCGCCCTCGCCGTTGACCCAGTTAAAGGAAAGCCGAAGGAAGGAGTCGCTTGCGCCCACCTGACCGAAGGTAAAGGTGAACAGCTGCGGCAGGGCAAGGGCCACGGCAATGACGCCATAGAGAATGATGAAGATGTTCAACCTCTTTTGCTTGATAAAATCCAACGCCAGCCAGCCCAGGGTGCACAGGCCCAGCGCTAAAAAGGAATGGGTGTGAATGAGGGGAAGGCCCCCTGCCATCAGCCCCAAAAAGAGGGTGGTGCGCAGCCCTTGCTTTTCCTGAAACATTTCATAAGTCAGGTACAGGCAGGGCAGCAGCGCCATCCAGCCGCCCAAGAAAGTGCGTTGGGGTAAAAACAGGTCAACCAAAATATTGGACCATCTGAGGTTATAGGTGGAAAACTCGGCATGGTTGGCCGGCGTTTGGTACCAACCATCCACAATGTTTTTGAGCCTGTCCAGCCATACCCCTTGCTGCAACTGGTTTTGCCCCATTTGCCCAAGGGACACGCCCGCCATATCAAAGGCGTATAAAAAACCGAGGCCGCCGTTTAGAAACAGTAATAGTACCGTTAATACGGCGGCGCCTTTAGAGCTTGTCCACCGGCAAGCGAGGATAATAACTCCACAGGCAACCAGCCCAAACATCAGCGCCCCTGCAAGGCGAATGCTCGCTCCGAGGGGCAGGCCAAAGATCATAAGTGTTGTGGATAGGCTATCGGTTAAAAAGGGGTAGGCCAGCCGCTGTCCCGGGAAAATGGAATAGTCGCTTGGAAGCTTGGCTCCCCGAAGGGAAGAAGCGATGCCAAGGTGTAGCGGCAAATCTCCGTAGGTTGCCTGCCCCGTGTTGTAGCCGCCATCCACCGGGCGCAGGATATGGGTGTATTGAACAAAACAAAAATAGATCAAAAAAGGCAGCGCAAGCGTCAAGATTAAACGAATAGTACGTTTATCCACCTCATCGGCCATGCGCCTTTCACGCTTGTCACGAAGGAAATAGCCGCACAACACAAAAAGACCCAGCAACGCCAAGGCTATCAGCTCCCCTTGTATGGTATAGCCGAAGACAAAGGCGCATAGGGCGGGCAGCCACATCATCAAAAACACACTGGCGGACAGGCCAAGCCATAGCCTTGCCGTCATGCGCAGACGGGGCAAAAGCAATCGGGCAAGCGCTGCGCCCGCTACTAAATAAATGCAAACAACCGAAACGGCGACCATAAAGCCTCCTTATTTTTGCCAACAGTATAGCAAAATCCGATAAGCAAGGCAAAAGTAGAAGGTTGTGCATCATACGCCATGATTTTTTTAAGTATAATTTCCATGAAAAACAAAGGCGGTGTTCCTGTAAGATAGCAATGGGATTTTTGCCTTAAACGCTTGAGTTTACATATTTTCTTGTGTATGATGATACCGGAAAATCCTTACGAATGCTTTACGGGCATACTCTTTTATCATGATTTGATCGATCAATTTATCCTGCCTATCAATACCGGACAATGGAAACAAAGGGGGAGCATTATGCCATTATATATTGTCAGAAACGATATAACACAAATGAAAGTGGACGCGATCGTCAACGCCGCCAACAGGTCGCTTCTTGGCGGCGGCGGTGTGGACGGCAGCATCCATCTTGCCGCTGGTCCAGCTTTGCTGGCGGAGTGTAAAACGCTTGGCGGCTGCCAAACCGGCAGCGCGAAAATTACCGGCGCGGGCAATCTGCCGTGCAAGTATGTGATTCACGCAGTTGGGCCCCGTTGGGCGGGAGGCGGTTTTGGAGAGCGTGAACTCCTCATTTCCTGCTACCGTACCGCCCTTGAGCTGGCAAAAGAAAACCAATGTGAAACGGTTGCTTTTCCGCTCATATCTTCCGGTGCCTATCACTATCCCAAAGACCAGGCGCTGAGAATAGCCGTTGATACAATCAGCGAATTTTTGCTTGAAAACGAGATGACCGTTTATCTGGTGATCTACGTTAAAAAATCATATCAGATTGATGGGAAACTGTTCGCTGACCTTGCCAAATACATTGATGATAATTATATAGATGAACAGGTCGTCCAATATCCTAAGTTTATACAGCGAAGAGAAGCGTTTATAGAGGGAGAACAGCCATGCGATTTTTCTGTTTACGAGGCGAGCGAAGCGTTTGAAAGATTCACGCCCCCCGTGCCGGAGGCTGCCACTTACCCGATGGCCAGGTCGCTGGATGACGCGCTCAATCAAATGGATGAGAGTTTTTCTGAAATGTTGTTGCGCAAAATCGATGAATGCGGCATGACGGACGCGGAGTGCTACAAAAAGGCAAACATTGACCGAAAACTCTTTTCCAAAATCCGCAGCGATAAAATGTATAAGCCCTCAAAACCCACGGCAATCGCCTTTGCTATTTCCCTTGAGCTGTCTTTAGATGAAACCAGGGAAATGCTTATGAAAGCCGGATTTGCCCTCTCCCGCTCCAACAAGTTCGATATTATCATTCAGTATTTTATCGAAAACAAGAATTACAATGTCTTTGAAATCAACGAGGCCCTGTTTGCCTTTGACCAGAATTTGCTGGGGGCTTGATAGGGGAAATAGATTAACAATTTGTCGCCTGCCAAGCGACCAAACCGAATGCGTTTTTCTCTATGCTATGGCTGTAAGGTAAACCCCGAACAGTCATATTTTATTTGGAGGCAGAAAAAATGAAAAAGAACCTAACAGAAATCGTATTCATTCTGGACCGCAGCGGCTCGATGAGCGGGCTGGAAAAAGACACCATCGGCGGCTTTAACGCCATGATTGAGAAACAGAAAAAAGCGGAGGGCGAGGCGCTTATTTCCACCGTCCTTTTTAACCATGAAAGCGAAGTTATTCATGACCGGGTGGGTGTTCAAACCATTCAATCAATGACCGATAAAGACTACATGGTAGGCGGCTGTACCGCGCTTTTGGACGCCATCGGCCAAGCCATTCACCATATTGGCAATGTTCATAAGTACGCGCGTGATGAGGATGTGCCGGAGCATACCATTTTTGTTATCACAACAGACGGAATGGAAAACGCGAGCCAACGCTATTCCAGCAATAAAGTTAAGCAGATGATTGAGCGCCAGAAAGAAAAACACGGCTGGGAATTTTTGTTCCTTGGCGCCAATATTGACGCTGTTGAAACAGCAAGAGGCTTTGGCATCGCCCAAGATCGCGCGGTCAATTACCACGCCGATAGCGTGGGGACTCAGCTTAACTATCAGGTGGTAAGCGACGCCATTTGCGCCGTCCGCTCCAGCGCGCCCCTTGATGCCGATTGGAAAAAGCGCATTGATGAAGACTATGAACAGCGTGAAAGCCAATACAAGAAGTAATTGATTCACGTTGCCCACGCCATCGTGCTATCCTTTGGTTTATTATACAATTTCACGCGATTCCGAAAGGCTTTGTATACTATGCTCCCCAAACTCTATTCCGCAGAAAGCAAGCCCCGTACTTTCGGGGCTTACCATTTACTCTGCTTAAACGAAATTTACATGAATAAATTGTATTTCTTTATTTCCAAACATTGCCCGTATTCATCAAAAACAAAGGACACGATCCAAGGCATCAGAAATCTGATTTCGCAAAAATCCTCATATCCAAAAGAACTGTCACAGTAATTGATAATTGTGCTCAAGGCTGTTCCGTGACTACCTATCACAATGTTTTTTCCTGCGTGTTTCTCCAATACGCTTTATAAAGCCGAAACATTCTTGTCCTGGACTTCTTGAAGGCATTCACCATCTGATAATTTATAGGAAAAATCATTCCATTGCTTTTGGGCAAATGACGTAAAATTATCAATCCAGCCGCTATCGACTTTTCGTTCTCGAAATGAATCGATCGTTTCTATATCGAGTCCGTTTAAATCGGCGAAATCCTTGATTGTGTCCACTGCCCTTTTATATGGACTGGACAAGACAATATCAATTTCCTTGTCTGACAAAAAATCAGTCACAAGCTTTCTGTCCTTCGTTCCTTTGGGGGACAGTTCCCGAAGCGCGTCATTATGATTGTTGTAGTTGGGTTCCGCATGCCTGACAAAATATACCGTTGTCATAGTTTTATCCCCATCATTTTGTGTTTCCCTTTTCTTTTTTGATACTTCACATAACGCTGTATATTCACAAAGGTAACTCCTCAAATTATAAATGAATGCGCTGCTAAAAAGCAACTTTCCCCCGCGGGTTCTACTCCCAAAGTCGTAACGGATTCGGGCAGGCGAGCTGTAGTTTGCCTGCGATGAGATAAATCATCGAGGAGAAGCCTTCAAATGTATGGTAGCCTCTGGCTTTTCGTTTGGCGGCCTGCAC
>JAAYOB010000014.1 GCA_012520575.1 Candidatus Stramentimicrobium fermentans
GTTCAGTTATATTGGGAAAGGTATAGAAGGCACCATCAGGATATTGGCAATGAATACCTTTTATCTGATTTAGCCGATCTACCATATATTTCCTCCTTCCGGCATATTCTAATACCATTTCCTGAACTGGTTCTTGAGTGCCATTTAAGGCAGCTACTGCGGCCTTCTGGGCAACCGAATTGATATTACCCGTGACATGGCCTTGCAGATTAATTACTCCTTGAACAATCTCTTGAGGACCTGCAACATATCCCACTCTCCAGCCGGTCATGGCATAGGTTTTGGAAAGGCTGTTAATTGTAATAGACATCTCTTTTTCCCTCTCTCCCAAAGAGGCAACACTGATATGCTTTCTACCTTCATAAATTAAATGTTCGTATACCTCATCTGTAACAATATAAACTCCTTTATTAATTAAGAACATTGCTATTTCTTTTAGTTCACTTTCTGTAAAAACGGATCCGGTAGGATTGTTAGGGCTATTGAAAATAAATACTTTGACTTTTGGATTATAAGTTTTTTGCACTTCTCTTAAGGTGGGTCTAAAGTCATTTTCTTCTTTTGTTCCTACAAAGACCGGCCTTGCCCCGGTTAGTTTTATCTGCTCTGCATAGCTGACCCAGCAAGGGGTTGAAATTAAAACCTCGTCCCCTTCTTCGCATATAGTTCTAAATACTTCATAGAGAGCTTGTTTCCCGCCATTTGTAACCACAATTTGATTTTCTTCATACTTAATCCCATTTTCTCTTTGAATTTTGGCCGCTATTGCCTCTCTAAGCTCCGGGATTCCGGGCACATCCGTATATTTAGTAAAACCTTCCTTAATAGCTTTTATGGCAGCCTCTTTAATATGTTTGGATGTATCAAAATCAGGTTCACCTAATGCAAAACTTATTATGTCAATCCCTTGTCTCTTCATTTGATTGGCTAAAAAAGAAATACTTACTGTAGCAGAAGGGCTAATTCCGGCAATTAATTTAGATATTGCAGCGTGTTTCATTATTCTATAGTTCCTTTCTTACTAATACCATTTGACTAATCACTGCCTTTTTATAGATATGTTTTAGTTAAAACTGATTTGGTATTTCTTATTTAGAGAATAGCTGCTTTTTTAGTATGAATTCTCTATTGATTTTATGAGATGGTAGAATACCCTGTTGATTGGTGTTGGTATCTGGTATTGCTCCCCCATCTGACATAATTTACCTGAGAGCATATCCACCTCGGTCTTTCTTTTAGACTCGACATCTTGAAGCATGGATGTTTTACTATTGGGGTCTAATTGTTGTAACATTTCTAATACACTATTAATATCTGCTTCAGAAAGATTAATATTAATTGCCTGTGATATCTGCACCACTTCCCGCATAGCTTCTTTAGCTAATTCCTGGGCATACTGCTCTCTCTGTATTACGCTATAAGGGATTCTTAATATGGCGGTGGTCTGATTTAAACCGATATTAGTCAGGTATTTCCACCACATTCTTCTTAAGATATTATCCGATAACTCATAATTGATTTTGGCTTGCTCAAAAATTTCCCTTGCCAGGGCAGTCTTCTCAGTCAACTGACCATTCTTTTCTCCAAAGACTATAATGCCTTTACTATAATGTTCCACCCGATTGTGCGCACGGTTTGCATCTATCTTATAGATAAAAGAATAAAGGAGGTTAGCAAAACCAAATCTTTCTGCAATGATGTCCTCACTATCTATGCCATTCAATAAAGACATAACAATGGTTTTCTCTCCTACCAGTCCTTCTAATTGTTCAATTGCTTCCGCTAAATTGTAATATTTGACCACTATTAAAATCAAATCCGGCTGGTATGTAATCTCATCTGCAGTAACATAATCAAAATTATAATTCTTCCCATTTATAATAATACCTTCTTCTAAATATCTCTTCTTTCTCTCCTCATCACAAAGAATACTGATAGGGTAGTTTTCATCTAAAAATTGAGCAGCAACAGATGCCCCTACCGCACCTAAGCCCATTAATAAAACCTTTCTCATTATTCTTCTCCTAAGATTAAAAATTTGTTAACCTTTTACTAATATGTCTTTAGCGTAGAATTTTTACAGGTTTTGTGCTATGCTCCTATTAAAAAGCAAGATATGGCAGATCTCTAAAACAGTAAATATGCAATATATTAATCTGCAGCACATATTTCTAATGCTATGAGCAACAAAGCATGAGACAATACTACTAAATAGTAAACCAAGAAATATCATTTTGCAAGAGCTGCCTCTGACGAAGTTTTCTCTTAAAAATTAGCGAAGGGCAGGAGATGGGTTATGGAAAAAGAAAAGATTATTGGTATTTTAGGTGGCATGGGGCCTGAGGCGACCATTGATTTATTCCAAAAAATTGTAAAGCTGACTCGTGCTCAACAAGACCAGGAACATTTGAGAATCATTATCTTCAATAACCCCAAGATACCGGACCGCACTAAAGCAATACTTTATGATGGTAAAAATCCTTTGCCCGAATTGATTAAAACAGCACAGGAGTTGGAAAAAGCGGGAGCTGATTTTGTTATTATACCCTGTAACACTGCCCATTATTATCATGAGCAAATCCAAAAAACGGTCGGCATCCCTATCTTAAATATGATTCAAGAGACTGCGCTTTATATTCACCATACACTTCCTCAGGCGAAAAGGGTTAGCGTATTTGCCACCATTGGGACTAACCAAGCAGGGCTTTATCAAACTTATCTTAATTATTTTGGTATTGAGACCTTGCCGCTTACCAAAACCGAACAAGAACAGATAATGGAGATTATTTATGGGGTTAAGGCCGGACAGGATTTAAACCAATTGAAAAAACGTGTTATAAAAATTGCTAAATTACAGACTGAAAAAGGCACCCAAGCTATCATTGCCGGATGCACCGAACTGCCTCTGGTACTCAAGGATGGGGATGTTGCTATCCCAATTATCGACCCAACTCTCATCCTGGCCCAAAAGGCAGTGGAAGAAGCCACCCCATAAACTGAACCAAATATAGTTAATCCTGTAAACTTAATAATTTATAACCATGATACTGCAATTAAGTTATTTTTTTACTACGTTCGGTTTAATTGCCACCGAATATTATTCTCTATTACCTATTGTACAATGCTGCTTGAAATTATTCTTACTACTTGTTATAAATTATTAGAAAAGAGAACTTAAATGGAATACTGTTAATTTAATCTCTAAATTCTCTAAAACAAAAAGTATGGTAAAGAAGTGGAACAAAAAATATCAGCCAATATGCTCTATAACTATATACAATGCCCGCACCGTCTCTATTTAGACCTGTTTGAAGATCCTGCCAAGAGAAATCCGGAAAGTTCTTTTGTGAGGCTGCTCTGGGAACGGGGAATTGATTTTGAAGAACAGGTTGTAGCAAAGTTAGGGATACCTTTTCTCGATTTAAGTACTCTTTCGGGTACAGAGAAAGAGATTAAAACAAAAGAAGCTCTGAGGCGGGGTGCTGCTTTAATCTACAACGGCCGGATAAGCACTGACCATTTAGTAGGAGAGCCGGATTTTCTGCTAAAACGAAAAGATGGTTATATCGCCGGAGATATTAAAAGCGGTGCTGCCTTAGAAGGTGAAAATAGTGAATCAGAGGGGAAGCCGAAAAAACATTACGCTATACAGCTGAGCCTCTACACCGATATTTTAGAACAATTAGACTACTCCTCTTCCCGAACACCATTGATTCATGATATCAAGGGCCGGGATATTGTCTATGATTTAAGTCAGCCTAAGGGGAAAAATGAGAAGACTACCTGGTGGGAGGAGTATCTTAAAACTCTGGTAGAGGTGAAACAGCTCCTAAAGAAAGAAATTATAACCACACCGGCCAATGGAACAATCTGCAAGTTGTGCCATTGGCGAAGTTATTGCTTCAAGAACCTCATTAATTCTAAAGATTTGACCTTGATTCCGGAACTGGGCCGCAGAAAAAGAGATACTATGCAAAAACAGGTGTCTAAATTTTCTGATTTTGCCCACAAACCCATCTCAGATTTTATCCAGGACAAAAAGACTGTTTTTTCGGGAATCGGCTTACCGACCTTAGAAAAGCTACATGCCCGCGCCCGTCTATTAGCCGGAATTGACAAAGGTGCTTACACCAGAAAAAAGATTAAATTTCCTAAAACCGGTATAGAATTATTCTTTGATATCGAGACCGATCCTATGCGTGATTTTTGTTATCTTCACGGTTTTGTAGAAAGACAGCAACGTAATCCTGCCACCGAAAGATATGTGGCCTTTTTTGCCGATGAACTTACCGAAAAAGAAGAAGAGAGAATTTTTATCGATGCCTGGCATTATATTAAGCAACATTTTCCCTGTACTGTCTATTATTATTCTCACTACGAGAAGACTATCTGGAAAAAACTGGGTGCCAAATATCCTGAACTTATCAGTCTGGCAGAATTAGAAACTTTCTTTAACTCACCCCTGGTCATTGACCTCTACAATGATGTAGTCAGAAAGTATACCGAATGGCCTACTTACAGCTATTCAGTGAAGGACCTGGCTCAATACTTGGGGTTTCGATGGCGGGACGAAAGTCCCTCAGGCGCTGAATCTATTGAATGGTACCATCGCTGGTTAGAATTTAAAAATCCGGAGATTAAAGAGCGTATTCTCCAATACAACGAAGACGATTGCCGGGCTATGATGGTATTATTAGAAGGCATTCAGAGCCTCCCTTTAAAAGCTCAGAAATCCAACTGAAACTGTTCTAAATATTCGAAACAATAGAGTGCAGTTAGATATAATGGTATTTTTATCGGGCAATTTAGTGACAGTGTTTTTTAGAAGAACTTCTACATAAAAGAAAGGCTTTATGGTTAAAATCTCTGATTGTGAACATAAAACAGATTCTGAGTTAGTAGCCTTGAGTTTAAAAAATCAGGACTACTACTATTGCCTTATGAAAAGATATGAATCTCCTTTAATAAATTATATCTATAGGTTATCCGGAATGAATAGAATGGACCTGGAGGACATTCTGCAGGAAGTTTTTATCCTCACCTATCAAAATTTAAATGAATACAATGCTAATTTTAAATTTTCCAGCTGGATTTATCGCATCGCTCATAACTATACCATAAGCACCATGCGCAAAAAAACAAATTACAATCTATCTATTTCCTGGGATGAATATGACTTAGAGCAGCTGCTGCAATCAGATTTAAATCTGGAAAATAATGTTATACAAAAAATAGATTATGAAAATTTGCTCAATCTAATTAATAACTTACCATTGAAATATAGAGAGGTATTCTTATTAAGATTTGTGGAAGGTAAGGACTATCAGGAGATAAGCGATATCTTGCAAAAACCCATAGGAACGGTTGGTACTCTTATCAATCGTGCCAAAAAAATGCTTTCCCAAAAAATTGAAATGGACAAGCAGGTGCAAAAAAATGGCTGATATCAGTAAAGAAACTCTTAAAAAAATCAAAGAAGAGAGGATAATTCCCAGACCACGCTGGTATTTTTTAAGCAAAAATTATTTTTTCTGGCTAATGTTCCTCTTGACAACCATACTAGGCAGTATTGCTTCCAGCATGGTTCTACTACTTACCGGCGATGTGGACTGGGATATATTTCCTTACTTGGGCATCAACTTGCCAAAGGCCATCTTAATAAGTCTGCCCTATCTCTGGATTATCTTGTTATTTTTTTTCCTTTATATAACCTATTACAACTTTAGCCGAACCCGCACCGGTTATCGCTATCGGTTTATATTAATATTTTTAATGAGTCTGCTTATCAGTTCATTGTTAGGATGGGGATTCTACTATTACGGCTGGAGCGAAATTATAGACAGACAACTCAGAACAAGAATTCCCGGTTATCATCATCTGGTTTATGGCAGACAGAAACAGTGGATGCAGCCGGAAAGAGGCCTGCTCAGCGGCACCATTATGATTGTGGAGCCGGACAAGAATCTAATACAATTAAAAGATCTTTACAGCAAAAATTGGGCCATAGATATCAGCCAGGCCAGAATTAGAGGGAATGTCCCTCTATCCCGAGACCTGGAAATAAAGATATTAGGAAAACAGATGTCTGAGCATGATTTTAAAGCTGATGAAATTAGGGTCAGCAGAGGTTTTCAGCAAGGCAAAAGAATGGGATTAAAATTTAATAGACTCAATCCTGAATAACAAGAAAAAGTTAAAATTATGTAGTCAACCGACACAACCTTTTTTAAAGAAATATGTTTTTAATATTGCTTTACTTCATTATGAGTGAGGTTTACCCAGATAGGTTTCTCTTTCCACTGAATTTCTTTTACCAGTAAAACAGACTTATTGTTTTTGAATACTGTTTTTATTTTCCCCGCCAAAAAAACATAATCTTCTCCTGATAATACTTTTCCTTTTTCAGTACATACCTTATCAATTTTATAATTTCCGTATAGTATATTCACTTTAAACATAGTAGGTTGCTCTAAAAAAAAATGACTTCCTCTAAAACGACCATCATTTCCGCTCAAACGTAAACCGGCACCGGCTAATGCGCCAATAATTCCATCCCCGGTTCCACCATGTTCTGATAAATAAATGGACAACTGTTCAGCCAAATTTAGGGCATCCTGTTTGGATATTTTTTTGACTTTTGCACTAAAACCAAAATCAACTAATCTTTCGGTAAATGTGAGTTCATCGAGTAATACAACACATAATCCGGGGTCGGATTCCGGAGCAGACTCTTTTTCTAAATAGTAAATAGCTATATCAATAATATTGTTAATTGTTTTTTTCTCAATAACTTCTCCTGTAAAACACATGGCGCTGTTGTGAGATGTATAAGGTATTGACGGGTGCACAAAAAGCTGATGTCTTGTAATATCATCAGCAGCCCCCCATTGATTTTCTAAAATACTCTTTCTTATCTTCTCCAGCAGGTGACCGGTTCCCGGCCAATTTTTCTGATCAGTATCATCTATTGCTAAAATATATTTCATAGGATTGTCTAAGCATCTCCTTTTCTCAGACGCATGCCTTCCCCGCTTAATATCTTTTCCACATACTCATCCGTTAAATCCCATTCAAAAAAAGTAGAATAAAAATACTTCACTTCTTCCTGCATATTTATATCTGCAAATAAATCAGGATATAGTAATTTAGCAGTCCACAAAATTGCCAGAGGGGTCTCTAAAGCATTAGTGGGATGGCCCCAGCGGGATACACCATTAGGCATTTTGTATACTCTTTTATTCTTTACAGCCTGTAGATCAGCCCATTGCTCATTAGTAAGTATATATTTATCCACATTCTCCTCATTTACAATAAACACTTCCGCATCCCAGAGCAATATCTGTTCCATATTGGCAAAATACTTATTTTCTAAAAACTTTAAATCTGCATCTAAGGAAACATTATGGGCTCCGGCAACTTCTAACCACTCTGCCGACAAAGTTCCTTTTGCATCAGTCCTGGTTGCCTCATTAACCGAATGATATACGGTAACCCTTTCGGAAAAAGGAATATCCTTAATTTTATCTTGTACTCGTTTTATACAATTATTGTAATAATCAATGTATTCTCTGGCTTCTTCCGTTTCCCCAAGAGCCTCTCCTATCATCTCCATAGAATATTGATGCTCATCAATAGAATTATAAGCAACTACTAAATAAGGAATATCAAATTGCTCTATTTGGGCAACATACGCTTCATTAACTGCATTTTCACCCTGAATAAATAATATATCGCAATCGGCCCTAGCTAGTTCTTCAATATTTATGACACTACTCTTGCTGGGAACAATCGCATCTTTTATATTCGGAAACATTTCGGTAAAGAGCACATCTCTTCTTAGACCATCCACAATCGCCACAATATCAGGGCCTCTATTAAGCAATGCCACCGCATGTCCTGAATAAGCAAATAAACACCCTATTCTTTCCATCTTTTCAGGCATTTCAACCTCTCGACCAAAACAATCAATAACAATCTTTTTTTCAGCTGTTACTACCTGATCCGCCCAGCAATTTGTAAAAAATATTAACAAAATAAATAATGTGATATTAAAAAATGTGTTAAATTTTCTATTAAACAACATCTTTCCCCTCCTTTTTTAAAAGTCTTATCGGTATAATATATTTTTGCTTTTTCTTTTCATCTGAATTATATTCTATAATTCTGCTCTCTATGTTAAAAAATTTATCGATATTCTGTCTGGTCAATATTTCACTCGGTCTTCCCAATACGACAAAGTTTTTTTGGTTAAGTATGGCTGTAAGGGTGCTTAAACCGTTATTTTCAAAATAAAAAGCATGATTGAGATAATGTGTAGCCAGCATAACGGATAAATTCTTCTTTTTTATTAACTTTCTAATTATATCCAGAATAATTAAACTATTCTGAAAATCCAAGTAAGTAGTAGGTTCATCTAAAATCATAATTTTAGGCTTTTGTGCTAATGCCCTTGCAATCATTACTAGTTGCCCTTCTCCACCGCTTAATTCAGTGTAGGGTCTCTTTAATAGATGCGTTATTCCCACTGATTCAATAGCTTCCTGTGCAATTAAAATATCATTATTGTTAGGCGAGTTAAACATCCCTATATGAGAAGCACGCCCCATTAAGACTATTTCTTCCACAGTATAGGGAAAAGTCTTTTTATGAATTTGCGGGACATAAGAAACGATTTGGGCAATTTGTTTAGCTTTTAGACCAATAATATTATTTCCATTTAAAAATATATTACCCTGTTTCAAAGGAAGGATTCCCATAATACAATCTAATAATGTGGTCTTACCGGAACCATTGGGACCTATTAAACAAAAAACCTCCCCAGCACCCATATGAAAGGTAATGTTTTCTAAGACACTATTCTGAGCATATGCAAAAGAAACCCCTTTCACCTCCAATAAATTCATTTTACCAACCTTTGCCTTTAGTCTTCTTTAACAGATATACAAAGAATGGCCCACCGATTAAAGCAGTTAATATGCCCAACGGAATCTCAGAACCAATCAGGGAACGACTTAAATTGTCCACGACAATCATGAAGAAAGAACCCAGAAAAAAGCTTGCCGGTATGAGTATGCGATTATCATTACCTAACAGCATTCTTCCAATATGCGGCATCACTAATCCCACCCAACCAACATTACCGCAAACACTAATAGCCCCGGCAGTGGCTAATGAAGCAAATATAACCATAATAATCTTTGTCAATAAATTATCAATACCTAATGCCTGCGCCTCTTTATCACCCATTGACAATATATTAATTTGCCATCTAAGAGCAACTAACCCTATTACTCCAACAGAAATTGGAATGATAGAAAAAATAATATCTTTGTATTGGGCAGTGGCTAAACTGCCCATAAGCCAAAAGGTAATGGAGGGTAATTTTTCAAAAGGATCTGCTACAAATTTTGCGAAAGAGACTAATGCAGAAAATATTGATGATACAATCACGCCTCCTAAGACTAATGTAACTGTAGGAGTAGAGTGATAAATTTGTCCAATAAAGAAACTCATTATTACTGCCAATAATGCGAAACCAAAAGCAAAAAAATAAACCATGTAATTCTGACCATACAAAATAATAGCCAAAACCGCTCCAAAGCTTGCTCCTGAGCTGACACCTAAAATACCTGAGCTAACCAAAGGGTTTCGGAATAATCCTTGAAAGGCAGCCCCGCTGATAGCTAGGCTACCTCCTACCATTGCGCCCAATATAGCCCTCGGTAATCTTATTTTCCAGATAATTGTATTATAGATATCCGGATAAGTCTTTTTTTGCAGAGGATTAATAGCAGTAGACAGAACTTTAATTATATCCGACCAAGTCAAAGGATATCGACCAATAAAAAGAGAACCAAAAATACCAATAAAGGTCATAGATATTATCAAAAACAGAATGAAACTTTTCCTTTTGAAATCTGAAACTGTGTGTCCCTTCCGCATCTATTTTCTATCCATAAACATTCTCCCCTGGATTATTTTATTTTACTATTCCTAATGCCGCAAACTCTAAAATAAGCTTTTCCCCTAATTTTTCACCGCTTTTTGACTCTAATTCAGGAGAAATTATAATTTGGTAAGTTTTTAATGACTCTATACCACTTTTTATTATTAGGTTAATGCTATTCCTCTTTTCTCTTTCAACCTGATCGTCTGCCATTTGTATTTCCAGAGGTAATTCATCCCCATCATCTTTATCAATTACCTTAAAACACTGCTTGTTATTCTCTAGAACAACCATATTTACTACGTTCTTGCTGAAGATAAATTCAATGACAATTGCCCTTTCTCCATTATCAGCAAACTTGTCAACCAATCGAAATCCCTCTAAAACCAGGGGATTCTTCCCGCTATCTTGAGCGTTCACAGGAATAACTGCTAATATTAACATTGTTGTCAGTACAAAAACCGGGATTAAACTTTTTGGCTTAAAACTCTGTAAATTAAAGAACATAAAAAAACCTCCAAAAAATTTTTAAAATAATATAAAAAAACCGCATGTTCCCCCATGCGGAATACCATATCTTAACTTCTCCTTTCCAAACACGGGGGGCTTTGCAATTTCTCGCAAAACCTAATGGTTAGTTTTCATAAGAAATCTTTTAGAAAACCAACTCGGAGAAAATTGAATCTATTAAATTCTTTTCACCTTATCATAATATTAATAATTTTTAGATGTCAACATGTACACAATAATAGAATATTACCATAAACGATTTTTATTGAGAAATAATCTTATCTTATTATTTTATTACTTTCTCCTTAGTTTTTTGTATTTTGGCCTCCAGTTTACCGGCATAGACAGCACTGGGGATAATTTTAGATTGACTGAAATCAAGGTCAACCCTCTCTGCCCCTAAATTTCTGCTTAAGGTTAGCATGGTCTGTCTTGCTGAGTTTTCTACCTCTCTTTGCAACTTATGCACCACACCTTCGGCAAGCTTAGCCGCCTGATTTTTGGCTTCCTCTTTGAGTATATTCTTCTCCGTTTCACTAAAACCGGAACCAAAAGCACGGTTCAGTAGATCGGGCAGCAACCATGGTAGGAATTTAGAATTTTGTTCATCATAAAAACTTATATCCCGAATATGCACCCGGTACAAGCAAGGTGGCATCTGAAATAGGTATTCACCCTTTCCTGACTCTTTAATTTTGAAATCAGGACTGCGTAAATCATAACGAAAATCTACATCAAATTCAAAAATCATAGCCATTTTTTTGGTAGATACCAACCACTGGAAATACTTCTCGCCAATTTCCCCAAACCAATGTTGAGAAGCAGTAACAATCTCCTTGGTAACCATCTTAAAAACAACCAGTTCACCTACTGAACGAAGTTGTTCCACAGAGGAATAGACGCAAATCTCTCTATCAGAACTATGGACACGATAGGAACGTTTCCTTAACAATAGAAAAAATAATAATGCCAGAGAAAAACCGAAAATAGTAAAGATAAGATTTTCCGGCATTACCTATGTCCTCCCTTGCTATATGTGTTGTTCTAATAGCAAACCTGATTTATTAATAGACAGACATTTATTTCCAGTATACCATAAACAGCATCTTATCATCATCTATAACCTCAATATCCTATTATTTTTAATAGCTGTTAAAGGTATCGGCAATTCTTAAAGAACTTTTCAGAAAAAGAATACAGTCTATCTTAAATAAAATATCAGAAAAATTTATTTTTTGATTCTCAACAGCTTATTTGATCAGAAGCTCGGCAATCTGTATAGTATTTAAAGCAGCGCCCTTTCTAAGATTATCAGAAACAACCCAGAGAGCAAGTCCCGGTTCAAAGACTAAGTCTTTTCTTATTCTGCCAACAAATACCTCATCTTTCCCCTCTGCATTCAAAGTAAGCGGATATTTGTTCTCATCAGGTTGATCTATGACTTCAACACCGGGAAATTTAGCTAATAGCTCCCTTGTTTCCTCGGGAGTTATAGCGCTATTAGTTTCAATATGAATATCTTCTGCATGGGCACGAAAAGTAGGTACTCTAACCGTGGTGGCAGACACATTAATCGCATCATCGTGTAGAATCTTTCTGGTTTCCAAAAGCATCTTCATCTCCTCTGAGGAGTAACCATTTCGGTCAAAAGAACCAATCTGGGGCAAAACATTAAAGGCAATCTGATGGGGATAGACATTGGTATTAATGCTATCTCCTTTCAAAAAAGCTACTGTCTGTTCTTTCAATTCCTCAATAGCCTCTTTCCCGGTACCGGAAACCGACTGATAGGTAGCACAAATCACTCTCCGGATACCTACTGCATCATAGATAGGCTTTAAAGCCATCACCATTTGCGTGGTCGAACAGTTAGGATTAGCAATAATGCCCCTATGTTTTTTAATATCATACGGATTAACTTCAGGAACTATCAATGGCACTTCAGGGTCCATTCTATAATACTTACCGTTATCTATTACTACAGTTCCGGCTTGAACAGCAAGAGGTGCATAATACTTGCTAACCTCATCTCCTCCGGAAAATAGAGCAATATCTATCCCTTTAAAAGAATCATCTTTCAATTTTTTTACCGTAATTTTTTCTCCCTTAAAACAATATTCCTTTCCAGCTGAACGATGGGAAGCAAAGAGCAAGAGATTCTTCACCGGAAAATTTCTCTCTTCTATAATCCTATTCATCTCTTCTCCTACAGCTCCGGTTGCTCCTACAATTGCTACATTGTAAGATTTCATTCTCTAATCTTCCTCCAAATGAAATTCTTTATGTAATGCTTTTACCGCGGTTTCTATCTGTTTTTTATTAATGAGACATGATATCCTGGTTCCGGAGGTGCTGATCATCTCAATATTAATATTGTTATTAGCCAAAGATTCGAAGATGCGTGCTGCGATTTGGGGATCTGAGGTAATGCCTGCCCCTATTACCGATACTTTGGCAACCTCCTGATCAGAAGTAACTTCAGAAGCGTGAACCTCTTTGGCTACCATCTTTACTATATTAAGTGCTTTTGACAAATTTTCCTGTGCTACGGTAAAGGCAATATCATTCACACCGTCATGCTCGGCACTCTGTATTATCATATCAATAATAATTTCATCTTTAGCTAGTGCCTTAAACAATTTGGCAGCAATTCCCGGCACATCGGGCACGCTCTTAATAACTATTTTTCCTACATTAACCTCGTGGGTTACTGCTCTTACGTTAACCTTTTCTAACATCAATATTTCCTCTCCTGTTCTAATAATTGTGCCTGGGGCACTACCGAAGCTTGATTTTACTAATAACTCAACACCATAATTGCGGGCAATGTCGAGTGCCCTATAGTACAGTACCTTGGCACCCAAAATAGCCATTTCAGACATTTCATCATGAGAAATTTCTTTCATCGGTCTTGCCTCAGGGACTATTGAGGGGTCAGCAGTATAAACGCCATCTACATCAGTATAAATTTCACAGCGTTCTGCTTTTAAGCTTGCCGCCAAAGCAACAGCGGTAGCATCAGAACCCCCTCTTCCCAATGTTGTAATATTTCCTTCTTGGTCTATACCCTGAAATCCCGCCACGATAACTATTTTCCCTTGATTCAAGGCCTCTTTTATATACTGCTGTCTGATGCTATCGATTTTGGCTCTAGTATAAGAACTATTGGTCCTGATGCCGGCCTGTGCCCCGGTAAAAGATACCGCCTCTTCGCCTAATGACTGGATAGCCATGGCAACTAAGGCAATCGAGACCTGTTCACCGGTAGACAATAACATATCCATTTCTCTGGAACTGGGATCTGGCATTATTTCATGGGCTTTACCGATTAACTCATCGGTTGTTTTGCCCATTGCTGAAACCACTATGACCAGACGATTTCCTTGCCTTGCTCTTTTGACAATCTTTTCAGCTACCATTTTAATTTTTTCAATATCGGAAAGTGAGCTTCCTCCATATTTTTGCACTATAATGGGTGCATATTCTTCTCCTCTTTCTATTGTTATTCCTTCTGTATCAGGATCCAATACTTTCACCGAACTTTTCAATTCAGCATCAGAAAAAGTTTTCTTCATAATTTTAACAATCTCCTTTTCCAGCCCTTCTTTTACTAATGAAATTATTGTGGGACCGGAACCGCTCAATGCCACACCGGCTAATCCGCTTTTCTGAACTTCTGAAAAAATATTTTTAGCCCCCTTGATAAAGGGGAGTCGGAAAGGCTGGTGCAGACGATCCTGCATTGCCTCGGGAATAAGCTCCCATTTCGATTGCTGCAAGGCATTTACCAAAAGAGCCGATTTACTCAAGTTATCTACTGCATCCTCTAGTGAAACCTGCTTTGGTAAAACCTTTCTCATCTCTTCGGTGCTTAAAATAAAAGAGGGTATACCTACTACCGCTTTCAGATTGTGAGGTATGTCTAATTTTACCCACCTTATCTGTCCTTTTTGATTCCTGTAAGAAATGGTAAGGCCTCCAATAAGTGCCGGAACAATATTATCAAAATGACCTTCTAAAATAAAGGCCATGTGCAAAATCTCCTCCCTACTCAAATTAAGTTCATAAAGTTCACTTGCGCCTACTATACCACCTATGATAGCAGCTGCGCTACTTCCCAGTCCTCTTGCTATCGGTATATCGCTTTTTATAGTAATTTTTATTCCCCTATTTGCTAGACTGATCTCTGCTTTATCCATTACCAGACTAACTGCCTTGTATATCAAATTGCTCTCATCAGAAGGAAGGGTATCCAGACCATCCCCTTTTGCCTCAAATACAAAACCTTGCGCTATTTTCTCCATTTCTATTTCCAGATAGAGAGATAAGGCCATTCCCAGGCAATCAAACCCTGAGCCAAGATTGGCTGTAGTTGCCGGAATTCTTACTTTTACCAATGTTTCCTCCTTTTATTCAACATATAATCAGGTTCATTAGTTTTATAGCAATACTTGTACTTGTTGGTACGCTGCTACTGTACTGTTACACACTAAAAATCTTTCAACAATTAATTCTAAATTATTTAATAGATTTGAAGATAATCAATTGCTTGAACATAACTTAGTTTTTCCATCTCTAATATAATCTCTTTTAATCTATCTTCCTTCACAGGAGTGACGATAAGCCCTAATATGACGTTACCGTCTCCCTGGTTCGACTCAGCAGATTTTTCTACCCCTAGTCCATGTTGTAGTAAAGCCTCAATTACAGCATTTATATTTTGGGGGTTATTATCTGTTGTTATTTTGAAAAAATAATTATGTTCCGCTAAGTCTGAAGATTCAACTGTAAATTCTGAGCTGTCTGCAAGCAAGAAATCATGTTCAAACGAATCCGGTTTTTTGATTATTCTGACCATATCACTGATAATCATACTGGCTCCCGCCAGTCCGCCAGCCCCGGGATAGGAATGGCACTGGCAACAGAGGTTTCGAATAATAATTGAACATTATGCTGCTTAGCAATACGAAGTAATTCATACCCATGTTTTGCTATCAACTCTTTGTTAGGTGTCACAACGTGCTTCCCCTTCTCTAAAGCCTGTTTTACAACACTATAGGCCGGGTATTCGCCCCCCTATTGCCTCTACCACAATCTGAATTTCAGGATGCTCAACAACCTCCTGTGCCTGATCAGTAAAAAATTGATAGTTAACCGGTGGTTTAGGCTTTCTGCCGGCATCCAAGTCAGCCAATCCAATAACTTTAATTTTATGGGGAAATATTTCTTGTTCAATAAATGATCTATTTTCTTCCAATAAGGATAAAACACCACTACCAATGGTTCCCAGTCCTAAAATCCCAATTCCTATCTCTTTTTTCTGCATTACTGCGTTCCTCCTATTTGATCATTATAATGAGATTAATTAAAAAAGCCTTTCATCTTATCAAAGACGAAAGGCATTTCGCGGTTCCACTTTATTTCTTAAATAATAGGATGGCACAACATTATTTAAGCAACTCTTAGTTTTTTAATAACCTCAGGGGTGGTCTTCGGGAGTCTTAGTGTTTTGGTCTTCCTTACTATTCCCTTCCTAGGTTCTTCATGATAAATTTTTGCTATATTAACATTAAATTTTTTATTTGTCAAAAAATATACTTGCATGTAGAAAACTTCTCTCGGTTTGAATGAAAAATGTAGGTTAAAGCTGAAAATTAGTTAGTAACATGGGATTGGGGGACGGTGGCTACACTGGCTACTTTATCATCCTGGTCTAGATTCATTACCTTGACACCGATTGAATTCCGACCCGTTCTGCTTATCTCTCTAACGGGGACACGTATAATAATCCCCTTTTGACTGATTAAAACCAACTCATCCCTCTCATTTACAACTTTAACCGAGACTACCTCGCCTCTCTCCTTATTTAGCTGTATTGATTTTACCCCTTTCCCGCCCCTGGTTTTAGCAAGCCGATAAAATTTTAGAGGTGTTCTTTTCCCCGAACCATTTTCGGTAATGAGTAGGATATCTTCATCAGAATCGGGCTGTACCATACTCAAGTCAATCAGATAATCATTCTTAGCCAGGGTGATTCCACGACACCCCATAGCAGTCCTACCCATAGGGCGAATTTGCTTGCCGGAAAAATAAGCGGATTTCCCTTTTCTGGTAGTTAATATAACGTTTTCGGCCGCGCCGGATAACCTCACCCTGATTAACTCATCTCCTTCAACCAAAGAAATAGCTGCAATCTCTTTATTTCTCAGGCTGGCAAAGGCATGCAGGGCAACCTTCTTCACTTTCCCCTGACGTGTAGCCATATAGAGATACAAATCATCTGTTTCACGAGATTTTTCAAATTCCTCTTCCCGGATAGGAATAACAGTAGTAATCTTCTCTCCTTTTTGAATTCCCAACAAGTTAACCACTGCAATACCCCGAGAAGTTCTTCCACCTTCGGGAATCTGATAGGCTTTCCTGCGGTAAACAGTTCCCTTATTTGAGAAAAATAGGATGTCATGCAAATTAGTGGTGATATAAAGATTATCGACTAAGTCTTCTTCTTTGACGCCCATACCTATTACTCCTCTGCCGCCTCTACGCTGTTTACGGTAGGTATTTAAGGGTAATCTTTTCAGGTATCCATCTTTGGTATAGGTAATAACAATATCTTCCTCAGCAATAAAATCTTCTAATACAAAGTCTTCTTTTTCCTCTTTCACAATCTGGGTGAGTCTGTTATCAGCGTATCTATTCTTCAGATCAATTAGCTCATCCCTGATGGTCAACATAAGTTTTCTCTCATCAGCTAAAATCTCTTGCAAATAGGCAATCTTCTTTATCAACTCTAAATATTCTTCTTCTAATTTTTTAATCTCTAATGAGGTAAGTCTTTGTAAACGCATATCCAAAATAGCTTGAGCCTGTTTTTCGCTGAGTTGGAATTGCTTTATTAAATTTTGACGAGCAGTATCAACATCCTTAGATTTTTTAATAATCTGAATTACCTCATCAATATTAGCCAAGGCGATTTTAAGTCCCTCTAAGATATGCGCCCTGTCTTGCGCTTGTTTTAGGTCATATTGAGAGCGGCGCACCACCACGGTCTTACGATGGTTTAAAAAATAATGCAATGCCTCCAGCAGACTGAGCTGTTTGGGTCTTCCCTCTACAATTGCCATCATGTTAATACCGAAAGTAGTTTGTAGGTTAGTATGTTTAAATAGGTTATTTAAAATGATATGGTGATTGGCATTCTTTTTTAATTCAATGACAATACGCATTCCATTTCGGTCTGATTCATCTCTTAAGGCAGTGATATCGGTAATCTTTTTATCCTGTACTAATGCGGCAATTCTTTCCACCAGTGCAGCCTTATTAACCTGATAAGGCAGCTCTTTTACTACCAGGGTGGGTGCATGTTGACTTTTTTTCTCTATATTCTCTGAAATCACCTTAGCCTGTAAGGTAATAATACCTTTCCCGGTCTGATAGGCTTCTTTAATACCGGAGACTCCACAAATAGTAGCACCGGTTGGAAAATCCGGCCCGGGCAGCACTTTCATAATCTCTGCTAAAGGGGCTTCCGGTCGGTCTATAAGCAGGACGCAGGCATCAATTACCTCTCCTAAATTGTGAGGAGGGATATTAGTTGCCATACCTACGGCAATACCGGAGGACCCGTTGATAAGCAGTTGGGGAACGGGTGCCGGCAATACGGAAGGCTCTTCTAAAGAATTGTCAAAATTGGGAATGAAGTCGACGGTATCTTTTTTAATATCAGCCAGCATTTCTTGGGCAATTAGAGACATTCTAACTTCTGTATAACGCATCGCTGCCGCTGAATCACCGTCAATAGAACCAAAATTACCCTGCCCATCCACTAAAGGATAGCGATAGGAAAAGTCCTGTGCCATCCTTACAATAGTATCATATACCGCTGTATCACCATGTGGATGATACTTGCCTAGGGTATCTCCCACAATACGAGCAGACTTTTTATAGGGCTTATCATGGGTATTCCCTAATTTATACATAGAATAAAGCGCGCGTCTATGTACCGGCTTTAAGCCATCCCGCACATCCGGGATTGCCCTCCCTATAATGACACTCATAGCATAGTTAAGATAAGAAGTTTTAATCTCATCAGTAATGTCGGCAGGGATTTCCTGTAGCCCTGTTACTTTTATCTTTTCTCTTTCTTCTTGGTTTTTTTTATCTAAATCGTTGCTCATATTAAATATACCCTGTCTTGAAACTATATTTAAACATCAGAATAATTGCTAAACATCCAGCTCCAACACTTCGGCACTATGTTTATCGATAAATTCTCTTCTCGGTTCTACTTTTCCGCCCATGAGAATATTAAACATTTCATCAGCCTCTAAGGCATCTTCTAATTCTACTCTTTTTAACACCCTGGTTTCCGGATTCATAGTAGTTTCCCATAATTGAGCCGGGTTCATTTCCCCTAACCCTTTATAGCGCTGAATATTGTAGTTTCCTTTTAATTCTTTTGTTTTTTCCTGTAAACCTTCTTCGGTGTAATAATATTCATTTTTTTGATTATAATTTAATTTATACAAAGGCGGTCTGGCAATATAAATATTGCCCTTTTCCACCAAAGGTCTCATATATCTATAAAAAAGGGTTAATAGTAAGGTCTTTATATGTTCCCCATCCACGTCGGCATCGGTCATAATAATAATTTTGTGATACCTTAATTGGCTTATATCAATATCATTATCTTCACCAATCTGTAGACCGGAAGCAGTAATGATTGCCCTGATCTCATTATTAGTTAAAATTTTATGCATACGAGCCTTTTCTACATTGAGAATTTTACCTCTTAAAGGTAGTATAGCCTGAAACTTCCGATCTCGAGCCTGTTTAGCCGAACCGCCTGCCGAATCTCCCTCTACTAAAAATAACTCCCGATGAAAGGGATCCCGCTCTGAGCAATCGGCTAATTTCCCGGGCAGGGCACCCAGCCCTATGCCATTTTTTTGTCTAACTAATTCCCGTGCCCTCCGGGCAGCTTCCCGGGCTTTAAGGGCAGAAATAGATTTAGTCAGAATTTTTTCAATGGTCTCCGGATTCTCAATAAAAAAAGTACTTAATTCTTCATTTAAGATAGAGAAAACGATGCCTCTTACTTCAGAGTTGCCTAATTTCGTTTTAGTCTGCCCTTCAAATTGTGGATTGAGTAACTTTACACTAATAATAGCAGTTAATCCTTCGCGAACATCATTACCGGAAAGACCTTGTTCTAATCCTTTTAAGTTAAATTTTTTAGAAACGGGGAGACTATCATTTTTTAGATAGTCGTTAATAGCTTTAGTAAGTGCTGCCTTGAAACCGGCCAGATGTGTGCCCCCCTCCTCAGTATTGATATTATTGGCGAAGGAGAGGATATTTTCCAAATAACCCGTATTGTATTGAATAGCAATTTCTACTGTAATATCATCTTTACAACCATTAATATGGAAGGGTTTACTGAATAATACATCCCTATTTTTATTAAGGTATTTTACGAATTCTTTCAGCCCGCCCTCATACTTAAAAACAGCATTTTTTTCAGGTTCTCGCTCATCGATTAATTCAATCTTGACCCCGCGATTTAAAAAGGCTAGCTCCCTGAGTCGATGGACAACTATATCGGTATGGATATCGATATCCTCGAATATTTCCGTATCAGGACGATAGGTAATAGTTGTTCCGGTTTTAGCAGTGTTCCCAATCACCTTTAGATCGCTAACCGGTTTGCCCCTTTCAAATCTCTGCCAATAAACTTTTTTATCTCTGTTTACCGTAACTTCTAACCATTCCGAGAGGGCATTGACCACTGAGACTCCTACTCCATGCAATCCTCCCGAAACCTGATAACTGCCGCTGCCAAATTTCCCTCCGGCATGGAGCCTAGTCAGTACAGTAGTTACAGCAGGAAGTTTGGTAATACTGTGAATATCTACCGGTATCCCACGCCCATTATCAGTTACAGTAACGCTATTATCGGGATGGATAATTACCTTGATTTTATCACAATATCCCGCCATCGCCTCATCTATGCTATTATCTACCACCTCATCTACCAGGTGGTGCAAGCCGCGGCTACCGGTGCTGCCCACATACATACTAGGTCTTTTTCGGACTGCTTCAAGCCCTTCCAAAACCTGTATTTCTTCGGCATTATATGGTTTCTGGTAATCAACTTTCTTCTTAGCCATTTTTTATCTGCTCCGCATCTGTAGTTCGTTATACAAAATTAAACCGTGACTGAAGCCACGGTTTTTTAATCTATATTAGATATATCTACGCCTTAAATGATACTATATAAAAGGGGTTTTGTCAATTATTACCATATTACCTTCCTCTCTCTTTTAGCCGCCCTTGGTGTTGATACCCTCTGAGTTGTGAGTAAGATAGGCAGTTAAGTTGTTTATCCCCTTTTTTTGAAGTAAGGAATAACTTTTTTCGCTAATAAAACGACTATGCTATAGAGATATTGATTAGAAAAGTAAACCGCCAAGACCACAAAGAAACCGGCATTCCCCCTTAAAGCAGGATCAAGAGTTAGCCCAATGGAGATACTGATAAGTATTACCCCTAATTTTTTTCCACCTTTTCCCTATTCCCCAACTTATCGTAGCTTAGTATTATTGCCTTTATCTGTGCTCTCAAATAAATTGTAAGACAAACGATTACTAAGCAAAAGAAATCAATCAATCACCTATTTACCGATATAATAATTAATCGATTCGCCAATTAAGAAATAAATACTGTAGGAATAGTTCATAAAATAGTGAATGGTTATTGGTATTTGCAAGATTGATCAATTTTGTTAATTTGTTAATATAAAAAGAAAAGAGGCTGTAAAAAACTTTTAAATGAGTTATAATTATAATAGTAAAATATGGAAGGAGCAATGAATATGAGTATAAAAAAATCTGTCAACATCGATTGGAATACATTGGGTTTTGGTTACATTAAAACAGATTACCGTTACCTGTCTTACTGGAAGGACGGCAAATGGGATGAAGGCGTACTAACGGAAGACAATAGACTACATATTAGCGAAGGTTCCACATCCTTACACTATGGACAGCAATGCTTCGAAGGTATGAAGGCTTATCGGAGAAAAGATGGTAAAATTCAACTTTTTAGACCGGATAAGAATGCTGCCCGTATGCAAGACAGCTGCAAGAGAGTTTTGATGGCAGAAGTCCCCATTGAGAAATTTGTAGATGCAGTAAAATCAGTAGTCAAAGCAAATGCCCATTATGTACCAACCTATGGCACTGGTGCTACTTTATACATTAGACCGCTTGTAATAGGTGTAGGAGATAGTATAGGGGTTAAACCGGCTTCCGAATACATATTTACGATTTTTTGTATGCCGGTAGGACCTTATTTTAAAGGTGGAATGACTCCGGTTAATTTCATTGTCACTGATTATGATCGCGCCGCCCCCTTCGGCACAGGTGCCGCCAAGGTCGGAGGTAATTATGCGGCAAGTTTACTGCCACATGCTGAAGCAGCAAAAAAAGGTTTTGCTGACTGTATTTATTTAGATGCGGCGACTCACACTAAGATTGAAGAAGTTGGTGCTGCTAACTTCTTCGGTATTACCCGAGACAATGAATTTGTAACTCCAAACTCTCCGTCCATTTTACCCAGCATTACCAGACAATCCTTAATGATTGTAGCAAAAGACTTATTGGGTATGGGGGCTGAAGAAAGAGATGTCTATATTGATGAAATTGATGAATTTGTAGAGGCGGGAGCCTGTGGCACGGCAGCTGTAATAACACCTATCGGCGGAATTGAATATAAGGGCAAACTCCATGTTTTCCATAGTGAAACAGAGGTTGGGCCGGTAACAAAAAAACTATACGATACCCTTACCGGCATTCAATTCGGCGATATTGAAGGTCCAGATGGATGGGTTGACCTGGTAGAATAATAACAGAGATGATAAGATAATAAAAGGTAGATTGCCACACGTACCTCTTAATTTTGGTTTAAAAGTATGTGTGGTAGTCTACTTTATTTATATCTACACCGAGATATCCAGCTCTGATTTATCAGCATAGCACCTTACCATCTAATTAACAGATATATGTTTTTTAGCAATATTTTCTTATAAAAGGTTTATTAAAAGCTTATATGATAAATAAACATTCTTTAGAAGTAGGTTTTTCTTTTGGAATCACCTCCGCCATTATTACTACACTTGGTCTTATGGTGGGATTGCATTCCGGAACACATTCACGGGCAACGGTTATCGGGGGAATATTGACCATAGCAATTGCGGATTCCTTTTCTGATGCTTTGGGAATTCATATTTCAGAAGAATCAGAGGGAAAACATACCGATAAAGAAATTTGGCAATCAACAATCTTTACTTTCTTAGCTAAATTTGTTATTGCTTCACTTTTTATTCTACCCATCTTAATTTTTGACCTTTCCAAAGCAATAATTATCAGTGTGGTATCAGGATTATTTATTCTTTCTATGCTTAGTTTTTTGTTATCCCAAAAGCAAGGCAAAAAAGCCTGGCATGTAGTTCTGGAACACCTGATAGTTGCCATTGCGGTAATATTTTTAGCTCATTTTACCGGTGCTTGGATAGCTTCAATTTTTAATAATAGTTAAAGAGTAATCGGCCATGTTGCATTATGTTTTTGTAGTTAACCTAATTTTCTTGTCTATTTCTATTTTTCAATTTTAACCTAATGACTATCTGCCTTAATACTTGAACGAGTTTAATTAAACAGTTAACATGCCTGAAAGTTAATTAATTTCTTTCCCTTTATTAAGCAGATTTTATAACTTTTAGTTTGACATTAATGGTATGATAGTGACATATAATGACATATGCCACAACGAGAATTCTTCCTATAAAATAGAAAAAATCAATAGTTCTTAGAATTAATCTTCCAGCAAGAGGTGCACCTCTTGCTGGTTCACCTTATAAGCCAGCCACAGGGTTAAGGAATATTCTAAAACAGGAAATCCAAACCTAACCCCTGTTTTTAAATCTATATTGGTGATAAATATAATTAGGTACATTAGAACACTTTTTCGTTCTTTGCTACGTATCACTTATATTTACTATTTTATTAAATCAAGCTGGAGGGAATAATGCTAACTGCTAAAACTCTAACCGAGATGTTAAGAGATAATGTAAAGAAATATGCGGATAAACCTGCCTTCAAAATAAAAAAAGAAAAAAAATTTATTCCGATTAGCTATAGAGAGTTTTATGATAGGGTTAAGTGCGTGGGAACCGGATTGCTCGATATCGGCATAAAAGAATTAGACCATGTTGGTCTAATCAGTGAAAACAGATTTGAATGGATTATTTCCGATATGGCTATGATTCACCTCAAGGTAGCGGATATTCCTTGTAGCGGTAATAGCTCTGCCAAAGATATCTATTTTAAGCTAAATCACTCTGATTCAGTTGCCGTATTTCTGGAAGGAGAGAAGCAGTTTGTAAATTTCTTGCAATCCCCTCACCCCTTGCCAAGTATTAAAAATATTGTCTTAATCGATAAGATTAATATCTTTGCAGACCCGGAAGAGACTCCTGAATGGGCCATTCCAATAGCTTTTAAAGATGGCAATGAAATTAGTAAAAAATTGGAAAGGTCTATAGAAAGATGTATAAGTAATGACAATACTATACTGTTCCTATCACCTAACGCTAAAGATTTCTTAGCAGACTATCTGGAAAATAATAAAAAGAAATTACCGGAATTAGTTAATAGTAATTTACCGGTGGAGTTTATTAAAGAAAGCCTGTTACAAAAGAGCTATACCATCGACAAAGAGTATAATCGGAAAAGTTCATTCCGAATCTATTCTTTTCAAGATATAGAAGAGCGGGGGAAAAAATTACTAGAACAAGGTGATAAGCGGCTGGAGCAGATAGCTGACAGTGTGCGAGAGGATGACCTGGTTACCATTATCTATACCTCCGGCACTACCGCAGCTCCCAAAGGAGTTATGTTAATACATTCCAACTTTGTACATAATGTGCGGGCAATGCCTCCGGTACAGCATATTAATGAAAACGATATATTCTTATCAGTATTACCTTCCTGGCATATTTTTGAACGGACTGCCGAATACCTGTCTTTAACTGTAGGAGCTACTACTTCCTATAGCAAGCCCTTTAAACAAATTCTTCTACCGGATCTCATTGAGGAAAAACCCACTATTATGGCCAGTGTGCCCCGGATTTGGGAAAGTGTCTACCAGGGTGCTATCGCCAAAGCCAGAAGAGGCAGTGTTATTCAAAATAAAATATTCGACTGGGCTTTTAAAATAGGAGCAGAATATAAAAAAGCAGAAAGAACGGTTAATGGCTCCATTCCGCTCTTTGATAGAGAAGAATTTTCCCCGGAAGAAAAGAAAGATGCCCGAAAGACTATGATTAAATTGGGCTGGTTATACCGATTAGCTGATAAGTTAGTTTATAAGAAGATAAGAGCCGCTACCGGTGGTAAATTGAGATTCGCCATCAGCGGTGGCGGGGCGTTACTCGATAATGTGGACAGCTTTTTTGACATAGCGGGAATTTTAGTCTGTGAGGGGTATGGGCTTACCGAGACAGCTCCGGTCCTTTCCGCCCGAAACCCGGAAGCAAATATCATATCCAGCGTAGGAGCGGCTCTGCCGGAGGTGGAGATAAAAGTAGTTGATAAGAATGATATCCGGAAAGAACTTCCTTATGGTGAGGTAGGGGTAGTGCTTACTAAGGGACCTATGGTTATGAAGGGTTATTATAAAAACGAAGAAACCACAGCACAGGCTGTTCAGAATGGATGGTTTAATACCGGTGACCTGGGAAGGAAGACTAAAAACGGTAAATATCTGCAGCTGGTAGGCAGGGCAAAAGATACTATAGTTCTCAGAAGCGGTGAGAATGTAGAACCTCAATTGCTGGAAGAAAAATTACTAGAGAGCGAATTTATCAATATGACAGTAGTAGTTGGACAAGACAAACCTCGTTTGGGTGTTCTAATTGTACCGAATTTTGAAAATTTAAGAGCACTCTGGGAAAAAGAAAACATAATATTTGAGAATTTAGATGAAGCTGTTAAAAACCCCAAAATCGTATCACTCTTTCAAAATGAAGTGCGCAGATTAATATCTCTAGAAAATGGATTCAATTCCTACGAAACCGCCATGGGAATTGCCCTCTGTGCCAATAGCTTTTCCGTGGAGACCGGGGAATTGACTGAAACCTTAAAAATAAAAAGATTTGAAATTCATAATAAATTCGCAGAAATAATAGACAGTATCTGTGGATAAAAATTCCGGAACCTAACTGAAAAAATTAAATAAGCAAAATGGTCTTATTTTAGTTTCTTGACTTAAATTTTTTGGCGTGCTAATATTTCTATGTTTCTTGCTCTTGCTCTTTTATAGTTGTATAGTTAAAAATTGACTATTTAATACGAATAGTATTTTTTGTTTCCGATTTGGCAGCAATCAATGGCGCTGTCAAACGGTAATACAGTGAAACTGTATTCGAGGGTATGGCTTAGCCCCCATGCCTCCCATTTGGAAAGGAAACGTTTAAAAAACTGAACTTCATTAGCTTTTTTATAACGCCTCTCCATGGCGTTTTTTTTATTCCTATAATCAAAAATTTATATAAGGAGGATATCTTATTGCCAAATTATCGTGATTTTTTACCAGAATTAAAGAGCATGACTTTATTTCAAAGAATTGAGGATGAGGAACTCCTATCTCTCTTAGAAGTTATGAAACCGGAAATTGAATTTCGAAAAGCGGGTAAATACATCCCCCTTCCCATCGATATCGAAAAAGGTATGTTCTGTATTGTTCTGAAAGGGAAACCACTCAACCGGTTAGAGCCAAGGTTAGATGTCTACAATATGCCCAAATTTACCGAACCGGGCATGATGATGGGCGAAATTCCCTGTTTATCTGAAATGAATAGAAGTCAAGCACCAAGGATTAAATTCAAAGGTCCTCCGCCAGGGGGACTGAGGAACGACACATACGACCTCTATTTGCTAAAAATG
This sequence comes from Candidatus Stramentimicrobium fermentans, assembly GCA_012520575.1. GTDB lineage: Bacteria > Atribacterota > Phoenicimicrobiia > Phoenicimicrobiales > Stramentimicrobiaceae > Stramentimicrobium > Stramentimicrobium fermentans. The sequence goes on from JAAYOB010000014.1 coordinate 26,461, forward strand.
AGCGGTGAAATGGTGACAAAATTTTATGGTGAAAAGTATTGTAAGGCACAGAGTATAATGATTCGAAACTTTTTAGGAATCCTTGCTCAAAAAGTTACCGATGTTCGTAAAGAAAAGGTGGAAGCCATTGCTGCCCTTGAGGTAGAATTAGCTCCCTATCGTTTACATATTTTGTGTGCAGGAGTATCTTGGAAATTAGTTAAAGAAATTGCGGAGCAATGGAACAAAGAACACCCTGACTTACCCGCTATTGTTACCCCCGGTGGTTCTGTAGTCCTGATTCGTGAGGTAATAAGCGGTCATCCCTGTGATCTGTTGATTTCAGCAGACGATGCCATTATTCGCTCTATGTTGATACCTGAATATGCGGAAGGATATCGTATCTGGGCCGGAAACAAAATGGTTGTAATTGGTGAGGATCTCTCTGATAATAATTGGACAGAGAAACTGCTAGCAGATAATGCCACATTCAAACACCATAACCCTTATGCTGACCCCGGTGGTTATCGTGCCGTTATGGCTATCCTGCTGGCTGACAATTATGAGCCCGGCTTGACGGAACGTCTTATGAATCACCCCGGACATATTGGTATGGAAAAGAATCCCGGTTTTTTCAGTGGTCAAAAAGAAGCTAAATATACTTTCGCGTACCATTCTACTGCAAAGTCATCAGGTAAGAATTTTGCTGAATTACCGGATATAATGAACCTTTCTAATCCATCCTTGGCAGAAGAATATGCCCAGGTCAGTTTTGAAGTTGATGAGAAAAATACCGTAATTGCTACACCAATTGCACATGCTCTCACTATTCCTAAAAATGCGAGGCATAAGATGGCGGCAAAAGAATTTGCAAAAATGTTTTTAGATATTGATAAAACAGCTGAAGGGTTTCTATCTCGATCCGGGGTTTTCGGGAAAGATCCATTATCGTAACCCCCGGGTGCCATGTAAATAAAATATATCTGTTCAATTCATAGTGAGTTATTTAACATACTGAGACTGTTAAAGCCTATTAAAAAAATAGAATAATAGGTCAAATTTATAAATTAAGGAGAAAAACTAATGAAAAAAATTAAAAAAATCGCCGATTTAAAAGCACTATCTCTCTTACTTGTGGCAATGATGGTCATAACAATCATCTTTGCCAGTCCCATCGCTGCAAAGGAAGCTCAAGCACAAGCAGACAGAACTGTTACCATAACCGATATGAGTGGGGATACAGTTACAATCAAGGGAGAAGTTAAAAAGATTATAAATCTCTGGCCTGCCTGCACATCTTCCTTCTTTGTTATGGGCGCAGGTGACTTGATTGTCGGACTAGCCGTTAATAGTCCTGGTACCATGAACTCCTGGACACAATTATTCTATCCTAACTGTGTTAATATCCCTGCTTTAGGGGGTACTACTCCTTCGATCGAAAACCTCATTAACTTAAAACCGGATCTGGTCATTATTCACCCTTCAACTGCATCCAGCGGGCTTGCGCAACAGATCAGAGATGTTGGCATTCCTGCTATTAATATAAGTTTTAGTGATTATAGCACAATGATACAATCCTATACCATTTTAGGAGAAGTTCTTGGCGGTAAGTATCAGGAAAAACTTAGCCATTGGTGCACTGCTGTAGAGAACAAGATAACACATGTAAGAGAATTAACTGCAAATATTGCAGAAAATAACAGGCCAATTGTTTATTATATCGCCGGACAATCTGAAGGTGTTAATAGAACCATGGCAGCCGGTAGTATTATTTCTGATTGGATCGAATCTGCAGGAGGGGTTAATGCTTCTGAAATATTGAATATAACATCCACAGAGATTACTCCTGAAGCCATCTGGGATCTTAACCCCGATGTAATAATTTGTGCCGGTGTCCATCAGCATATAAACGCACATACCTTAAAAAATACAGACGGATGGAAAGATTCAAAAGCAGTTACCACTAACAGATTATACAACAATCCTTATGGATGCTTTAACTGGGACCGTTTCGGCTTAGAAAGTCAACTGCAGATTAATTATGCCTTAATGTGCATTCAACCTGAAATAGCAAAAGAAAATGGCATTTTTAGAGAATCTATGATTGATGAGATTGTAAATTTTTACAAAAATTACACTGATTATGAATTAAGCAGGACACA
>JAAYOB010000015.1 GCA_012520575.1 Candidatus Stramentimicrobium fermentans
CTGCCAGCAGGCCGGCATCGATGCCTATAGTAACTTTGGTTTTGCCAAGGTCTATGCTAATAGGAAAGCAGAAAGTACCATTGACTTTGTAAAACCAAAGTAATACCGGTCTATGAGATGTTTGGTATTCCCCTAGATAGCATAATGACAAGAAGTATACCACTCACTGGAAGAACGGGAAATATAATTATGAGGTATTCCTGGCTTCCCGCAGTATTGCCAATACCAGGATTAAGCCCAGATGCCCTAAGAATAACAGGATAGTATAAGGGTTTAACAGAACCTTATGAGAAGAGTTCTACCAGGTTACCATGTTAAAGAGAGTCTATATCTCTGTTGATCAATTACAGGATGATTTGGATAAGTTTATCTGCTATTACAATTTTAAAAGAGCGAATCAGGGTTATTGGTTAAAAGGCAAGATTTCTTACCGGAAATTTATTGATAGTAGGTGTAAATTGGCTTGACTGGAACCCGGTATAAATAGTATCCTATTTTTGTAGGAGAAACTGCAATGTGTAAACACATCATTGTAAATGATGCAGATTAGCATATAGGTCATATTTATTAATTTGAACAAAAGGATTTGAAGAAATTTATGAAATTATTTGAGAGTAAAATTTTACGAATAAATTTGACAGATTCAAAAATATGTTATGAAAACTTAGAAACATATAAAGATTTTTTAGGAGGGAGAGGAATTAATCGCTATATTTTATTTAAAGAGCTACCAATAGGAATATCTCCTTTCGATTCCTCGAATATCATTGCAATAGGTGCTGGCTTACTTTGTGGTACAACTGCTCCTAGCTCTTCAAGAGTTAATGTAGACTCTATAAATGTTTTCACTGGTGGTGTTGGGTCAGGTAGCGCTGGAGGATATTTCGGGGCAGAAATGAAGTTTGCTGGTATTAGCAATATAATCATAAAAGGTAAATGTAAAGATTTATCGTATATTTATATCGAGGATGGTAGAGTTGAGATTTTAAGAGCCAAATTTCTTAAATATAAATGTACTTCAGAAACATTAGAATATTTTAAAAATAAATACGGTGATGTTAAAGTCCTAAATATTGGGCCTGCAGGAGAAAATATAGTTAAATCTGCTTGCATAATGATTGATAAATCAAGGGCAGTTGGGAGATGTGGCTTGGGAGCTGTAATGGGATCTAAGAATCTTAAAGCCATTGTGATTAAAGGAACAGGTGCTGTAGAGGTAGAAAACCCTGTTCCTTTTCAAGAAATATCAAAAAGGATCTCAAATAAAATAAACGATAATGAATTTATAAAACGTAGAAAAAAATATGGTGTGTATTGTTACAAAGAACCGTGGGATTTTGAAACGCCTTACCGAAACTATTCAGGGGAGATTCCTCCTATTAATAATAAAAAACAGTTAATGCCAGAAAATTTTTTAAAATATAAGAAATATTCGAAAAATTGTTCTTCATGCCCCATTGGATGTTGGGCAGTACATGAGTTTGAAGATGATGGAAAAATAATTCAAACCGAAGCATTACAAGGGAATTCTATAGAAAATTTTGGTGCGAAATTAGATTTGCATGATGTAAAATCAGTTTTAAAATTGCACAAGTTATGTAACGAACTTGGGCTTGATGAAGATAATATTAGTGGTGTAACAGCTTGGGCGATAGATTGTTTTCAAAAAGGTTTAATTGATAAAAATGATACTGGTGGCAAAATTTTAAAATGGGGAGATTATAAAATCATTTCAAGACTTTTTAAAGACGTTGCTTTTAGAAAAGGCTTTGGTAATATTTTGGCAGAAGGTTGTGTAAAAGCCTCTCAAAAATTAGGCAAAGGGACAAACAAGTACTGCATACATATAAAAGGACAAGAGTTGTTCGAATCTTTATGGCTTTCTCGATCTTGGGCGCTGGGGGTTGCTGTATCTCCTAGGGGGGGTACTCACACGAGAGGTGCAGTGTTTGAAGGTAGAATAAATAATTTGGATAGTTATTCATACCAAAAATATTTTGGAATATCAAATATTAATAAAGTAACTGATTACAAAAACAAAGAGAAATTAGTATTTTTCTTTGAGAGATTGCATGCGTTTTTAGATTGTACAGGATTATGTTTTTTCACTAATAGTTGGAGATTAGATGCTACATTACCAGAAGATTATGCAGAACTTTTCTCAGCTGCCACAGGTAAATTAGTTGATTTAGATGGAATATTGTTTGTAGGTGAAAGAGTTCATAATCTTGAAAAAGCTTTTAATGTTTTACACACTAATTGGAATCGGGATGAAGATATGCCTCCAAAACATTTTGTGGATACCCCTTTGGGTGGTAAATACAATATTAATTTAGATGAATGGAATAAAATGTTAGATGATTATTATCGTTCACATGGTTGGGATAAAAGAGGATTACCCGAACTAGAAACTCTTGTAAATCTTGGTTTAAGTGACGTTGCCGAAAAATTGAAAAACAAGATATCTTAAAAGGAAGTTTTATTGACCTTATAAAAGTTTTTAGAAAGTAAGTACAGATAATATATTATAGACACCCACGCCTGTAAGGGCGTGGGTGTCTAAGGACAAATGCAATTATTTTATTTGAAATAATAAGGTTGTTGTAATAAAATAAGGGTAGTAATATTATTATAAATAGGCAAAAAGTTAGGAGTAAAATGCAGCCAACATTATCCGAATACCTGGAAGGCCTAGCAAATAGGTATCGACTCCATTATGATGTAGAGACCAATAAGACTATATCCGGGCAGCACGTAGATATCTATGCCCTTTCTGTAATAGACCATTATCGTAATGTGCTGACTAAAGAGATTAAGATGGATAATTATCAGGAGAGAGAAATTATCCTGGTAAGGGGATTTGAAGACTTAGTTGAAGAGAGGGAAATGAATAATTTTTCCCAATTTTTGACTAAGGTTACCCGGGAAATGGTTATTCCCTCCTTTGATGTAATGTCACACACTATTAATGGTATTATAGTTTCTGCACAGGGTTTTTCTCCGGAGACAGTTATTGCTACTCAAAGGTTCAGATATAGCAAGACCTTTTTCTTAGGCATAAAAGGGTGGTGCGATGTTCGCTTATTGCTCATTGATATTAAAAATAGCAGCGTCTTCTGTAATGCTAAAGGCAGAGAGGTTGCACCGGTTTATTCCTTTCAAAAAAGAGTAGGAGGTGGTGAAAACTAGCATATAACTTTTAGGTTTACTATTGATTTGGTATTGCCAGGGTATTTAATTTTTTAAATGAGGTTGCACCGTTTATTTTTTGTTTCTAATATATTTATTACCTTTTCTATTATTTAAATCTTTGTAATTGTTTTATTGTCTAACTTTATGGACAGTTTAAAGGAGGATTTTTACGATGAGTCTTTTGGCAATTCTGATTTTAGCCATAGTTATTTATGTAATTGCCTATATTGGATATGGAAATTACTTAGACAAAATAGTTGGTATTGATGAAAAAGCCAAGACACCGGCGCATGCTATGAATGATGGTGTAGACTATGTACCGGCTAAAGCACCGGTACTACTAGGTCACCATTTTGCCTCTATTGCCGGTGCAGGACCGATTACCGGCCCCATTGCAGCCATAGTATTTGGATGGGTGCCTTGTTTCTTGTGGATTGTTCTTGGCTGTGTTTTTGTAGGGGGCGTTCACGACTATTTCGGATTAATTACTTCTGCTCGTCATCAGGGTAAATCAATAGGTGAAATAATTGGTCAATATGTAGGCAAGAAAGCAAGAACCTGGTTTCTACTATTTGCTTGGTTAACACTAGTATTGGTGGTTGCGGTATTTACCATTTTGACAGCACAGGGCTTTGCTGCTAATGCCTCTGTGGCAACATCAGGGTTTTTAATTTTAGTAATAGCTGTGGGAATGGGATTTGCTCTCTATAGAGCCAACATGAACCTATCGCTGGTTACGGTAATCGGGGTAATTCTTCTCTTTATCTCTATCGGGATTGGCCTTAAAGCCCCATTCTTATTCTTTAACCAAATTACCTGGACCTGGATCTTAATTGCATATGTTGTAGCAGCGTCTATACTGCCGGTCTGGATGTTATTACAACCCCGTGATTATCTCTCTTCCTTCTTGCTTTATGCTGCCTTAATAGGGGGAGTAGTAGGAATATTTATCGTGAGACCCACCTTAGTGTATCCGGCTTATACCGGTTTTAAGACCGGCGTAGGGTATCTATTCCCTATGCTGTTTGTTACTATAGCCTGTGGTGCAGTATCCGGTTTCCATTCCATGGTTTCTTCGGGAACCACCGCCAAACAGCTTGATAATGAAAAAGATGCCAGATTAGTAGGTTATGGAGCCATGCTTATTGAAGGTGTTCTGGCAGTCATATCTTTAGGGGCCGCAGCCATGCTAACTCAGACCGCTATGGCGCAAGGTTTAAAAGACTGGGGTGGAGCGGTAGGAGTTTTTGCCCATGGTCTTGGCAAATTTTTAGCCGGTTTTGGGGTTCCTGAGGAGGTTGGTATCGTCTTTGGTTCCCTGACTATTTCTTCCTTTTTAATAACCTCTTTAGATACAGCTACCCGTCTGGGAAGGTACTGTTTTGAGGAATTAACAGCAGAAAGCATGCCCTCACTCTCTAATCGCTACGTAGGTACCTTTGCAACAGTACTTTGTGGTGGTGGTTTAGCTTTAACCGGTCAATGGGCGCCTATCTGGCCTATATTCGGCTCTGCTAACCAATTGCTAGCCGGTTTATCCCTAATGGCTGCTACCGCCTATCTGGCCCATCTCGGTAAAAACTTTAAAGTTACCTACTACCCAATGGCCTTTATGATGATTGTTACCGTTACTGCCTTGATAAACCTGGTCTTTACTAATTTTGGCAAGGCAAACTATATTATGGGAACCCTTTCTGTTCTATTGTTAATCCTGGCTAGCTTTGTGGTCTACAGTGGATTTTCGGCATTGGGCAAGATTAAAGAAAAATAGCTGCCGTTAAAACGAAATAGCATTTTTTAATAATAAGAATAGACTCTTATGATAATAGAATTAATTATCCTGGCAGGTTGACCCAGCGAAAGCTCCCCACTCTTAAGAGTGGGGAGGAGGGCTGGGTTATTGTTTATATAGTACAATAAATCCGGAGACAGAAAAAAACAAAAAGAAAAAGGTTAGCCAAATGTATACATTGCAGAGCAGGTATATTACTGTTGAGGGAGCGATTGGTACAGGGAAAACCAGCTTAGCCCTCCTGTTAAGTAGTAAATATAATGGACGAGCAATACTTGAGGTAGTAGAAAAAAACCCTTTCTTACCCCATTTTTATGATGATATAAAAAACTACGCCTTCCTAACCAAAATTTTCTTCCTGCTAAGCCATTATGGCCAGCAGGTTAAGACAATCCGGCAAGATCTATTTCAACAATTGTCGTTTGCCGATTATATGTTTGCCAAAGACCGTATTTTTGCACATCTTACTCCTTCAGGAAGTGAACTGGCTATGTACGAACACTTCTATAAAATTGTATTTCGGGATATTCCGGTCCCCAATCTCACAGTCTACTTAAAAGCCAGCACCGGTCTGTTAATGAAAAGAATAATGTCGAGGGGGCGTTCTTTTGAACGAAATATTTCTGTCCGGTATATTGATAGGCTTAATGGCTACTATGAAGATTACTTTTCTGATCAAAGCAACTTTCTCCAAACCAAGTTAGTTACCGTAAATACCGATGGATTAGACTTTGTGGGTAATCTTCACAATATTAGAGTTTATCTGTCAAAAGATATTGGAAAAAGATAGAGAATAAGGGGCAGAAAGTTATGAAAAAGTATATTATTATCTCCGGAAATATCGGATGCGGAAAATCTAGTTTAACCCAGCTTTTAAGTGAACGTCTCCGTTGGAAAGCTTTTTATGAAACGGTAGCAGACAACCCTTATTTGGAAGATTTTTATCATGATATGAAAAAGTGGAGCTTCCATCTACAGGTCTTTTTTCTTTCTAAACGTTTTCAACACCATCAGATTATTTTGAAAGACCCAATATCGGTGGTACAGGACCGAAGCATCTATGAAGATGTGGATATATTCGCTCAAAATCTCTATGAACAAGGATGTATGGCCCCCCGAGATTATCATAATTACCGAGAGCTTTTTAGCATTATGGTCGGTTTTTTGTCTCCGCCAGATCTAATTATTTATTTAAAAACCTCTACTCCCACCTTGCAGCACAGAATCGCACTCCGGGGAAGGGATTATGAGCAGACCATCACTAAAACTTATTTAGAACAACTGAATGTATTGTATGAAAAATGGGTAGCCGGATTTACTGCCTGTCCTATTTTAACGGTTCCTACTGATAACCTTGATTTTGTAGAGAAGCCTGAACATTTAAAGCAAATTACTGAAAAGATTTTACACTTGCTTTAGGAAATAAAAAGAGTGTTTCTGAACAGAAAAGAATTGAATACTATGCTATCACCATCAAAGATTAAGAATAAATTAGCCACCAGGTACATCGGACAGACCATCTGCTATTTCCCTCAACTGTCCTCTACTAATAATATTGCCAAGCAGAAAGCTCAAAAAGGAAAAAGTAGAACTCCCGAAGGAACTCTTATTATTGCCGAAAAACAGTTGGGAGGAAAGGGTAGGTCAGGTAAAGTGTGGTTATCCCCGGTTGGCGGAATCTGGTTATCGATAGTATTGTACCCTAAAACTGTTTCTACTCATGTACCGTTAATTACTATTATGACTGCTGTAGCAGTCGCCAGAACCCTCAATAAATTATTTCCGATTAAGGTACAAATTAAATGGCCTAATGATATACTTATAGAGAAGAGAAAAGTATGTGGTATATTGACAGAAACAGGAACAGAGGAAAAGAACTTAAAATGGGTTATAGTAGGGATTGGAATTAACGCCGACAATAATTCTACTGAATTACCTGAAGAAATTCGTAATAGATCCATCTCTCTTAAAGAAATTACCGGACAGCCAATACCGCGAATAAAGTTAATACAGTATCTTTGTTCCGAATTCGAGATGTTTTATGATTTGTGGCAAAAGAAAGCCTTCTCCGCCATAATAGAAGAGTGGAAGCTTTATAGCTATACCTTAGGTGAAAAAGTTAGAGTGGATATCGGAAATAGAATTATTTCTGGAGAAGCCATTGATATTACTGATCGCGGTGCCTTAGTCCTGAAAAGAGATGATGGCCAAATTGAGGAGATAATATCCGGGACTGTACTGAAATAGGAGCATTACAGGGGAGGATTTTAAAACAAGTAAAATGTCTACTACAGGAAGAGATAAACAACAAGTAAAAATAGAGGATTATTTATCTGTCGAACAAAAATGGTTATTAGATATTTCTGCTGCCTATTTTGGTATACACCAGCGCACAAACAATCTCTTTACCGAAATATATTCTTTTTCCCTTAAACCAAAAATAATACATGAAAAGCTGAGAGAGATTGCCTTAAATGATATCTGGTTTTTTAAAGCTCATCCTGAAGCATATAGAGCTATCAAGGCAATTTTGAATCTATTTGATGACTTACTACAGCAAAAATTTACATTTTTAGATAAACAACGCATTCTGGATACCTTAATAGAGTTTATTCAGGAGTTGGGTAAAGATGATGAGACAGCATTGTCATTTGATTTACTGGTACCAAAAATTTTAGATATTTTGGAAAGAAGTTTACAGAGTGATCCGGAAATAGGTATATATGCCTCAAATTTATTGAAAAAACTTCCTACTCGGCTGATAAGGCATAAGGATTATGAACAGAAATTGGTGAGTTTATTAAAGGTATCTTTGAAAAAAAATTTAAAGATGTGGCAAAATCAGCTGGATTTTAAGAAATGGTGCGAACAGCAAGGTAAATATTTTTGTGGAAAATATAAAACTACCATCTTTGACATCTCTAAAGAAGAAAAACAAATGGTAGAGGAAATGAGGGGAAAATTATCACAAGCTCACAGCTGGGGAGAGTTGGCAGGCATACCTGATTATAAAGAATTTATAGCTAACCTAAGTGGTCTAATTAAAAACGAGGCACCAATCTTAGAAAAAATATATTTTAACTACTACTTATTGGAAATCCCGGCTCTGCAAAGGTGGAGAGATCATTTGTTGGCAGAATTAGCTCAGCTCTACAAAGAACTTACCACTGCTGATTTTAAGCAATTAAGCCTGGATAATTTCTTGACCCTAACCTTCTCTTTAGTAAAAAAACTGAAAAAAGACAATACCGAAAAGGTATTGGAAGTCTTGCTAAGATTAGGACAAAAAATATATCAAACAAAAGAACAGTCCGGAGTGGACATATTTAATGAACACCTTATCGGCTTTGGCTTTATTTATCCGGGAGAAATAGCTATCAACGATGATTGGCAGGTACAATCTGATAACAATCATTTAAAGATGATTAGATTGTGGTTGGAACTAATAAAAACCTCGCCATCGAGCAGTACTCGGTTGATTACTGCTTTAATTGTAAATTTGAAGTTAGGCGGGGTACTCATTCGCGACGAAGATCTCTTCCAAAGAGATATCAGCCAGTTACTTAACAGTGATATTAAAGGCAGTTATGTATTAATAAAGCAATTGTTAAAACTTTTCCCGGTCTATTACAGCAGTATAGGGGCAGAAGGAAAGATACGGGAAATATCTACTGAGATTGATAAACTGTCCTATAGCGAAGATAAACTGATTCATTTTTTACGAAAGCAGATACATGTCGAGAGCAATAATGCTCAGATAGAACTGATTAAAAATATTTTCCTTTTTTGGCATAATGGAAACAGCAAGCCGTTGCTGCCCTATCTCCCGCTTGATGTTCAAAAAGAATTATCGGTATCAGGCAAGTGGTTTGATCCAGTTCATCATATGGTAAATAAGCTCGTTAAGAGTATAAAAACAAGACCCGAGGAGATACTGGAAAAAGATATTGCTGAAATAGAAAGAGTAATGGATAGGCTCAAAACGATTGATGAACGGAACAGCCAGCGCATTATTTATCTCATTGAGCTATATCAGCTTTTAAAGCACAAATATTCTTTAGACCCTAAATTTATCAGTCTTGATTTAAAACAATCAAATTTTTTTACTCCAAAGGAAGTAGAGAAATTAGAAAAGTATGTTAAAAACCATAGATTTGATGCTGCCATAAGACTTATTTATAATATGATCTCTAATCTAAAGAAAATTATTTTAGATTCTCCCAGAACCGATCCCCAGGAGAGTATTTATTATAAGCGGCATATCGCTTTCGGCATACCTTCCATGTATGGGCAGTATTATGAGCAGAAATTTGCTGCTATGGGCTTAATGCTCCGCCTGGAAAGGTTAGCCGATTATCTTATCGGTGAGCTAGTTAGCCACAGAGACCTGAGTTATATGACTATAGATGGATTCCATAATGCGGCACGGATACTGGACTTATTTAAAGAAGGGTTAGCCCTAAACGGTATCACTAATGAGAATTTTAACTCCCATTTAGAAATGCTGAACTACAGTTTTAAGACTACTACCTTTTCTATGAACCAATTTGTTAACATCTTTTATTTTATTACTTTAAATATTAAAGAAATCATCGATAGTTATTACATTTTACCCTACAGCACCTCCTTGAAAATGATAGTAAGGCAAAATATGGAAGAAGCAGGTACGATTAATAAAACCGGTCTGGAGCACATTATCTATCGGAAATCAGAAGAGTTTTATCGGGATATTATTGTTTCCGCTTTTTTAGTGCAAAATTTAGATAATTATGTCTCTAAAATATTGAGCACTTTAAGAAGTATGGTGTCAAAATTAAAACCGGAAGTAACCGATATGCTGCTTAATCATGATCCGGAATTACTTTTTACTTCGTTACACAAATCTAACCCCAAGGTTGATAATCAAATATTTTTAGGTGCCAAGGCCTATTATCTTAAAAAATTACATTCTTATAAATTTCCTATTCCGCCAGGTTTTGTGCTTACGACGGAATGGTTTAGGGAAAGGGAAGCCGTTGCACAGTTTCCGGAAATGTACCGAGCAATGCTGAGGATGATTAGGAATAGACTAACGGAGTTAGAAAGAATAACCAGAAAAAAGCTTGGAGACGCAAGGAATCCTCTATTATTATCGGTCCGTTCCGGGGCTGTTGTTTCTATGCCCGGAGCCATGGATTCCATTTTAAATATTGGTATGAATGATGAGATTGCGGAGAATCTGAGTAAAGTTCCAAAATATGGCTGGGCTGCCTGGGATTCTTATCGTAGACTGTTGCAAAATTGGGGAATGGCTTACGGCATAGAGCGGGATGAATTTGATAGACTTATCATGGAGTTTAAACAAATATACGAAGTAGAAGAAAAGAAAGAGTTTAGTGTTAAGCAGATGAAGACCATTGCCTTTGCCTATAAAAAATTATTACAGGATAATAACATTAAATTGGAAGAAGATCCCTTTAAACAACTTATTCAGGCTGTAAGTTTTGTCTTTAAGTCCTGGTATAATGAACGCGCACAGATATTTCGAAAAAATTTACAGATTGCCGAAGAATGGGGAACAGCGGTAATAGTACAGGAAATGATTCTGGGAAATATCGGAGCTGAATCGGGGACCGGTGTCTTTTTTACCAAAATACCATATGAAAAAAGCCCGGAAGTTGCCCTATACGGTGACTTTACCTGCTGTAGTCAGGGGGAAGATATTGTCTCCGGATTGGTATATCCTTTACCCGTTTCCGAATTTCAGAATGAAAAAACTCCTCATCTAAAAAGGACTTCTCTGGAGAAAGAATTTCCGGAAATTTACCAGGAGTTATTAAGATTAGCTAGAGAACTTATTTATGAAAGAGGGTATGAACACCAGGAGATTGAATTTACTTATAAGTCAAAGCGTAAGAAAGATTTATATATTTTGCAAACCAGACCATATACTTTGAAAGATAAGGAAGAGATACCAGTGTTTACCGAACCGGCTATACTTAATAATCTGATTGGAACAGGAATTGGTATTGGTAGGGGAGCAATTAATGGCTATGTGGCTTTCAATCTGGAGGATATCCGATTATTGGCAAAAAAATACCCTAAAGAGCATAAAATATTAATTAGACCTGATACGGTGCCTGATGACATTGAAATGATTTTTGAATGTGACGGACTATTAACCGCGCGTGGGGGGGCAACTTCTCACGCAGCAGTCACAGCTGCCCAATTGGGCAAGATATGTGTGGTGAACTGCAAACACATGGTAGTACTGGAAAATGAAAAGAAATGCTTTATCAACGATATTGAGATTAAAACCGGTGACCGGATTGCTATTGATGCTTATTTAGGAAATATCTACCGGGGTCATCATACCATTGGTTTAGAACAGATATCTTACTTTAAAGAAGGGAGGAGTTTGTAAATTGGAGTTGTCTACTGAAAAAAAATATTTAGGTATTAACGGCTTAGGGAGGATTGGTAAACTGACCTTATGGTACCAACTCTCTGAAAATTATTTTGATGGCTTTGTAATAAATGTTGGGCGCCGAATAGGAACAAGCCTCTCAGATATTGTTCATTTAATAGGAACAGACTCTACCTATGGTCCTATGGAAAAATTCTTAGGTGGTATTAAAGCCCAAAAAGGAATTAAAATTATCAACAAGGAAGAGAATCTCTTGGAAATCTTTGGCAAACCGGTTAAAATTCTCGATAAAGCGCGAAATCCTAAGGATATAAATTGGGGAGAACATGGGGTAAGGGTAGTTGTTGATACTACCGGTGTTTTCAATGACCCCACCGTTTCCGAAGATAATAAGAAAGGAAGTCTGAGAGGGCATCTTTGGGCTGGAGCCCACAAGGTTATTAATAGTGCCCCCTTTAAGATAAAAGATAAGACTAAAAAGCTACCTGAGGACTGTAATATCCTTATTTATGGCATCAATCACACCTCCTTTAATCAAAATAGACATAAGATTATCTCTGCCGCTTCTTGTACCACAACCGCTTTAGCCTATATGGTAAAGCCATTGTTGGAAAGAGAAGAGACTAAGAACATCTTGACAGCATCACTTTCTACCATTCATGCTGCTACCAATAGCCAGAGAGTACTCGATTCTTTACCCGGTACCGGTGATAAGGATTTACGTAAGAATAGAATGGTCTTCAATAACATCATTCTCTCAACTACCGGGGCAGCAAGCACGCTGGAGAAGGTTTTGCCCGAGATTAAGAGGATTGGTTTTATGGCTGATTCGGTTCGCATCCCTACCGATACGGTATCCCTTATTATTTTAAATCTGACCTTCCATAGCCATCTGGACAGTAAAGGCGACTCCTCTATTACTCGTGTACTTTTAAACCAAATCTATCGAGAAGCAGCTCAGGGACCACAAAAAGGGCTTCTGCATTATACCGATAGTCAAAATGTATCCTCAGATCTAAAAGGGCAGCTTTTTGCGGTGACCATTGAGGGGCACGCTACTCATACCCGAACCGGTTTCATTGACCTTTCTCCGGAAATGCTGCAAAAGGTGGGATTGAATACCGGTAAAACCATCAATATCCCGATAACACATTCTACTCTATTTGGCTGGTATGATAATGAATATGGCAGTTATGTAAATTGTTTAGGAAAACTGACTAATTATATTACTCGGGATTTATAAAGAGAACCTCGATGGTGTGTTGAGCCATGCACAGAATAACTATTCATCAAATGACTCTAGTTTCCTTATTTGCAGCATTAACTATAATAGGTGCTTTTATTTCCATACCGATAGGACTGGTTCCCATAAGCTTGCAAAATCTGTTTGTATTTCTGTCCGGGATGGTGTTGGGAAGCAAGCTGGGAGCCTTGAGCCAGCTTATCTATGTTTTGTTGGGAGCCGTGGGATTGCCAATCTTTTCAGGATATAAAGGGGGACCGGGTGTTCTAGTAGGGCCTACCGGTGGTTTTTTAATGGGTTTTGTTATTTCTGCCTATATTATCGGAAAACTGGCTGAGAAATTGACAAATGCCAAGACCAAGATCTGGTGCTACTTTGCGATAGGGCTGTTAGGTATATTTATTATCTATATTACCGGTGTAGCCCAATTGCTGCTTATTACTAAAGTTGGGTTGAGAAAAGCTATTTTAGCAGGGGTACTTCCTTTTTTACCGGGTGATTTCTTAAAATTAATTATTGCCTCTTTTCTGGCGGTTAGACTAAAAGCAGTGGTTTACTTGCCTGAGGTGTGATATAATTTATTTCGTACCTAATCGGGGCGTAGCGCAGCTTGGCAGCGCGCTTGGTTCGGGACCAAGAGGTCGGAGGTTCAAATCCTCTCGCCCCGACCACTATCAGAACAGAGCTGTCGTATTTGACAACCCTGATTTTTTCTCTTAATTTCTTTGATTTTTTCTTGTTTTCTCATACTTTCAATACGAAAATGCTGTAATAGCACTCGCAGTCAGACTGTGAGCGATTACCTCTTGCGTCATTGCCGCAAAGGTATATGTGGGCAGAAGAAGCTGATATCTTCATAGAGCCGGAAATCTTACGGATGGTTGAGATAGAAGAATACTCTAAAACCATTTTTTCTTTTTAAAGTACACAAACAACCCCAAACAAACCAGTAAACTTAATGTAATAACATATAAGTAACCATATCTCCATGTAACTTCCGGCATGTTTTGAAAGTTCATGCCATACCAGCCTACTATAAGAGTAAGAGGCAAAAAAATGGCGGCTATAACAGTGAATACCCTCATAATTTGATTTTGTTCTATATCGATTTGTGCCTGATAAGCTTCCCGCATTTGTGTTACATAATCTCGCAAATTTAGTACATAATTAAGGTATCTGTGAACACGCCTACTTATAATTCCCATGTATCTTTCCCCATCGGGAGTTAAAATTTGGTTATCATTAGTGCAAACATTATCTAAAATAATGTCCAACTGCTCATAATAGCGCTTTAAAGACAATAGTTTCTTGCGGTACGATATAATTTTATTCAAAGAATCCTGTTTTGAATTTGCTATTGCAGAATCTTCGATATCCGTTATTTTAGTTTCGAAATTTTCTAGGTGATTTATATCATCTTGAAACAAATTTACAAAAAACATATATAAAGCCTTTTCATTGGAAAACCCTTTTGGCAAAAAGGTAGATATGTTTTTAAAGCAATCTTTGCTTTCGCAAAACACAAATAAATTCTTCTCGTCCATGTAAATTAACACTTTGTGCGGTTTTGGGTGACCCACCTTTACATCGTACCATTCAAACGCAAAAATATTAGATTTTTCAAAGCTTTCGAATGTAAAGGTTTGTTTTGTACTTATGTACTCCATCACTTTAGATTCAAGCATTTCTGCAATCGTATAGATTTCTGAAAAGAGTAATACCAAATGCATATCTTAACCTCATCAACATTTATATGTTAATTTAAAACACAATTTTACCGGTGTTGTTATTCTTTTAACTGTGAGTATTTCCCATTAATTGTAATTACATTTTTAGATGCGAAATTCATCAAATAGTTCCGCAAGCAAATTCTTTTGATCTAGCTTTTTTTATCTTTCACTTGTATTTGTAAATATCTCTGATTCTGTTACTACATATACACAATACCTTCGTACTGCTTTAATTTTATTATATTGCACTATTGCTCAACAAGCAATGCATTGTTAAAGGGTGTATTATATCAATCATTGAGTCATAACATATATTGGAACATCATATTTAAAAATCTACGGCATATACTCTTTTTCGAGAGGGTCTATTTAAGGAATATGTTACCTATTGACTACCAGCAAGCTGCTGATTTTAGTGGGTTTCTTAAAAAAGTGCCATATCGCCACTCGCACCAAAGTAGATAGCTTTTCGGGATAGTTTTGTGATCACCTCAGTCTTGCTCCGCAGTTCTCAATTAATTCATCGCGGTTATGCGTCACAGTTGATTGAATGTTGTTAAGAACTTAGATTGCCCCGTCTTTCTCCAACTCCATTTTTACATACATTATTTAGTGGAGGTTGACCAAACATTTTTCTTGATAATTGAAGGTCGGGAAGATTATAATTAAAGCAGGTATTATATTAGGGAAGGTTAACAGTGAAGAAGAAAAGGTTCCACGTGCGAACAATTATACAAATATTTTTCTTGTTATTGGTAGCTCTGGTCGTCACCAATAAGGAACTGGCCGATTCCGGGCAGGGCTTGCCGTTTCTATCCGAAGCCAGCATACATGCCATTTGTCCTTTTGGTGGAGTGGTCAGCATTTACCAATTTGTGACGGAAGGCAGCTATGTCCACCGAATCCACGATTCTTCTTTTGTCCTGATGTTTTTGGTTCTGATTCTCACACTGTTATTTGGTGCTGTTTTTTGCGGGTGGGTCTGTCCGCTGGGCAGTGTTCAAGAATGGATTAGCAAAATGGGCAAGCAATTATTCGGCAAAAGCTACAATCATTTCGTACCCGTCAAGGTTGACCAGGCGTTGCGTTATCTCCGTTATGGTGTGTTGATTTGGGTCCTCTATGCCACAGCCAATACGGCGCAATTGGTATTTAAATCTGTAGATCCATATTATGCTTTATTTCAATTTTGGACCGGTGAGGTGGCAGCTAGTGCCATAATCACATTGATTTTAGTTTTACTGGCTTCTTTATGGATCGAACGCCCCTGGTGCAAATACTTTTGTCCATTTGGGGCAATTCTGGGATTAATCTCTAAAATCAGCCTTTTTTCTCTTACAAGAGATCCCAACACCTGTATCGATTGTAAAATCTGCGACCGTGTTTGCCCCATGAATATAAAAATCAGCATACTAAATTCAGTGCGTCATACTAATTGTATTGTATGTTTGGAATGTTCATCTGAAGAAGCCTGTCCCGTTAAGGATACCCTTTTGTTATCAACTAAACTGAAAGTTGAGAATCGGGTTGGTGAACAGGGGAGGAAATAAGATGAAAATCAAAAAAATGACTCTGGCTATCATTATTATTATCTTATTAATCGGCGGAATATTTTCAGCCCAATTAGCCGGCCTCTGGCATACAAAAGGGCAACCCGGTGGCCCCGGGCCCGGCAAGGGTATAAATAGCCAACAAGTCACAGGCAGAGAAAAGGAATCCCGGAATATAGACGGACATACTACTTTTAAGGATCTGCTGGATATGGGATTGACGGAAAAAGAGATTGCTGATGTATTAGGTGATGGAGTGTTTGAACCGCTGTTGACCGTCAAATCATATTGTGAAGACAAGGGATTAGCATTTGGACAGGTCAGAATAAACTTGGATGCCTTGATAGCTACGGATTAGTTGGTAAAGTACATCCCGGACTTAAGCGATATCCGGAGAACAGGCATTCATTGATCATAGCTAAAAATTAAGAAAAATAAAGATGTTCAAAGAAAAAGAGATTTGATTAATGGAGGTAGTCAATGTGAAAACAAATAAAGCTACGTTAAATCATAACCTGCATTTAACCATGGTTATTATTATAGTTTTCGTACTTGCAGCTATTAGCATATTTACATTGTCGGGATGCTGTACTACGAATGACACTGCTGATAAAACTGCCCCACCAGTTCAGGAAAATACCAATCAGGCACTAATAACTTCGCAGCCTGTTGGTCATAATGTCGATATGAATCCGGCTCCCCTAACGGAAGACAATAAAGTGCTATCTCTTGAAGGATATGGCGCCAAGGGGGCGCTTGCCGATAATAATTTAACAATTATGGATATGCTCACGTATGCAGTTCAAGATGAATACTTAGCCCGTGGAGAGTACTTGTCAATCATAGACAAGTTCGGCAGCCAGAGACCTTATTCTAATATTATTAGAGCCGAGGAAACACACCTTGCTTATTTAAAAGAAGTTTATCTCGCATATGGACTTGATTTTCCTAATGACGCTTCTGTCGACCATATTGTTGTACCTGCTGATTTGCTCGAGGCTGCAAAGATAGGCGTCCAGGCTGAAATGGACAATATTGCGATGTATGAACTTTTCTTGACGTATGACTTACCTGAAAACATTGTTAAAGTGTTCACTGCACTACAGAGGGGCTCTGAGAGCCATTTACTGGCGTTTCAAAAGCAGGTTGATAAGTTAAAGTAAGCATTATCTTGTACAATTAAAATAAAAAAGAATGAGAATAAGTACTCTATAGTGGACAACAATTTGTCGGAATGTTGATTTTCTGTATTTTCACCATTGCGCCGGGAATCCGGTGTGATTGGTTACATGAGAAAAGCCGGAGCATCTGGCTTTTCTTGATTTGTCACGGTGCAATCAATGCATCAGATACAGACCTCTGGTAGTATATATCTTGACGCATTTACTGTTATCCATCCTTGTCCGTTTATAAACTTTTGTGATGATATCCATAACTCCTTGTTCGTATTGTGCTAAAGAACCGGTAGGGTCATAATATGAAAAGATTATTTTTCTTTACTGTTTTTTGTATTTTTTTATTGGTTTCCAGCTGTACAGCAAAGCTTCCACAAGAGTATGGCGTATTTATCGGTATAAACGAGGGTGAATCTGACAGACTGGAACAATACAAACTTGTTGTAATTGAGCCATCGGAGTTTTCTGCGATGCATATCGAAAAATTACATGCTGCCGGAAAAACAGTGTACGGATATCTGAATATCGGTGCTGTTGAGGAGTACCGCCCCTATTATGATCAATTTCAAGAACTCTTTCTCGGCGTTTATGAAGATTGGCCGGATGAGCAGTGGATTGATGTTGCTTCTCCCAAGTGGCAAAACTTTATCATCGACGAGTTAGGGAAACAATATGCGGATATGGGACTCGACGGATTATTTTTGGATAATACCGATGTCTTTTATTATCGTCCGACAGAGGATATATTTCTGGGTCTTTGTGCGATTATGCAAGGGTTTAGAAAATATGATCTAAAACTTATAATAAACGGCGGCGATATTTTTGTTTCAAAATGCATAGAAAAAGATATAGCCTTATCCCTATTCGATGGGGTTAATCAGGAAACAGTATTTACTAACATAGATTTTGAGAATCAGAACTATGGAATACAGTCAGAAGAAGAAACAGCCTATTTTGAAAAGTATCTTGCGAAAGTAAAAGAATATGGCTTATCCGTTTATTTGTTAGAATACGGAGCGGATCGGTCTCTTTCCAGTAAGATCAATGCTTATTGCTCAGAAAATGATTTTCTTTGGTACAATGCAAATGGAATTGAGCTGCGATAAGTATTTAGTAAACATTGAATACTGCAAAAGGATTGTTGCCGCAATATAACTGTTCCGGAGTTTCTCACGAATCGGAATGCTGGGTGACGACATATACACATGATTGATAAGTTTTTACAGTCGTGAAAAAAGACTGATATGCTGTACTGGTGCACTGTAAGATGAATGAGTCCTGTGTGAGTGATAGTATTTGAGTGTGCATATTGTTCCTGCGATGTGAAAAGAATCCAAAGGTGATTCGGTTATTTGTCGCCGAAAGTAAATCCAAAATCATTGAACACAGAAAATCAGAAAGACTGGACAAGATAGCTTAGCAAAAATTGTTTGTGAAAAAGTTGATGTCCCAAAGGAACATTTTATGGAAAACAAAAAATTAACGCTATACAGAATTCTTTTCTTAGGCTTGGCATTAAATTTTCTGATAGTTTCTTTTGCTAAAGAAAATCTTGTAAAAAAGAGTACGAGAGAGCATGAACAGATTTATGGACTTACTATAGATGATGCTTGGTATGACAATATAGAATTGAAGGATGTCATCGAAGGGTTAAAAAACCTTGAGGTCAGACCGACGGTCAGAATGGTGATGTCAAGAGAGATAGAGCCCGCAGAATATGTAAAATTGTTTAGAGCTGTAAAAGAATATGCAGATATCATGGTCTGTCCCGTTGATTCATTTGTGATGAAAAATTTTAAAGATACGAATAGTTATCTGAAAAGATTCGAGGATTCATATGAAAAATTGTCGCCATATGTAAGTATTTGGGAAGTAGGAAATGAAATTAACGGTACGGAATGGATAAAACAGAAACCCGAAGTGATTATTGATAAAGTATCTTCTACTGCCGCATTTTTAAAAAGCAAGGATGAAAAGATAGCGTTAACATTATATTGCACTGATTCACCTCATCAAGACATGATGGAGTGGGCAAAGAAATATATTCCGACTGAATTAACGGAATCTGTGAATTATTGTTTTGTAAGTTATTATGAGGATGATAATTGCGGTTATTTACCGGAATGGGAGAGTGTTTTTAAAGAATTAGGAGAGATTTTCCCGACAGCTTTTCTCGGTATAGGGGAGTGTGGAAATACTGCAGAAAACGCAACTCAAAAAAGTAAAATTAGCATGGCTAAAAGATACTACCAGATGCCAAAATACCATGAGAGGTTCGTAGGTGGATACTTCTGGTGGAACTGGGTAAAAGATTGTATTCCATATAAAGATAACGAGGTTTATGAAGCGATTAAGAGTTATCGACGATAAGAATACAAATCTCGATTTATCTATTCATCTCTCTGCAAACTACTGATTATCCCGTGTTTCTCACAGATTCACTACTGTAAAAATCGCTCTATTTTCCATCGTTTTTGTTCTTGCGGGCAGAACAGGCGAATTTATTAGCCGCTTACTACATTAGAAAATTTTATTACTATTTTATTACTGAAATATCAACCGGAGTTTGACAAAACAAAAATGTTCTGATATTATTCAATTACAATAGAATATTGCTATGCGGTCAAAGTAACTGTGGTGAAAACTGCTTTTGCGGAGTAAGCCGTCTAAGTCCCGCGGGATACGATGGTCTTATGTGAGATGCCGGCTATCAGGGCGGATCGGCAATTTAATTGTCGTCGCCCTGTTTTTGGGTTTACATAAGACATTTGTTATTTTATCAATTTTCCGCAAGAAAGGAGGCTTTTCCGTGAAGAAAGCAATTTTACCTGTGGTGTCTGCAGTTGCAATGTTAGTTTTTTTATTGAATGTAAACGACAAGCCGGAAACGGCAGGATATGTTATTTCAATTGGAATAGGTCTGCTTGTTGGAACATTACTAAATAAATTAGTTTTTAAAGAAAAGGCCACTGCTGATTTTATCCAAGCGACAGAGTCCATTGTGGATGAAGATGATAAAGCGGCGTAAGACGCGAACGATGTGGCGTAATAACACAAACCCAAAAACATTTCTATAAAACGAATAATCCATATGAGATAGCTCTACCGATTGGTAGAGCTCTCTCGCTCTTAGGCGTTTCCTTCGGTTCTCTGTTCAAACCAGACAAATTAGAATTTGACGAGGAGTATAGAAGTATAAGCGGCGGGATAGCTGTTGTCGTTCGGCAACCAGCTTATTGTGCTCTGTTTTCCATGCCTTCGTAGCGTATTTGCGAACTTGACGGGCGTAGTCAACTGTTTATCGAACAAATTGCTAAACTGCATCCAGTTCCGTTTAAGTATATACCGTTATTTGATTTCTTCCGTTTTCTTTTGATTTATACAGGGCTTCATCAGCTTCCTTATAAAGGGCATCAAAGCTCTTGTTCTTATTGTAGAAGGTTACTCCTATGCTACTGCTTATGGTCACAATCCCCTCTACACCCTTAATATCCCTATTCATCTTTATGCGAATATCTTCAAGTTTTTCTTTTAAAAAACTGGAGTTGCTTTCGAATGGAAGGTACAGCATAAATTCATCTCCGCCGAGTCTAGCCACTATATCTGTATCACGGACTGAATTTTTAAGTATTGCTGCCGTGGTTGCAAGTACCTCGTCTCCCATTTGATGTCCAAGTACATCATTGACACTCTTAAAGTTGTCTAAATCCATAATTACAAAAGCTCCGCCTTTGTATAAATTGCTTTTTATTATTGAGGTTATTGCATTAGTACCGCCTGCTCGATTATACAGTCCCGTCAGTGCGTCAGTTCTTGATTTTTCTATCAGGTTCTGTCTGGCAGTGAAGATAAAACCCATGATTATTCCTACAGCCATGGACACAACAGTAAAGGCCAATATTTTAAGCGTAATTCCGGACTTATTATACCAACCATGTTGTGGCACGATGGATAGTCTAAAGTTAATGTTGGATATAGAAAAGTCGGAAGATATAAAATCGTCGTATTCAGAAACTCTACCGGAATAGATTTCGATATAATCTTCGCTATCCGGGAGTCTTTTTTCTAAGAAAAAATCATATTTTAAATTATCATGCAAGTTGTTTGTACTTTGGCATATCACATCCGGGAAATTCATGGTTACAGATACCAATCCGTTATATTTCAGTTCGGATTTATCATCAGGAATTTTAACTGCCAGTCTTGCGGAAAAGGCTTTTCCGCCTTGCTTTAAATCATACGGCCCAGTAAGAATTACATCTTCGGATACTACTGCCAATTTAGCGTCATCACAGCTTTGGTTTTCAGGACTTAATAAGTTTAATCCTATAATAGATTCATTGTTTTCTAATGGATAGACATTTGATACTACAGAGTCGGGAGCATATAATATGTTGCGAATATTGGGATTTTTCAATATTCGCTCACCTATTATTTGCGGATCTACATACTTCCCATTAGCCCCGAATATCAGGGCTCTAAGCTCATAAACAGAATTTATGTTTACCATAAATTCATTTTTTATGGAAGCGATCTGATTGTCCAGGACAGAAGTTGCCTCCAGTTTACAAAGCTCCACTTCATCGGATATTAAGCTGAGTATATATAAGGTGCTAATGACCATTGCAATAAATGTTGATATGAGTATTACTTTAGTTCTCTTACTTTTCCACATTTTAGCAATCCTCCTTGAGTTCTCTATGCAAAATTACAAGGAAACTTGTCCATAAAGTCCGTATAATGGCACAAAGCTAAGAAGCAATTTATTCTAACACAAATATACGCTCTCTTCAATAAATACCCTATTAGATATAGATTTCTGACGAAAATAAAAAGCAACTGACTCTAAATCGTATCGGCTATTATTAGCGGAAGTGAAGAAAAAGAAGAGCGGTAAAGTCTTTTTATTAGCTTTAATTTATGGTAATATTAAATAATGAAAATAAAAAGAGTTTAGGAGCAGCTTAAAGATGAGTAATTCCAAGAAGGTAGCTATCCTGATAGAAAATCTATATGAAGACCAGGAATTATGGTATCCTTACTATCGGTTAAAAGAAGCCGGCTATGAGGTCAAATTAATAGGTCCGGAGAAGAAAACATATTACAGTAAGTACCAATATCCTGCAGAAGTGGATTTTGCTATTGATGAGGTAAAAGCAGATGATTTTGCCGGTGTGGTTATTCCCGGTGGTTATGCTCCGGACCACCTGCGTCGACATTCTAAAATAATTAATTTTGTTCGTAAGATATTTGAAAAAGGCGGACTGGTTGCTGCCATCTGCCATGCCGCCTGGGTCCTGATCTCCGCAGGGGTATTGAATGAAAAAGATGCTACTTGTTTCTTTTCCATCAAAGATGACCTTATAAATGCAGGGGCTAATTATTTGGACCAGGAGGTAGTGGTAGACCATCATCTGGTAACCTCCCGTATGCCCAAAGACTTGCCTGCCTTTCTGCCGGCTATAGTAAAAGTTTTAGATGAATTATAAGATAAATAAGCGATAATTAATTTTTGAAGAAATGGGAAACACATGCGCAGGATCTTATTAACCGCCTTACCTTACGGTGCCTTAGTCTTGTTTGCCATGATTCTGGTTCTGATTTTTTGGCCGCCGGAATCAGGCTTGATAGAATTAACTAATTCCTGGATTGGTCTATTCTTTATCAGTGCCTTTTGTGCTATCTTTTTATTCCAGGAAGATATTTACCAATTTTTCGACCAGCGTACTAAATGGGGCTTTTTGGGCGCTTCAATTCCTCTACAAAAAAACCGCACAATTCCTGACCTATTCAGGAATGACCAGAAGTTTCAAGAGATAATTTCTGATACCGTTATAGTCTGGATGGACAAAATTCTTATGGATAAACAGGAGCAAAGAGCGAAAGAAGAAGAGATAATCGAAACTATAGAACGATTCAAAAAAGAGAAAAAGGATTATCTAAAATGGTCATTCCTTTTTGCCGATTATTTTTTAGTTCCGCATAGTAAAGATGTATTATATGAGATATATGAAAGACATTATATAACGAAAGATATGTTTCAGGAAATTATTGCCAAAATGGCTATCGATGAGCAAGAGGCTGAAGCAATTTCAGATATTTTAAGGTTTTTCAGATTTATTAGAAAACAAGAAGAAGAATTAGTTATAACCGAGATAGGTTCTGCCTATTGCACTTATCTGGAAAGGATTAGTCAATAATAGTACATATACTTTATTCTAAAAAAGACCGGTTTAAATGTAATAGAGTGTAGGGCGTGAATTATTAGCTTTCACACTCTTTTTTGTTTCAAACTGGTTTTAAACAAAAAGCTAATAATAGTGAACAATAAATTCATTTAATACCTGGAATGGGCTTTTTATTTGACACTTGTTCTTTACTTAATATGATTTTTGCTAGTCTAAATATCAAAAAATTTTAATTTATATTTATCCTATTTAAATCGAAGGAGTAAGAAGATGAAGAAAGAGATTTTATTCAATGCAGATGCCCCTAAAGCAGGAGGGCCATATTCTCCAGCCTTGAAGATTGGCAATTTAGTCTTCGTTTCAGGACAATTACCGACAGACCCCGCTACAGGAGAATTGGTAGAAGGCAATATAGAGACACAAGCTCAAAGGGCTTTGGATAACTTGAGATTGGTCTTGCAGCCCTATGGCATAGGGTTAAAACATATTGTTAAGGTAACTATATTTTTAAAAGATATGAATAATTTTTCTCGGGTCAATGAAATTTACGGACAATATTTTAGCAGTGATTTTCCTGCCAGAAGCTGTATTGGGATAGCGAGATTGCCCAGAGATGCCCAAATTGAAATAGAGGCAATTGCTTATTGCGATTAAGAGTAAAGAAAACCCAAAAAGATAAATCAAGGTGTTTAATGGAAAAACATAATAAAGAATTATTAAGCTTACTGAAAGAAGGCATTTCTCCCTCGATTGGCTGCACCGAACCAATTGCCGTTGCTCATGCTGTCGCTAAGGCACGAGAAAAATCTGCCGGTAAAGATTTAATAAGTTTACAGGTTCAGGTAGACCCCAATCTCTACAAAAACGGATTGATGGTCACCATACCGGGCACCAAAGACAAAGGGTTATCGGCTGCGGCTGCCCTCGGATTCCTCTTTGGTAAGAGTGAAAAAGGGTTCAGAGTTATAGATGAATTGACTGAGAAAGAGGCAGAAAAAGCCCGCTCTTTATTGGCACAAAAAAAGATTACCGTTACTTTAAACAAAGATTATCAAGGGTTACATATTGAAGTTATTCTGATTACCGATTCAGATAAATTAAGAGTCATAGTGGACCAAACCCATCTCAATGTAATTAGCGTAGAAAGAGTTAACAAAGATGAAGATTTCCTGCCCAGCTCTTCTCCTGATATGAACAAAGATAAAGCTGGTTTAAATCACAAAATTAGAGAATATGGTTTAGAAGATTTTCTACAGTTTTCCAACAATATCCCTTTAGCGGAACTGGCTTTTTTAGATGAAGGTGTCAGGATAAATTTGAGAATTGCCCAGGAAGGATTGACTAAAGAACAAGATGTAGCTGCCGCCCTGACCAGGTTAGTTAAAGAAGGACTGATATCTGACGATATGATTACCTATGCCCAGATACTCTGTGCCGCTGCCTCAGAAGCACGAATGGCGGGAAGCCGGCTTCCGGTCATGAGTACCGCAAACAGCGGCAATCATGGCATCACTGCCTTCCTGACCAATTATGCAGTAGCAGAAAAACAAAAACTCCCCCAAGAGAAGCTATTGAGGTCTTTAGCCTTGACCAATTTGATTACCTTCTTCATTAAATCCTATACCGGTACCCTATCGGCTATGTGTGGCTGTGGGGTAGCAGCCGGTATCGGTGCCGGTGCCGGTGTGGTCTATCTGTTCGGAGGAACTAAAGATCAGATGATGGGTGTCCTTTACAATATGGTGGGCTCCATCTCCGGTATGATCTGTGATGGAGCTAAAGAGGGGTGTGCCTATAAATTAGCTATGGCTTCCGGTTGGGCGGTACAGTCAGCTTTATTATCTTTGAAAGATTCGGTCATCCATAATACTGATGGTATCGTGGACCCGGGATTTAAACAATTATTTAAAAATCTGGGCTATCTCTGTGACCCGGGAATGGTTAATGCTGATAAGGCTATATTAGATGTTATGTTAAGGAAAAAAGAAAATTAGAAATTTATAATAAATAGCTATAAAAATGAAAAGGATTTAATATGGAAAAAATGAGCAAAAAAGAACGTATCATAGCTGCTCTTAATAAAAAAGAGGTTGATAGATTGCCATTTAGTATATGGTACCATTTGCCACACGCTGACCAAGATCCCGTTAATCTTGCAGAGATGCACATCAAGCTAGCCCATTGCTATGACTTGGATTTTATCAAAATGACACCCTTTGTTAATTACGCTGCTCAGGATTTTGGTCTGAGCCTTACTTTCCACTGTACTGAAACGCAAGACCCAGAGGTAAGGAAATTAGCCATTTCAGATGCTAAACAATGGATAGAGATAGAGCCCTTACCCGGTCATTTTGGCAATTATGGCAAACAACTGTTGTTTAGCAGGCAGATACAAAAACAGCTCAATGGTGAAGATATACCCTATGTCCAGACTATTTTTAGTCCACTTTCTGTTGCCTGGAAATTAGCAGGTCCTCGTGTTTTTGAAGATATGAAAGCCCATCCTGAATATTTACATCAAGCCCTTGCTGCAATTACGGAGACAACTATAAATTTTGTTAAATTAAATATTGAAGCAGGTATTGCTGGGTTCTTCTTTTCTATTCAATGTACCAATAGGGAATGGATTACTGAAGATCAATACGACGAATTCGGAGTTGCTTATGATGTAAAAGTTATAAATGCATATAAAGATATTACTTTTTTAAATATTGCTCATATCCATGGAGATAATATAATGTTTGAAAAAGTAGCTAAATACCCATGTAATTGCATTAATTGGCATGACAGAAGAGTAGCTCCCAATATGGCTGAAGCAAGAAAATTATCAGATAAATGCTTTTTAGGCGGTATTAATGAGATTGATTTTCTACCCTATGCTGAACCTGAAGACATTTTTGCCCATGTTAAAGAAGTCGTGCTAGCAGCTGGACGTAAAGGGTTAATAATTGGACCTGGATGTGTAGCAAGTCTTGATACGCCAAAAGTTAATTTTTATGCATCCAGACTAGCTGTTGAAGGATTATAATAAATATTTAAATCCAGAGGAATTATTTTTACTTGTGATAGTAGGAATGAGGGAAAGTCCCAGCACAGTATCTTCTGTAAATACTTTGGTATTGATTGCAGATACCGTGCTTATGAAGTCAATACATGTTTTGGTTCATGTTCAAGGATAGGCACTGTTTTTTTGATAGCATGAAGAGTTATTGAAGAAATATCAGAATAGATAAAACCAGACGAAGGCGTGGTTGTGGTAACATACGCGCTCAAGTTTACGGGATAGGTATTTTATGTGTTACTACGAAAAACAAATAGAAATAAAGAAAATCTTTCAGAGAAAGAGATAGGGGAATAGGAGTGAGTGTCGTAAAGATAAACAGAAAAGTGGATTTAAAAGATGCCAAAGAGCAGGTGGAAAAAGCAACAAGAAGAATAGCCCTGCTACATCTCTCCTATGCCAAAACTATCATAGAAGAATTGGGTCCGGAAAAAGGAGAAAGGTTAATTCTCAAAGCTATTAAAAACTATGGCAAGAGGGTGGGCAGCAGTGTTAAAGAAGAAGTAAACAAGAAAGGTTTAGAAAACATCCCCGAAAACTATAGAGAAGATTTACCGGTATATGGAATGAATGAAAGGGCAGAGAAAACAAATGTTAATGGGAAAAAGGGTCATAGGTCTTATGGGTGTGTTCTGGCAAATTTATGGCAGGAATTGGGAGAAGAAGAGATAGGGAGATTATATTGTTATGTAGATCCGGCAAAATATATGGCTTATAACCCTGATTATGCTCTAGTCCATACTAAGTGTATTCCGGATGGTGATGAATTTTGTGAGTTTGTAATCAGAGAGACTACCGAACAAGAAAAAAAAGATTTTACTGATGATAATGAAGATTGGACTTATATTGATACGGACAGATAACAAATAGGAATAAAAAAGGGAAAGATAGTTGTCGAGCATTACTCAATCCTATCTTCCCCTGACAGTGTATTTAGTTGCTTTAACTACAATTTATCTGCGATTTCCTCTAAAACCGGAACCGCGTTTAAAGCCGTCGTAATTTCTTCTGCCCATGCCATATCTTTCCATGGGGCAATTTACATTAAGTTGGTCTAATTGTTCTGCGGTTAAGACTTCTTTAATCTCTAGCCGGTGTTCCAGAGCTTTAACTCTTAGTTCTGTCTGAATACGAGCTACTTCTTCCCATTTTTCTTTTACCTTTTCCATATCAACGGAGTTCTGCCGCATCATTTCTCTTGCTTCCAGCTTTTTCATCTCTCTTTCATTCCTTAACTCCAGGGCATTGTTTTGAAACTCTAATCTGATTCTATCGATTTCAGTAATTTGTTCCTGAGAAAGTTCTAAATTAGAAATTCCAAAAGCTCTACACTCTCTTTCTGAAAAAGAAACGTTTCTGCTGGTTGAAAAACGTTCTTGATTTGAAAACCGTGGTTGTACAACAGCTTTACCGCGAAATCCTCCTTGGGCATATCCTTGAGCAAAAGAAGCAGCACTCAAAAGTAAGAAAGTAATCGCTATGGTCAGTACTAATAAAGTAGTTTTCTTGCTCTTCATAATTCTTTCACCTCCATTCTTGGTTAAATTCGGTTCATTTTATAGTCAGGAATTATTTATTTTCCTATCTAACCATTTATACGCAAAAGGGGATAGTTTTCTTTCAGGATAATAAAATATTTTTAAAATATTTTATTATCTAGATTCACCCCGGTAGTTAGCAAAAGCAAATATAGTTTTTGTGCTTTATTTGAAGCCCTTATTTTGATATTATAAAAATCTAATAGGAAAGTCATGGAAGGAATGTTTAAGAAAAAATGAAATACACAGTCTTAGGAAAGTCAGGATTAAAGGTAAGTGAATTGTGCTTTGGTGCCTTACCAATGGGACCCTTACAGGCCAACATTCCTATTAAGGATGGCGCAAAGATTATCCGTAAAGGATTGGATTCCGGCATAAATTTTCTGGACACGGCCCAGGTTTATAAAACTTATCCCTATATTAAGGAAGCATTGGCTGGTTTTCCGGGAGATGTTGTTATTGCCAGTAAATCACATGCCACTAGTTATAAAGAAATGAGGAATGCAGTTTTCGAAGCCTGTCAGAAAATGGGTCGTGATTATATTGATATTTTTCATTTTCATGCACCCCGAGGAGATAAAAATGTTTTTCAGCAAAGGGCTGGTGCTCTTGCCTGTCTGGTTGATTTAAAAAGAGAAGGAATTATAAGAGCCATAGGTATATCCACCCATGCTATTGAGGCAGTAGAGAAAGCTGCTGAAATGGAAGAAATCGACATCGTTTTCCCTATAATTAATATGGTTGGAATGGGTATTATAGGGGGAACTGCCGAGGACATGTTTGAAGCCATTAAAAAAGTACATCGGGTGGGGAAAGGTGTCTACGCTATGAAGGTCTTGGCCGGTGGTTATTTAATCAAAAGAATCGAAGAAGCTATCAGTTTTGTCAGAAATAGAGAGGAAATACAATCCATAGCGCTAGGCATGGTAAACCTTAGAGAGCTTTCCATAAATCTTAGAATATTCCGGAATCAAAAGATTGATCAGGCAGAGCTGATTAAAGAAGAATTTCCCAGGAAGAGACTATTTGTTTCCGGTTTTTGTGAGGGATGCGGCACCTGTATCAAAGCCTGTCCCAATCAGGCACTATCTTTGCAGGAGGGTAGAGCAGCAGTAGATTACAGTCGATGTCTTACCTGTGGTTATTGTGTTCCCCATTGTCCCATCTTCGCTCTGAGAATTGTGTAGGGTAAGCATTGATACCGGGTTCAATGTTTTTTTCGGGATTCTCATGGTACTATGAGTTTGAGTTTTCCGGGCAATAACTGGATATGGTAATGGTTTTCAGCCGGTAATATCTCGCCGGCCACCTGAGCTGTTACCGGTTTGGTAGTCTCTATAAATATTTCCTTTCCCCTATAAAAGCTTACCTCTCTAATCCCTAAATGTGTTCCGTTCATTGCCTTAGGAAAAAAGTAAAGACAGCGAAATCGGTTAATTTTGCGAATAATATAGATATCTAATAAACCGTCATCAATTTCAGCTTCAGGGGCAATTTTAAATTTTCCACCCTCTGTTTGGCCATTGGCAACCGCTACAAGTAACATTTCGCCCTCTATTGTCTGGTTATCAATAGTTATCTTTGCTTGGAAAAAGGGTATGGGAGAGAGGAGTGTTTTAATAGTGGCGAAAACATAAACATATGCACTCAAAGTCTTCCAATTGGGGTATTTTGTTTTCATCATATTCGCCAATGCCGCAATGTTGGCATCTAAGCCAATACCAAAAATATTAACATAACAGGTATGTTTGTTGATGAGGGCAACATCGATCATCTTGGTCTTTTGTTGGGAAATAATATGACAGGAATACCTGATATCTTTAGGAATAGGAACACTCTTAATAAAATCATTAGCCCATCCGGCTGGAATTATTCCCAATGCAGGTTGCCTGGTTGATTGTAGAATACCATTGATAATTTCATTAATAGTCCCGTCACCACCTACCGAGATTATAGTGTCAACACCCCGCTCTGCCGCCTGCAGTGAAAGAGCGGCAGCTTCGCCCGAAGCGGGAGTATAGCTGACCTGATATTCAAAATCCGGTAGTGAATCAAAATAGTTAAGAATTTTCGGAATGTATTTTTGTGATTTTCCGCCACCTGCCGTCTGATTAATAATGAGCTCTGCTTTCAAAGCATATTCCCTCATTTTTCTGATATTTTCTTATTATTAACAGTAATCAGTAGTCATTGCTAAAATTATAACTATCAGAATCTCAGATATCAAGATAGAACCATGATATTTAGAGAAGTAAGCAACTAGCAATAGGAAGGTGCAACTTTGCCCCCCCAAGATGGTGCCTGAGTCGGTAGTGGACATATCCTCCCCGATGGTGGTTACCAGGTCGGAAAGAGCTACACTCGAGAAGTAATCTTTTCCAGTTTAATTTAACGATATCCGATAAAACAAAATGTGACTTTAGTTTAAGTTTTATCGTTCCGTGTTCTCCATTGCAATGCCCAAATTGACATGAGGACAGGTAATTTTCCCTGGCTCTGCACTTAAAAAACTGAAAAGCATCCATTCATATCAATGATGCAATAATAAATATTGGTAAATTTCTGCTTAAACAGTTGGGTATAACTTTTTGTTATGTCATGATAAATATGATAAAATTCAGTTAGTTATCTTTGAATTGTTATGAATTAAGAAAATTTAAAATAGCATCGTGAAAAACAGATAAGATTTTACAGTTATCTTAAGAGTAAAGGAGAGGAAGAAGATGCCCCTCAAAATTAAAAATATCTGTGTATTTGGCATGGGCGGTATAGGAGGATATTTTGGCGGCAGGATAGCTCATAAAATGAATAATGATAAGCTGGGTGGAGAGATTTACTTTATTGCCAGGGGAGAACATTTGAAGGCAATTCAGGGACAGGGGCTAAAACTGATCACTGATAAAGAGGAATTGTTAAGTTTCCCCAATATAGCTACCGACAAGATTAAGAATATTCCAACTCCAGATTTGTATCTGCTCTGTGTTAAAGGGTATGACCTGAAAGATGCTATAATAGAGATTGCCAAAAATATTACTGATAATACCATAGTCGTTCCATTGCTCAATGGTGTTGATATATATGAGCGTGTCAGAGCCACTTTGTCCAAAGGAATAGTTATTCCGGCGGCGGTATATGTTACTTCCAGTATTGAGGTACCAGGTGTTGTCCGGCAAAGTGGTCCGGAGGGAAGGATTGTCTATGGGGCGGACCCTGAAAACCAAAATTACAATTACCGGTACCTTGAGGAATTCTGGGTAGAAATGGGAATTAATGCTGTATGGTTTAAGAATCCCTATTCGGCAATATGGGAAAAGTATGTCTTTATTGCCGCCTTCAGTTTAATGACTGCCTATTCCGGAAAGACTATTGGTGGAGTAATGGAGGATAAAAATTTGAGGGATTTGACTGAAAATATCATGAAAGAGATAGTTTTAATTGCTAAATCGAGAAAGGTAGACTTAAAAAAAGATATAATAGAAATTTCACTGCAGACCGCCGGCGGTTTCCCCTATGAAGCGCAAACCTCCTTCCAGAGAGATTATACCGAAGGAAAGGAAAAGAATGAAGGCGAAATATTTGGCGGAGCTTTAGTCCATATGGCAGCCGATGCCGAGATAGACATTCCTAATATTACTGATATTTATGGGAAGTTGAAGCTTTAAATCAATAATTTGACTAAAAGTAGCACAATATAAGTGCTGACATCAAATATAATATGTCACGTTCAAAATCATGCCTTCAGACTTGTTCCCACGAACTGATATCTCACTTTTTACCTATCTGATTTTTTTAAGTACAAACCTCAGAAACTATTTAATCACAGGCTTCTTGCCACACTTATTTACTCGCTCTTGCTATCAATGCTACCGTCTCAACATGCATTGAGACAACAGGATAGATATCTACCTGTTTTCGGGTTTTTATTCATCTTGGCGAAACTATCGATAAATATTGCCTGTTTTGGGAAAACTGTCGATATTGATTGCTAGAAAAAACCGTGATGAGGGTATTAGAATGATATAATACAGATTAGCATTATTATTTTTAATGAGTATAGCATCAATATGCTCTCAATTATTGGAAAGAAAGGTCAAATTGAACATGCCCATGGCAATGACGTCGCCCTCTACAAAAATAATTCATGCTTTTCTATCAATTTAACGGCTTAGTCTCTTAGGGTACGGAGTTGGCATGCCAGCGCAAAAAAACAGGGGTCTAAATAACAAGTCAGAGCTACTGTTAGAGATACAATGAGCTGTTTGTAGAAGTCTGCTTCATCAATTAACGTATATTGCAGGCATTTGCAACTGCCCGTTGCGAAAGTTCAAGGTGCGCTTGGTGGTATGCAACTGCTGTTTTGGCTAGAATAAAATCACAAAAAGCCACAAAGGCGAAACAGAGGAGGAAATTATTATGATCTTAGCAGACAAAATCATTGAACTACGCAAGCGAAACAATTGGTCACAGGAGGAACTGGCTGAGCAACTTGGAGTAAGCAGGCAGGCAATTTCTAAATGGGAAAGTGCACAGAGTACGCCTGACCTGGAACGAATTATTGCAATGAGCAGGCTCTTTGGAGTCAGTACAGACTATCTTGTAAAGGATGAGATCGAATCTAAAATCATCCAAGGAGAGGTAGAAGAATCCGGAAGTCCCCTTCGTAGGTTAAGCATGGAAGAAGCAAATGCATTTCTCAATGCCAAATTACAAAGTGCAAAACAGATTGCTTTTGGGGTTTGGCTCTGTATCATGGCGGCTATTCCACTGGTTTTATCTGAAATTTGGAATAAACAGTCTTTTGCCGAGCCACTTGGCTTCATCATTGCTGCACTCATTGTTGCAGGTGCGGTCGCTCTTTTTCTCTTAAACGGATTCAAGCTCAAAGCTTTTAAATGGATGGAGAAAGAGCCATTTGAAACAGCATATGGTGTAGATGGCATGGTCAAAGAACGACTTCAGAGTTTTATGCCAAAGTTCGTTATACACATTGTCATTGGTGTTGTACTTTGCATTGTTGCACTGGCCACTTTTGTAGCCTCGGATTTTTTGCCGCAAATCATCCGGATTGAAAGAAATGCCGTTGTTGCCGTTGGCTTGGCAATCATAGCGATTGCTGTTTATCTCTTTGTTAGTGCAGGCATTATTCGAGGAGCTTTTTCCGGGTTGTTACAGGAAGATGATTATCGTCCTGACAAGAAGGTGTTGGGTAAAAAGATTGAACCGATCGTGGGTATCTATTGGCTTGCTGTGACTGCTATTTACTTGGCTTACAGTTTCATCACGATGGAATGGCACCGGAGCTGGATTATTTGGCCAGTGTCGGGAGTACTTTGCGGTGTTTTGTATATCATCCTGGAGTTGATTTACGGAAAAAAAATAAATAAGTAGATAATACAAATCATTGGAAAAGGCTCAGAAAGTTTTCTGAAATTAGTGTAATTTTGAAATACCGTCAGAGAGATAAAATGCCCGACTGTCATCAGGCAGCCGGACATTTTTATGCCTATATCAGG
Source organism: Candidatus Stramentimicrobium fermentans (assembly GCA_012520575.1). GTDB lineage: Bacteria > Atribacterota > Phoenicimicrobiia > Phoenicimicrobiales > Stramentimicrobiaceae > Stramentimicrobium > Stramentimicrobium fermentans. The sequence goes on from JAAYOB010000015.1 coordinate 33,389, forward strand.
CTTTTATTTCGGATACGTTCTTGAAGGTCACGCGGATGCCATCTTTCTAGTAAATGGTTGGTAGTCTGTTAGCGTCCGGAAAAGTAGCGGGTCAAATTCTGAGAGAAACTCATCCTGTTTGCTGAGCTTTTTCAGGTATACCGTCTCGTTTGTCCTTACCGAATATGATGATTGACTTGTCCGGAGGTTGATTGAAAGGGCCACCGTCTACGAGGACAAGTTTACTATGGAATTTAAGTCTAAATTGACAGTGGTATAAATGAAATAGATGAATAGTAATCAGAACACTCTGCACAATTGTAAGGTAAGATCATTTGTGACACTTAGTTACTATAATGCTATAATATAGAGACAAATCGGAATTTTATGAGGAGAAGAACAATGAATGAAATCATTAACAATATCGTTACAAGACGAAGCTGCAAATCTTTCCGCTCAGATATGCTTCCCTATGAAACCATTGATAAGATAGTTGAGGCAGGACTATATGCAGCAAGTGGTATGGGAAAACAATCGCCAATTATTCTCGTGGTCACGAATAAAGGAATACGGGATAAATTATCCCAACTTAACGCAAAATATGATCTGAGGAACAGACCTGACCCGTTCTATAACGCACCGGTTGTTTTGTCGGTATTAGCTCCCGAAAGTATACCGACAGCAATATATGACGGCAGTTTAGTAATCGGAAATATGATGCTTGCCGCACATTCGCTGGATATTGGAAGTTGTTGGATTCATCGTGCAAAAGAAGTCTTTCAAGATGAGGAAGGGAAAAAGTTGTTGGATGATCTGGGAATAACCGGAGAATATGAAGGAATTGGAAATTGCGTTATTGGATTTCCTGAAAGGACAAACAGTACAATCATACCTCGAAGAGATAATAGGGTATATAAAATTTGACAAAGAAAATAGTTGGTAAAGTTTTACGCGGCATTCGAATAATCCTTCTCGTGTTTCTGTTGGCACTGTTCATCTACAACAGAGTAATGCTCATAAAAGAAAAACCCTTACATGAACCGCTGGGACAGATGGTCGAGGTGGACGGTTACAATATGAATGTCTACACCGAGGGCGAGGGAGAACGCACACTTGTGTTCATGGCAGGTTCGGCGATAGTGTCACCGATATTTGAGTATAAGCCACTTTACAGTCTACTTAGTAATGATTATAAGATCGTTGTTATTGAAAAATTCGGCTATGGTTTCAGTGATGTGATAGACGATGAAAGATCATTTGATACCATAATAAGGCAGGACAGAGAGGCCCTTTCCAAGGCAGGTATAGACGGGCCCTTCATTCTTTGTCCTCACTCCATGTCGGGAATTGAAGCCATACTCTGGGCACAGACTTATCCCGATGAAGTCGAAGCAATTGTAGGACTTGATATGGCTGTGCCAAGTACCTACAGTGAGAAAGATTTTAGCTGGAAAAAAGATCTGCTTGTAAATTTCCTTGCTGTCGGGCGTGAAATCGGATTTATCAGATTGTTTTTTACCGATAATGTTTTGTCGGATACCCTTGCCAAAAATGAAAAGGCTATATACCTAGCCCTTGCCAGCTCAAAATTCTGCAATAAAAATGTTCGTAATGAAGGAAAACATATCTTAGGAGCCACAGATATGATAAAGAGTAAAACCAAACCGGATGTGCCTATGCTCATGTTTATTTCGGACGGTTCGGGAACAGGCGGAGAAAGCTGGATCGATGCACTGAAAGACTATGCTTCTGATCTGACAGATGCTCAAACGGTCGATCTTGACTGTGGACATAATGTATATGAAATCAGACAAGAGCAAATAAACAAGGATATGAGAAACTTTATTGAGAACCTGAACAGGTAAATGCCGGTTTGCAGGGTTACACATCGTACACGCAGCAGATGAATTTTCCATTACCGATCTGATAGTTATAGAAGGATTATTATCATTTGATACATCAGGACAGATATAATTGTAAAGAAGACTGTGTTTCCACCGATTATTGGGGGTAGCTTGCACTGAAGTTACCGGATTAACAATTCCCTGCGGTCTGATTTTATCATGCGTGAATGCTTCCGGGGTTTGTCAGGCTTTCTTGGTGTTAATTTTGCAGGTATGTTGGTAAAAACGGGTTGCTTGTTTCCAATATGCTGTCCGGTGCAGGGATCGGTACCATGATCCGAAACAACATAAATATTGTGATCTGACTGCAAAAGCACTTTTAGAACGGTAGTATCCACCTTGTGCAAAAAGGCATGCTTTTCTTCGGGGTTTTTGCGATGGGCTGCTTCGTCAGCACCGTTGATATGCAGCAACACAAAGGGGTATGTTTTTGCTGCACAGAGCGCCGTTCTCGTTTTTTTGAGTAAATCGGTATCAACATCTCCTGTAGCACCCGGCACCGGAATCGGGGTCATATCCAAAAGTCTGGCAATGCCTCTTATAATGGGTGTCCCGCATATCACGGCAGCCTTGTGTGAAAACGGTACCATTTTTACAGGAACAGACTGTCCCCAAGGGATCAGGCAGCGATCCTCCATAAGGTGAGAGTGAAAAACACGACTTACTATGCTGCATCCCTTTGGACATAGATTTCGGGCTCTTTGACCACCGCACACATAGGGAGGATACGTAACTATGTCGGAAATAAAGTTTGCCATGCCGGGAAAGACAAGAAGGCTTTTGTATTGCTCCAGATGATAATAATGACAGCCCTCGATATCAGGAAGTGTTTCAGGTGCGGATATGGGAACATCGCAACATCCCTGTCCATCCAGAGAAAACCAGCTTCCGCGAAGAATTAAATCATTTTTATTCACCGGAATCCCATTACCGAATGCTTCGGCGTATCCTCGCAAATGGTCAGGGATTCTTTTTGTACCCAAGAGCCGCAGAATACACCCGAGGCTTTCCGGTTCTTGCCCCTGCGTGGTATCAACATGACGGAGGAAACGCATAGATGAAATACTTGGATAATCACCGGCACAGAAATACGGGTCTGTCATACCGTCAATAATGCACAGTATTTTACTCATATCAGAATTCAATTCCTTCTCTTGCGGCAATGCCGCAGTCATGGGGGTGTTTAATTTTTCGCATTTCACTCACATAGTCAGCGAGAACCAGCAATTCTTCCGATGGATTCCTCCCGGTAAGGACTACTTCCAAGCCTTTTGGTTTACTACGCAGGAAATCCAAAACTACAGTCTCTGTAATCGTACCGTGGTTACAGGCAGAAATAATTTCATCCAGTACTAACAGGTCAGCATCCCTTGCCAACGCGATCACATCCGCAAGAAACTTGGTATAGTCTTCGCTGACTTTTGCCTTTTGGAGATCATCCATTCTCTTCCAAAATCCCCGGACGGTTTTACAATGGACAGTCCGGATATTTGCTATAGTTTGAAGAATGCTGATTTCCGAAGAATCTCCGTCTTTAAAAAACTGAGTAAATACAACTTTTTTCCCGGCGCCGGCAGCTCGAACCGCCAACCCGGTAGCTGCAGTTGTCTTTCCTTTACCGTTACCACAGTAAATATGAATCAATCCGGGCATCTTATACCTCCCGATTCAGGATGCGATAAACAAAATCCATATCCAGTCCATTTTGCACAGCATCTGCCAATAAGTCATATTGGCGTTCTTTGTATTCATCGATATTAAAGGTCTCCAGAGCATCAGAGTCGAGCCCTTTTTGGTTACAAATTGCTTTCAAAATCGTGTCACTGATGTCGGGAGCGTCGAATACACCATGAATATAACTTCCATATACATTACCTATTCCCGCAAGCGCAGGCATCGCTTCTTCACTGCGGCCTATGTGGATTTCATATCCCGAATAGGACTTTTCGTTTAATCCGGACAGTATACCGCTGATGCTGGCAAATACACCTGTCGTCTGAGTCTGCACTTTCTCACCAAGGAAAATCGTATCCATTTCTAAAAGGCCCATGCCGGGAATATCTGTGATACCTGCTGCTTCGACCTGTCCGGGGTCGGAAATCTTTCTGCCGAGCATCTGGTAGCCGCCACACACGCCAAATACCAGAGTCCCGGCAGCAGCAGCTTTTTGAATTGCAGCCTCCAAGCCGCACTGACGAAGCCATTTCAAGTCGGCAATTGTGCTTTTTGTACCGGGGAGGATAATCATGTCCGGTTGATGTAAATCACCGACATTATCTACATAACGCAGCGAAACATTACCATATCGCTCAAAAGGGCTAAAATCCGTAAAGTTGGAAATATGAGGCAAACGGATGACTGTAATATCAATGAGCTTGCGCTCGGTTGATTTATCAAAGCGTTCAGTCAAACTATCCTCATCATCAATGTCCACATGGATGTAAGGAATGACGCCTGCCACGGGAATGCCACATAATTCCTCAAGAGTTTTTAAACCGGGCTCCAGAATGGCTCGGTCACCACGGAACTTATTCACGATCGTTCCCTTGATGCGGTCGCGTTCATCCTGTTCCAAAAGTACGATTGTTCCATAGAGCTGCGCAAAGACCCCTCCACGGTCAATATCACCTACCAGAAGCACCGGAGCATCCACCAGCTTGGCGAGTCCCATATTAACAAAATCTTCCTGCTTCAGATTAATCTCTGCAGGACTTCCCGCACCTTCAATCACAACAATGTCGTATTCAGATGCCAGGCTGTTGTAGGCCTCCAGTACAGTAGGGATGTACTCCCGTTTTCTGCGATAGTATTCCATGGCTGTCATGTTGCCCCGGGCCCGGCCGTTGACAATAATCTGACTGCCCACATCCGTTGTGGGTTTGAGTAAAACAGGGTTCATGCGTGTGTCCGGTGCGATACCGGCTGCTTCTGCCTGTACTACCTGCGCACGTCCCATCTCGCCGCCTGCTTTGGTAATAAAGGAGTTCAGCGTCATGTTCTGACTCTTAAACGGAGCGACACGATATCCGTCCTGCTTGAATATTCTGCACAGACCTGTTGCCAGCAGACTTTTCCCCGCATTGGACATCGTTCCTTGAATCATAATATTTTTTGCCATAATTACCCCTTTCCGCATACCAGTTTAATGGCAGAGATCAGTTGTTCATTTTGCTCATGCAGCCGTACCGCAATGCGATACCAACCGGAGCTTAATCCGTGATAATTGTCGCAATTGCGAATTGCGATACCGTGTTTTTTCAGCGCTTTATGCAATCCTGCATTGCCACAGAACAATAGGTAATTTGCCTGGGAGGGGCAAACCCAAAAGCCAAGCGCCTCCAATTCGTCTTTCAGCCAGCGACGCTCTACCGGGATTATTGCTTTAGTTTTTATTAAAAACTGTTTTTCATGTAATGCTGCCACACCGGCCGCCTGCGCCAATACGGATACATTCCATGGTTGCACCATTTTGGACATCTCCGTAAGTAATTCTCTGTCGGAACACAAGCAATATCCTAAACGCACACCGGCCATTCCATAACTCTTTGTAAAAGCTTTCAAGATGAATAATTGCGGGTGATCTGTCAGGAATTCTTTCATACTGATTCCTTGATCTGACAGATCCAGAAAGCACTCATCTAAAAACAGACGAATATTGTGTTGGTGGCAGAAATCCAATATTATTTCAAGTGTACAGGATGGAATCAATCTTCCGGTAGGGTTATTAGGATTGCATAGAAATATTGCTTCGGGCTTCTGTGCTGTCATAAGCTTCAGGAACCCATCATCTAAGTCGAAGTCGTTTTCTTGCCGCAGGACATATCGATTCACCTGACAGCCGACTCGTTCAAGTCCAAGTGCATACTCTGAAAATGTCGGAGCCAATTCAACGGCACATTCTGGTTTGGCAGCCTCGCAATATGCATAGATCAATTCCGTTGCGCCATTTCCGCAAAGGATATACTCCTTCGGTACATTTTCAAAAGCAGCGATGGTATGCACCAACTCCCGGCAATAGGGATCGGGGTAATGGTGCACTTTGGATAATACTCTGTTCATTGCAGCCAAAACCCCTTTAGGAGTGCCAAAAGGATTGGTGTTGGCTGAATAGTCAAGTATTATTCTTTCTTCGTAAATATCCCCTCCATGAGGGTTCTTTCTTCGGTAAAGCAATAGTTTCTCCTTTAGAGTATAAAAAGCAGTTTGACCACGCAGACGAGCAGTAATGTGAGTAGGGCAGTTACATACGACAGACAGCAAGCTCGCGGGATATCCTCGTGTTCAATTTCTCGCAGCGCATCACCAATGTGTTGTTTTTTGTGGAGCACACCATGGTACCGGACATCTCCAGCCAATTGCAGTCCCAAAAGGCCTGCACAAACGGATTCTGTCTGGGCAGAATTGGGACTGTCATGATTGAAGCGGTCTCGGCAAAAAATCTTCCATCCGTTTTTTACATTCAAACGCAGGAGCCAACCGGCCGCAAGCATCAGCAATGCGGAAATTCGTGCGGGAATAAAATTCACAGCATCGTCCGCCTTTGCCGGAACCAATCCGATGTTTTTATATGGGGGTTCCACATATCCAAGCATGGAATCCATAGTATTCACCGCTTTATAAAAGAAACCGAGCGGCGCACCGCCGATTGCCAGAAAAATGAGAGGTGCAACAATGCCGTCAGAAGTGTTTTCTGCAACGGTTTCCACTGTGGCACGGGTAATTCCCGCACTATCCAGTTCAGCGGTATCTCTGCCGACAATCATGGATACAGCATGTCTGGATCCGTTGATATCGCCGTTTTCCAGCTCATGATAGACTTTCATGCTTTCGTCTCGGAGCGATTTTGTCGCAAGAATCTGCCAGCACATAATACTTTCAACGATCAAACACAGCCAGGGGCTGATATTATGGCAGAGCCAAAGCAAAAATGCCGGAATCAGTGTAGAAGCCAGAATAACTGAAAACCACAGGACCGCTCCGGCGAGTTTCTCTGCGAAGGCCGTCTTGGGGAGTGCCTCTCGGAGTCCATGGCCCAGTGAATCGGTCAGCTTTCCAATCCAAATCACAGGGTGTGGAAATCCATGAGGATCTCCAACGATCAAATCAATTCCAAAACCTATTACCAACGTAAGTGCGGACGACCATTTCATCATTCATTACTCCCGGCTTGCATTGTAAAAATATAGATCGGATTCCGGCCTGTCATAAGATGATAAGGTCCGGCTTTTTTGTTGTAAGCAACCTGTATAGAGATAACCTCGGTTTCGGTCCATGGAAACTCCTTTAGGCAGGCAGTCAGCTCCGCAATCGACTCCAGAGAGATTGCCGTTGCAACAATGCGGATACTCGGATTCTTCTCCAGTAAAAGATTTAAAATACCCCGCATATTACCGGAGCTTCCACCGATAAAAGCGTGGCTTGGGGTTGGCAGATCGAAACATACCTCCGGAGCATAGCCGCTGATTACGGTCAGGTTTTCAGTTGCAAACTTTTCTTTGTTCAGATGCAGCAGTTCTACTGCCGCACTTTTGTGCTCGATGGCATATACCTGTCCTTTTTTAGCCTGCAGTGCCATTTCAATTGCCACAGAACCTGTCCCGGCCCCGACATCCCAACAGATAGAGCGTTCTGTCAACTGGAGCTTGGACAGGCATACTGCACGAACCTCGCTCTTCGTCATTGGCACAACACCATCCGCCCCGGCACCACGCTGGAATATACTGTCCGGTAATCCATGGGTTACAACGGCATCAGGGTGGTTGTTTTCAATTAAAGCAACGCTTAAGGTCTCGTAAGAGCCGTCGGTAATATGCTCTACCGTACCTCTTGTTATCTTTTCATCCGGGTAGCTTAACCGTTCTCCAATGCTGATTTGCACACTTCCCAGGCCGGCATCTACTAAAGAGCGACACAACTCCCGCATACCGTTCTCACCGCCGACCAACACGAAAACGCGACTATGGGATCGAACATCCGGCACGATATTGTGCTGACGGCCATGTACACTGGTGACGAAAATATCTTCATACGATGTTTTTAAGCGGGCACAAAGATATACCAAGGAACTTAATCCGGGCAAGACCTCCACCTTGCAGGAATCAAGCAGTGGAATGAGCTTTTTTGTGCCGCTGAAAAAACCCGTATCTCCCGACATGACCACCGCAAAGCGCCGGTACTCACGATGGGTCAGAATAAAGTCCGCAATATCTTCGGACGAAATAGCATAGTAAACCCTCTGATTCGGGGTGGCAACCTCTTCCAGCATGCGTTTGGCGCCGATTAAGCAATCGGCTCCTTTTATTACCCGATACACTTCTTTCGTCATGGTTTCGCAGCTTCCCGGACCGATTCCAAGAATATACACATAAGGTATACAGCTACAGCCGAACCGGGAGCACAGCAGCTCTATGGTTTCGGAGAAAGAAATACCTTCTTTCTGAGAGGGACGTCCAATCACTACAAGGCGTACGCCTGCTTTTAATGCGGCAGAAACCTTTGCATCAAATCTGCCTGCCTCACCGCCATCTTTGCTTACAAGCCAGGAAGCAGAAACGGCGCGAAGCATTGCAAGATTCATCTCCTCGGAAAAAGGTCCCTGCATAGCGATAATATGAGATGCTTTTAAATCAGCGGCATTGCAAGCTTCCAAGGAAGCGTTCATGGGTAAAACGCGGGCATATATGCGGTCGGCAAAATTGGCGAGTTTGCTGAATTTGGCGAGTTCTTTGCTCCCGATAGTCAGAAGGATATTACCTTCCGTTCCATCCAAGAATTTAACTGCCGTTTCCGTATCGGGAACATACACAGCATCGGAAGATAATTCCGATGCCTCACGCAAAAGGCGAAGATATTCCGTTCCGGTCGTATGGCAGGCTGTGGAAATACTTTCCGTAATGGAGGCCGCATATGGATGGGTCGCGTCGATCACCAAATCAAATGCTGCATTTGAAAGTATCCGGATAATCTCAGCTAGCGGAAGTCGTCCCGACAGAATCGTCAGGTTATCTGCGGGAGAAAGGAGCGTTTCGCCATATTCGGTTGCAACACAGGCGGTAATAGCAACAGGCTGCAAACTCAGAAATTCCACCAGTTTCCGTCCTTCTGTTGTCCCGGCAAAAACACAGATCTTATACATCACGATACCCTCTTGGAGTTACCATGTTTCCGGTAATCTCCCTTGTCATTTCGTTGCCAATAAATACAGTGCAGAACATATCCACCGTTGCTGACCCGAGTTCACCCAGGGACATTAAGCGCCTGTTTTCGCCATTTCTGCCAATATACTGAGCTACACCGCAAAGACGATCTTCCGGCAGATGACGCAGCAGTATATTACAGGCTATGCGAAGATGATTGGGGCGGCTGCGGCTCGCAGGATTGTAAAGCACAATGGACAGGTCTGCGGCTGCGGCGGATTCCAAACGCTTTTCAATCTTCTCCCAGCTGGTAAGACGATCGCTGAGAGAGATGACCGCGAAGTCATGGGTAAGGGGTGCGCCAAGAAGGGCCGCTCCACTGCAGGCAGCAGTCAAGCCGGGAATGACTTCAACTTCAGGAGCAGTGCATTCGCCGCGCAGCTCGTAAATCAAAGCCGCCATGCCGTAGATACCGCTGTCACCGGAACAAACCATAGCCACTGTTTTTCCTTGCCTTGCAAGGTCAAGCGCCATCTGGCAACGCTTGGTTTCCTGCGTCATTGGTGTAGTCAAAAACTCTTTATTCGGGTAGTATTCCCTGATTAAGTCCACATAGACATGATAACCGATAATGACATCGCAGGATTGCAACGCTCGGTCAGCTTTGATTGTCATGTTTTCATAATTACCGGGACCAATGCCTATAACGATCAATTTACCCAAAGCTTACCTCCAATTTTTCCGCCGCAACTGCAACTGTTACACCATTTAGAGTAGTTTTATTTACGATTAATCTATCAGCACCTATTAATGCGGCTCGTTCACATACATTGTCCACACCTGCAACACTTTGCACAAACTCAGAGGTTGTGAACTCTCCCGGAACTTCCTGAAGCTCTGCAGTGGAATAGAAGATGGGTATTAGCCCGTTATCCTTACAGTATTTCAAAAGGCCTTCTTCATCCGCTTTCAGGTCGATGGATGCTACACACTTGACAGCTTTTATATCAATTTCGTATTGCGCCAATACCGTTTTTATTGCGTCACGGATGACATAGTCTGAAGCACCTTTTCTGCAGCCGATACCTACATGCAGAATTTTAGGGATTAACTTCAATGTTTGCTCAAAAGGAGCCTTTTGACGGTAGGAAATACAAATCCCCAATTCCCCGCTATTGCCGCTTACAACGCCATTTGGAAGCTCCGTTTTAATGGCAAAGTCACAGAAAAGCGGGATATCTCTCTCCAGAATAGCAGCCGATATTATTTTTGCAAGATAAATATTATCGATTACAAAGTTGTTTCTGGCAGCCCAGGCATCCACGGAAAATCTGTTGTTGATGTCAGTGGCAGTTGTAATTACCGGAGTGGCCTTGAGCCGGTCAGCTATTCTTATTGCCATTTCATTCGCGCCGCCGATATGTCCGGAGAGCAGGGGAATCGCAAAATGCCCCAACTCATCGATACAGACAACGGCTGGGTCGGTCCGCTTGTCCCGCACATGAGGTGAGATCTCCCGAACGGCAATTCCACAGGAACCTATGAAAATTAATGCGTCAGCCCGGTTAAATAGTTTCTCATAGAAAGGCTTTGCAGGATGGCAGATCGGATAAAATCCTTCCTCTGCAAACCTTTCCATCGTATAAGCTTTGAAATCGGCCTCCGGAAAGTATGACATTACCTTACGCGCAGTAGAGCAGCCCCGGCGGCTGTAAGCAAATATAGCTATCTTCATTCTGTGGCCTCTCGATATTCTGTTGTAAAGCTCGGGTGGTACAGTAAAGAACGCAGATACTGATCACCCATACAGTTTCCTACAACGATTAAGGAAGTTTTGGTCAGTCCGTTTTTCGTTATCGTTTGGTGTAGAGTTTCAACTGTGCAGCGGAATATCTTTTCTTTCGGCCATGTAGCCTTGTAGACCACTGCTACAGGTGTATCTCCGGGATATCCACCTGCAAGCAAATCCTCCTGTAGCACCTCAGTCAGGGAGGTACTGAGAAACAGCACCATTGTAGACTGGTGGGCTGCTAGTGCACGGATGGACTCACGTTCAGGAACCGGCGTCCGTCCTGCGGTTCGGGTGATGATGACTGTCTGGCTGACATCCGGCAGAGTGTACTCTGTTTTCAGAGATGCTGCCGCACCGCAGAAAGAACTGACACCCGGACAAACATCATATTCAATATTCAGCTTGAGCAGCTCATCAAACTGCTCCCGAACTGCGCCGTAAATACTAGGATCCCCGGTATGGAGGCGTACAGTTACTTTTCCAGCCTCTTCTGCCTTTTTGATTACTTCAATTACCTGTTCCAGCGTCATCTTTGAGCTATCATGAATCTCACAGCCCTCTTTAGTATAAGAAAGTAAGTCGGGGTTTACCAGAGAACCTGCATAAATTACTACATCGGCCTCGCTTATAAGGCGAGCGCCTCTTACTGTTATTAAGTCAACAGCGCCACTGCCTGCACCGACAAAATGCACCATATACTTTATTCCTCCGTAATCAGTTTTAAAAGCGAGCGGGCATTCTTCGTTTCGCTCAGAAAACCATATTTTTTGGAAAAAATGATTGACCCTGTTTTTATTTCGCCTGCAACTCTATAATCCATAATAAAGGAGATTCGATTTGAGATTCGATGCAAAGTCTGTGTACAAAGATTATTTTCTTGCAAAATACGAATGGCATCATCACAGGTAGCGCAATCCAGTATTTCCTCAATGCACGAAGAAGAAAGTCCTGCTGCTCCGGCATGAGCAGCCATAATATCCATCCGGCAGTCACCATACTTGGAATGTGTGTTTAGCATGCCGCCTGCGATTTTTACAAGTTTACCGATATGTCCGATGAGTAATGCACCCCGGAAACCCATCTCTCTACAAATATCCAACGCCTCTCCGATAAAATTAGAAGTGAGAACTGCTATTTTAGGATCGATGCCAATGCCATTTTTAATATAGTCCGAACCGTAATTACCGGGGGTTAACAGAACATATTCCATATTGTTTGCTTTCCTCTGACGAAGTTCTAACCGTATCGTATCTATGAGAGCCTGTTCGCTCATAGGTTCCACGATTCCGGTCGTTCCCAAGATGGAAATACCGTCCACGATTCCAAGCCTTGGATTAAAAGTCTTTTTAGCGAGCCGCTCGCCATCCGGTACGGAAATTAAAACGGAAAGGCCGCCACGATAGTCAGTCAAACGGCATACCTCTTCGAGGTTTTCACGTATCATCTGCCGGGGAACAGAGTTAATGGCTGCTGCACCTACCGATTGATCCAAACCCTGCTTTGTCACACGTCCAACACCTCTTCCGCCGTCAATGGTAATCCCCGGTGTTTTTGTACGAGTCACCTGTGCAAAAACAAGCGAACCTTTGGTTACATCCGGATCATCTCCGCTGTCTTTTTTAATAGCGCATGACACGGTGTTTTCTTCCATCGAGATTTGCAGCACCTCCAAATCCAATGTGATACCTTTTGGCGTGCTGATCCGTATTTTCTCTTTCAACCTCCCGGTCAAAAGCATCCAGGCTGCAGCCTTTGATGCGGCGGCAGCGCAGGAGCCTGTCGTATAACCCAAGCGGAGCTTTTTCCCGTCTTTTACGATATATTCTTCCATAGACATTACCGTATAATCTGATATAGTAGCGCATTACAAATCGCCGCAGCCACATTACTGCCGCCTTTACGTCCTCTGGCAACAATGTAAGGGACCGTAGAGTTATTAATAATCAGTTCCTTACTCTCTACCACATTTACAAAGCCAACAGGAACACCGATAATCAGTGCCGGGTCAAGATTTCCTTCCTCTATCATGCCATGTAGAGTAATCAGGGCAGTAGGGGCGTTTCCAATGGCAAAAATGCAGGGTTTTGGCAGTTTAGCTGCACGCTCCATGGACACAATAGCCCGTGTGACATTGCGCTGTTTAGCCTCCTCTGCCACATCTGGGTCTGACATAAAGCAATGGACAGTGCCTCCCAGCTTTCCTAGAATCGTTTTGTTGATACCGGACTTTGCCATTTGAGTATCCGTAACAATATCACAACCACTACAAAGGGCCTCAATACCCTTTGCTACCGCATTATCGGAGAACACGAGATTGTCTGCATAGTCAAAATCAGCGGTAGCATGGATGGCTCTTTTAATAACAAGTTCATTTTTCGGATCGAGCTCCTTATCACCAAGAAACTCCGTAATGATTTCAAAGCTGCGTTTTTCAATGTCGGTAGGTTTGATATTTTCAATCATGACGATATCTCTCCTTTAGACAAGCATTGTAGAAATTGACTGCAAAACCGGGATTAGAATAAAAATGGAAGCAAGGATATCCGGCATAGAGTTGCTGCGTTGCGTGTACACATTTCCAGCTTTTTCCGGATGCTTTCGAGGACGTAAAGGAACTTCCGTGATTCTCACTGTCCCAATAGTGGAATTCATGTCCGGAAATTTCTTCTCCGGATTTGCATAGCATATTATCATGATTGGCTTTCAGGTGAACATATCCAAATCTGATTAACTTTCCGGCATCAAAGCTTTTTCCGGGCAAGAAGCCCACCATAGGAAATTCGCTGATCGATTCCGTCAGATACATGAAGCCGCCACATTCCGCGATACAAGGAATACCCTGCTCGAGAGCCGTTTTGACGGAAGTGCGCATAGCATTATTTTCACTGAGCCTCTCAGCATGTAGCTCAGGATAACCGCCTCCGAGATATAGTCCCTGAATATCGGGAGGTAACTCCTGGTCTGACAAGGGGCTAAATGGAACCAATTCTGCACCCATTTCCCGCAATGCATCCAGACTATCCTCATAATAAAAGCAGAAAGCATTGTCACGAGCCACAGCAATGCGGACCGGCTCCTGCTGGCGGGGTAGTTTTATCGCTTCGCAAGAAATGGAGGAAGATGTTGTAGCCAGCGCCAGCAGGCCGTCAAGATTAATAGTTTCCTCCGCCTGTACTGACAGATTTTGCAGTTTTTCACGCAGGACTTGTACTTCTGCCGCAGTGATAAGTCCCGGATGGCGGCTTTCCAAAGAACATTCTGGCATCACAGGTAAAAAGCCAAGAGGTTGAACCTTGCCTGTAAAGCGTGTTTGAATCTCTTTTTCAAGGACAGAATAAGTCGTGGCGGTGCATTGATTCAGAATGACACCACAAATCTGATGATCAGGGCAAAAGTTCAAGAATCCTTGAATAGTAGCCAAGATAGACAGCGACGCACCTTTAGCAGCGACAACCAGAACAACCGGACTTTGCGTGACCTGTGAAATTTCATATGTGCTTGCAGTAGTCGTCGTTAAACTCATGCCGTCATAGAAGCCCATTACCCCTTCAATCACACTGATGTCCCGGCCAGATCCGTTCTTTGCCAACAGATATTTCAGTGTGTTCTCTTGAAAGAAAAATAAGTCGAGATTGGAACTTTTTACTCCGATAACCCGGCTGTGGAACATCGGGTCAATATAATCAGGTCCGCATTTAAACGCACCGACTTTCAATTTACGATTGACCAGTGCTTGTAGGATGGCACATGTAACCGTTGTTTTGCCGCAGCCACTGTTTGTCCCGGCCAGAACAACTCTGGGAATTATGTATTCCATGCCCACACCTCCTGCCTATCTTTGCTCCGATAAATGGGAATATTCTTTTCTTCTGCCAGTCGGAGGAGTTTACGGTTTAGTTGATTCAGTGTCCCCACCGGAGTTCCCGCATCAATCACCGCTTCACACCGGAGCAGGAGGTCAGAGGCTTTCTGAAACTGCACATCTGTCATTGCTTCAAATGCCGGAGTCACCACGGCGTGATCGCTCAATTCCAAGGCGACCTGACAATCCACATCGTTTTCAAAAAGGATTCCTGTCGCAAAGGGGATTTCCTGCTTTTGTAATGCTCTATAGCAAGCGATACCATAACCGCCGCCGGCTACCACAAACACTTTTGGAGCGCCCTCCGGTTTTGTCAACTCAATACTTCCGAACAACAGATTATACGAGCCGTTGCGTAGTTCATAAAGATGTTCAATGGTGTGGTTTCCCAGAATAACATCCGGTGGACCAAAAGCCTCAATCGTATTACCTTTCACGCAGAGAAGATAATCGGAGATCTTTATAGCAAGGTCGATCTCATGCAAAGACATAATGACGGTGATATTCTTTTTTTGTGCCATCTCCCGAAGAATGTTCAGTAGTTCAATTTTGTGGCGAATATCTAAATAGGCAGTAGGTTCATCCAGGACAATTATCTCAGGCTCTTGACAAATTGCTCTTGCCAACATGATCCGCTGGCGCTGTCCATCTGAAAGGGTAGTAAAATACTGCCCTGCCAGATCAAGCGCGTGGACACGTTCCAACGCTTCCCGCACGACATCCATATCTTTTGGTGTCAGTTTGCCGAATAAGTTTGTATACGGATAGCGTCCCATAGCCACAACCTCTGCGCAGGTCATCAACTCAGGGCGAATTCGGTCAGTTAAAACGACTGCTACCTCTTTTGCCATATCTTTGGGCGACCAGGAGGAGATTTCCTGCGCATTGATATAGACTGTTCCTCGAATCGTCTCCAACTGGCGGGTAATAGATTTAAGGATCGTAGACTTGCCTGCCCCGTTTGGCCCAATTAATGTGAGGATTTTTCCTTTTTCCAGTTGCACATTGATATCGTAGATCAAAATCTTTCCATTATAGCCAACCGCCAGATTTTCGGTTTTAAAGTAGTATTCCATATCAATCCTCTTGCGTCCAACGGCGCTTTGCCATCATATAAATAACAACAGGCGCACCGAAAACGGAAGTGACGGTGCCAATTGCCAGTTCAGTGGGCGCAAAAACGGTTCTTGCAATCAAATCACAGAATACACAAAATACCGCACCGCAAAGAAAGGTAGACGGTATTACAAAGGCCGGCTTCGATGATTTCAACAGTGTCCGGGTAATATGGGGAACTGCGATACCGACAAAGGAAATAGGGCCGGCAAGAGCCGTCACACACGCAGACAGCAGACTGGAGAGCAGTATCAGCAAAACACGGAACGGTTTGATGCGCATGCCCATACTTTGGGCATAACCTTCACCCAACGCATATGCAGATATAGGTTTGGAGAGTAAGAGTGCCGCCACAATTCCCGGTATACACATCAGCACAGCAGTACTTACATTATCCCAACTGGCCCCGGAGAATGTACCCATAGACCAGTTTTTCAAATTAACTACATCATGGTCATCCGCAAAAGTAATGCAAAAATCGGTCACCGCACTGCAAATGTAGCCAACCATGATACCGATCACCAACAGCATCGAGACATTCCGCACCTTCTGAGAGAATAGCAGAACGATAGAAGTAATCAGTAAGGAGCCCAGAAATGCAGCCAAAATCAGTGCAAGAGAGCCAACGCTGCCAATATAATGGATCAGAAAAATCAGCGTAATACCCACGACCATCTTTGCACCGGAAGAAATACCCAGGACAAAGGGGCCTGCGATGGGATTACGGAAGAACACCTGAAGAAGATAGCCGGACACGGATAGTGCGCCACCTAAGATTGCGGCAAGTAGCATGCGCGGAATGCGAATACTGAACAGGATTTGGCTTTTGGTAGAGTTCTTAATAACAGCTTCCAGTTCCTGTGCATATCCGCCATTGGTAAACGCATTGGCAATCCCATACCGGATACCCTCCCAAAGCATGCGGAATACATCCTGCACCGCAATAGAAACGGAGCCGATATTGACATTTATAATCAATGCCAGAATCAGCAGGCCGCTTAACAGGAGCATGATAAAAGAAAAACGGCCAATATTGCCGAGCCTGATTTTTTCTTTATTCATAGAGGGTGTACTATTCTTGTTTATTTTCATAGCTAGTCGCCCTTCTTTGTGTATTTATATATTCATCGATAAATCTCGAGTTATTTTCAAAGTAATAAGGCAAAAACTCCTGTGGAAGGAGCGGTAGTCGCTCACTGTAACCGATAAAGGTAGGGCAATTCATCCAACTCATCTACTTCACCGGAGAAAATCTTCCGGAAGCTTTCAATCATCTGACCAAGTCTCATGGTTTCCTGATGCATATTTTTACTCATGCACCAGGCGTTACCGTTTTGGACGGCCTTGAATTCTGCCAGGAGCTTATTCTTTGCTAACAATTCATCAATGGTTCTGATTTCCCCGCCAATGGTGCTGTTGTAGATAATATAATCTGCATCTTTTGCCGTGGCAAAAAACTTTTCCATTTCAATTGGCACGGTCGAGGTTCTGGTTTCGGGATCACCAAGGTTATCGAACACATAGCTGCCGCCAGCCAGTTCCAGCATTTTTGTTACATAGTCGCCATTTTTTCTGGCAACAACGTAATTGGAAGAGCTGATATGGAAAAATGCAACCGTTTTACCGGAACTTTCTGCACTCATTTCTTTATTCAGATAATCGACCTGCTCTGCAAACAGGGCGTTTGCGGTTTCTTCTTCATTCAGCAGGGCACCATACAGCTTAATCCATTCCGTGCGTCCAAGGGGGTGCGGCTCCATACTGGACTGGTCAACAAGCACTGCAATACCCAACTCTTCCAGTTTTTCCTTTACTTCGGAGGCACGTCCGATCATTAGAGATTCAATTGCCAGAGGGCAACCATAATCTAGCAACATCTCATAGTCCGGCTCGCTGTACTTTCCGGCATATAAGATTTTACCTTCCTGCATTGCCAGTCGGGCATTTTCAATATGCCAGCCGTCTTCACGGGTTCCGGACAGTCTGATGACATCTAATCGCTCCAGAGCATCAAACAGGCACATAGAGGCGGTTGCTGCCAGATAAATATTCTCCAAAGGCTGATATAGAGGGACGATATCTTTAGCAACCCCTTTGGGTAGCTCAGAGCCATCCGGTATCACCAGGAATCTGCTCCCATCTGCCAGAGAAATCAACTTATAACCACCCGTGTAATAATCTACGGAAAACTGTGTGGCAAACTGCAGCTCCATACTGCACTCTGGCTCCCAACCGTTCCCCGGACCTTCTTTCGTTTCAGTTGTTTTGCAACCACAGAGAACCGAGAGTAGCAAGACTACCGTTAAGCAAAATACAATGCAGCGCCTCATACTCATTCTCCTTTGATTGCAGAACTATTAAAGTGCAGTGTGTATTCTATCAGATGAGGTTCGCTCATTGCAATGGTAGAAGCACTGACCGCCATATCTTTATCTAAGACAACAGGAATTTCAAAAGTTGAGTTGCCCTCAGTCCGGATGGGATTATACTGAACACCGTCAACAAGCATGTATTCATAATAGGGGCTGCTCCACACAATCGTTGCGGTAATCATTTCGCCTTTCACCATGATTTTTGCAGGAGACTCAACGCTTGCCCGGCCGGAACCGCCGGACAAAGTTACTTCAATTTTATAATTTCCGTCTGTTAACTCTTTTTCGCTGCAGGCAATAAAAAGGGTACAAATGAGTAAACAGGAAAGCAGGATTGCGATCGTTCGTGTCATAGGCTTACCTCACAATCAGTGCGTCAGCAGGAAGATCATCCGACTGGAAAATGAGTGTGCGGTCATACCACTTTTTCTTTCTAATACTCCATGCGGCACAGTCCAATTCCATATCAAGTGCTTCGACGGGAACCGTAAAGGTTTTAGCCCCTTCTTCGTTCAGAACAAAAGGAATATAGTTTTCCTCAGTATCAAGTAAAGCTTCTTTACCGGTACCCATATATACCATACCATAGCCGCTGCCGCTCATAGTCATAATGGCTTTCATTGCATTATTTTCTACGATTAATTCACACTTGATTACGCGGAACATAGATGAGCTGGAATCTAAGGTGATTAGGTATGATCCATCCTTTAAACTGCTTGCGTAAATGGGTTTCAGAATATCATCCTCTGTAACCGTTGTGAAAGTATCATTCGATATCACAGAGTTCTCTGTGTTCTCAGAAACATTGGCTTGAGGCACAGGTTCCACGGTATTGTTGTCTACGGGCTCTTTATTTATTGTGTAACCTGATAAGACTGTTACCAAACAAAAGAACAGCACGAAAATCAGCGTTTTTTTCATATGGAGTACCTGCTTTCTAAACTGCTTTTATGTATATACGAATATACATAAAAGCAGTTTCATCATGTTGGTTTGCAAGAAATACCTATTTAGCAATTGCTTCAGCAGTGTGTGTAACAATCATCTGCTGAATGCCTTTGTACTGGCCCAAACCGTTCAGAACACATTCGACCTCATAACCGGCCTTGGCAAATACATCCTTCCACGATCCTTCCTCATCACCGGCCATATCGTTATTAGCGTGATCACCGGCAACAATCATCAGGGGGAGCAGAACGACCTTGTCGTAATTACCGGCATCGACCTTTGTTAGAACTTCATCCACCAGAGGAGTACCCTCAACAGTGCCGACAAAGTAGTTAACCAGACCGGCGGCATGCAGATGTTTCTCGATTCTGGTGTAACTCTCATTGGCCTCATGATGAGTACCATGACCCATAAAGACAACAGCAGTTTTCTCGGTGTTGTAAGCAGCAGTCTCTTCCTTCAGGACCTCGACCAGAGTGCCATAGTCCTTATCGGAAGTCAGCAGGGGAGTACCGACCTGCATGCTGTCGAATTTTTCAGTATAGCCGGAGATATCCTTCAGCAGGTCGTCATATTCGAAGCCGGGAATGACATGGGTGGGCTGAATGATTACTTTCTTAACGCCATCAGCGACCAGACGTTCCATAGCCTCCTCTACATTGTCGATCTTATGACCATCGCGCTCTTCCAGAATGTCGATGATAATCTGAGAGGTGAAAGCTCTGCGAACTTCGTATTCGGGGTACGCCGTCTGCAGGGCAGCCTCAATTGCATCGATGGTTACCTCGCGGGTCTCGTTGTAGCTGGTGCCAAAGCTGACAGCAAGGATAACAGGCTTCTGTTCAGCGCTTCCCTGAGCGCCAAATGCTGCCAATCCCAGAACCAGGCATAATGCCGGCATTAGATAAGTAATTTTTTTTGTGAGTCTCATTTGAAATTTCCTCCATTTTTTTATTGATAATATATTTTATGGTATACATCACGAAAAACAATTGACAATTAGAGAGAACAATGCAAGAAGTTTTGCTCTATAAAACAAAAAACTGCGGCAGTCGCAAAACTGCCGCAGCCGATTTCCTGCAAAGTAAGATGTTTATTTCTCCATAAATCGAGAACAAATAGACAGCAAACACGTTTAAGCAGGTCTCCTGACTCGCGTATCATAAGCTCTCCGCACTGTCTTCTCAGGATTGCTCCCAATGACTGACTTTCGTCGCGTGCGGTGCCTCCACGCATACAGTGGCGGTACCGTCCCGGATTTTAACCGGGTTCACTATTCTCCACCAATTCCTGTCAAAATTGGTGACACTTAAACGGTGTATTCTATTCAACTGTCATTTATAATAACACTGAGAACTTATCCTGTCAATCTTTCTTTTGGAGAGTATTTGGGGAGGGCTTATGTGTTTTTGAGTACAATTATCATAAGAAACTATGCTGCCCAAAAAGTATCTTGTACGGTACTTATATATACTACAGCTCATATGAAACAGATTCGCTCATCAAATATATATTTTGATGCAAACAAAATCTTCAAAAAGGCTTACGTATGAACAAAATTCAAATCTCCTCACCGCACATATCAACGAATATGGGCATCAAGCCTTGCGCTCTATAAACAACAAACGCTATCCGGCCTCACAGAAAGAATGTTAAAGAAGTGAAAAAAATTAATTGTACATTTTCTTGCAATTTGCATTGATTGACGATATAATAAAAAAAATAAATATCGAATATTAAATTTTACAGATCACGGAAGCTGTTGAGAATACAGCACAGCCCCGCTACTGTGATAAGGGACTGATTGGACATAGGCCACTGAAGCAATTCGGGAAGGCGTCATAATCGGGATGATCTTTAAGTCAGGAGACGGTCTATAAAATTCAAAATGGCTTACTTCGAGGGAGGTAGGTGCTTTTTTTTGTGCGCTTTTAAAGCCTCTATCTAAAATACGAAGTATCGATAGAGGCTTTTTTATTATTTAAAGGAGGAGAAAATAATGAAAACTAAATTTTCAAAAACACTTTTAGTTCTGCTGTCTATTTTTTTGTTGATGGTGCTGACAGCTCCTTGCAGTTCAAATAATACCGACAAGACAGGTGAAGAAGTCGTTGCCAATGAAAAAACCCCAGAACCCTCACAATCAACCAGAGAGATTACTGATGCACAGGGGAATACATTGACCGTAGCTAAAAATATTGGAAAAATAGCGGTTGACCAATGGGGTACGGCCGATATTGTTGTGTCCGTATTAGGCGAAGAGGCTATGGATAAAATCGTAGCGGTTGGGATAACCAAAAGTTACAACCAGATTAAAGGCATATATGGCAAATCATACCCGCAAATAAACAACCTGCCGTCAATTGGCGGTGGCAGAAGTAGTCCAATAGATGCAGAAAAAATCATATCGCTCCAACCTGATTTATATATGATTGCTAATTATAGCGAAAACTCCGACGATTTAATTGGAAAACTTGCCAAAGCAAATATCCCCACCGTCATATTGAATATCAGCGAAGAGCCTTCCCAATCTCCGCAAAACGCTATAAAAATAGTGGGAGAGCTTTTCGGTGTGCAAGAAAGAGCTGACGAAATAGCAGGATTTATAGATTCACAATATAAGTTGATTGAGAGTAAAAACCTTGAAGATAAGAGAAACAAGCCTACCGTATACATGGAAAAAGGTTCGGGCACTAAGGACGAGTATGACGTAACCTGGTCAGATCAAAGTGCCTGGGGCAAAATTGTAACGAAAACTGGCGGAAAAAATATAGTAGATAGTTCACTGGGAAATAGCGTTAAGATAGATTCCGAGTTTTTGTTATCCGGCAATCCCGACTATATCATAATTGCCGGCAGTGTTGGAATAGGGACTGATTTGGAAGAAGGCCAAGAACTCATCAGATCATATACACAAAGAACGGGTTGGCAAAATCTGGATGCTGTGAAAAATAACAATATCTTTCTCATCGGTCATGGTCAAGAGAGAGATCAGTTCTGCTTTTTCCCGCACTTAGTCATGGCAAAAACCTTTTATCCTGAGGATTTTGTGGATATTGAACCTTTAGAAATATTGAAAGAATTTTACGACAAATATATGTTGTTAGATTTTGAAGACGGACATTGGTATATCAAATTAGAATAGAAGGATAGCCTGTCATGCAACTATCTCCGGGCAAAGCCCTGTATAGTAATATTGTCAGCAAGAAAAAATACATAATTGTTTTCTTAATCATCGCAATTGTTATATCTTTTATTGTCAATCTATTTGTTGGCAGCGCCGGTTTAACTCTAGTAGAAACGATCAATGCTATTTTCGGTGATTCTAGTAAAATCAACCGTGTCATCGTTTGGAGCATTCGTATGCCTGTCGCGATATCTGCCATTTTAGTAGGGGCTGCTCTTGGAATAGGTGGCTGTGAAATGCAAACCATATTGAATAATCCCATGGCAAGTCCCTACACCCTGGGTATTTCATCAGCAGCATCTTTCGGAGCTGCCCTAGTCATCATATTAAGAATCAGTATATCCCCGTTTTTTGATAATATCTTAATCAGTTTATCCGCATTTTGCTTTTCTATACTGGCTTCCTTTTCTATTTTTACACTATCAAAGCGATTTGGTTGGGATCGGGGTGTACTGATATTGTTCGGTATTGCGATGAGTTTTTTGTTTAATGCCCTGACTACCTTTTTGCAATTTATCGCTGACCAAAACGATTTGCAATCATTTATATTTTGGTCATTTGGAGATTTAACCAAGATCAATTGGACGCAAATTCTAATCTTGTTTATTGTTTTAATCGTCATTTATACTCTATTTTTCAAAAAATCCTGGCACCTTACGGCTGTTACTCTTGGCGATTCTGCAGCTTTAAGCTTGGGCATAGATGTTAAAAAAATGAGACGAACCGTTATCATTATGGTCGCAATACTTTCTGCTACATCGGTCAGTTTTGCCGGAACAATAGGTTTTGTAGGAATCGTTGCCCCGCATATCGCACGCATGATCGGCGGAGAAGATCAGAGGTTCTTGTTGTCTATTTCCGCATTGGTGGGCGCATTGATGCTGTCTGTAGCATCTACCTTCGGCAAAACTTTAGTTCCGGGGGTTATTCTGCCGATCGGACTCGTAACTTCCATGGTAGGGATTCCATTTTTCATTTATTTGATATTACAGCATAGAGGTGGCATGAAATGATACGCACTGAAAATCTCGTATTTGGTTACCATAAGCATGTACCCGTACTCAAAGAATTATCTGTCGATTTTGACGCTGATCTCAATGTAATAATAGGGCCTAATGCCTGCGGAAAGTCAACACTGCTCAAATGCCTATTCGGAATACTTAATTACGAGGGAAAAGTGTTTTGGAACAATCAGGACTTGTCCAAATTGGATTTTGAGGAAAAAGCTCAACTGATGGCGTATCTTCCTCAAGGAGATGTAGAAAATACATCACTCACAATCTTTGAAACTGTACTGTTGGGCAAAGTCGCTTCCCTGTCTTGGAAAGTAACCGATGATCAACTTGATGAGGTTTATAATGTCCTGAATACCATGAATTTACTCCCTATTTACGACAAAAAGATCAATGAACTTTCCGGAGGTCAGAAAAAGCTGGTAACCATAGCCCAAACTCTGATCAGAGAGCCGGAGCTGATTATTATGGACGAACCGACCAATAATCTGGATATTCAAAAACAACTTGAACTTTTCGATATCATCAGACAAATCATCAAACACAAAAAAATCAAATTCATTATCGTATTGCACGACATCAATGTTTCCACAAGATACGCGGACAAAATCATCGTCCTAAACGACGGTAAAAAATATGCTTGCGGACAACCTGAGGAAATCATCAATGTCGCTATGCTTAAAGATGTATACGGGGTACACGGCAAATTGGTTAAAGACCAAAATGATACAACCTTTGTCGTAGCAGAATCATCAGTAAATGAAATCAATTTATTTGGAAAGGAGTAAGCAATGTCTCGTGTCTATATCATTGCGGGCGGTCCGGGAGACCCGGAGCTTATTACGTTAAAAGCAAAAAAATAATCGATACCTCGGATTATATTTTTACGAGCGAACGATTTATCAATAAAAAAATGTTTGTAGATACGAAAAGCAGTTGTCGGATATTAGATACTTTTACGTATACGTACGATGAAAAATTGGATTATACGAAAAAAGCAGTAGCGGAAAATAAAATCCTGTCTTTTATCACTATGGGAGATCCTGCTTTATATGGCATGGTAGGTGGACTTATTGACAGATTTGAAAAGAACGATATTGCTTTCGAGATTATACCGGGCGTGAATGCCGCTATTGCATCATCCGCAGTTCTTAAACGCGGGTTAACAGGTATGGGGGTAACAAATACTTTCGTATGCACCAGCTATAACAATCATGACAAATCAAGAAAAAACCTAGAAAAAATAGCGGCTCTGGGTTGTACTGTATCGGTATTTATGGGGATAGATAATCTGAAAGAAATTATAGACATTTTTGCAGCATATAGAAGTAAACAGACACCCATAGCCATTGTATCTAATGCTACCTGGCACAATGAAAAAATAATCCATGGTAATCTTGGCAATATTATGGACATATTTAATCACGACAAAGTGGAAGGGGGGTTGATTTTAATTGGAGATTTTTTAAATAAAGAATACGATTATGATTTGGAAAGACAGTTTATAGAAATGAAGAAAAAAGAGGTGAAAAAATGAAGAACACAAAAAGATTAATTACAGTAGTATTGGCAATGATGATTATTTTTACCATGAGTGCTTGCGCCGGCGAGCCTGGCAAAACGGAACCGACTGAACGTACATTTGTAGATGCCGCCGGGAGGGAAGTCACAATCAAACAACCGATAGAAACATTTGTTATCAATAACTATGACCTTGGGGAATCGCTGGCTATGGTTTTAGGTGATGAATACGCAGACATGGTTACAGGTACAGGGATTCCTAACTATGAAATCAATAAAGAAGTATACGAAAAACATTTTCCGCAATTAAAAAATATTAAGAGTCTAGCCGGTGGGCGGGGTCCTTATGACTTGGAGGCGCTATTTAAATTAGAGCCCGATGTTTTTTTTATGAATTCATCTGAACATTTCAGACAATCACGCGGAGAGGAAATGGATAAAGTCGAACAGGCAGGCATCCCCGTCTATCTATTTTTTATGTATCAAGACGCTATACAATCACCTAGAGACACTATCAGACTAGTGGGCGAAGTTTTCGGTAGAGAAGAAAGAGCAAAAGAGGTAACAGATTTCATTGATGCTCAGTTCAATTTGGTTGAAGAAAGGTTGGCCAATATAGATGAGCCGGTAACATTTTATTATGAAAGAGATAACGGCATGACCTCAGCAAAAGGAGGCTGGACTCAAATATTAAACCAGGCAGGCGGCCAGTGGATTGCTGAAGATATCATGATTGAAAACTCGGGCAAATTAGACCCGGAAACAGTTCTCGTATCAAATCCTGATTTTATTGTACTATCCGGAGGACTCGGCTATAAATCCTCCGGCAATCCTCATACGGTACAGGATCATGTTGATAAAGTGATATCAAGACCGGGCTGGAAAGACCTGGACGCCATAAAAAACAAAAGACTATTTGTTTTTGCCCACGATTTTTCACGGTCACCGCTTTCATTTTATCCGGTCCTGTACATGGCTAAAGAGTTCTATCCGGAGCGAATGGCAGATGTCGACCCGGATGCAATAATGAAAGAGTTCTATGACAAATTTATGATCGTAGATTATGAAGATGGTACTTGGTCCTACAGATTAGAATAGGAAGTTTTAAAAACAGAACCAATCAGATGTAGGTGAGAAAAAACAGCGGTTAAGATTTAATTTTTAAGCTCAACCGCTGTTTTTTTAATGTGTGCTGGGTTATAGAACACACAAAAAAAGTGAATGGTAGAAATAATTCTGTTGAAATATAATCATCAGACCTATTATTTCTTTCATGATTTCTCTTTTCCGGCAGGAGTATTTCTCGGATTAAAATCCGTTATAAAAGACTTCTCAAACTAAATTCTACCGCTTATATCAAATCAGAACTTAGTTTGCAAATTAACTATATATATTCAATAAGTTAAAGAAGTTCTTCTCGCTCCTCACTTATTGACAAAGAATCTCAAAGCATTCACAATTATTAGAGCCACGTATGGAGAGGTATAGATATGAAAATTAAAAAATACTTGCCTGCACTTAGCATGTGGCTCTTGTTTGAAATTATTGCTGTAACGACATGGCTTACAATGGGTCCGATATTTTATCTTTTTAATTTTACGTATATCGGAACGTCAATTGCGATAGGTTTAATACTATATACCCAAAAGAAAAAATATGCCCGCAGTGTGGTTCAGCTTGCAGTCGGTTTGTATATGCTCGTGTATCTGGGTATCATCTGCCGGGAAAATATGCAGATAGAGGGCTTTTGGTTTTATCTTTTTCTCGGAGTGTTTTCAGCCGGTACACTCCATTATGCTATTGCAAAAATTTTCGGTCCTTTGCTCTTTGGTCGCGGTTGGTGTGGCTATGCTTGTTGGACGGCGATGGTATTGGATTTTCTTCCGTTCAAAACGCCTGCCGGCCCTCGAAAATCCATAGGCTTTATTCGCTACATTGTTTTTATAGCTTCATTCATATTTGTCGCCTTACTCTTTATTCTGCAAGTTCCTGATATAGAGTATATCATGTGGTTGTGTTTTATTATTGGAAACATTATCTATTATATAGTCGGAATAGTTTTAGCCTACAAATTTAAGGACAACAGAGCTTTTTGTAAATATATCTGCCCCATTACTATCTTCTTAAAGCCGATGACCTATTTCTCTCTCACCCGTGTTAGGGTAGATAAAGAGAAATGTATTTCTTGTGGAAAATGCGAACAGGTATGTCCAATGGAGGTGGAAATTCTCAATAATTCCCGGAAACGAAAAAACGGCACCGAGTGCATTCAGTGCATGCAATGTGTAGATGCTTGTCCCAAAAATGCCTTAAAAATTTAGGCTCTACTCTACTTAAAATGATATCTTTAAAGCAGAATAGACAAATTGCTTTTTCCGGTGGTTCAGAACGTGTATTTTCATATTTGAGTTCAATGATAGCCAGACTTGTGCTACTCCCTCTGCTCATGAAAACAAAGGTCAAAAAATGTATTTTTCGACTTGTAATTACCGGTCGCCGTTAATAGTGACATATATAGTTAAGATTTCTTGGGAATACTAAATTGACTTCATGCTTTCTTGACTGAGTCCTTAGTCGATTTTTCAGAAATAGTTTCTATATATATATTCTTTAAAGTCTATTTCTAGTCGGTCTAAGAGCTTTGGGGGGACCTAAAATTTCCGAAGCTATAATTGCCAAAGGCAGTTGTTGACCCAACAACAACTCTTTCAGCACTTGTTGAGAATCGGTCGAATCCAAAGATCTTGTTGTTTCTCTCTCTCCTTCCTCATCTAATAACAATGAGGGCATGAATGGTTCTACCTTTTCTTGTTTGGGCAAAGGTTCAAACTTTTCATCTTCTTCTGCATAGAGGATATCATCCATTACATCCTGTTGTTCTTCTGCTTCTTTGATTTCCGGTTTCTCGGCAGGTTTTAAAACTCCCATATCTGCGGTCTCTGCTGTATTTTCTGGAGTATCTTCCATTTTATCTTCCGGTGATTCCTCTCCAAAAGACCAGGGGTCAAAGAAAGGTTCCTTACTTCTAATCCTTCTCGCCTTCTTTCTTAAAGAGGAAAGAAGTGACATCAGGATAAAAGCAAATATTAAAAACTGCATCTCATTACCTCTAGGTAGTTTCTGACTATCTATTATTTTTATAAATTTTTTATACCGGTAATACTTATTTTTTTGTATTATCTTTTTTAGCAGTATCAGTGCTCATCCGAGATATGGCTCCCCTCATCTGGGTATCTGATTGAATATTTTGCATCTGATAATAATCCATAACTCCTAATTTTCCTTCTCGCAGTGCCTGTGCCAGGGCTTTGGGTACCTCAGCCTCAGCCTCTACTACTCTTGCCCTCATCTCCTGCACTGATGCTTTCATCTCCTGCTCTTTGGCTACAGCCATAGCCCTTCTCTCTTCAGCTTTAGCCTGGGCGATACGTTTATCAGCTTCTGCCTGGTCGGTCTGCAGTCTTGCCCCGATGTTTTTCCCTACATCTACATCAGCGATATCGATGGATAAAATTTCAAAGGCTGTGCCGGAATCCAAGCCCTTTTTTAGTATTGTACGAGAGATATCATCCGGGTTCTCCAGCACTTTTTTATGGTTTTCCGCAGAACCAATGGTAGTAACTATTCCTTCGCCGACTCGTGCCACAATAGTCTCCTCCCCGGCACCGCCTACTAAACGTTCAATATTAGCTCTAACTGTAACTCTGGCTTTTGCCTTTAATTCTATGCCATCAATAGCTACGGCAGCTACGGTAGGGGTTTCAATTACCTTAGGATTAACACTCATCTGGACAGCATTTAAAACATCCCGACCGGCTAAGTCAATAGCGGCAGCCCTCTCAAATCCCAGGTCAATATTGGCTCTTTGAGCCGCAATGAGGGCATTAACTACCTTATCTACATTTCCGCCGGCCAAATAATGCCCTTCCAGTTCGTTAACATTCAGATCCAATCCTGCTTTGGTCGCTTTTATCAGGGGTTCCACCACTTTAGAGGGGATAACTCTACGCAATCTCATACCGATAAGATTTACCAAACTCACCCTCACTCCCGCTGCTAAGGCGGCAATCCATAATCTTAAAGGAATAAAACTGAATATTACCGAAAAAACTGTTACCGCAAGAAATATGATTACCAGAAGCGGCAAAGTACTCCCAATGTATAGCATAGCTAATTTTCTCCTTTCTCCAATATAATTATCTTTGCAATTCTTTATTAATTATTTTTCGAACTACAATACGGTATCCTTCTACTTTAATAACTTTCACTTTTTCATTAGATTCTAAAAAACCGCTTTCACTAACCGCATCATATCTTTTTCCTTCTATTTCAATCTTACCGGTTAGACGTAAAGGAGTGATGGTTTGACCTTCTTTGCCCAGCAGAAAACTATAATCTGTACCTGAACTATAACCGGCCTCACGGGTAGCCGATTGGGATAGTACAAAACTTTTTAAAGCACCTTTACGTTGTAAATATTTGAAGGATAAAAAGCTTCCAATTCCGGCAATAAGAAGAGAGATTAAAAGCATGTATATTCCGTAAGCAGTCGAGGCAGCTGACAGAATGATAGATATGATAACTGCAACCAGACCGGTTATACCAAAAATACCAAAACCGGGAATAAATGCCTCTATCACCAGCAGTACAATACCGAAAAGGAAGAGCAGGGTGGCAGGCCAACCGCTGACTCCGGTCAAAAAATGTCCGCCAAAGTAAAGACCGAAAGAGAATATACCCAAAAGCCCTCCTATACCAAAACCGGGAGTTAATATCTCTACTACCACAAAGAAAAAACCCGACACTAAGAGCAGGGTGGCAATTATCGGATTTATCAGCCAGCCGCTAAGTCTTTCCCAGAAAGTAGCCGAACTATATATCAATTCGCTCCCCGATAAGTCAACCCGGTCCAGAAGTTCTGATATAGAATTTACGGTGCCGTCACTGAAAGAGAGTTTTTCTGCCTCCTGAGCGGTAAGGGTTAATAGTTCCCCTACTTTTACCAGTCCATTGATAGCCAGTTGTCTGCGTACCATGGCTGCTGCAATAAGCGGGTCTTTTCCACGTCTTTCGGCAGTGCTTCTCATCTCGGCTTCCCAAAAGGAGATTACCTTTTCGTCTACTTGACCACCGCCTAATAGTATTGGCTCTGCCGCCCCAATGGTAGAGCCGGGAGTCATAAAGAACTTATCAGTAGCTAAGGCCAGATACGCACCGGCGGAAAGGGCATCAGTGTTGATATAAGCATATACCGGTATGGTAAATTCATCGAGGAGTTTCTTAGCATCACGGGCTGTGTCTATAAATCCTCCCGGTGTGTCTAAATCCAGAACAACAGCTTG
This sequence comes from Candidatus Stramentimicrobium fermentans, assembly GCA_012520575.1. Taxonomy (GTDB): domain Bacteria; phylum Atribacterota; class Phoenicimicrobiia; order Phoenicimicrobiales; family Stramentimicrobiaceae; genus Stramentimicrobium; species Stramentimicrobium fermentans. The sequence continues at coordinate 63,561 of JAAYOB010000015.1, forward strand.
TGCCCCGGATTCTTGCGCCATCTTTAGAGAGCGTTCTAAAAAAAGCAGCCAGCCGGGTTCTATCTGCCCTTTAACCGGTATGACGTAGACTGAAACAGAGCTTGCCTGCAGAACCAGGGAGCTACATAAAAGCAATATGGCTAAAATGACAAAAACAAAAGAGAATTTTCTTTTCAATAAATTGACCTCCATTTAAATAAAAGAATTTCCGGGAAATTCAATATGAACCTTTATCCATCAAAATACAGATTTATTTAATACTATCAGTTTCATAAAATTTCGGCAAGCCTGTCTAAAACCCGGAAGATATTTTGTCTGCCAGACTAAAGGTGTATTTTTTACTATCATACATGATAAGGGTAGACAGATACCTTTTTTGCCAAGCTTAGATTTATTAATAATATTTGTGAAGCAATCAAAAAAGTATCAGCCGAGAGGATGCTGAAAATCAGAATATTTCCTGAAAGATGGAGTAGTTGTTGGCAACAAAAGTTGTAAAGTAAATCTCTTAAAAATACACACAGTAAGAGAAAAATGCTATCTAGCTTTAGTCAAACGATTACATAATGACTTGTGGAATGGACAGCTCGGGGTGTTGTATGATATATGGTTTGGTGCGGTATACTTTTTTTAAGTTGTATTCATTGATAACCTCTTGCGGAGTACCTATCGTTTCAATTCGACCCTTGTTTAATAGAATGAGCTGATCAGAACAGAAGCTCGCTAGATTAAGGTCATGGAAAACAGATATAATACATTTTAATTCTTTCTTTAAAGCGTCTTGGAGAATTTTGCTGATCTCGTATTTATAACTTAAATCTAAATGTGATGTGAACTCATCCAGCATAAGTATCCGGGGAGTTTGTGCCAGCGCCCGGGCAATTTGCACCCTTTGTTTCTCACCGCCGCTGATCTGATGGATTCTCTTCTCGGCATAACCTAAAGAATCTGTCCTTTCCATAGCATCATACGAAATCTGATAATCTGGAATTGTTTCACCTTTCCACTGATTGATATAGGGAATTCGGCCCATAAAGACTATCTCTTTTATCTTGTAGTTATAGGCAACATAGGATTCTTGTGGAACCATAGAGATAATCTTAGCCATTTCACGGCGTGGTATTGTTCTAACATTCCGGTTGTCTACTTTTACTTCTCCTTTTTGAGGGGTAAGAATACCTGATATTAGTTTTAGCATGGTAGTCTTCCCTGAGCCGTTGGGACCAATAATGCCTATAAATTTCCCGGGGAAGAGAGACAAATTTATCTCTTGAAGTACCGGTTGGCTATTATAAGAAAAGCTAACTCCTTCCAAAGAGACAATCGGTTTAGAATCAATATCCATCAGAATCATTCCTCCTTTTGAGCAGGTGAATAAAGAGCGGTGCACCTATTAGAGCTGTGATTGCCCCGATAGGTATCTCGTTGGGCGCCATAATACTGCGTGCCAGGGTGTCACAGATAAGCAAAAAAAGAGAACCCATTAAAGCTGAAGCCGGGAGCATAATACGATGGTCAGGCCCTACCAGCAGGCGGGCAATATGGGGAATTACCAATCCCACAAAACCAATTAGCCCGGTAAAAGAGACCACCGCAGCAATCATCATGGAGCCCGTCAGAAATATTTTAAGTCTTAATTTGCCGGTCTGTATACCTAGATGTAATGCTTCTTCCTCACCCAGTGCCATAGCATTTAGCTCCAGGGCAGCAGATATCTGATATATGGTTCCTGCAAAGGCCGGTAGAGCAATCCAGGATACTTTTTGCCAGCTGGCGGTAGATAAATCTCCCATTAGCCAGAATAACATGGAATGTGTTCCCCGTCTGGAAATAGCTAAGAGCAGGGTAATGATAGCCGAGAAGAAAAAATTAATTGCTACTCCTGATAATAAAAGGTCTGTGGTAGGTAAATGCAATCTTTTCCTGGATAAAAGATATACTAAATAGATAGAAACGAAGGAGCCAAAAAGGGCAAAGACCGGCAAAAATGGAGCCAGAAACAATCCCATGGTGTATTGAAAAGCAATAGCAATACAAGCCCCTAAAGCCGCTCCTGCCGATACCCCCAGAATATAGGGATCAGTAAGTGGATTTCTTAGGATTCCCTGAAAACTTCCACCTACCACAGCGAGTGCCATACCTGCAAGCATAGCCATTATTAATCTTGGTAAGCGCAGTTCCCAGATAATAAGTCCCAAGCTATCATCTGTTTGGTGTTGCCATATGATAGACCATATTTTTTGGGGCTGAATAGCAATAGCACCAAAATTTAAAGCAATAAAGCCAATAATAAGAATTGAAAAAAAGCCAATAATCAGTATAAAAAAGGCCTTAGAGCGCCAATTGGGATAACCATAATATTCATTTTTCTCTGACTTGGGTAAAAATTTCATAAAGGAGTTCTAATCCATCGACCAGACGAGGACCTTCACGGTAAAAAAGGTCTTCATTCACGGTAAAAATTTGATTATTTCTGATAGCCGGTATCTGAGACCAACCCGGATGGTCAATCACATCTTGCTTCATCTTATCAGTCTCTTCAGGGTTCATAATGCCACTGGAAATAATAATAATGTCCGGCTCTGCCTGTGCCACTAATTCTGCACTGACAGGTACCCATCCTTCTAAATTCGCCACAATATTTTGCCCACCGGCTAAAGTAATTAATTCATCAAATATGGTACCCTTACCCGGACTCCAGATGGTCTCATAGTTTGAACCGGTAAATACTTTTAACCTGTCTGTTTCTGTTATTGCGGTATTTAGAGATGTAATCAGGTTGATACGTTCCTGTAGATTTGCAATCAGTTCTCTTCCTTTTTTCGGTTCTCCACAGGCAGTCGAAATAAGCTCTATAGTAGCTAGCATTTCATATAGGGAGGTTGGCTCGGTTACCAATACCTTGAAACCCAATTCCCTCAGTCTGGGAATTTCCTTGGCCTGATATCCTCCATAAGCCAAGACTAAGTCTGGTTTTAAGGAAATAATTTTTTCTAGATTCAAAGGTGACATTAAACCGATATTCTCAATATTTTCGGCTTCAAGAGGATAATTACAAAATTCACTCCTACCTACCAGTTTGTTCTCCAGTCCCAAAGCAAAGATGATTTCAGTGGTGTGGGGTGCGATAGAGATGATTCTTTCCGGTTTTTGTAGAAGGGTGACTTCTGTGTTCAGGACATCAACTAAAGTGATTGGAAATAAATTATCCTGTGAGTTTCCCCATACCGGAAAAGATATAAGTACAAGCAGAGATAGCGTTAAAAGTATAGCCATGGGCATCATTAATCTTTTGTGCATAATAATTTTTCTCCTTCCTTTATTGGAAAAACCTCATTTATAAAATAAAGAACACACCCTTTGACCACGAAAGAGTGTAACGGGTTCCCAACAGGCAGGTCTCCTGGCTTGAGGCTGTCTAATTGCTGCGCCTTCCCAAAACTTTTGTTCCAGTGGCGTTATGCAGCTTTCGGTACCTTTTACAGTAACGGGCTTGCGGTGGATTTGCACCACACTTCCCTTAACCTGTCAGGATAATATATTCAGTTTTCAATCTACTTTTTGATTAACGGGTTCCGGCTATTCAATTGCTGCATAATAAATAAGGTTATACTTGCCGGTAGAGTTTTTACTTGTACAGCATTCTATGTTATTATAAATAATATAAGGTAATATTTCAATTAATAATTTCCTTAAATAAGGAGTGAAGTTGTGAAAGGCTTGATACAGGTTTATACCGGTAGCGGTAAGGGGAAAACGACCGCAGCGCTGGGGCAAGCTGTGAGGGCTGCCGGGCGGGATAAAAAAGTCTTAATAGTGCAGTTTATGAAAAAATGGGATTATGGTGAACTGCATTCTCTCAAAAATATACCGGAAATAACTCTCAAAACATTTGGTACCAAAGACTTTATCTATAAGGGCAAAGCCAAAGAGATTGATTTTGAAGAGGCCAAAAGGGCTTTTGCTGAAGGGGTAGAAGGTGCCTTAAGCGGAAAATATGATATAGTTATTTTTGATGAACTAAATGTGGCTCTGGATTTTGGTCTTTTAAAAATCAAGCAGGTATTGGATTTTTTAAAAGCAAAACCGAGAACCGTAGAAGTAATAATTACCGGTAGAAATGCTCCTGCAGAAATAATAGATTTAGCAGATTTGGTAACTGAAATGAAAGAAATCAAGCACCCCTTCCAGAAGGGTATTTCAGCTAGAATTGGTATAGAGTACTAATAAATTGGCTCAATTTAGTATAAATTATAGTGAAACAAGAGCAGTAAAAAATAATTAGGACAGGCGGGAAAAAGAATAAACATGGATGAAAATAGATTGCAAGATTCAAAAGTAGTCCTGCTCTGCTCAGTAGCAACTGAAGTAGACGCCCTTCCTATACAAAGTTTGTTAGAAAGTTATGGTATCAAGTGTATATTACAATCAGATGTTACACGTTCCGTTCATCCTTTTGTGGCAGATGGATTAGCGGAGGTTAGAATACTGGTTTTAGAGCAGGATTTAGCCAGAGCCAGAGAAGTATTACGGGGCTCAGATTGTGTGCCTACCTAATCGGTAGCCTTAGCTAATAGGATATGCTTTTTTAGAACATATTAAATAAAAAGGTAAATTTTAATAATATCATGGAATAAGGCTAACAATTTAAGGAGGTTATAGTTGGATAAAATTTTAATTATCTATGGTTCCGAAGGCGGCATTGTAGAGAAAATGGCTCAGACTGTCAGAGAAGGGATTATGGAGACCGATGGCTTTGAGGTTATACTTAAGAAGGCTGAAGAGGCCAGTCAAGATGACTTAAGGGCAGTCTCAGGTATAGCTATTGGTACACCTGATTATTTTGATTATATGGCCGGTACCGTGAAGGGTTTTTTTGATAGGACTTTTTATCCCGTTCAGAGTAAGATAAGAGGTAGTCTGACGGCGGATTTGCCCTGTGTACTCTTTGCCTCAGGAGGTACCGGAGGAGAACCGGCATTGGCCAGTTTAAAAAAGATCAGTCGGGCTTTTAAGTTTAATATCGTAGATACTGTTGCCAGCGGGGCTCGTTTTACAGAAGAGGTTAAAGAGCAATCTTTTTTATTGGGCAAGAGATTAGCAGAGGAGATTAAGAAGCGAAAAGGAAAATCCCTTTAAAATTGTGGAGTTAATAAAAAATCAAAAGGAGAAACCACATGAGAGATAAAATAGAAAAAGCATTGGAAAAGATCAGACCCTCTCTCCAAGTCGATGGAGGAGATGTAGAATTGGTTGAAGTAACCGATGATGGAATTGTGAAGGTAAAATTGACCGGTGCCTGTCGGGGTTGCCCTATGAGTCAGGTTACTTTAAAGATGGGTATTGAAAGAGCTTTACAGAAAGACGTTCCGGAGGTTAAGGAAGTTCAGTCAGTCTGAATGAGTCCGGTTGATTATTAATTGAGATAAATACAATCTGAATAGATAAACATAATATAAACTGAGAGGAGAACAAGATGGGAAAATTAAAAGGTACAGAAACAGAAAAAAATTTACTGGCAGCCTTTGCCGGTGAATCACAGGCCAGAAGCAGATATACCTATTTCGCCAGTGTAGCCAAAAAAGAAGGGTATGAACAGATTAGGGCAATTTTTCAGGAAACCGCTGATAATGAATTGGAACATGCCAAAAGGTTCTTTAAACTATTGGAAGGCGGCGAGGTTGAGATTCAAGCCAGCTATCCGGCCGGTATGATTGGCAGCACTGCCCAAAATTTAGAAGCTGCCGCTGAAGGCGAACTATTAGAATGGGACACTATCTATAAAGAAGCGGCTGAAGTTGCTAGAAAAGAAGGGTTTGAACATGTTGCAGTGCAATTTGAGGAAATTGCTAAAGTGGAGATGCAGCATGAAGCAAGATTTCGTAAACTATTGGATAATTTAAAGAATGGTAAGGTCTTTAAAAGAGATGAAAAAGTAGCTTGGCATTGTCGAAATTGCGGTTATGTCTTAGAATCAAAGAGTGCACCAAGCAAATGTCCGGCTTGTGACCATCCTCAAGCCCATTTCCAATTAAAACCGACAAATTACTAAAGGCATAGCCTTAACTAAAAATATTTATATCCAGCTATTAATATAAAAGAAGCACTTATACGGAATGTAACTTTAAAAGTGCTTCTTTTTACATGTTTTCAAGTTTTAATGGATAACTTAAGTTATTGCTATAGCTAAGTACTTTGTTTATAATAAAAGAGGTATTACGATATTATTTCTATCGATTGCGAAAAGCTATTTTCATAAATTCCTATAGATAAAAGTATTAGAAAGGTTTCTTAAAGAAAATATTTTAAGGAGGTTCCATTAAGTATGGAGTATATTAGTACGTTCTTCTGGATTTTTTTCATTTTTTCTATGCTGTCACCCTGGTTTAAACAGAGAAACCTGGAATCATCTCGTATCACACTCATTCATCGTCTGGAAAAGAAGAGAGGTTCTCGGGTAATTTCTATGATTCATAGACAGGAGACCATGAGTATATTGGGAGTACCCTTAGTTCGCTACATTAACATTGAGGACTCGGAGGCCATTCTTAGGGCAATTAGATTGACCGATGATAATGTTCCTATAGACATTATTTTGCATACACCGGGCGGACTGGTACTGGCAACTGAACAGATAGCCAATGCCTTAATACGTCATAAAGAGAAAGTAACCGTATTCGTTCCCCACTACGCCATGAGTGGCGGGACCATGCTCTCTTTAGCGGCGGATGAGATAATTATGGATGAAAATGCCGTTTTAGGTCCGGTAGACCCGCAATTAGGGCAATACCCGGCTGTTTCTATCCTCAATGTGCTGAAAGATAAAGATAAAAATGAGATTGATGACGAAACCTTGATTCAGGCTGATATTGCTCGCAAAGCAATTGCGCAGGTCTATAACTTTGTAAAACGGTTACTAATAGAGAACAAATGCAGTGAAGAGAAGGCGGAAAAAATTGCCCAAACCCTTACCGAAGGCAGATGGACGCATGATTATCCTATCAAATTTGAAGAAGCAAAAGAATTAGGATTATGTGTATCGACCGATATGCCTAAGGAAATTTATGAATTGATGGATCTTTACCCTCAACGTCCGGGAATGAGACCATCTGTCCAGTATATTCCGGTACCTTATAAAAAACCGGGAGCTTCGCCAACCAACAACAGTGATACCAGCAATTGATAATCCTGTTAATAATTTCTTTCTGAACATTTATGTTATTAAAAAGGCATTTTCAAAATGAAAAATGAGGATGGGATAGAAAAAGCGGTCATTACATCAGGCATAAAAATACCGGTATTAAAAAAGTCATTATAGAGAAGAGAAGGGAAATATTATGAGGGATATTCTTTTCTTGAAATTGATAAAATCCCGATTATTTGTATCTATCACGATCTCTTTTATACTTGTAATTATTCTTACCGGCTTTAGTATGGCGGAAAGAGCTCAACAGACTACTACCATACAGGATTATCTGCCGGGCAGATTTGACTCAGCACTCTTTCAGATATATTTCAAATCGCTGGAAAAGCTGGATGGACAGGAGATAGAATTTTTAGATTTGCTTGCCCTTCAACCGCTTGACCGGCAGATGTTTTATGGAAAAAAAGTATATCAGGAAGGTTTTTCTGCCTCTCTTGCTCTTAAATTGAAAGAGGAGGTAGAAGAGAAAGAAAGGCTATTACTCTTATTAATAGAGGAAGAAGCTGCTCTGCCCCAACCCTCCCTACCCACTCTACCGCCTATGAAACTGGGCGAGAGGATATTTGCTCGCATGATTTCCGTGCAAAAAGCTATCCCTACTATCGGCTATAGCCGTTTTGCCATGTGCGGAGTAGACACTTTCCGGACAGAAAGGGTAGTAAAGAGGGTAAAAAACTATTTTGATTGGAATAAGCAGTGGTCCAAGGAAGGGTTGGAGGTAGAGCAATTAGCCGAAGCTGCAGAGAAAGAAGGGAATATTTTTTTAGCTCGCAGTCTTTTTCACGAGGCAGCCGGTTGCTACCATGTCGGCTCCTTTATTAATTTCTATGATGTAGCCCAAAGGATTAAATCACAGGATTCAGTTAGAAGGTGTTATGCGAGAGCAATCTCTTTATATGAAGAACAGGATAGGCCTGTTCGGGTAGAAATTCCTTTCCGAGGAATACATATTCCGGGATATTTGATGCTGGCTAATAAACCCGGAGCACCATTGATTATCTTTGTCAATGTATTGAATAATGCCAAAGAAGTAGAGAATCATTTCTTCGCCCGGGACTTCTTAAAGGCAGGCTTTAATGTTTTCAGCTTTGATGGCCCCGGACAAGGGGAAATGCACCGGAGTATGCGTTTAATTCCCGACTACGAGCAGACTATCATTACTATAATAGATTGGCTGGAAATGAATAATAATTTTCAGATAGATATGGAGCGCATTGGCGTTATCGGGTTAAGTTTTGGCGGTTTATTTTCAGTGACGGCTGCCGCACTCGATGACCGTATCGATTGTGTGTGCAGTAATGGCGGGTACGCCTATTTTCCTCCGCTTTCCCATATCAGGAAATTGTCCATTCTCACCAAAAGAGCGGTCTACTATATGAGCGGCTATTCCAATATGAGAGAGTTGTTCGATCAATTTGGTCATCTCGATATTAAAAAATTTCCGCCTTTGAAACGTCCCATGTTCATTGTGCAGGGCGGTAAGGACAAGGTCGTTCCACCGGAACATGCCTATTATTTTATGGATTGGGCAACAGGGAAAGACAAAGAGCTGCTCTATATTGAAGATGCCGACCACTGTTGTCAGGATTATTTTGATATTGTAACTCCTTATACCATTGACTGGTTCAGGAGACATTTACTAAATCTCTGAAGTATCTTGTATTAATGTTACGACTAAAGCATTTTTTGCCATAATTTTCATCTCATAACATAATAGGGAAGAAGTAAATCCATATAAAGTAATAAGGTTAGGATAAGATGTCCACAGTGATAGTGGTTGGGGCAATAAATCTGGATTGCTTAGTATATATCCCTGGTTTTCCTAACAAAGGGGATAATATGCGGGCCAAAGATCTGAGATTTTCTTTAGGTGGGCGGGGTGCCAACCAGGCAGTAGCGCTCACTAATCTTACAGTGGCGGCTTTATTATTAGGAAAAGTGGGAAATGATTTTGCCGGAGACTATGTGCTTTCTATTTTAAGAAACTCCAAGATTTCTACTGAGTATATCTTAAAGAGTAATAGCAGCAAGACCGGTATCTGCTCTATCTTAGTTAGTGCTGATGGAGAAAACACCATTCTGGGGTTTCCGGCCATTAATAGAATGGTTCAGCCCGATTTTTTGTCACGGCTGGAGTATCTCTTTGCCAGGGCACAGTGGCTCAGTATATCACTGGAATACCCCTTAGATACGGTTGAGCTTGCCCTTAAGTTAGCTAAAAAATATAAATTAAAAACAGTTCTGGATCCTTCTCCTCTGATAGAAATACCTGAACATGCTCTCTGGACTATGGTAGATTATGTGCTGCCCAATAAAAAAGAGGTAGAAATCTTAACCGGCGAGAAAGAACTATTGCAAGGGGCTACGGTGTTGAAAGATTGGGGCGCCAGAGAGGTAATTATTAAACAGGGTGCTCAGGGATGCAGTTTTTTAGAGCGGGACAACTTAATTAATGTCCCTGCTTTCCCGGTGAAAACAGTAATAGATACTACCGGGGCAGGTGATTTATTTAATGCCGCTTTTATCTATGGTTTAATGGAATCAGATTCTATCCTGAAAGCGGCACAGATTGCCAATCTAGTTGCCTCCTATTCCGTACAAAAGCCGGGTACATCCGAATCTTTTCCCAGGCGAAGGGAAATTGACTGGGAACAATTGGAAAAAAGAAAAAGAGGATTGTTATTTTAAATTGAAATCAGAGAAGAGGTGTTATTATGTCTGAACAATGTGTCTTCTGTCAGATTATTCGCAAAGAAAAGGAAGCTTATCTAATTCATGAGGATGAGCAATGTATAGCATTTTTAGATGCCTATCCGGTTACCGAAGGCCATACCCTGGTTATACCAAAAGGGCATTATCAGAATATCTATGAAATCCCGGAAGATACACTTGCCCATATTATGAAAATCTGTAAAAGATTGGCACTTGATTATCAGCAAATTTTTCAAACCGTCGGTTTGAATATCATTCAATCCAATGGCATTGTTGCTAAACAAACCGTCTTTCATTTTCATGTACACCTGGTGCCGCGCTATTATGAAGACGGACTTACTCTTTTTCGCCACGCTTTTACCAAAAGCGAAAGTAATCTAACCCGGGCTCTCGATAAGATTACTGCCTTCCAGAAGGAAAAGAAATAAACTCGTTAAATAGGAAGAATAGATGCACCAATTCTTAGCAAACTTGCAAGATGTATGCGACCAAGCTTTATTTCGGAAGAAAATATTAATAGCTCCTTCCTATTTAGATGGTAATACCTTTCAGAAAAACCTCACTTTGAGTGGTTTTTCTGCTTTGAATTTATATATATCGACACTCTTTGACGTTGCCCGGGAAATGTGCTCCCCGATTTTATTAAAAAAAGAATGTCAGATTCTGGATAGTACTTCAGGACAAATACTAATCCTTGAGATTCTAAAGGATCTATCATTACAAGATAAGCTCATTTATTTTAAATTACCTCTAATATCACCTTCTCTGGCCAGAACCATATTCAGAACTATAAAAGAGATCCGGGTTTCTGGTTTTTCTACACATAAATTGCCCAAAAGCTTACTGCCTGCGTCACCTAAAATGCAGGATTTATTGCTGGTAATGGCACATTATGAACAAGAACTCAAAAAAAGAAAACTAATAGATGAAGCAGGGCTTTACCACTGGGCGGAACAAGTGCCGCCGGAAGAATCAGAAGTAGTATTTTTAGTTCCCGCTAATCTGCCTATGAATGAAACAGAATTACACTTTTTTAATAAAAAGATAAGGCATAGGGCAGTAATATTGGAGATTAATTGTCCGGAAGTCAAAATAGCACCGAACAATTATCCATTGGCTGCTTCTCAAAAAACAGCGCTTCTTGGCAAAGAAGGAATTTTTGATTTAAGGTATCAGGAAGAAAACGCTAATTTCTCAGAATATCAAGATTTGAATTTGGAATTTTATCAGGTATACGGAGAATATAATGAAACTAAAGAGGTCTTAAGAAAAATTATTAAGGAGGGGTGTGCTTTAGATGAGGTACAGGTTTTCTATACTACTCAGGAGCCTTATTCTCAGTATTTTTACCAATTAGCCCAGCTCTACGGAATACCTATCACTTTTCATAGCGGTATCAATATTAAAAACAGCCACCCTGCCCAATTCTTATTTTCCCTGCTGGACTGGATTAATGACAATTATAGTATTAACAGATTGGTTGAACTATTGGTATACACCTCTCTGGTGCCCGAGTTAGAAAATACACGGACACTGCACAAAATTACTTCTTTGCTTAGGCAATCTCCTATTGGCTGGGGAAGAGAACGTTATATCCCGGGTATTGAATTGGCGATAGCGGAAACGAAAAAAAGAATGGAGAATATTCCGGAAGAAAAAGAAGAGGAGCTATCCCGGGAGATAGAATATTTACAGGTTTTCCGGGAATGGGTAAATGAGATTTTTTCCGAAATCCCGGAACATAAATTCGGGCAGCCTGTTTCTCTGACAGAGCTAGCCGGTGGTTTGATTCGGGTTCTAAACGAGTATGCCTTAATAGAGGATAGTGCTTCTGATAAAGAGGCAGCTCTTATTATCTCTCAAAAGTTGGCTGTTCTGGAGCAAAATACCTCTCTACGGTTGCCGATGGACGAAGCATTGCTCCTCATAAGAAATATTATTACAGAGGAGCGTATTAACTGCTCTGCGCCCCTGCCCGGGCACCTGCATATAGCCAGCTATAAGAAAGGAATCTGGTTAAATCGTAACTATACTTTTTTGGTGGGTATGGATTATCAGAAGTTTCCGGGCAGTTCCGGTGATGATACGGTATTACTGGAATTTGAAAGGGGACCTTTTAAACAACTGTTAGGGAATAGAGAAAGGGATAAATTAGAAGAGTTACGCATGCTGGGGCTTATTTTCTTACAGAAAGGGAAAATATTCCTCTCTTATTCTTGTTTTGATACCGTAAAACAAGCCGAACAGGCTCCTGCCAACCTAATGCTATGTCTTTACCGACTTCAGAGCAGGAATCCCAATCTTAATTACCAAGCTTTCTACCGGGGCTTAAGCCCGATAAAAGAATTTATTCCACAAAACAGTGCGGATATTCTGGACAGCGGTGAGCTCTATCTTCATGCTGCTCATAAAAAACAGAGAGATTTGCGATATCTTTTCAATCAGCAATATGGTGCTTTTCGTGAGGGAATGAAGGCTCATGAAACCAGAACAGAAAAAGGATTCAATGTCTATAATGGCAAAATAGAGGTGAAGGGCAGCATCGTTGACCCACGTGAAAATAGAGGTATAGTACTGTCAGCCAGCAAGCTGGAAAGAATAGCCTATTGTCCCTATCTCTATTTTCTGGTAGACATCCTAAAAGTAAAACCGATGGAGGAGATGGTCTATGACCCTACCATGTGGTTGAGCCCTTTAGAGAGAGGGTCTTTTCTTCATGATATTTATGAAAAATTTTACAAAACCCTACTCAAATACTCTTCGGATAAAAAAGTAATACCCGTTTTTAATAAGCATTGGCAGTTATTAGAGGAGATTATCGAGGAGAGTCTGGCAGAAAAAAGAAAATATTTGGCTCCACCGGGGGAATTAGTCTATGAGGCAGAAAAGAGAGATATATTGGATTCCGGCCGGATTTTTTTAGCGGAAGAAGAGAAGAATTTTCAGGGACAATTCCCGCAGTATTTTGAATTGAATTTCGGAACCAGAGAGAATGAGCATGAAGTTTTAGGAAAGGTAAAAGCAGTAGAATTAACGCTTTCTAACAAAAGAAGAGTCAGTGTTCAGGGGAAGATTGACAGGGTAGATCTATTGCCGGATGGGACTTACCGTATAATTGACTATAAGACCGGGAGCTCGAAAGATTTTAATGATAGTAACCCTTTTCGAAATGGTCAGCAGATTCAGCATGGACTCTATGCAATTGCTCTGGAAAAGATATTAACCCGGAAGGGAAAAAACTATCAGGCCAAAGTCAGTGAATCGGGTTATTATTTTCCAACTGTCTCCGGGTTGGGGAAACTCGTCTTATATAAGGAACCTGCCCGAGAACAGGTGTTGGAAATTATAGAGTTGCTGCTCAATATAGTAGCAAAGGGTTCTTTTGCCATGACCCAAAAGCCGGATGAGTATATGTGCCTGGATTATAAGGATATTCTGGAACAGAATAAAATAATAGTTTTAAAAGGGGACAAAGGAAAAGAATATCTCAGTGAACCGGCTCTGGAGGAGATGAGGAGGCTGCAGCACTTTGTTTAAAGAAGAGAAGATAATTCTGCAAGACCTGTCTGCAAGAAACAAAATATTCAGTGACTTTGAACATAATTTTCTGGTGGAAGCCAGCGCTGGTTCTGGTAAAACATCTTGCCTGGTAAAGAGAATGGTGGCACTGGTCAAGTCCGGCAGATATACGGTGGCACAGATTGCTGCCATAACCTTCACCCGCAAAGCTGCCCTGGAGCTGAAGGAGCGTTTTCAGCAAGAAATTGAATCGGAATACAGGCATACAAATATAGCAAAAGAAAAAGAATTACTCTTCAGCGCACTAGACAATATGGGGCAATGCTATATTGGCACCATTCACTCTTTTTGTGCCCGGATATTAAGAGAACGTCCCATAGAGGCGGGACTGGACCCTGATTTTAAAGAGATGGATGATATTGATAATGCTATTTTTATGGAGCAGGCCTGGGAAGAATACCTGGCTAATTTGAGAATACAGGAGCATGATCATTTCCAAAATTTACGGGCATTGGGGATTCAGATATCCGACCTAGAGGAAATCTATAAATTAGTCAGTCAGTTTCCCGAGGTAATGATTGTACAGCAAAAGATTGATAAACCGCCGCTAGATAAGGCAATGGATGAGTTATTATTATTTTGTAAAGAGGCGATAGAGTATATACCGGAAATACCGCCGGAAAAAGGATTTGACTCAGTGCAGCAGATTGTTCTCCAGACAGAGAGATTAAAGATGTCACCTCTCTACGCTCAGAATTATCCTTTTAGAATTTCCCTGCTGGAACAATTTTCTAAGAATTCTCAAAAGACCGGAGCAGTGACCCTCAAATGCTGGCGTTCTAAAGATAAAGCTAAAGAATACAGAGATACTATTTTACCAAAATTAAATAAAGAACATATTGAACCGACTCTCACCCGGTGGAGGGAATATTGCCATAACCCCATCTTCTGTTTTGTTAAACCGGCAGTCGATTATTACCACCGGTTTAGAGCAAGGCATTCTCTACTCAACTTCCAAGACCTACTATTAAATACCGCTGCGCTATTGCGAGATAACTTTGAAGTGCGCCGCTATTTTCAACAGAAATACCGGACTATTCTGGTTGATGAATTTCAGGATACCGACCCGATTCAGGCAGAGATTATCTTCTTTTTGACCGGTGAACAGCTGGCAGAAAGAGATTGGAAAAAATTATCTCCGCGCAACGGCAGTCTTTTCGTAGTTGGCGATCCTCAACAGGCTATATATCATTTTCGCAGGGCAGATATTGCCGTTTATAATCAGGTTAAAATGTTGATAGCTGAAAATAAAGGGCAGGTTCTCCGGCTTAATGCCAATTTCCGCTCACTCCATTCCCTGGGTCGTTTTATTAACCCGCTTTTTCAGGACCTGTTCCCCGGGCAGGAAGATGAACTGCAGGTAAATTATACCCCTATGCAGACTACTCGTGATGACCGGAAAGGCTTTATTTCCGGTGTCTATCAAATTCTTATTTCTCCGGGTAAAGAGAGGGAAGTAACAATTAAAAATGATGCCCAGGCCATTGCTTTACTGATTAGAGATTGGATTAATAGTAAGGTAAAAATTGTGCGGACAGAAGAGGAATTAGCACAGGGAATCTCATCTGTGGTGGAGTATCAGGATTTTATGATTCTGTTACGATATAAAAAAGATATGGATATCTATGCTAAGGTTCTAAGTGAATATAGTATTCCCGTTACCGTATCAGGCTCAACCGCTCTGAACAAATCACTCTATCTAAGAGAGCTCTTAAAGCTGCTGTGCTTATTGAAAGATCCGGAAAATCAAATACTGCTGGTAGCGGTGTTAAGAGGAATATTTTTTGGTTTTTCTGACCAGGAGCTTTATGAATATAAGGAGGCCGGCGGTAATTTTACTCTCTTTGCTGATATTCCCGATGATTTAGAAAATGGATTAGGTCAAAAATTTGAAGATTTCTTCCGGCAAATAAGAGAATATTATTTCTGGAGCTCAGAATATTCACCGGTAACTGCACTGGAAAAAATAATGATTAAAACAGGTCTGCTGCCCTATCTCTCAGGGGGAATTACTGAGAATGAGTCGGGTAGTGAATTATTCTTTGTTTTGGAATACTTAAGGAAACTGGAAATGCGTGATTACTTCAGCTATGCCGGAATGGTAGAGCAGCTGGAGAGATTATGGGAATCCGGTGCAGAGGAAGAGTTTAAGATGGGAGTGACCGAAAATGCGGTTCGGATTATGAATCTACATAAAGCCAAGGGGCTGGAATCGCCCATTGTCTTTCTGGCTATGTCCTATAGTATTTCTAAACCAAAACCAAAATACTATATTGAACGTTTTGGAGACATTCCTGAAGGCCATTTTACCGTTCAGAGATACAATTATTTTGGCAACGGACCAATCATTGCCCAACCGCCGGATTGGGAAAAATATAGCCGTTTAGAGTCTTCCTATCTGGAGGCGGAGGAAACCCGGCTGCTCTACGTGGCAGCTACCCGGGCTAAAAATATGCTGGTAATCAGCAGCCTCGGTGCCGGACAGAATGATAACAGACAGAATGTCTGGGGACCTTTATTAAAAAAACTGGCACCTGAGGCCGTTTTAGAAATTCCTGCCGGGAATAATATGCCGCTTGGGATAATAAAAAAGAGCTATAATTTGAAAGAATATAAAACAGAGATGGCGAAATTAGAACAAAGGCGAAAAAAACTTTCCGCAAATACCTATCTGGAAACCAGTGCCTCCCGATTAACGGAATTTTTTGAAATTAAACCATCCTTCATTCCCACTATCGATAGGGGCGGTCGGGATTGGGGCAATGCAGTCCATGAAATTCTGGATTATTTTATAAAAAAACCCGAAGAGGGCGACCTATTAGAAAAGTATATAATTTTTGTGCTGAAAAAGAATAGTATAGAGCTTTCACGTAAAGACGAATTGCAGGGAATAATTCAAAAATTCAGACAATCTGATTTATATAAACGCTTAGAAAGGGCACTGGAGAGGTATACCGAGGTGCCTTTTAATCTGAAAATAGTACCGGATGATCCTCTTTACCCTGAATTGATTGGCGGAGAAGCAAAGCAGCACAAAAAAGAGAAAAAGCCGCTTATTTTAACTGGCACCATTGACCTAATTTTTCAAGAAGCAGATGGTTGGGTAATAGTAGATTACAAGACCGATTGCCCGCTGAATGTAAAAGATTATGCTAAATTGCGAAAGCTCTATCAGCCGCAGATAAAAACTTATGCAGCTATCTGGCAGAGAGTAAGCAAAGAAAGAGTAAAAGAAAGCCACATCTATTTTATAGAAGAATAGCAGAGATTTTAAATAATATTTAATATTATCTTTGAAAAACTTGATTTAATTTTTTTCAGCAGTCCTTAGGGGGAACCCTCCCCCTAAGGACTGCTACATACGTTATTAGCAGCAGCTGTCGTAAGAATCCCAATTCTGATAATAGACTCGAAAACCTTTTGAAAATAAGTAGCTCTTGTAATCAATAGTCAAATGTTTGATAGAATCAACTAATTTTTGATGCAAGATAATTTCCAGATCGTCTACATTTAAGCTTATATCATCTTCTTTTTGCTCATCCAGAGCAATGCCAAGTCTGGGACCGCCTCAGCCAATACCGGTTATTAACACACGGATTTTTTTATCAGATGATTCCTGCTCCTGCAGCATATTCTTCAACTGTTCAGCTGCTTTTTCAGTAATATTTATTTCCACTTTCTTGCTCCTTATCATTACTTTTAACTTAGCACTACATAATAGTAATTGATTTCCAATATATCATAACAGGAAAAAGCATAATGTCAACAAAAGCTCTTGCCATGAGTATCGCAAACATTCATTTTTTGAGACTGCTAAATGTAAATAATGGTGGAATTCATAATTCTATCGGGTTTAGTTTTTATTATCCTATACCACCTGACTGTAGGATAAGTTCTTCTGAAAACATAGGGGAAAAATGGGTAAAAAATAATTGAAAAAGAGAGTAAAAAATTTGGCTTGGTTTTTTAAAAAGGTGGTATAATTAATCATTAATTAAAAATCTTTATAAAAGGTATGATAGAGATTTTTATTTTTAATTTATGACAGTCCGATAAAGTTTAAAAATTAAGACGGAGGGAGGTGAAAGAATGAAAAAAAAGAAAAACTACTTAGTAATTCTTATTATCCTCTTAATTTCTTTGCTGATGAGCGGATGCGCAGTCCCCTTCTTTTCAGGAAACGAACCGGTATACATAATTTCCAAACCGGTCAAAATTGCAGTTGTTGGAAATCCTTATAGTTATCAGGTTGTAGTAGAAGATGATGGAAAAACGGAATTGACCTTCAGTCTCACTGTTGCTCCGGAAGGAATGGAAATTAACAGAGGAACCGGATTAATAAATTGGACACCGACTGCCGAACAGATGGGAGAACATGAGGTAGGTATAGTAGTGAGAGATGGCTGGTACATGGATACACAGAATTATTCTCTTACGGTAAGCACAAAACAGTTGAGTTCAATTACTGTAATTCCTTCCAGCATGTCTTTTACTAAAGCTGGTGATACAAAAACAATAACATCTATTACTGCTAAATATAATGATGGTTCCAGTAAGACAGTCGATAAAGCCGCTTGCACTTTCGTATCTAACAATCCCAGTATTGCCACAGTCGATACAGCAGGTAAGGTAACGTCTAAAGCAAAAGGGAATACCACCATTACCGTCAGCTATACCGATAATGGTATAACTGAGAGTGCCAAAATTGCTATTACTGTTACTATTGCACCCACCGGCGGTGGCTGACGTAGGTAATAAACCTGATAGTTTATCAGGTATGAAAAACTATATTATAACAGGGTGGGAGTGGATAGGTTCTGGTGGACCTTGCGGACTTCAAATCCGTGGGCGGTAATTTATCATTACCGCGGTGGGTTCGATTCCCACCCCTCTCGCCATTTTAAACTGAAAATACCCATTCTGGACCGGAAAAGTTTTCCGGTCTGGAATGGGTTTTGTTTATTATTAAGGCTCTATATGGTAGAATATATCATTATTGAAAGATTTATCGGAAGAAATGCGCCTGGAGTTTTTACTAAATCTATTAACAAATATTTTTAAAAGAGGAGAATAAATCTCTATTTTGGAAAAGAATCGTAAAGATAACCGTACAAACAATATGCATATTCAATTAGCTCAGCTTCCCAGTGTGGAGGAAGTTTTACAACAAGAAGAGCTGCGCTTATTAAGCGGCCGTTACTCTCGAAGAATGATTACCCCTCTGGTCAGAGAAGTGTTGGCGGAAGAGAGAAAAAGAATCAGAGCCGGCGCTCTGCCCCCAACAATTTTCGATATCATAAAGAGCTGCACTACTTTAATCGAACAAGAATATCAATCCCTGATTAAGCCTGTTATTAACGGAACAGGGGTAGTTTTGCATACCAATTTAGGCAGAGCAGCCTTAGGACAGACCTTGTTTGACGATGCACTGCCTGCTTTAACCGGCTTTAATAATTTAGAATATAATCTTTGGGATGGGCAACGGGGTAAAAGGGGAGAATTTGTAGAGAAGATGCTGTCAGTTTTTAGCGGGGCGGAAAATGCCCTTATCCTTAACAATAATGCTGCTGCTGTTTTTCTTATCTTAAAGGTATTGGCTAAAGATAAAGAGGTCATTATCTCCAGAGGCGAGCTGGTACAAATAGGCGGCGGATTCCGCATTCCGGATATTTTACGGGAAAGCGGAGCTATACTCCGGGAAGTAGGGACTACCAACCAGACTACTATAACTGATTATCATGATGCCATTACTGAAAATACAGGTTTAATCCTGAAAGTCCATCAGAGTAATTTTGCTTTGGAAGGTTTTACCCGGTCGGTTGATATTAAAGAATTAAAAATATTGGGGAAAAAATATAAATTACCAGTAGTGGCAGACCTGGGCAGCGGTGCTTTTCTGCAGACTGAGCAGTTTGCTTTAGCCCATGAACCCATGGTGCAGGAAATGGTACGGAGTGATGCCGATTTAGTCTGCTTCAGTACCGATAAATTATTAGGCGGTCCCCAGGGCGGAATTATTTGCGGGAAATCAGAGTATATTAACCGAATCAGAAAAGACCCTCTCTATCGTACCTTTCGGGTAGGTAAACTTACCCTATGCCTGCTGCAATCCACCATATTATACTATTTACAGGAAAGAGCTATAGAAGATTTACCGCTCTGGAGAATGATCTCTGTTCCTGCCGAAGATATTAAAAAAAGATGTATGCGTTTAGCTCGCAGCTTAAAAAAGAGAGGGATTCCTGCCTATATCAGTGAGGGAGTATCTCTTATCGGCGGCGGTTCCTTACCGGGGAAGACCTTGCCTACCTATCTCTTAGGTCTTAAAATAGAGAAAGATGTAGCAGAATTAGATAAAAGATTAAGATTATCCGATCCTGCCGTTTTAGGGAGAGTAAAGGATGGACATTTATTCTTTGACCCCAGAACAATCGAACCCCATTATGACAAAAAATTAGTGGAACTCATTCAATCTGCCTTTTATCAGAAATATAATGAAGAAGAGGTCAGATAATTTGCTATGGTTATTTTTGGTACTGCCGGACATATCGACCATGGAAAGACCAGCGTCATTCAGGGACTAACCGGTATCGATGCCGATCGCCTGCCGGAGGAAAAATCGAGAGGCTTGACTATTGACCTCGGATTTGCCTGGCTGGAAACCACCCGGGGCGAAAAAATAGGAATAATCGATGTGCCGGGCCACGAAAATTATATTCGCAATATGATTACCGGTATAACCACTGTAGATGCCTTTCTGTTAGTCGTTGATGGCAAAGAAGGATGGATGCCTCAAACGGAAGAGCATTTTCAGATTATCAGATTATTAGATATCAATTATGGCTTGGTAATTATTACCAAAACAGATTTAGCCTCACCGGAGCGTATAGCAGAAACGGAACAGCAAATAAAAGATAAGATTACCGGTATAAATAAGTTTAATATTCCTATTCTTAAGTTCAGTATTAATGATAAAGATAGTATAGATCTGTTAAGGCATGAGGTAGAGAGTGTCAGCAGTCTCATTCCCCTTAAAAAAGACCTTAACAAACCCCGTCTTTTTGTGGACCGGGTTTTTGAGATAAAGGGGAGCGGTACCGTAGTTACCGGAACATTACTTGATGGGAATTTGTATCAGAATCAATCAGCAACACTTTTTCCATCAAAAAAAACGATTCGCATCAGACAGATACAAAGCTATAATGATTCGGTAGAAAAAGCGATTTTAGGCAGCCGGGTAGCGCTAAATCTTTCCGGTATCAAAAAAGAAGAAGTTCGGAGAGGGGATTTGATTTCCGGTCTCAAAGCACTTCCTTCGGGGAATTTTCTGGATGTCTCTTTCGCCCTTCTCTCCCGGGAGAATCCTTTTCGTCTGAAAAATGGTACTGAAGTCGAATTTATTTCACATACTAAAATTTTGAGAGGGACTATTATCTTCTCACAAAAAGAAATGTTGTCCGGGGAAAAATCTTATGTCCAGCTGCGCTTTAAAGAACCGCTCTGGCTCATAATAGGTGATCACTTTATTATCAGACTGCCAGGCTCCAATGAGACCATAGGTGGCGGAAGAGTGCTCGCTCTGCAGGAGGATAAGCATAGTTTTCATAATCCTTATTGGGAAAAATGGCTGGAAAGCAGGTCTAAACTGGACATTAACTCACTTATCCTCAGTGAATTAGAGAAATATAAGACTATCAAAAAAGGCCTCTTGTTATTGAACAGCCCTTTTTCTCAAGTAGAAATCTATCAGCATTTGGATAATTTAAACGAGAATAGCAGCCTGTTCTTAATTGATGACCGGGTGGTGAATAATCAATTCTGGAATGAATTAATCAGCCGAGTCTTAGCTAATTTAAAACAGAAGCACAGTGATTATCCTCTAAAAAAGGGATTTCCTTCAATACAGCTGAAAAATGAATTGCCCGGTTTGTCAGAAGAACTGTTTGATAATTTATTAAAATATTTGGTGGAAGAAAATAGTATAGCAGTGAAGGATGGAATGGTTTCTTTGTTCGAACATACTATTGAACTGACGGAATCAGAAGAGAAAGTGAGAGAGGAAATTTTGCAATATCTCAATGAGAACATCAACAGCCTGCCCACCGAGAAGGAGTTGCAAAATGTTTTTTCCAAAAATATAGAGATGATTAACTACTTAAAAGAGATGGGAGAAGTTATAAAATTAGCAGATGATATCTGTCTGACACCGGCAATATATGAAAATATGAAAGATGAAATCGTAGCTTTTTTAAAAAAGAATAAATCTATCACTATTGGCCAGGTCCGTGATTTGCTGCATATCAGTCGAAAATATATTGTACCGCTCTTGACCAGAATGGACGAAGAGGGTATAACCAAAAGAATTGGCAATGAGAGAACATTATGCTAAGAAGAATGGATTATAGAAATAGAGGGGGTGAGATGGATGTCCGATAAGAAAGACAATAAGAAGAGATTAATGCAGCTCGTTACAGCGGCAGGGTGAGCGGCTAAATGGAGCTATCAGGACCTCGGTGAGGTTCTTAAAAAGATGAATCAAATTTCAGACCATAATTTATTAAGCAGTTTTGAAAACAATGAAGATGCAGCGGTATACCGTATCAATAGCGATACGGCCATTATCTTTACTACCGACTTTATCACTCCTGTCGTGAACGATCCATTTACCTTTGGCCAGATTGCTGCTGCCAATGCTTTAAGTGACGTTTTCGCCATGGGCGGCAGGCCCTTAATGGCTTTAAATATCGTCTGCTTTCCTGAAAATAGATTAGAAGAGTTAGAAAAAATTGTTAGCGGTGGGCTGCAAAAGGTAAAAGAAGCCGGAGCAATATTGGTGGGGGGACATAGCCTGAAAGATTCTGAGCCCAAATACGGTCTAGCAGTCGTGGGGCTAGTGCATCCGGATAAAGTAATCTGCAATAATAATTGTCAGGAGGGAGATAGAATAATATTAACAAAGCCACTGGGAACCGGTATTATCTCCACCGCTTTAAAGAGTGAATATTTATCCGAAAATGAAGCTCAGGAAGCAATAGGCTGGATGTCAAAACTCAATGCTGTTTCCGATGATATTTTAAATTTGGCTATAAACAGTATGACCGATATTACCGGATATGGTTTTCTGGGACACCTCAGTGAAATGGTCCAGGGCAGTGATGTCGGTGCAGATATTGAGGTTGATAAAATTCCCTTGTTAGCAAATACTGTTGGGCTTGCTCAGGAAGGAGTTATACCAGGGGGAAGTTTCGCTAATCAGGAAATATTCTCCTGCGGGGTGGAAAAGAAAATTGAGCTGGAACCGGCCAAAGAGATAACACTTTACGATGCTCAAACCTCAGGCGGATTACTCATCTCCATTGCCCAAAGAGATGTCGAGCAGGCACTGGACTTGTTGCACAAGGAAGGATTCACTGAAAGCAGTGTGATTGGCAAGATTAGAAAGATAAATATAAATGAGAGAAGAATAAGCCTGATATAGCTTATTCTAATTATACCGAAAAATTTCTTAGAACCATTGTTCTTACTAAATTTAATTCAAAAGGGGTTATAATAGTAATGATAAGAAACAGGTTTGTGATAATAGTATCGATAATTCTGATTATCCTTTTAGGGATAGGATTTCTAATAAGCAGAATAACCAACAAACTCACCGGTCCGCCGGTACTAGCTGTCTCGGAAGAAGTGGGTGATTTGGGAATAATACAAGCAGACCAGCCGCAAGCCCATATCTTTACCCTTAAGAATGAGGGAGGAGAAACCCTGATTATTGAAAGAGTGCAGACATCATGTGGTTGTACCGCTACCGTATTGTCGGATAAGAAACTGCAGCCCGGTGAAACTACTGAATTAGAGGTGAGTTTCAATCCTAAAGGTTATCAGGGGGACATTTCTCATTCTGTTTATATCTACAGTAATGACCCGGAGAATCACAGGAGGAAGCTTGTTATCAAAGGCACTGTAGAGGTCATACCTGCCCCTAAGATTCATTTATCAACAAATCAATGGGATTTTGGCTTACTTTCATCCGGCGATACCTCCTCATTTTCGGTACTAATAACCAATGAAGGGCAATTAGACTTAGACATTGAAGATATAGCTTTACCCGAACAAGTTTTCTACCAGCAGGACGAATTAGAACTTCCGGTATCATTAGCCCCGGAAGAGGAATTAGAAGTAAAATTTGTCTATGATACCGAAAGACAAGCCCTAGGAGTGGTAAGAGAATATATCCGCCTAACTAACAATGATCCTGACCACAAGAATATTACCATAAGAATAGAAGGGTACATAAAGGAAAGAGAGGAAACGATTACCATTCGTCCTCTGCAAGGGTTTACAATTACCGGGGAAAAAGATTATCAGATTTCTGATGCAAAATTCTTAATCAGTAATAATAGCCATAATACACTTAAGGGAATTATTGCAGGCTCCTCTCAGGATTATATTACACCACTTATTAAAGAGCTCAATCTATCCCCCGGTGAAGAGAAAGAGATTACGCTTAGAATTGAACAGCAAAATTTGGCGAAACTTGATTTAAATGAAATCATCCGGGAATATATTTATTTCAGAGTTCCAATACCGTTAGAGATAGGTTTTGATCTTCCCTAAAATATTTCTCTAAGCATAATTAAAAAGTTTACGAAGATTTATTTTAAATAACATAATTTACGTTTTTTATTTCAGAAGAAAGGAGGTTAAAATATGCCAATTTTACAGGTGGAGATGTTGAAAGGAAGAACAGTGGAACAGAAAAGGGCGATGGTAAATAAGGTAACTGAAGCCATTTCAGAAACCCTTAATTGTCCCAAAGATGCAGTAAGAATAATTATCAGAGAAATGGACACAGAAGATTTTGCTCATGCCGGGGAATTATACATAGACAAGAAATAGTATGTTTTCGCTGATCAACTAATTGTTACGATAGCTATTTGCAGTCTAAATATTTTTCGTAAGGTAATAAAAGGAGAAAAATCAGCATAAATTTTTTTAAGGACTTTTTATCAATACTTAATAATAGAGTATTGCTTATTGCTTTTTTGGCCTGGACAGTCAATCAGGGGATTAAATTGATTCTATTTTATATGGCAGACAATAAATGGGACTGGGGCAGGATATTCGGAGCCGGAGGAATGCCCAGTACCCATTCAGCCCTTTCGGTCAGCGTTGCGGTTTCAATTGGGTTTTTAGAGGGCTGGGATACGTCTTTATTTGCTCTGGCCGGAGTATTTGCTGTGGTAGTTATGGCTGATGCAGCAGGTGTGAGAAGGGCTACCGGAGAGCAGGCCAAGATATTAAATAAGTTAATATCACTTTTTTCTAAAGATGCCAGATTTAAGAGTGAGCGTATGGAAGAGTTAATTGGCCATACCCTATTTGAAGTAATAATGGGCGCTATAATCGGTTTTTTAACGGCAACAATACTTTCTATACTTTTCTTGGCAATATAGTTAACAGGTTTGCCTTTAACCCTGTAATAGATTTGACAGTCGGGTTAATTTTACGGAAGGGTAAGTTATCGATGGATTATAGATTTAGTGATAGAGAGCTTGCTGAGCTTAAAAAAGCCCAGCAAGATGAGTTGGTGGGACAGCAGGTCTATGGAAAATTGGCAGAGTTAACTAAAGATCCGCATAATTCGAAAATTTTGGCAAAGATTGCCAATGATGAAAAAGAACACGCCAAAGTGTTTAGGAAATATACTCAAACAGATTTAAAGGTTGACAGGTTTAAGGTGTTCTTTTATGTTTTTGTTGCCCGGGCATTTGGTCTAACCTTCAGTATTAAATTACAAGAAAAGGGTGAAGCAGCGACACAAAAAAAATATAAACAGATGTTTAATGCTGTTCCGGAAATAAAAAAAATTATTGAAGATGAGGAAAAACATGAGGCAGAGCTGATAAATATGATCAATGAAGAAAAACTGTCATATATGAGCTCCATAGTATTGGGTTTGAATGATGCCCTAGTGGAGTTGACCGGGGCACTTGCCGGTTTCACCCTCTCTATTCGGAATTCTCGAATTATTGCCCTCCTGGGATTAATTACCGGTATTTCTGCCTCTCTTTCTATGGCAGCTAGCGAGTATTTGTCTAATAAGGCTGACCCTGATCCGGAAAACCGGGAAAAAGCAAAAAGGTCGGCCCTTTATACCGGAACTGCTTATATTTTAACCGTAATAGCGCTGGTTACTCCTTATTTTTTGTATAAAAATTACTTATTTAGTTTTACCATGACCATTGCAGTAGCGCTGTTCATTATTTTTGTTTTTAACTATTATATTTCGGTAGTCAATGATTACGATTTTAAAAAAAGATTTTTAGAAATGGCTTCCATTAGTATAGGTGTAGCCGCGCTTTCTTCCCTGATAGGCTTTTTGGTAAAAACTTTTCTGGGTTTTGAATTATAGATAGTCGATAAAGATTAAGATTCCTTAATCAGGTCTGCCCATTAACTCAATCTTTACTTTTCCGGGTGCTTCAGCGGTAGTCCAAATTCTATTACTCTCTTTGAGATATCCTTTCTAGGCGTAAATTTTACTACCATTCATTGATTGGCATCGGTACCATTAATGATAATCTCCGCCCTTTTTTAGAAAAACATTTACTAAAAGAACAATTTGAGATAAAATAAAAATAAGTCATCTACCGGTGAGGGGATTGTACGTGTCAAAACATGGTCAGGGTTCAAGATATCGGCTATAAGCTGTAAGAGATTGATAAAATGGGTTGACCGGGAGGCTTAGCCTTGGCTATCTGCTCTTTTATGTCACCATTTAATCTTTATTTAACTTTCAAAAAGGACCTGTCAAGTTCAATATCTTTTATTAAATTGGTAGTTTTTGAATGATAACCACAATTTAAAATATAAATACAAGTTAATAAGAAAGGAAATAATTAGAATGGGTAACGAAAATAAAATTACTGAAATGATTGCTAAAGCCAGAGTAGCACTTAAAGAAATAGAAGGCTATTCTCAAGAAAGGGTTGACTTTTTGTGCAGAGAAGTAGCCATTGAGTGTCTGAAAAAAAACAATGCCATGAGATGTGCCAAGCTCGCTGTAGAAGAAGGTTTAATGGGAAAAGTGGAAGACAAGTTTAGTAAGATTCAAAATAAAGTTCGTGGTGCTTGGCGTGACATAAAAGATATGAAAACCATTGGGAAAATAGAGTATGATCCAGTCAAAAGAATAAGTAAATACGCCAAGCCGGTAGGAGTGGTAGGTGCATTGTTGCCCTGTACTAACTGTGAGGCAACACCAGCCATAAAAGGTCTTTTTACCATTAAAGGGCGTAATGCTATTATTTTTGCCCCTCATCCCAGAACCAAAAAAACCTCTTGCATGATGGCAGAATTTATGAGAAAGGCACTTGCTGAAAACGATGCCCCAGTCGATCTGGTACAATGCATTGAAGAGCCAACCCTCGAACTGAGCGGTCAGCTAATGAGAGATTGTGATTTAGTAGTAGCTACCGGCGGACCAGGCATGGTTAAAGCAGCCTATAGTTCCGGTTCCCCGGCTTATGGAGTTGGACAAGGGAATGCTCCGGTAATTATAGACGAGACAGCTGATCTAGCTGCTGCAGCGAACAAAGTAAAGCAGAGTAAAACTTTCGATTATGCTACCAGTTGCTCCACTGAAAACTCCTTAATAGTGGAAGATAGTATCTACGATGCCTTTATACAGCTACTCATTAGTGAAGGTGGTTATCTTTTAAGCCAGAAAGAAAAAGATTTGTTAGGCCCGGTTCTTTTCCCAGACGGTGAACATCCCAATCCGAAATTAGTTGCACAAGCACCGGAAATCATTGCCAAAGCCGCTTCAATTAACTTGCCGGATGGTAAAGCCTTCTTCATTGTAGAAGAAGACGGGGTTGGGCAGGGTTATCCCTTCTCAGGAGAAAAACTTGCCGTAGTTGTTGCAGTTTATAGATACAGTGGGGGTTTTGAAAATGCCCTTGATTTGGTAGATAGACTTATTTCCTATCAAGGGTTAGGTCATTCTTGTGGAATTCATACTAATAATGATGAACATATACAAGCTCTTGGAGAAAGAGCTAAAGCTAGCCGTATAATGGTCAACCAGCCACAGTGCCTGGCCAATAGCGGTAACTGGTATAATGGAATGCCTTTTACTCTAAGCTTGGGATGTGGAACTTGGGGCGGCAATATAGCGACTGAAAATATCGGTATGAAACATTTTCTAAATATCTCCTGGCTTTCTGAACCTTTTGAGCCTGTAAAACCAACCGATATGGAATTATTTGGCAGAGAAATTGATTAGAGTTTAATTAAATTTTTTATCGAAAAGAAATAGAACTGAAATAAAAAGTTTAGCTAATTATTTAGAATAATATAATAGATGATTGTTAATGCAATTATATTAGCTATCTAAAAAATAAAATTTTATGAGATAAATGGTGGAAACTTGTTGGTGTACTTTATCTATCTTATTTACTCTTACTTATTGCATGTTTCCTCCGGAGTGGAGATCGGTATAATTCTTTCTCCTACTTATTGACAATGGTCAAAATACTTCTTTAGGTGTAAAATTACCGCCGGCCGTTGGTTGGCATCGGTACCATTAATGATAATCTCCGCCCTTTTTTAGAAAAATATTTGTTAAAAGAACAATTTAAGATAGAATAATAGAAGATATTCTTTAAGAAGGGTGGTTTCGATGAAGAAAATAGTATACGGAAAAACTATTGAATGTATAATGGGCGATATTGCAGCTCAGGCAGATATGACAGCCGTGGTGAATGCCGCCAACGCCCAATTAAGAACAGGGGGAGGAGTAGCCGGGGCGTTACATCGGGCAGCTGGACCCGGTTTGGAGGAAGAAGGAAGGGCACTGGCCCCTATCAAACCCGGCGAGGCAGTTATTACCGGCGGTTACAATCTTCCCAATAAATATGTCGTTCACTGTCTGGGTCCGGTTTATGGTATGGATAGCCCTGAAGATGTATTATTGGCAAATTGTTATCGTAATGCTTTGAAGATAGCAGACGAACATCATATCGGTTCCATTGCCTTCCCGGCAATCTCTACCGGTATCTTTGGTTACCCGATGGAAGAAGCCGCTCAAATTACTTTTCGTACCATAAAAAGTTTATTATCTAAATTAACCCATGTAAAACGTATCCGTTTTGTGCTGCACGACCGGAATGCTCTTTCTGTCTATGAAAAATATCTGGAAAAGATGGGATAAAGAATTTATTTTAACAACTTTTGGTTGACAACTTCGAAGAAAATTTTAACCAGTTCCGGGTCAAATTGAGTGCCTGCATTTATCCTGATCTCTTCCATTGCTTCTTCCCGGCTTAGTGGTTTTTTGTAATATTTAACTGATTGCATGACATCAAAGGCATCCACCAGTCCAATAATCCTGGAAAGCAAAGGAGTTTCTTTCTCTTTTAAACCGGCCGGATATCCTTTACCGTCCCATCGTTCGTGGTGGTAGAGAATTTCATTGGCAATAGAGGAAAAATCCGGGATATTTTTTGCAATTCGGTATCCGATATTGGGATGGTTTTTTATTATCTTCCAGTCTTCCTCTGTCAAGGGCTCTGCCTTGAATAAAATATTTTCGGGAATACCAATCTTACCGATATCATGCAACAGGGCTAATAAGCGCAGTCTGTCCAAATCATAAGGGCCTAAACCCATCCTTTGCCCGATTTTGTAGGCAATATTCACCATCCGCTGAGAGTGTTTTTCGGTATGTATATCCCTGGCACTTAGTATGGAGAGAAAAGCGTCCAAAAGATATTTTTCTCTGCTTTTTACGTTTAATAGTTTATTCTGATACATTCTCTGATCAGCTTCTCTTAAAATTGCCTCATAGTCCAGTAGTTTGCCTTCCTGTGTAGCAATTCCCATAGAAATATTAGGATTAAGATAGAGCGGTTCAAAATTATTTTGCCGGCAATCATTAGCTATCCTCTGACAAAAAGCTTCTGCTGCTGAACCGGTAGTATTAGGCAGAATTATAGCAAATTCATCACCACCTAGTCTTGCCAGCACGTCGACTTCACGGGAATTACGTTTTAATATCACCGATAAATTTTTTAATAATTGGTCTCCCTGGCTATGTCCGAAGGTGTCATTGATAGCCTTTAAGCCATTAACATCCATCATTACTACACTGAGAGGGTGGAATCGAGGGTTGTTCATTCTTTTTAATTCTTCTTCAAAATAAGCTCTATTGTAGAGGCCGGTCAGGGAATCATGGAAGCTGATATAAATAATCTTCTCTTCATTCTGTTTTCGGACCAGGGCAGTAGCTACTTGGGAAGCCATTATCTCCATAAGTTTGATATCTTTTTCTGAGTAACAGGTTGGATTGTGGTAATCCTGGACAATCATGGCGCCGATAGTTTTTCCTTCAATTTTTAGAGGAACACCCAACCAGCATATTTTTTCCGTTAAAGGACCATAAATTTTAATCTTTTTTTCCAATACCAATCCATGTATCTGATTATAATTTAAAAGTAATGATTGCTGCTGTTTAATTAAGTAATGGGTAACTGAATCTTTAAGGTTTAAGCCTACAGGAGAAAAATTGGTATTCTGCTCATCACTATAATAGACAAAAGATAATACATCTTTTTCTTCATCCATAAGGGCGATATAAAAACTGGTTGCGTTGATTATTTTTTTCAATTCAGTATGTATATCCCGGTAGAGTTGGGAAATGGCTATGGGAGCATTGGCAGCTTGAGAAATATTATAGAGGACCTGCCGCAAAGTCTCATTTTGTTTCTGTTCGGTAATATCCTGGTACAGGGCAACAAATCCTTGCACCTGCCCCTTAATTTTTACCTGAGAGGTGGAAATTTGTACCGGGATATCTTTGCCCTCTTTAGTCCTGCGGTAAGTTTCGTGCATGAGAGAGTCTGAAGAATGAGCTTTAACAGTCAAATTTTCTCCTTCCTTAATCCTCTCTAAGGGGTAAAAATTGAGCTGGGCCAGGCGCTTGCCCACCATTTCTTCTCGGGTAAAGCCGAATAGTTTGGTAAATTGAGGGTTCGCATCAAATACCCTATCTTCTTTATCTAAATAGATTGCAGCCAGAGGATTACTCCTGAAGAGAGATTCGAATCTTTCTTGTGTTTGGCGTATTTCCTCCTCCGCCTGTTTTTTCTCGGTAATATCCTCATAGAGACCAATAACTCCACTAATCTGATTTTTAATTTTCATTTGAGAAGAGGAAATCTGTACAGGTATGTCTCTACCGTCTTTGGCTCTACGGATTGTTTCAAATTTGAGATGGGGAGAGTAGAAGGTCTTTTTAGTTAATCCCTCTCCTTCCTCTTTTTTCCCTTGAGGATAGAAATTGAACTGATTCATTTTTTTACCCAGAATATCTTTTTTAGTGTAACCGAATAGTTCAGTAAACCTGGGATTAATATCCAGTACTCTATCTTCAATATCCAAATAGACCGCAGCTAAGGGATTGTTGGCAAAGAGAGAGACAAACTTCTCATGATTTTGATGGATTTCCATTTCAGTTATCTTTCTTTCAATAGCGGCAGCCACAAGTTTGGAAAGAAATACCATGGAATTGATATCATTTTCCGAATACATATTCGGTGTGGTATAATTGGCTACAGACATACATCCTTTAAGGTGAATACCGATTTTTAATGGTACTCCCAACCAGCAGGTTTCTTCAGTCAATTTTCCCTTATCGAACGGTGCCAACTGCCCCATTTTACTAAGTTTTAATATCTGAGCATAATCCGCTAAAAGTGGCTTACCGTTTTCTATGATATAGTTTGCCAGACTTTTTAAAAGACTTGGCCTATCGCTTTCTTCGGTAAGTTCGTGCTTTTCATCGATAAAATAGGAAAAAGTTATTTGGTTTTTTTCTTCATCCCATAGAGCGATATGGAAGTTTTCAGCGAAAATAATTTGGTTTAGCTGCACACGAATAATATCATATAAATCTGATAAAGAAATATCGCTATTAGCAGTTCGAAAAATGTTGAATAAGGCTCTGCTGAGTCTTTCATTGTACTTTCTGAGGGAAATATCTTTAAATGCTAATATATTGCCCAGAAAATATTCTTTTGAAGTGAAAAAAGGATACCCCGAAATCTCTATATCTAAAGCAGAATGTCCTTTCCTGTCCAATGTTGCTTCCAGGGAGCGTACTTCTTGGGTAGGATTTGTTAAATAACTTAGGTAACTCTTGTAATCCTCTTCTGAAAAAGTGAGAATAGTGTCAAGCTCTTTGTTAATCAAATCTTCGGCTTGATAATCAAAAAGACGGCTGAATTGAGGATTGGCAGCCAGCACTTTTCCGCTTTTATCAATAAGAAGCAATGCTGAGGGATTGTATTGAAAGGTAGGGTTTTTAAATGCGAAGCCATCTTTTGATAAAAAATCCGGCATAAGCTGTTCTTCTTTAAATTCAGACAACCTTGTTTACCAACTTTTTTAATTACTATTAATTCAGCCTGTCGAAGATTTACACATTATTATAGATTAAATAAAAGGCAAATGCAAAAAGAATTGCAAAACCAATCTATATAGGCATAGCCGAAAAAGATCCCGTACGGAAGGCTTCCTCTTTCTATACCTGAGATGGAAAAGTAGTTTGTTGGGCTAGTTTTAATTACTATGCTTTAAATCCTTTGCCATTACCCGGAAATGGGAGGAGCCAAAAGGAAATACCTATATTTCAGACTTTACGGAAGTCAATATTATAATATACCAAATAAATTGCATAGAACAAAAATGAATACTGCCATTAATTGCACTTCTGTAAAGAATCATCCAATTTAGCGGCAGCAGTAACTATTTCACTTTCTACCTCGGTCTGTTCTTCGCTAATTTGTCCTCTAATTCTATTGAATAGTAGTACTGCTAAAATAAAAGTAAGAACATTGGCAAAGGGTTGGGCATAAATAAACCCTGATAGCCCAAAATGCTTATTTAGAAAAAAGAGGGACGGGATATAAAACAAGCCCTGCCTGGTTAGAGCCAGAATTAAAGCCGGTTTTCCTTTACCCAGGGCTTGGAAGCTGACCCTTATTAAGAATTGTATTCCGGCAAAGGGCAAAGCTATAAGGAATGCCCGCATAATCCGGATTCCGTGTTCAATTACCTGTTCATTGTTGATAAAGATCCGAATCAAATGTCCGGCAAAGAGAGAGAAGAATATTACAAAAAAAAGAGAGATGCCGGTAGCCATAATAACAGCAGTTTTAAAAACCTTATTAAGCCGTTTGATATTACGAGCACCATAACTATAACCAATCAAGGGCTGAGTTCCATCTGATAACCCAACTAAGGTCATAATACACATTGAAAAGGTTCGCTGAACAATACCGTAGCTCGCTACTATCATATCACTATAGCTGGCAGCCATATAATTAGCCAGAGTTTGGGAAGTGCTTATCATTAAACTATGGATTGATGCCGGAATACCAATTTTAAAAATATTTAAAAATATTTCACTTTGCGGAGAAAAGTGTTTCCAATGAATGGATACTAAGCTTCTTCTTTGCAGATAAAAGCTGAAGTAGTATAATAGGCCTGTCCCCTGACCTATAATAGTGGCGATTGCCGCACCTTTAACCCCATAGCCCAACACCATAATAAAGATAGGGTCCAGAATAATATTTAAACCGGTTCCGATAAACATTCCCATCATAGCTACCTTGGCAGCCCCCTCAGAACGAAGCATCTGTGTTAACATAAAATTGAGCATAACAATAATGCTGCCGCCGAATATTACCGAAAGGTAATCGTAAGCATATTTACGTGTTTCCGGAGTTACGCCGATTAAACGTAATATTGGAAAAATAAGTGTCAGACTGATGGTAGTGAATATTAACGCTAAAATCGCACAGGAATAGAAGGCTGTTGCGCTGGTTTTTTTGGCCGTTAAAAAATCTTGCCTGCCCAATGACCTGGAAATAAAAGAGGCCGCACCAAATCCAAACACCCCGCTAACGGACATTAAAATCATAAATATAGGATAAGCTACCGAAACAGCGGCTACCTTATAGGGATCATTTAGTTTCCCTACAAAAAAAGTGTCGGTAAGATTGTAAAAAACCTGAACCCACATGGCTAAAATAGTAGGTACGGACAGACTTAGGATGGCGCTTAAAGGGGGCTTATCCCTGAGAATTTGTATTCTTTTTTCATCCATGCATTAATCCTCGATTTACTCTCCCTAGAATATGAATAATTACACCGGTATAATTGAATAATTTTTCCCTTTTCTTATGTTTTGGCAAATAACTTTAGAACCCAAAGGTAAAGCGATCTATCTCAGGACTATAAATAAAAAAGATATCAATGCTTTATTTTTTTCTTAATCTTGAGCAGGAGTTCAGTAAGAGTATTAATATCTTTGCCGGACAAATCCTGTAAAAGGTAGGCTTCTGATTCGGTAATACTCTCTTTGCAGATCTTTTTAATTTCCATGCCTTTTTCAGTAAGCATGATTATTCTGCTTCTGAAATCATCCGAATCAGTTTCTTTCCTAATAAGGTCTTTTGACAGTAGTATACGAATTGATTTGGTCAGAGAAGAGGGCTTAATTTCCAGAAATTCATGAATCATTTTCTGATTTATTTTCTGCTCGCCGTGTTCCCATAGGTAAGCTAATACCTTGAACTGAGAGATGGTCAAATTATTCTGACTCAGGTCTTTATCCAACTGCACCCTGAAATAGCGAGCTATCCTCGAAATAAGTTTGAGAAGACCATATTCAGTATATTTTTCATTATTAGTACTTTCCTTATTCAACCCTTTTAAGCCTTAATAACCATTTTTGAAAATTTGTTGCAAAGGGCTTGCTTCTTGCTAAACTAAATATTGAGATAGCTAAATATATTATAGGAGCAGATTAATGTTTGTCAACCGGAACTGCCTATTTTTGTAAAAAAATAAGATTATTTTTAGTCACTTTTAAAAAAGATTCCTCTATATAGTGTGTAAAAATTACCCGATTGATAAGATAAAACTGTGCGAAGATTTCGCAGCTAAAGTGTGCCGGTATAAAATATCTTTTTAATGGATAAATATTGAGGGGCAACAGATATATTAATACTACTTATTTCAAGAGTGTTATAATATTGTAAAATATATTTTAAAAAAATTATTCCTTCTTCCAGTTTTGGCACAAATATTGCTCATCATAGTCTATTAGAGAAAAATTATCGAAATTCTACAATAGGAGATGATGCTTATGTCAGGTAGTAATACATTAGTAATAAAACCGTTTCTGTCAAATTAATAAGGAGGTTTGCCACAATGAACAGATGGCTGAGGTGCTTGGGCGTGTCCTTTTTAGCTCTGACCATTCTTAGTTTTCCAGGCCTAACTCAGGAGAAAACCGCTCTGGGTATTTCCGATATGATTACTCTGGCAATATCCAATAACATGGACTTTCAAAAAGCCCTCTTGCAATTAAAAAATATAGAGATTGATACCCTTCAGCTGGAAGCAGAAAATTTATTAACTAAATCCGAGATATTGGCCAAACAAAAAGAAATAAATCTGCTGCAGCAGAAAGATACCTTCCAAAATCAAAAAGACCAATTAATTATACAGGCGGTAGATAACTATTTTCGCTTGATGCTGGCAGAGAAAGATATTGTACGCAAAAGAAAGAATGCAGAGTTGGAAAAATCAATTCTGACAGAGGTAGAGGCACAGGTGGCTGCCGGCTACAGCGTTGACCTGGCACTATTGCAGCAGGGCAATACCTATTACAATGCCCGTTTTTCCTATGAAAAAGCAAAGCTGGATTATGAACAGTTGCTCATAGAAATTAAGGATAACCTGGGAATTAATCATAATACCAACCTTTCGGTAAAAATTATGGAAATGACACATCTCGCGGAAATAGACCTGCCCACAGCACTGGCAAAGGCTCGTGAAAATAGTGCAAGTATAAAGAGTAAAGAGATTGAGGTTGGGCTGGCTAACATCAGACTGGAAGAAGCAAAGATTAACCGGGAGTCGCAATTGGAGATTGCAAAACTGGAAAATAATCTAAAAGTAGCAGAATTAGAAGAATCCATCTTAAAACAGGACCTAGATTTTCAAATACAAACCCAATGGCAGAATCACCGGCAGAGTAAAAATGATATTCTTTTAAGCGAACAGAGTTTGAAGCAGATGCAGGAAAATGAAACCACTATAAGGCGGCAGGTAGAGGCAGGTTTGCGTACTGACGGTGAATTACTCTCAGCAACCATAGGGGTTTTAGATGCCGAATATCGTCTAATCTCATCATTTCGGCAGTATTATCAATCACATTTAGAGCTAAAGAGAATAATGGGTATGCTGGAAGAAGGAGAGATAAGGTAATGGAATATAACTATATAAAAATAAAAAGAATACTGACAATCTTCGGTATTACCGCAGGAATATTTCTGCTACTTTACCCCGCCCCGCTTTCAGCCCGAGAGATTGGTTTAGAAGAGGCGCTGGAATGGGGAGTCCGGCATAATCTTGATTTGCAAAATATTCGCTATAGCATTGAAGACATTCAGCGTAATCTGGAAATATTGGAAGCAGGAAAGGCATTTCAAGTGGATTTAAGTATAACTCCCATCTGGCGTTTAGGAGGAGAGGAAAAACCCTTTCAGGCGGAGATGGCAGAAAACCGATTTGCTCCTGAAACCGAAATGACTCTCTCGGCTAAAAAACTGTTGACCTCTGATTTAAGTCTGACTAGTAATGTGACCTGGCAGTCTGATAATACCGGCTTATCAGATATTTCTCCGGAGTCCCTGGCCAAAGAGGTAAATGGCAGTCTCAGGTTAGACCAAAATCTTTATCCCCGGACCTGGAGTGAACAGAAAAAACAGGTTTA
This sequence comes from Candidatus Stramentimicrobium fermentans, assembly GCA_012520575.1. GTDB lineage: Bacteria > Atribacterota > Phoenicimicrobiia > Phoenicimicrobiales > Stramentimicrobiaceae > Stramentimicrobium > Stramentimicrobium fermentans. The sequence goes on from JAAYOB010000015.1 coordinate 99,902, forward strand.
TGCTCTGGAGAACAGCCTGATTATGAAAATTGAGGAGTTAAAATGGGAAGAGGTAGAAAAGCAGATTGAATTTATTCAGAAATACCTAAATATTGTCCATTCCCGGGAACAGCTAGAGCTAATAGTCCAAAGACAGGCATTGGCGGAGGCCGAGTTAGAGCGGGTCAGGAAAAAGGCAGAATTGGGAGAGGGCGGCTATCAGCAAGAGGCAGAGGCGATAATCGCCATGGAAGAGGCAAAGAATAAGCTCTGGGGTGCGGAGCAAGACCTTATTCAGGCGCAAAAGCAATGGTCTCTTCTGCTCAGCTTACCTGAAGAAGTTAAGGTGGACTTTGACCGGAATAGTGATTTTCTGACCACCCTATTCAAACAGATAGACGAATTGGCTATTACAGAAGATATCCAAGATGTATTTGTTGAACAAGTCTTATCCCAAAATTATCGACTTAAAAATAGTCTGTTGGAAAAAGAAGAAGGATTAAAAGAGCTGGAATGGACCAGAGATTCAGGGAAACCTACCATAAACCTATCCGGCGGTTATGCTTATCCGGATGACAGCTGGTTCATTATGCTCGATTTTCAGGTTAAACTGGCGGACGGAGGAGCACAGGAGCTAAAAGTGCAGCAAAAAGAAGAGTATATAAAACGCAAAGAGCTAAGCATAGATTATTTAAAAGAAACATTAAAGTTGGAAAGCGAACAGCTGCTTAAACAAGACCATTATAATCAGTTGGTCTTGCAAACTCAGCAATTAGCATTAGAAAAAGAGCAGGATAAGTTGAACATAATAGAGCAACAATACCAAAGAGGGGCGATTAGCCCGGTTCAATGGGAGAATAGCCAAATAGGGTTACAGGAAAAAGAACTGGGCGTGAAACAGGCTTATGACCAATGGTTTATTGACCGTATGAAATTAGCGCATTTTTTGGGTTACTTACCGAAGGGAGCTTAGGAGATAGAATATGAAAATGAAAAAATTATTAATCTGGTTACTTCTAATTCTGATTATAGGCGCCGCTCTCTATTACCGGAGAGATTATCTACCCATACCGCAACTAAATTCTTATCAGGCAGGAGCAGGGAATAGCGAGAGTGCTCCAAACGAAAAGATTGAACCTCAGGCTGTGATTGCAGTACAAAGGGGCGATATCAAAAAAACGGTTTCTACCAGTGGTTATATCAAACCGGTGAATGAGGTATATCTGAGTTTTGCCAGCACCGGGACTACCGGAGGTATGGTAGAAAAGATAATGGTAAAAAGAGGAGAAACGGTAATAGGCGGACAGGAGTTGGTCAAATTAGAAGATAAGCAGGAACATCTCAATTACTTGAAATCTAAAAATGAGTTTGAGGTGGCTAAGATTACCGGTTCTCCCAGCCAGATTGAAGAAAAGCAATTGACTATGGAAGTGGCGCAGGACCGCTATGAATCAAAAACACTGAGGGCACCGTTTTCCGGGAAAATAGTAGACCTCTTTGTAGAGGAAGGTGACTTTATTGAAGGGGCTCGTGATGTAGTTTACCTGATTGATGACTCAGCATATGAGGTTACTGCCTCTGTCAGTGAAGTAGATTGTTTAGAGGTAGAGGTGGGGCAAAGTGTAGAAATCGAGCTCGATATTATGAAAGGACAGGCCTTTCCCGGTACAGTGACTGAGGTAGCGGAATATGCCGAAATGGAAGGAGGAGTGGTTACCGTTCCAGTAAAACTGCTCATTGATGAGGTATTACCATTCTTTAAACCGGGATTTTCGGCAACTGCAGCCATCATCGTTGATTTGGTAGAAGATGCCCTCATCGTTCCCATAACCGCCATTTTCACCGGAGACAGAGGCAGTATGGTGCTGAAAGCGGAAGGCGAACAGCCCATTCCCACCCCCATTGAAGCCGGTATTACCGATGGATTCTATCAGGAGGTGATTAGCGGGTTACAGGAAGGGGATAAGATAATTGTCAATAGTTACCGGATGAATAGTGACAGTCAGGACAGAAGAGGAATGTTTGGCGGTATAGGCGGAGGAATGCCTATTCCTCCTATGGTAAGGTAAAGATGAACAGAATAATGAGGATAGAGCAACTGAAAAAAATATATCAGCTGAGTAAGGTAAAAGTAGAGGCATTGAGAGGGATATCTTTTACCATAGAGGAAGGGGAATTTGTTTCCATTATGGGTCCTTCCGGTTCCGGTAAATCTACTTTAATGCACATCATCGGCTGCCTTGATTATCCTACTGAGGGAAAATATTATCTTACGGGGCAGGATGTAGCAAAATTGAATGATAATCAGTTAGCCCTATTTCGTAATAAAAAGATTGGATTTGTCTTCCAACAATTTAATCTCTTGCCCAGAGCAACCAATTTCAATAATGTTGAGCTGCCGCTGATCTATGCCGGTGTGCCTTCCGGGAAGAGGAAGGATATAGTTTTAAAAGCATTACATAGTGTGGGGTTGAAAAATAGGGAATACCATCGTCCCAATGAAATTTCCGGTGGTGAAAGACAGCGGGTCGCTATTGCTCGCGCGTTGGTTAATAACCCTTCTATTATCTTAGCCGATGAGCCTACCGGTAATCTGGATTCTAAAACCGGCCATGATATTATGAAGATTTTTCAAAAGCTACACCAAAGCGGTAATACTATTATTCTTGTTACCCATGAGCGGGAAATAGCTACTTATGGTAAGCGTATTATCTACATAAGGGATGGATTGATAGAAAAGGATGAGGTGGTGGCATGATTTTACAAGGCTTACGTATCGCACTGAACAGTCTATGGGCTAATAAGATGAGGAGTTTCTTATCCATACTGGGTATAGTTATCGGAGTCGGCGCAGTCATTGCCATAGTATCGGTAGGTACCGGATCAACCCAACAGGTAACTGCTCGAATTGCCAATTTAGGTTCCAATATGATTACCGTCTATCCGTGGATGACCAGAGGCCAGTTTGGTAGAGTCGGTGGGACGGTTTCCTTACATAAGTTTACCTTAGAATTAGTCGAACATGTTGAATTATTCTGTCCATCCGTAAAAAAAGCTATTCCGGTAAAAACACTCAATAGCAGATTAATCACTGATGAAGTAAATGTTAATGCTACCATAATAGGAACCAGGATTGATTATGCCGAGGTAAATAATTATGAAGTAGCTCAGGGGATTTTTATTGGGGAGAGTGACGATCTGGAGAGAAGGCAGGTAATCGTACTGGGTTCACAACTTGCCGCAGATCTGTTTGAAGATGATAGTCCCATTGGCGAAACGGTCAGATTGAACTATGAGAACCGAATATTTCAGTTTACGGTTATCGGGGTAATGAGAGAAAAGGGCGGCTCTATGGCCGGCAATCTGGATGAACGGGCTTATATTCCGGTATCAGTAGCTATGGACAGGCTAACCACCCATAAATATGTTGATTCTTTCATTGGGCAGGCTTATTCCTCAGAAGGCGCCGTTAATGCTGTGCAGGAATTGGAATACTTCCTGATGAAATATTTACAGGATGAAAAAAAGGAACAGTTTCGAATTACCAGTCAAGACGAGCTTCTGGAAACGGTAAGTTCGGTTACTAAGACTATGAGCTTAATGTTAGGGGGTATTGCCGCCATATCATTGTTGGTTGGAGGAATTGGGATTATGAATATCATGCTGGTCTCAGTCACTGAACGTACCCGGGAAATAGGTATTCGCAAAGCCCTGGGAGCTAAAAATAGAAACATACTGTGGCAGTTTTTAATGGAATCGCTGAGCTTGAGTAGTTTAGGTGGAATAGCAGGGATGGGCTTTGGCTGGATTGCTGCTTATTTCCTATCCCAATATGGTAACTGGCCCTTCGTTATCTCCGGTATATCGGTAGTTTTAGCCTTTGGTTTTGCCTTGTTTATAGGTATCTTCTTTGGTCTGTATCCTGCTATGAAAGCAGCAAAGATGAATCCGGTAGATGCGCTCCGCTACGAATAAAAATATGAAATATCTGTAAGTGGGATGGCTTTCAGTTCTTGGTTAACAGTTTTCAGATAGCAGTTCTCAGTTTTTAATAAAAGTTTACTTCTGAACTCATTATATTCTGCAAATATATTATTCACCTTGTATTTTGAATATGCATTGGCTAAATACAGAAAATTTAGAACCAAAAACCGGGAACAAACAACCCATGTTCCCTCCCCCAATTACCACTTACTCATTTGACAATTCATTCATTTTCCAAATAGTGACCTAGACAGAGCAATTTGTCTTTTAATCTCCTAGGTTAAATTCCCCACAACTCTGTTGCGGGGAGGTTCATTGACTTTAGATAAAACAATATACTATTCTCAATAAATTTTCTAGCCAGTTTTAAAAGTTTCTTTAATCTATAATATTAGGTAAAAAGTAACCTTTTTTATTCTGACAACCTCACTAAAATTCTATTAAAATATTAATAATGTTTTTTTCTCTGAATTAAGATAAAATGATAAGGAGTAAACAATTTTATTATTTGGAGGCTTAGGTAAAATGAAAACACGTAAGCTGATGATTTTGTTTGTCAGTATTCTGTTTTTTACCACAATATTATTATTCTGTGAATTAGCTGTTTTTGCCGCATCCGAAACTCCTTCCGAAATTATCAGCGACACGAAAGAGGCATTGATAGATATGGACATTGCTTTAGATAGCGGTGTATTTAGAAGCGTATTAAGGAAAGCAAAAGGAGTAGCAATATTTCCTTCTTTGACCGAGGTAGCGGTATTCGGATTAGGCGGACAAGGGGGTAAGGGAATAGTATTGAGAAAAGATCGGGAAACCGGCAAGTGGTATGGTCCTGCTTTTCTAAAGGTGAGCGCTTTCGGAATCGGTGCCCGGGCAGGAATACAAAGCATTGATTTATTATTGGTAATTAATAGTACCAGTGGGCTGGAAGCATTTATGGAAAAATCCTTCAAATTCGGGGGAACGCTCGCCTGGACTCTTGGTCCTATAGGCAGATCTGTATCGGCTGAAATTGATTCTGAATCCGGATCCCCCATATATTCTTACTCGGTAACCAAAGGTCTTTATTTTGATGCCGGCTCATTACAGGGTTCTACAATTAAAGAATATAGTACCGGTAATAGAAAATTCTGGGGTGAAGAATTGTCCAATCGCACAATTTTGGAGACAAAAGTAGTCAGCAATCCCGAAGTCTTGAAAATCTGTAATTACATTGATAACCTAGGCGATGATTAATTTATGAAATACTTATTTATGTTAAGGAATGCGCCTTTTTATTTAGCTTTATAGGTTGGCAAAGATTGAATGGCCGGATGTATTGATATATTTACTCCTCACGGGGTGCTTCTTTCTCTCGACCATCTAACATATATGACGGTTGTTCAGCCAGCAGCTTATATATGTCTTGAAGTTGAGAGAAAAATATTCCCAAAACGGAAAATATCATTATCAGGTATTATATTCCTGAGAAAAACTAAGAGAGCTAAGCTCTGAGTTATTCAGGTTATTTATATTTTGGGCTTAATCTCTCAAGTTTTAAACCCATTTATTTTTCTTTATCGAAAAATCATCTTAATGGGCGTTAGAGAGAATAATATTTATTTCTTTAATCTTATTCATTACCAATAAAGAGATGACGGTATGATAAGAGAAAATAAGCTATTTGTAAAAGATTTGAGTTATCGACAGCTTACTAATAACTGCTGAAAAGAAATAGCTTTTTATTTCTATAGTAATAGTATTAACATCGTTAGGAAGGGGAAGGAGGGTAAGATAATGAAAAATAAGATGAAAGCTAAAATGGAGCAGGGGATAGCTGTAGTTGGGACATTTTGCGGGCTAAACAGTACTTTGGCAGTGGAATGTTTGGGGCTTTCCGGGTTAGATTTTTTAATAATTGACACAGAACATGGACCTGCTGATGTAGAAAGTGCTATGAACAGTATTCTTGCTGCTGAGGTACGCGGTATCACACCGCTGGTGCGTGTTAAAAACCATAGCCGTGATTCCATTTTAAAAATGCTGGATATTGGCGCCCAGGGGCTGGTGATTCCCTGCTTAGAACAAGTGGACCAGGTAAAAGATATTGTGAGATATGGAAAATATTATCCTGTTGGTCAGCGTGGCGTAGCTATGACTCGCAGCGGTGGTTTTGGTTTTGCAGATTTTGCCGGCGGTGATTTAGAAGAGTATTTTAGAGTGTGCAACCAAGAAACTATATTAATTCCACAGTGCGAAACCGGAGGTTTTTTAGAAAATATTGAAGAGATTTGCTTGATTGAAGGAATAGATGGAATCTTTATCGGTCCTTATGATCTCTCAGTTGCCTTGGGTAAGCCGGCACAATTTGATGCACCCGAGTTTAGAGCTGCTCTAAAAAGAATTTATAAAGCTGTCCAAGATGCCGGAAAATTCATCTTTATTCATACTACCACCATAGAACAGGCTAAACAATTTATTGAAGACGGCTTTAATGGTGTTACCTACAATCAGGATGTAGTAGTCCTTACCAAGGTATATCAAGAAGCTATTACTAAAATTAGAAAAGGTTAGTCATTCGCCCCAAACAAAATTTTACTCTTATTTTTCCAATAAGTTAAATTGTTTATAAAATATCATATTTTAGCTAATTAAGTGAAAATTTACTGTAAATTAGTGAAAAAATAGTAGCGTTGCTCTTATTTTATGATAGCATATATACTAAATGCTCCATACATTTTAGCTATTCGATTCCGTCTTTGGTTAGCAAATTAATTTTGCACTTTAAAAATTTGTTAGATTTGAGGTTTCTCTTTTTTTGTCTATTCTTATTAAAAATGATTATCATTACAAGTTAAGTCTTTTGTATAGATTTTTATCGTTTTATATTTGATGCAGATACCTTTTCAATTGACTGTTTTTAATATGATTGGTTTTAAATTTTCTATACAGAAAATAACCAAAAGATTTTAGGGGGGATGATTCAAATAAAATAAAGTATCTTTTTTAGTGTTTTATTTTCATTATTTTTATTTTTAGAAAAGGAGTTAATTAAAATGGATCAAGAGAACAAAAATTTATTATTACCTTGGGGCGCAGTCTTTATAATTTCTGCGGCCATTTTTTCGGGCCACTTTGGTGTTGGAGACCTAATATTTCCACCAATTTTAGGTCGGGATTCAGGGACAAGTTGGTTTATTGCCGCGCTAGGCTATGGAGTCATCAATAGTTTAGGGGTACTCATTGCCTATTTAGCAGTCTCTATGCAGGACAAATCTCTATTTGGCTTAGCATCCAGTGTATTTGGCAAGAACTTCGGTGCTGTTTTTACTACCATGTCCATGTTAATCATAGGGCCTGTTTTTATTCTACCGAGAGTGAGTTCTGCTACCCATGAAATGGCGGTGGAGCAATTTTTCCCCGGTGTACCGATATGGGTCACCTTGCTTATCTTTTTTGTCTTTAACTTCTATTTTGCATATAATCGTTCTAAAGTTATTGATAAGTTAGGGAAATATCTTGCCCCAACCTTAATCGTGTTTATGGTAGTCTTGGTGGTTAAAGGGATAGTTTCGCCTTTAGCCAGTCCGGTGTCTCCCGGTTCTCCAACTGCGTTTACCGAAGGTATATTAAACGGATATAATACTATGAATGCCTTAGGGGCTTCTCTATTCGGACTTTGGCTTATCAATGAATTCAATATAAGAGGGCTTAAAAGTAGAGAGGCACGGAAAAACAATTTAATTGTAATCGGCTCTATCACCGCTGTTGCTTTATTCTTGACCTCTACCGTTCTTACCTATTTAGGTGCTACTTCCGGTGCCAAATTCCCAGATGCACAAATCGGTATATTGACCGTAGAATTTGCCAGAGGATTGTTAGGGTTTTTTGGTACCATCGTCTTTGCTATTATCCTTACCTTTGCTAATATTACTACCTCGGTAGGTCTTACCTCTACGGCCGGAGATACCTTTGAACAACTTACTAATGGTAAATTAAAATATCTTACCACCGTTATATTGAGCAGTATAGTTGGTTTTTTAATTGGAGTTATCGGTCTATCAAAGGTGGTGGGTTATACTACACCATGGCTAATGCTCTTATATCCAACTTTATTAGTAATATTGATTATGAACCTCTTTTCTGATTTTAATAGTGTGAAATTAGCTACGCAGGCCGGAGTTATAGTTGCTATTTTTTTCAGTCTAGGTGATTTTTTGCCGGGCTTAGGGTTCGGTAATACTTTCTTTACCCGTATGAATTCAGCACTACCTCTTGGTAAGCAAGGATTGGCCTGGTTATTGCCAACTGTTATAGTAATAATAGTTGTACAATTAATTGCTCAATCTTCCAAAACTAAAACTGCAGCAGCATAAATGCACAATATAAAATAAAAGGAACAAGGAGAAATGTTATTGAAATATTTAGATAAAATGAGTATTACTGTGGTAGCAGAGGATTCTGTCTTATATGAAAGCCCTTATTGGGGACAGCATGGCGTTTCTTTTTTAATCGAAGCATGGAGAGCAAATATTAAGAAAAATATATTAGTCGATGTAGGGCAAAACCATGAAGCTCTATTGCATAATATGAAATTGCTGGATATTAATCCGGAAATACTCGATGCCATAGTACTAACACATTGCCATTATGACCATACTTTGGGTATTGTTGATTTGTTAAAGGTTATTGGTAAAAGTGATTTTCCAATTGTTGCCCATCCCGGTCTTTTTAGACTAAATTTTATTGATAATCCCTATTTAAGACATGTGGGGGTAATGCAGGAAGATAGTCGAGATAAGATAGAAGCAAACGGAGGCGCTTTATATTTAACAACTGACCCTCTGCAGATTATGCCCGGACTCGTCACTACCGGTGAAGTCGAAAGACAAACTGATTTTGAAGAGGTGGGGATTGCCCTAAAGACTATAACTGACAATAATAAAATTATAGAAGATAGAATGAATGATGATATCTCCTTAGTTGCTAACTTTAAAGATAAAGGGATGGTTATTGTAACCGGGTGCAGCCATGCCGGGATAGTGAATATTGTAAAACAAACCATAGAGATGACCGGTGTGAAAAAGATAAGATCTATAATCGGTGGCCTTCATCTGGTAGAGGCGCCAATGGAAAGGATAAAGAAGACCGTAGAAGCATTGGCCGGTTTTGATATTGATTCTATTATGGCTGGACATTGCACCGGGTTTAAAGCACAGGTTGAATTACACAGCCATTTTCAGGAGAAATTCTTGCCGCTGCAGACCGGCATGAAGTTCGATTTTTAACAATCGGATATATGAATAAGTTGACAGGAAAAATGATTGAGTGTATTGTGTTGCTGGGAATAATTATCAATAATAATTAGAGGATTGGCAGTATGATTATGGGCAGAAGATGGGGTGAGGGCAGACCGGGCGGTCGATGGCATGGAGAGTTAAGGGGATGCGGTTACAGAGTTACCATGCCGCGGCAGGTGATATTACAGGTTTTAGATGAGGCAAAAAAACATTTGAGTGCTGAAGATATTTTTATAAAAGTACATCAAATATATCCGGCCATAGGGCTGACTACAGTCTATCGAACTTTAGAATTATTGGTTAGAATGGGTTTGGTACATAAATTTGACTTTGGTGATGGTCGTGCCAGATATGAGTTATGTGACGGAAATAACGAAATGGCGCACCATCACCATCTGATATGCACTGATTGCGGCAGAGTAATAGACTATGATGATTTTACTGAAGAAGAGACGGAATTAATTAAAAAAACTGAAAAAGAACTGGCTAAAAAGTATGATTTTACCGTAAGAAACCATACCATTCAATTTTATGGCTTATGTAAAAAATGTAATGCTCTGAAGAAGTAAAATATATTTTATCTTTTATTATTGATAAAGGTTGCCATTATCACTATATAGTTAATGTCGAAAAAAGAAAAGGAAGTGAAAAATATGCCGAGAGGCAATGATGCCGGACCAATGGGAGTAGGACCGGGAATGATAATTTCAATTGCGAGTGGAAAAGGCGGAACTGGTAAAACCACTATTGCGGTTAATTTAGCCTTAGTTTTGGCTGAGAATAAAAAATATAAGATACACTTCTTAGACTGCGATGTGGAAGAGCCCAATGGGCATCTTTTTTTAAAACCGGTGATACAAAATAAGGAATCAGTTAAGGTTCCTATTCCCAAGATTGACTACCTGAAATGCAATCTTTGCGGAAAATGCGGACAGGTATGTGTTTTTAATGCAATTGCGGTAACCAAAGAAAAGGTCATAGTCTTTCCGGAAATTTGCCACGGGTGTGGTGCGTGTACTCTGTTATGCCCCGAAAAGGCGATAACTGAGGAGGGTAGAGAGATAGGAATTTTAGAAGAGGGAAGGACAGATTCAATTAGTTTTATCCATGGCCGTTTAAATATTGGAGAGCCAATAGCAGTGCCTATAATAAAAGAGATTAAGAGGAAAGCTATGAAGAGATACCGCTGTAGACTGCAAGAAGGTTCTAAGGCTGAAGGGCAAGAAATTATACTTATCGATGCACCGCCGGGAACCTCTTGCCCGGTTATTGAGGCGGTAAAAGGCAGTGATTATACTGTATTGGTAACAGAGCCAACCCCTTTTGGTCTGCATGACCTGGTTTTAGCGGTAGAAGTTTTGGAAAAATTACGGATCCCACATGGTGTAGTTTTGAATAGATGTAATATTGGGGATTCCGGAGTAGAACAATATTGCCGAAAACATAACATACCCATCTTGCTATCTATCCCCCATGATAGGGAGATTGCTGCAGCATATTCCAGGGGTATACCTATGGTCAGTATAGACTCTGGCTATAAGCACAAATTTAGCAGGCTTTTTGAGAACATTGTCCAGTATGCCATATATCCTAATAATAAGCAATAGGACTTGAAGGATTGAGGGTTTTTAAATGAAAGAAATTGTGATTATAAGTGGAAAGGGCGGAACCGGTAAAACTGTAATAACTGCCAGTTTTGCTGTTTTGGCAAAAAACAAAGTATTGGGAGATTGTGATGTAGATGCCTCCAATCTCGACTTATTGCTTCACCCTAAAGTTAAAGAGAAACATGATTTTTATGCCGGATTGGTGCCTATCCTTGATATAGATAAATGTACCGACTGCGGCCTCTGCCGGGAAGTATGCCGTTATGATGCCATCAGTACCATAAATAACCGAACAACCATAGATTTGATTTCCTGTGAGGGGTGCGGTCTGTGTGCCCACATTTGTCCTGAGGCGGCAATTCAGATGCAGAAAAACCGCTGCGGAGAATGGTTTATCTCAGAAACTCGTTACGGACCTTTAGTGCATGCCCGGTTAGGTATAGCCGAGGAAAATTCAGGAATATTAGTTACCTTAGTTCGTCAAAATGCTCAAAGAGTGGCTCAAGAAGAGAATTTAGATCTGATTATAACAGACGGACCCCCGGGGATTGGTTGTCCGTTAATAGCCACCCTAACTGGTGCCAATTTAGCGGTGATTGTAACTGAGCCAACTCTGGCCGGAATACATGATTTAGAGAGAGTAGTTAAAGTAACACAACATTTTGGAGTCAAAGCGGTATCAATAATCAATAAATTTGACCTTAATTTAGAAAACTCAGATCAGATATCACACTGGTGTGATAAAAATAAGGTTGAGGTTATCGGTAAAATACATTTTGATAATGTCATTGCCGAAGCCCTGGTAAAGGGGTTGCCGGTAGTAGAGTATAGTAAAAATAGGGTAACTGAAGAAATAAAGGATATTTGGCAGCGGTTAGAAAAATTGATTAATATTAAATAAGATAGGAGTAAAAGAGACAGATCTTCCAAGGGGTTTAAGAGAAGATAACAAAGAACAGGGAAGTAGGTGAATACATTTATTATTTTACTTTCGTGCTTGATATGATGGTAACCGATCTTATATGAGAAAATTTCCAAATCGAGAATGATAGAGTCATTCTTCCACACAAGGTAAAAATGTCAGTTTTCATGTGAAAATTCCCACTAAGATAATAGGGGCATATATTGCTGGCTATTATTAACCTTCCATTTCACTTTAATGAAATTATCATTAGACTTCTACGCCAAGTTCATATATAATTTTAAATTATGTTTTATTCTTGTTAACAGAACTAAGCATAATTTTGCAATAAAGTTTTATTAAGATGATTGCGCAAAATATTAGAAGTTTTGGAAAATAGTAGAATAATTCACAATAACCAGGTGAGAGAAGTACAATTGATAGAGGCTAGAGAATTAAAAAAGAATAAGCAAGAACTGTTGGAGTTTATTAATTTTGCCTGGGAGATATATAAAAATGACCCACATTGGGTTCCGCCTTTAAAGAATGATCTGTTGAGCTCTTTCTTGAATACTGGCAATAATAGCAATGGAAAGATCAACTGTGGTCCGCACGCCTTTTTTATGGCTTGGGAAAACGATACCCCTTTAGGTAGGGTATTGGTTGGTATAAATCAAGAAAAGAATATAAGAATTCGTGATAATGTAGGATATTTTGGTTATTTAGAAGTGGTTAATTCCCAACCGGCTTTAGAGGCAATTATGGACAAAGCTCTGGAATGGCTTAAAGGGTACGGAATTGATTGTATAGTAGGACCTCTCTGTCCGGATGATGATGTAGAAGGAAGAGGTGTACTTATAAAAGGTTTTGACAGCCCTCCGATTTTGATGAACCCCTATAATCCACCTTATTACCAGACCCTGTTGAAAAACGCCGGCTTTACTAAAGATATGGATTTTTATGCCTATTACTCTAATGAACTAGGAAAATTAAAGGGCAAGATCGAGAGATTAGCAGACTATGCTATGAAAAAATTTAATTTTACTGTTGAAAAGGTCAATTTTAAAAAACTTGATGCAGAGATTAAAGATGCTTGCCAAATATTTGAAAAGATTATCAAGGCAGGAAATGAAGTGGACAATGGTTTTGAATACTCCAACCCACCGACTTTCGAATCATTTTTTGAAGAGATGAAAAAATACCTCCCCTTTTTAGATAAAGATTTAATTTATATAGCCCGTTCAGAAGGCAAGCCAATCGGTTTTGTACTGGCTATACCCGATTATAATCAGGTATTAAAAAAAATTAATGGCAAACTATTTCCTTTTGGTCTGTTTAAGTATCTTTGGTACAAGCAAAAGATTAACGGGATAAGGGGCTTTGCCCAATTTGTCATACCTGAATTTCAAAACAAGGCAGTAAACGGAGCAATGTTTAAGCATATCATAGAAGTATCAGAGAAGAAAGGGTATGACTACTTTGAAGCTTCTACTATATGTGAACACAATCTACCTTCCCGCCGCACCTTTGAAAATGAGGGGCTCTCCCCTTATAAGATATATAGGGTCTATCGAAAAGGTAATCGTAAGAGCAATTAGAAAAAATAAATAATATAGTATTTATATTATCCTCTAATCCACTAAGAACTCCCCGCCTGTAAGGGGTGTGGTGTCTGTGAATCAGAAAATATTGAGGAAAGGCAGTTTTCGATTTAATTATAAGCTTAAGATATGGCCATGAAGCAGTATGAAGAAAAACTGAAAAATTTTATCAA